>NZ_CP044399.1:2705350-3381687 GCF_008931805.1 Moritella marina ATCC 15381 | reverse complement strand
CCTCGTCCTGAAATTCTTTATCATGCGTTTGTATTATGGCCGCTTGCGGAGTTAGCGCCGGATCTATGTCACCCAGAATCGGGTATGACGATGGCTGCGTTATGGCGTGACTTTGATAAATCAACCCAGGTATTGGCACTAGCACAGTGGCAATGGCCAGCAATAACTGAGCTAGTTTAAACGATAAGGTACCAATCTCGGTAGGGCGGAGCTGATTAGTATTCGCTTTACAGTTATTGGTATTATTTATTTTATTTTTAACAATAAACATCATCTAACAATAAAGGAAACATGAATGAGTACTTTGGAAGTGATCGTACTGGCGTTGATTCAGGGATTAACTGAATTTTTACCAGTATCAAGTTCTGCTCACCTTATCTTACCGTCACAATTATTAGGCTGGCAGGATCAAGGTCTGGCTTTTGATGTTGCTGTGCACATCGGTACATTATTAGCAGTACTTATTTATTTTCGTGAAGAAGTTGGCACGATGGCCGTTGCTTGGGTGCGTTCTATGTTTAAAGGTGAACACACTCAAGACAGTCAGCTTGCATGGTGTATTTTATTAGCGACGATACCGGCCGCGCTGTTTGGTTTCTTTGGTAAAGATTTAATTGAGTTATACCTACGTAGTACCACCGTTATCGCGACAACAACGATTATCTTTGGTTTATTATTATGGTGGGCAGATGCCAATGCCACACAAATTAAAGATGAATACAAAACAGGTTGGAAAGGGGCTCTAATCATAGGTTTTGCGCAAATGCTGGCGCTAATTCCTGGTACATCACGTTCTGGCGTGACCATTACTGCGGGCTTAATGCTAGGACTAAGCCGAAGTGCAGCTGCGCGTTTTTCATTCTTAATGTCAATTCCAATCATTGCGATGGCGGGTGGTTATTTAACGCTAAAATTAGTGCTACATGGTGATGTTGTTGAGGCTCTGAACGCTGGTGAAGTGATTACGACGGTACGTCCGGTTGATTGGTTTGCAATGGGTCTTGGTGTGATCGTGTCTTTCTTTAGTGCCGTTGCTTGTATTCACGTATTTTTGAAAGTGCTAGAAAAACTAGGCATGTTCCCGTTTGTTGTTTATCGTTTATTGTTAGGCGCGGGTCTGTTCTATTTAATTTATACTCAAGCGATTTAGTCTTTCGGTCTGAGATAAGGCTGTTACCTGTGGTAACAGCCTTTTTTGATCTTGCGATCTACCTATTTACCGATTTAATTACCTATTAAGCACGTAATGCCGTTAACGCGCTAATACGTTGTAAGGTTAATTGCTGTTTTATCTCTGGCCCACGAAACCCGGCCGCGATAATCGGTTGCACGGCGATGTCGCATGCGGTGTTGAGCATGTTAGTCAGATATTGGGTTGGCTGATAAGCATCTGCGAGTTGCTTGCTTTTACTGCTCGAGCAAGTGAGTAATATCTGCTGGAAACGCTCGGGTTTACGCCATGCATCGGTATTATCGAATAGGCTGATTATTGCTGCTGGTGTTAATGTTAGTGCATTGTGGATATGAGCTTGCTGGGCACTGACGAGTATTGCCAGATCACGATGTTCATTGGGTACCTTACAACGTTTAGCCAAGGCTTTAATATTAGCCTGCTGTTCCCCGAGGTTTTGCATGACTGCGGCAAATCGGATCGCTAAGTTAGACGATAGTAACGCGGTGTTTTTTAACAGACTTAATGCTTGTAGGCCTAGATTGCTGTTATTTTTGTCGTCGTTGTCTTCATCGCTGCTTATAACGGCGAGGTCAAAAAGGTTATCCAGCTCTGGTAGAATAACCGCTAATGCACCTATATCTTTTAATACTTTAAAGAACACTTCAGGATTCGCAGCAGATAAGGTTTTTTCTACTTCTTGCCATACTCGCTCAGGGGTTAACTCGGCAAGATCTCCCGCTTGGGTCATGGCTTGCATCAAGAGCAGCGTTTCATCGGCAATGGTAAACCCCTGACGATGGAAACGAGCAGCAAAACGTGCGACACGTAATACCCGGAGCGGATCTTCACTGAAGCTTGCAGATATATGACGTAATACACGGTTATCTAAATCAGCGCGGGCGTTGAGTGGATCGATGACTTGACCATTTTCGTCTTCGACCATGGCATTAATGGTTAAATCTCGACGCACGAGATCTTGTTCTAGCGTGACGTCAGGCGCTGCATAACAGGTAAAGCCAGTATAACCAGAGCCACTTTTACGTTCGGTACGTGCTAGAGCGTATTCTTGTTTAGTACTTGGGTGTAAGAATACCGGAAAATCTTTACCGACTTGCTGATAGCCTTGCTCAAGCATGTCTGCTGGTGTTGCGCCAACGACCACAAAATCTTTGTCTTTTACCGGTAAGGATAATAGCTTGTCACGGACTGCACCGCCGACTAAATATATTTGCACTAAACAACCCCTGTTACTTTACTTTAATAATGGCTTGCAGATATTTACGTTAATGATGACTTGGATATCACTGTTGGTATTGATTAATTATACCGTAACGGTTTAGAAACTCGATCTTTGCTGTCTTGAATTTAAGTATTAAATGCAATCGTGACTATTACACTACTTTAATTGTCATAATTATACCTATGTTGATGATTAGCTAACTTAATGCATGAATAAAGTGGTATTTTAATCGCCTATTTTTGACATTTTGTTGTCTAGCTATTAACGTGAAGGTTCAATCATAGGATGATAATCATAGATGTATACTGAGTTTTTTCATTTAAAAGAGATGCCTTTCTCTATTGCCCCTGATCCCCGCTTCTTTTTTATGAGCGACAGGCATAAAGAAGCACTGACACATCTGACCTATGGGTTACAAGGTGCGGGTGGTTTTATCATGCTAACGGGTGAGGTTGGTACAGGTAAAACCACTGTGTCGCGAGCCTTAATACAAGAACTTACGAAAACGACAGTACTGGGGTATATCCATAATCCAGCAGTCAGCGAATTAGAATTATTAGCGACCTTATGTGATGAATTTAAGCTTGATTATGATAAGCATAATTTGAGCTTAAAAATGCTGTTTGATTTGTTACATCATTATTTATTAGCTAATTGCCAACAAGATAGATCCTGTGTCGTGATTATCGATGAGGCACAACTATTATCGACAGCGGCATTAGAGCAGTTGCGGTTATTAACCAACCTCGATGTTAATCATAAAAAATTACTCCATATTGTGCTGATTGGTCAGCCGGAATTACAGCAAAAACTAAAACAACCAGAGTTACGTCAACTGGCTCAGCGTATTACTGCACGTTATCATTTACTGCCTTTAACCGAGTTGGAATTGGCGAGTTATGTGGCTTACCGGTTAAGCATTGCTTCGGGTAATCCGGGGTTATTTAGCAGCAAGATATTAAAACGTATTCACCAGCATACCGAAGGGGTACCGCGGTTAGTGAATCTGGTTTGTGATAAATCACTGTATTATGCGTTTAAGACCCGAGAAGACAAAATCAGTCCACAGCATGTCCTCGCTGCAGTAAAAACAGTCGCGATCTCCACGCCTGTGAAAGCTAAAAAAACAGCGCCGACTATCTCGCTACTTGTGGGCATATTATGCCTCGGGGGCGTTGTTGCAGCCTTTCAATTAGGGTTATTAAATCAGACTGAAGATAACGTAGCCGTTGTACAACATGATGAGCTAATACCAATTATAGCCCCAGTTATCACCGCCACGGAAGTTGCAAGTAGCGGTGATAGTATTGCGCAATTAGGCAATGAGGGTCATGATGATTTAGCGGTTGTGGCTAATAATCAAGTCATGACAGATAAAGCGCTATCTTCAGACATCAAATCAGCTCGACAAGGTAACGCCGCCACACAATTTTTATTTAAAGAGTGGGGTTATGACATTACGTTGGAAGAGGCGAGTTGTCGTAATGCACAATATGCTAAGTTACGTTGTCTACAACGCCAGGGGAATTATGCTCAATTGGTGCAATATAACTTACCTGCGGTTGTTCGTTTGCTAGATAATTTAGGCGAAGCCTATTACGCGACATTGCTGAGTATTACGCCGTTGGGCGTCGAATTACAACTTAGCAATAGTCATTTACTAGTAAGCCAAGCTTGGTTTGAAAAAAACTGGACGGGTGATTTTACTTTGTTTTGGACTGCGCCAAGCCGGTTTAGAAATAGTTTAAAACAAAATGATAAAGGTGAGTTAGTACGTTGGTTAGACAAAAATATTAGTGCGGCACTTGGTGAAGACACTTTATCAGGCTCAAAGTTTGACTGGCTGTTAATGCAAAAGGTAATGCGTTTTCAACAGCAATCAGGATTAACTGCAGATGGTATTGTTGGCCCGCAAACCATGATGACGATAGTGCATTATGCTGATAGTACTGTGCCTAAACTGAGTGTGGCGACACATATAGCGGAGGATAAATGAAATTTATAGACGCTAAAGCATCGCGCTTATTCAGGGGCGGTTTGGTTGCTAGTGCATTTGGGATCTCGCTGTTATTTGTTAATCCAATATTTGCGAATACCGCTATTTCAACAGGCGTTGAACAAACTGACCCGCTGATTATTTTAAAGTTAGCCGATATTGAATTTGAACATCCGTTATCGGTGGTTATAGTACCCAAGCAGCAGGTAGCCCCATTATATTCGGCTAAGCAAGCTGCGATGAAAGTGATACCAATCGTGAGCAATAACTCGAAACTTGATCGTGGTTCTGAGCAATTGGCGATGAATGATGAATTAACACATGAGGAAGTGTCTGCTGAGTTACTAGCTAAGTTTAACCGAGCGTTAACAGCGACAAGTGATGATGATAGCGTGCCTGTTAATGAGGTGCCAGAGAGTTATAACGCTGTACCTATTGCGGACTTACCGACGCATTTGCGCGTGCAAATTCCAGATATCAGTTATAGCTCACATGTATATTCGTCAAAACGGAACAATCGAAGTGTGCGTTTAAATAATCGAGATTTACGCGAAGGCAGTTGGTTAAGTGATGATGTGGAGATTTTAGAGATATTACAAAATGAGGTTATTATGCGTGTTGGCGCGCAAAGTTTCAGTCTTAAAGCACTCTCTGATTGGTCGGCATAATCGGCGGTATCAACTAGTTTGTTACTTTAGCGATAAGGGCGTGTAATGTGTCCTTATCGCTTTTTTATTATCTTAGCTCGTCTTACGATTGGCTAGCTAACTTATTAATCACATCATCAGCTTCGGCCATTATACGTTCGACGATCACAGCGACGCTAGGTACATCGTTGATTAACCCCTGTGATTGACCAATAAACTGCACGCCTGTTGTTAGGTCTCCTGTGATCGTAGCAGCTTCTAATTTCTCTGTTGCCGCACCAAAATAAGATAGCTGTTTTATCTTGTCGAACTGTACGAATACGCCTGCAATCAGTTTCCAAAATGGTAAATCGACCATTTTAGCGGCTTTCACTGATTTGAATAATGCTAACGCAAAGTTCATTGGTTTCTTGGTTGCTTTAATAGAGGCTGGGGTCTTTAAGACGCGGGCATAAAGACCATCAAAATTCTTAGAGTAGATCGTATCGTTTTCTGATTTCGTGGTAATGACTTGTTTAACGTCATTGTGTAGTGCACTTTCTTGGCTGGTTGCAAAACGCGAACCCATTGCCACACCATCAGCACCTAATGCTAATGCTGCAGTAAGGCCACGGCCATCAGCAAAACCACCTGTCGCTATCACGGGGATATCAACTGCACTAGCAATCGCAGGTACTAGTACTAACGATGTCACATCACCACCATGCGCAGCTGCCTCGTGGCCTGTCACCATTAAAGCATCCGCACCAATAGACTGTGCTGATTTAGCGTGCTTTTCATTTACGACTGTCGCAATGACTTTACCGCCATAAGCGTGAACTTGCTCGACAATCCAGTCACCTTTACCTAACGAAAAATTAATCACAGGTACTTGTTCTTCAATGCCGACTTTGGCATTTTCTTTTGCACCTGGCATCAGCAGTGTTGCGCCAATACCAAAGGGTTTATCAGTGAGCTCTCGGATTTCTTTAATGGCAGCGCGGGTTTCTTCTTGGCTTAATGGTCCTGTTGCTAGAATTCCGAGTCCGCCAGCATTGGAAACTGCGGCCACAAGTTCTGGTTTTGATATCCAGCTCATACCAGGTAAGACGATGGGGTGCTTAATGCCAAATAGTTCTGTAATCCGTGTTTTCATCACTTTATCCCAAATGCAAAATATTAGAAAATAAATTAGCACAAATACACTAAAACGCATAGATGTTAATGGTATGTTTATTTTTAACAAAATTATTTACTGCAAAATTTTAACTGTTACAACTTTAATTTGGGTATGTTCTGTGTATTTTTCATTCACAATATAATCTACTGGCAAGGCTATTTTATGCATGTAAGACATCGACTATTCAGATGGCGGGATATCGTCATTAAGTGAGGGGGTCTATCTCGATGTTATGTCTAGTCTTACACTCTAAAAAATAAATTATATCTTTATTTATCAGTAACTTATCTGGTTGTTGTGTTTGGCGCTTGTAAATTGATGTAATTTAATCATTTTTACTCGCTTGTTGCTGGGCGTTAATCACGTATATTTATAAGCACAAGGACGAGGCGGGAACATCTTCAGGAAGAAGAACAAAGGATTAAGTTGCAGGATGCGACACAAGGACAGCTTCAGGAAGAAGACCAAAGGATTAAGTTGCAGGATGCGACACAAGGACAGCTTCAGGAAGAAGACCAAAGGATTAAGTTGCAGGACGCGACACAAGGACATCTTCAGGACGAAGACAAAGGATTAAGTTGCAGGACGCGACACAAGGAACATCTTCAGGACGAAGACAAAGGATTAAGTTGCAGGACGCGACACAAGGACATCTTCAGGACGAAGACAAAGGATTAAGTTGCAGGACGCGACACAAGGAACATCTTCAGGACGAAGACAAAGGATTAAGTTGCAGGACGCGACACAAGGACATCTTCAGGACGAAGACAAAGGATTAAGTTGCAGGACGCGACACAAGGACATCTTCAGGACGAAGACAAAGGATTAAGTTGCAGGATGCGACACAAGGACAGCTTCAGGACGAAGACCAAAGGATTACGTTACAGGATGTAACACAGAAATAAATCAGGATGGATTTATTGTGCTAGGAAGGCAAAAGGACACTCCGACGGATTGGAAAGTGGAAATTTAACGGAATAAATAGAGTCAGGATTTAGCAGGGTTGCTACGCGTTTCATGGATTGAGATATAGAGACTTTAGGGCGACACATTGTGTCGCCTTTTCTATATCTGTAATGAAATAAATCCCATTTAATCACTGACATCTAGTGACTCTCTCATGGCTGCACTTCTCGGAACACTCTTTTTATTAATCTCTTATCCTCATCAACTCATCATTAGCGATCTCGAGATACAAAAAAGGCGCTAAATAAATTTAGCGCCTTAATGATTAATCATTATTTAAGTTACTACTTCATAACGATTGATTATTTTTTCTTGTTCTTCTTAGTACGTTTTTTAGCTTTCAATTTCGCTTTCGCAGATACTTTATTCTTACCTGTTGCTGCTACTTTCGCTTTTTTCTTGGTTTTTGATACCGCAATCTTATTGTTTGGCTTCAAACCTTGAATAACACGACGTTTGATCGTCTCTTCTGTGTAACGTTCAATTTTACCAAAAATACGTAGATCATGCGCTTCAACTAATGAAATCGCAGTACCTTTTTTACCAGCTCGTGCTGTACGACCAATGCGGTGAACATAGACTTCAGCACTACGCGGTAAATCAAAGTTAAATACATGGCTTACATCTTGAACGTCAATACCACGAGCGGCAACGTCTGTTGCAATCAGTACTTTTACTTTATCATTTTTAAATTGATTCAGTGAGCGAGTACGTTTTGCTTGGTCCATTTCACCACGTAAATAAGCGCACGGGATCCCTTGAGACTGTAAGTAGCTTACTAAATCAGCTAAACGTTCACGGGTTTTAACAAAAACGATAGAGCGTGTTGTAGCTTCATCACGTAACCAATGTACCAGTAACGCTTGTTTGTGTGCATGGTCATCAACATAGTGCATCAGTTGATGAATTTTTGCTTTTTCTTTGCGTGAAGGATTCGCTGTAAATTCAGCTGGCTCTTTTAATAGTTCTTCAGCAAAACGCTCAATACCACGACCTTCTAGCGTCGCAGAAAATAGCATTGTTTGTTGACGGCGCGTCATTTCATCAGTGATTTTTTTCACATCATCATAGAAACCCATATCTAACATACGGTCTGCTTCATCTAGGATCAGAACTTCAACCGCGGCGCATTCGAATGCATCACGACGGATATATTCTAATAAGCGACCCGGTGTAGCGATGACAATATCAAGGCTATTTTTTAATACTTCAGCGTGTAGTGCATAATCAACACCACCCGTTACCATAGATACTTTATGATCTGTATAGGCAGCTAGCATTTTAGCTTGTTGGAATACCTGACTTGCGAGTTCACGCGTTGGCGTCAAGATAAGTACTCGTCCAGGGCCTAATTCACGACGTGGAAAGTCAAGAAGATGCTGAACAGCTGGTAATAAAAATGCCAGCGTTTTACCTGTACCTGTCGGTGCAGATGCAAGGATATCTCTACCTTCCATGGCAGTTGGCAATACTTGCTGTTGAATCAATGTTGGTTTAACAAGATTATTTTCAGTAAGTGCTGCAATTAATTCAGGGTCTAGATCGAGACTTTCGAAGTCCATAAAACACCGTATAACAAGAGGTTAAAAAGGAGGATGAGGTTATCAATTGCTGTTTTTACACAATGACACGTCAAATTTTTTGATCGCTAATCAGCTATTATGGCAGATATGAGCCCTAGAAGGTATTGGTTTTCTACTCTAGTGTTGAAAAAATCATTATTATAATGCTGAAGTGTTGGCGATTTATTGTTTTAATTAGTCTCCTCGTTAGGGGAGCTGCGTGACTATTTAACCATAATAATTATTAATGCTATAGACTCGCGTGGTAACTATATTTTTGGTATCTTAGCGCTATATTCATGGTTAACAATTCGAATTTACTTATCACTATTTAGATTAAGGTTATTATTTCATGCGCTTACGTGCTTCACTTCCTGCAGTATCATTGTTTTTTGCAATATTACTTTTGCCTTTCGCGACATCAATTGTTGCTGCAGAAGATAAGTATTATTCCGAGAGCGAAGGTAAAATTTCCAATGACGGTTATTGGGGAAAAAAGCGTGGGCATGTTGGTGGAGAAGAACAACGTAAACCAACACCGCCAACTGTAGATCCTCAAGAACCTGAATTTGAAGCGTTTGAATTTACAAGACCGCTCTATTCTAAGCTCAGTTTCGGCTTGCTGTTACAGAGTAACTATGATGATTATGAGCGTCACGGTAGTTCTTTGGCTAATAATCCTGGCTTTGACTATGTCGTCGATAATGTTTTTACTGATGATTTAGTATGGCAAGCAAATATTGATTACAAAAATGACGATATTCTTATCTCGAATGGTATTGGTATCTTACCTGAAGATAGTCTCATTGGTGTTGGCGTTAATGCCTTTTGGGACATGGAGGCGGGTTCCGGTGAGCAGCGTTTATCTGTCGGTACTAAGTACGATGATCCAAATTATGTCTTTAATCTTTCATCGAATATTTATTTTCCAGTGTCGGGTACTGGTGAAGAAGATGATCTGGTCAATAGCATGGATATTCGTGCAGAAGGTGCGATTACTCCTACGCTCCAATTCCATAGTTCGTTTGAGTATTTCTTTGGGGATAATATTCAAATAAATGATGATTACGACCCCACAAATAATAGTCATAAATTGACTGCTGGCTTGGATTATACACCGATCCCGTTATTGCAATTTGGTGTTGAAGCAACAAAAGTAAAAGAGCATGACGTAGGCTATGGGGTTTACCTCTATTTCAATTACGATCCATGGCGACCACTAAATGAACAATTGGAACTTATTTTAGATAATGATTTTTCTATGCATGAAATGATCCCGTTCTCACGTTCAAAAGTGTTACCTCGCACGGCGGAGTCATACTGAAATGATATACCGTGTTGTTATATTTAAGATGGTTGAGTAGTCAGTGATAAATAAAAATGATGGTTTTAGTTTTAAGCAGTTTCATGTTTCACATGGAGATTGTGCGATGAAAGTGGGGACTGATGGTATTTTACTCGGAGGTTGGGCTGATGTGAATTCTTCATCTCCAACGCCGTTAAAGGTATTGGATATTGGTACTGGTTCCGGTCTGATTAGCCTGATGTTAGCACAACGTTGTCAGGGTAATATGCAGGCGATAGCAATTGATATTGATGCGTCTGCGTGTCAACAAGCTAAACGTAATATTGATAACTCACCATGGCCATCTTCAATTGCAGTGAAACATGTTGCTTTGCAAGCGTTGGGTCAAACTGATAAAGCAGAACCTGCTACTTTTGATCTTATCGTCTCTAACCCTCCTTATTTTATCCACGGCCAAGCGTTTGCTGATGACGCAAGAAAAACAGCAAGGCATACAGGTAGTTTATCGCATCAAGAGTTGGTTGATTATGCGTTGAATCTGTTGGCGCCAAATGGTTGCATTGCTTTAGTACTGCCTTATGAATCGGGTTGTGAGTTGACTTCTTATTGCCAACAATTAGGTAGTCTAAGCTTAACTTGTCTAAATATAAAAACTACCCCTAAAAAACCTTTCAAACGCATGCTCATGCGTATCCGTCGTGGTGATGCACAGCTGGAAAATAAATCCCTTACGATCCATGAACCTGATGGTTGTTATTCTAAAGATTACCAAGAGATCACTAAAGAATTTTATTTAAAAATGTAATTCCACTAAGCACATTTGGGATTTACGCTTGCACTTAATGACCAGATTGTTAGTATCGGTCTTTAATGGGTGAGTGGCTAATACAAAATTCTTTACAAGAACATAATTATAATACTTTGTGCTACACCGGCTAGGGGAGGAATTTCTCCATGCTTGCTTCAAGGAAGAAGTGAATAAATGAACACACAACAATATCGCAGCAGAGACTATTTAAGTAGAGAGTATTATGACTATCAAATTAAAAACAGCTGATGTTTTAGCCATCGGCTTTATGACGTTTGCGTTCTTTTTAGGCGCAGGCAACATTATCTTTCCACCTTTAGCAGGTAATCTTGCTGGGCAATCATTTATGCCTGCAATGTTTGGTTTCTTAGCGACAGCAGTTGGTTTACCCCTTATTACGATAATCGCAGTCGCAAAAGCGGGTGGTGGTTTAATTACCATGACGCGCTTCTTACCTGCAATGGCGGCAACTGCGATTGCTGTAGCGATTTACATCATCATAGGCCCTGCATTCGCAGCGCCAAGAACCAGTCTTGTTGCTTATGAAATGGGTATTAAACCTTTCCTTGGTGATGCTGCAAATGAAACGACACTGGCGTTGTACTCTGTCGCTTTCTTTATCATTACAGCTTACTTTGCGTTAAGCCAAGGTAAATTAATTGATAATGTTGGTAAGATTTTAACGCCTGCATTAATCGTGCTATTAACTGTGCTAGCGATTGCAGTATTTGTTATGCCACAAGGTGAAATAGGCATTGCACGTGAAGCGTATGTTGATAGCCCATTTACGAAAGGTTTCCTTGAAGGTTATAACACCATGGATACGTTTGCCTCACTGATGTTTGGTATGTTGATTATCAACGTGCTAAAAAGCAAAGGCGTAACAGATAAGGCTAGTCAATTTAAGTACTTAGTGATGGCCGGGTCAATTGCTGCTGCGGGTCTGGCGTTTGTTTATATTTCACTATTCTACCTAGGAGCTACAAGCCAATCATTGATTGCAGTAGGTGCTGATGTAAACGGTGGCATGATCTTAGCGACTTATGTACAAGCACTATTCGGTATGCCTGGTCAGTATATTTTAGCGGCTGTGGTTACCTTAGCTTGTTTAACAACGGCTGTAGGCCTAGCAAGTGCGGTTGCTGAATTCTTCCATGAATTGAAGCCACAATGGTCATACAAAATGCTTGTTGTGATTAACTGCGTTGTCTGTGCGATTGTTGCGAATGTGGGCTTATCACAGCTTATCAGCATCTCTGTGCCGGTATTATTTGCGGTATATCCAATTGCGATTGCGATTGTTGCACTTATCTTATTACAAGAACGCTTTCCTAACCCACAGTTTGCATTCCGCCTAGTGATGGTTGTTGCGTTCATGTTTGGTGTGTTAGATGGTCTTAAAGTCGCTGGTTTAGCGATGAGTGGTTTTGAATTTTTACCACTATTCGATCAAGGTTTAGCTTGGGTATTACCTACCGCTCTTGCTATCGTAGTATCGATTGTTGCAATGCGCTCGCCAAAAAATGTGGCTGTAGCCATTGCAAAATAGTATGATCACATACGTTCAATGAGTGTTTGATTAACTAAATTTAAAATCCGTTCCGCTGTGAGCGGATTTTTTATGCTATCTTTTTGGTGCTTACGTTATGTGGCACTATAATAAGGTGGTTTGATGGGTAATGAACTGTGGTTAGCGTTAGCAATTGTATTTATCATCGAAGGTATTATGCCGATGTTGATGCCTAAACAATGGCAAAAAATGCTCACATCCGTTAGTCAGCAACCTACTAACAAAGTACGTAAATATGCTGGTTGTTTAGTCGTAACTGGTTTCGTATTATTGTTTATAGTGTAATTTTTTTGTACAACAGAACAAATTTTTGTACAGCAGAACAACAAGTAAAGTGATTTTTTACGATTTTAATGAGATAGATATCAAATTTTTTAAACATTTTGATTTAAATTTTGCTAGAATCCTCTTTTAACCAACAACCGCGACGGTATCATGGGAAAGAATGTAGTTATTCTCGGCACTCAATGGGGTGACGAAGGTAAAGGTAAAGTAGTAGATCTACTTACCGACAGAGCTAAATATGTAGTGCGCTACCAAGGTGGTCACAATGCTGGTCACACACTAGTAATCAATGGTGAGAAAACAGTTCTTCACTTAATTCCATCTGGTATTTTACGTTCAAACGTTAAATGTATCATTGGTAATGGTGTTGTACTGGCTCCTGATGCATTAATGACTGAAGTTAAAATGCTTGAAGAGCGTGGTATTCCTGCTCGCGAGCGTATGCTTATCAGTGAAGCGTGTCCATTAATCCTTCCATACCATGTATCGCTTGATAATGCCCGTGAAAAAGCACGTGGCAAAAAAGCAATCGGTACAACTGGTCGTGGTATCGGTCCAGCTTACGAAGACAAAGTTGCTCGTCGTGGCTTGCGTGTTGGTGATCTATTCAACATGGAACAGTTTGCTGTTAAATTGAAAGAAGTAATGGAATACCATAACTTCCAACTACAGCATTACTATAATGAACCTGAAGTAAGCTACGAAGATGTTCTGGCACAGATGCACGAAGTTGCACCTATCTTACTAGACATGATCGTAGACGTAACTTCACTTCTTGATGATGCACGTCGCCGCGGTGATGACATCATGTTTGAAGGTGCTCAAGGTACATTACTAGATATCGATCACGGTACTTACCCGTATGTCACATCATCAAACACAACTGCAGGTGGCGTAGCTACTGGTAGTGGTTTTGGTCCATGTCACATCGATTATGTTCTTGGTATTACTAAAGCTTACACTACACGTGTTGGTTCTGGTCCATTCCCAACTGAACTTGATGATGAAATCGGTAATCACCTAGGTGTTAAAGGTCATGAATTTGGCGCAACTACTGGACGTGAACGTCGTTGTGGTTGGTTTGACGCAGTTGCAATGAAACGTGCAATTCAGTTAAACAGCATCACAGGTTTCTGCCTAACTAAACTAGATGTATTAGATGGTTTAGAAACGCTGAAAATCTGTACTGGTTACATGCAACAAGACGGTTCAATCCTTGATGTGCCACCTATGGCTGCTGATGGTTATGAACTTGTTGAACCAGTATACGAAGAAATGTCAGGTTGGAACGACGTAACATACGGCGCGACTTCTCTAGAACAACTTCCTGAAGCTGCAATCGCTTACATCAAGCGTATTGAAGAAATTACGGGTGTGCCAATTCATATCGTATCAACTGGCCCAGATCGTAACGAAACAATGGTATTAGTTAACCCATACGACGTATAAGTCTGCTTGGTTTAATTGGTAAATAAAAGGTCGCCTATGCGACCTTTTTTGTATCTAAAATTCAGAGTTCAAAGGTGGGCTTTAAGTCCGACTTAAAAGTCAGGAAGATGAAATCGCAGATATAAAAAAACCGCATCATAGTCGCTGCGGTTTTGTTGGGTTTAGATTTTCTTCCCAAATTAAGACTTTATTAGTTGCTGCGGTTCGCTGCAATATAGGCCAACGAAATAAGTGCTTGCTTGTATTCAGATTCCGGTAACACCGCAATGGCTGCTACCGCTAAATCAGCTTCTTGTTGTGCTTTATCGAAACAATAATTGAGTGAACCTGTACGTTCAAGAATGGCCAGAATAGCATCAAGGTTATCCATGCCATTCATTTTCTCGATTGCTTCACGTACCATTAACGCTTCAGCTTCAGTACCGTTAGCCATCGCATGGATTAATGGTAGTGTTGGTTTTCCTTCAGCAAGGTCATCACCCACGTTTTTACCCATTTCTTGAGCATCCGCGGTGTAATCCATCACATCATCGATAAGTTGGAATGCTGCGCCTAAATGGACACCATAATCAATCATTGCTTGTTCGATGTCTTCAGGCTGGTCTGAGATGACTGCTGCAAGTTGTGTCGCGGCTTCAAATAGTTTCGCTGTCTTATAATAGATAACGTCCATATAACGTTTTTCGTCAGTGTCAGCGTCATTACAGTTCATCAGCTGTAATACTTCACCTTCGGCAATCACATTGGTCGCGTCGGATAAAATATCGATGATTTTACTGTTGTGCAGTTTTGCCATCATTTGAAAAGAACGTGAATAAAGGAAGTCACCGACTAATACACTTGCTGCATTACCAAACATGGCATTGGCAGTATCACGACCGCGGCGCATGTCAGATTCATCCACTACGTCGTCATGTAATAGCGTTGAAGTATGGATGAACTCGATGATAGCGGCGACATCAACATGTTGTTGTCCCTGGTAACCCAGTGCACGTGCGCTTAACGTTGCTATTAGTGGACGAATGCGTTTACCGCCACCATTTACAATGTAATAACCCACTTGATTAACGAGGGCAACATCCGATTGCAGTCGTTCTAGAATGAGTTCATTGACAGCGTCCATATCTTGTTTAGATAACGCTTGAATGGCTTTTATGTCCATGGGTAAAAGGTTCCGTGCTGCTTTATATAGTGGTATGACGATTTTTTAAGACTATTGTTTGCTATATTCATCGCTAGCTCTATCTTGATAGTTCGCTATAAGATAAAATGCCGTCAAATTTATGTCGTAATTGTACACTAAATTGTAATAGTCGAAAGGCTTAAGCGGTCGCGATTTACTACTTTCCTGCTTATTTATATTTATTTTGAAAATCAGCTTGCCTAACTGCAAAGTTTTGAGTAGAATTCGCGCCATTGTTATAAATTATTATGACGTGTCGCTACCTAAGGTACGCTGGACACGAATCGGAGTCAGAAAACATGTATGCTGTTTTCCTAAGCGGTGGCAAACAACACCGCGTTGCTGAAGGTCAAACTCTTCGTCTAGAACTTCTAGACGTTGAAGCTGGTTCAAGCATCGAATTTAACGAAGTATTAATGGTAGCTAACGGCGAGAATATCGAAGTTGGCGCACCTTACCTTGAAGGTAAAAAAATCACTGCTGAAGTGGTATCTCATGGTCGTGCGGACAAGGTTAAAATCCTTAAATTCCGTCGTCGTAAGCACTCTCGTAAACAGATGGGTCACCGTCAATGGTTTACAGAAGTTAAGATTACTAAAATCGCTTAATCAGGAGTACTAAAAGATGGCACATAAGAAAGCTGGTGGTAGTACCAACAACGGTCGTGATTCAGAAAGCAAACGTTTAGGTGTTAAACGTTTTGGTGGTGAATCAGTTCTTGCGGGTAACATTCTAGTTCGTCAACGTGGTACTAAATTCCACGCTGGTACAAACGTAGGTTGTGGTCGTGACCACACTCTATTCGCTAAAGCTAGCGGTAAAGTGCAGTTCGAAGTTAAAGGACCACAAAACCGTAAGTTCATTAGCATTGTAGCTGAATAATTTCAGCACAAACTAAGAATTTTTAAACCCCGCCTATATGGCGGGGTTTTTTTATTGTAAAAATAAATTTTAGCAATAAAAATAGAATGATAAAATGTTGAGAGAGAATTGACCCATACAAGCAGGTTGAGCTTGGTTAGTCATGAGACTCCATAGAAGTTGATAGTTGCACGGATTAATTAATTTACTTACTACGTTTAACGTGGTTAGTACGTGATTAGTTAATCCGTGCAACTAACTGCATTCCTAATTTGTAGGAGCGATAGCGAAATGAAATTTGTAGATGAAACCCGAATCAAAGTTGAAGCCGGTGATGGCGGCAGTGGTTGTGTAAGCTTCCGCCGTGAAAAATATGTTGCTCGTGGTGGCCCTGATGGTGGTGACGGCGGCGATGGCGGTCATGTATATATGATTGCAGATGAAAACTTAAATACGCTAGTCGATTTTCGTTTTGTCCGCTTCCATAAAGCGGAACGTGGTGAGAATGGTCGCCCTAAAGATCAAACTGGTGCGCGCGGTGAAGATATCACTTTACGTGTTCCTGTTGGCACGCGTGTAGCAGATGATGACACTGGTGAAGTAATTGCCGATCTTGTTATGCACGGTCAACGCAAAATGGTTGCTAAAGCTGGTTTCCACGGTTTAGGTAACACACGTTTTAAAAGTAGTGTAAACCGTGCACCTCGTCAAAAGACACTGGGTACACCTGGTGAAGTGCGTAACTTACGTCTAGAACTAATGTTGCTTGCTGATGTTGGTTTACTCGGTTTACCAAATGCAGGTAAATCTACTTTCATTCGTGCAATTTCTGCTGCGAAACCTAAAGTTGCAAACTACCCGTTTACAACTTTAGTACCTAACCTAGGTGTAGTAAGTGCAAGCCCTGAGCGTAGCTTCGTGGTTGCCGATATTCCTGGTCTAATTGAAGGTGCTTCTGATGGCGCTGGTCTAGGTATTCGTTTCTTACGTCACTTAGAACGTTGTCGTTTAATGGTTCACATTGTTGATCTATTACCTGAAAACATGAGTGATCCAGCTGAAAATGCTAAAGTTATTGTAAGTGAACTGGAAAAATACAGTACAAAACTTGCAGCTAAAACATGTTGGTTAGTATTTAACAAAACCGATCTTGTATTAGATGACGAAGCTCAAGAAACAATTCAACGTGTTGTTGCTGCGATTAATTGGGAAGGCGAAGTTCACACTATGTCTGCCTCAAGCGGCGTTGGCACTAAAGATCTTGTTCGTGCGATTATGGAACAGATTGAAGCTATGCCACGTCCTAAGATCGAAATGCCAGTTGAAGATGATGGTGATATCGGTTTCTTATGGGATGAATACCATAAAGACCAAATTGCTAATCACGCTGTTATTGAAGAAAGCGATGATGATGACGATTGGGATGATTGGGACGAAGAAGATGACGGCCACGTTATCTATGCTCGTGACTAATTATCATAAAAAAATGACTTTATAATCATTTTTATTGAAAAATACCAGCTTAACGCTGGTATTTTTTTATCTTAAAAATAGTACTTTCAGGGGCTTGAGATGTTTTTCATCAATAGATTATTATTTTTACTAATAAAAGTGGGCATTTTAGACAAAAAACTTCCAATTGAACACGAATTAGCAGATAATCCCGCCCGTTCACAAAGTGAATATAGCAGGTAATAAATACCTATATTTTAAATCCGGTTAGTTAATAATTGTCAGCTTAGAACTTTCCACTTTTCCGCTAGCGACAGCCATTTATTAAATAACCAGTCATCTTAGTCTGTATCTATCAGTTGCTGAAAGAGCAATAAGTACAGGCAACCACTGCCATATAGTGCGTGAGATGAACGAAACAAAAAGTGAGTACCTTTAATGAATACCGCAAGTAAGTCTACCTCTGAATCAAAAAACACGTCTGCTTTTGCCACTTTGATGGAAAAGTTGTTCAAGCTAAAAGCACATAACACCACGATTAAAACAGAAGTAATGGCTGGTTTAACGACTTTCGTTACCATGGCTTATATCTTATTTGTTAACCCTGACATCATGTCTATTGCTGGTATGGATTATCAAGCAGTATTTGTTGCAACAGCACTCAGTGCAGCCATTGGTTGTATCTTCATGGGTCTTTACGCTAACTGGCCTGTTGGTTTAGCACCTGGTATGGGGCTGAATGCATTTTTCACCTTCGCTGTAGTGAAAGGTATGGAATATTCTTGGCAGGTGGCATTAGGTGCCGTATTCATTTCAAGTATCATATTCGTTATTATGAGCGTGACTAAATTACGCGGCTGGATCATCGATAGCATCCCACATAGCTTACGTTATGCAATGACGGCAGGTGTTGGTCTGTTCTTAGGTATTATCGGCTTAAAAGCAGCGGGTATCATTACTGCTAGTCCAGCGACGTTAGTAACACTAGGTAACTTCCACGACCCGAAAGTAATTTTAGGTGCATTGAGCTTCCTTATCATTGCAATCTTAGCAACACGTAAAGTATTCGGCGCGGTACTTATTGGTATTATCGCAGTGACAGTAATCAGTGCTGTGATGGGTCTAGTTACCTTACCTGAGCAAGCTGTATCATTACCAACTGGCTTATCAAAAACATTCATGCAAATGGATGTAATGGGGGCGTTAGACGTATCTATGGTAAGTATTATCCTCGCATTCCTATTTGTGAACATGTTTGATACCGCGGGTACGATGATCGGCGTCGCTGATAAAGCTGGCATGTATAATAAAGACGGCAAAATCGAAAACCTAAATAAAGCATTAACAGCGGATAGTGTTGCAAGTGTTGCTGGCGCTGTGATTGGTTGCCCACCAGTAACAACATACGTTGAAAGTAATGCGGGTATTGCTGAAGGTGGTCGTACAGGATTAACAGCTGTTGTTGTTGGTTTATTATTCTTAGGTGCGATGTTCTTTGCTCCAATAGCGCAAATTGTACCAAGCTATGCGACAGCGGGCGCATTAATCTATGTCGCTTTCTTAATGGTTGGTAGCTTAAATAAAGTTAACTGGGATGAATTCACAGACTACGTGCCAGCTGCAATCACCGCAATCATGATGCCGCTAACGTATTCAATTGCTGATGGTATTATCTTAGGATTCCTATCATTTGCTATCATCAAACATGCGACTGGGCGTTCTGCTGATGTATCGCTAGGTATGAACGTACTTGCACTGGTATTCATTGCCAAATTAGCATTTATCTAAAAAGTGAAAGTGCTAACGCAGTGCTGTTAATGTAGGCACTGCTAATTAAGAACTGTTAATCAAGTGCCAGCCGAGTATATGCAATTTGCGTTTATGAGGTTGGCATTTTTATTTCCTCCATTTTGTCATATTGGCGCCTCTAGGCATTGTGTTCTTGCCCCTATGAGCTTAAGTGTTACACTTTCCTTTTATCCATTTTTATCTTAGCGGGGCTGAATGCCAAAATTAGAATCTCAATGTTGCCCAGAACCACAATGTAACGCCGAACTACCAGCGTTAGATGAACAACATATTGCTTCTCTTGCGCATCTCTTTCATTTGTTAGGGGATGAAGGACGTATCCGCTTGGTACTTGCCTGCATGGCTGGACCTATGGCTGTCTCTGAATTATCAGCCGTATCTGGTATGTCACAATCACTCACTAGTCATCACCTGCGACATTTACGTGAGGCGCGTATTTTGCGTTCTGAGCGTCAAGGTAAACAAATATTATACCGACTTGATGATCATCATATTCGTCATGTGGTACACGATCTGGCTTGCCACGTTACCGAACACTAATAACTCGCTTATTAATGATTAAATCTGAAGCACTATTTTAAAGAGTTTGCCATGCGAAAGTTGTTTATTGAATTTTTAACACAGTTGGGTAGCGCAGATCGCGCCCATGATATCGATCATATTGAACGTGTCGTAGCCACTGCGAGGTTATTAGCTGCGAGTGAAGGTGCTGACTTGGCTATCTTAGAACCTGCTGCTTGGTTACATGATTGTGTCTCTGTCGCCAAAGATCATCCACAGCGCAAGCAAGCGTCATTATTAGCCGCCAATCATGCTATTGAATTTTTACAACAGATAGACTATCCCGCGCAATATCATGAGGCTATTCATCATGCGATCGTCGCCCATAGCTTTAGCGCCAATATAACGCCTGAATCACTGGAAGCAAAGATATTACAAGACGCAGATCGTATGGATGCGTTAGGTGCGATTGGTATTGCCCGCTGTATTTTAGTTGGCGGTAAATTGAATCGTCAGCTTTATAGTAGTATCGATCCATTATGTGAATCGCGTGAACCTGATGACAGTGTGTATACATTAGATCACTTCTTTACTAAGTTATTAAGGCTTGGTGATAGTATGCAAACCTCTGCTGCCAAGGCTGAAGCACAACGACGCAGTATTTATATGCGTGATTTTTTAACGCAATTACAGTCGGAATTATTGACATAGAAAGTGCGTTACTGGTGCAGTAAAAAGTGCACTAAACAGTACAGTAAATAGTGTAAGTCATGACATTAAAGCTAATTCACCCGTTAACCATAACGATTGAATTAGCTTTTTTTTGTAAATACACTTGAACGAAAGTTAATATGAATATATATTTATATGTAAGTTAATTAGCTTGAACGCATTAACTGTTATTCATATTGCTAACATTAATTCTATTTACGAGGATAAACTTATGTCATGTAAAGGCAGCACTGCAACTAAAACAGCGGCTACAACATCAAATCCAGGATGTTGCGGCAGCGATCACAGCAAAACTCACGTACACGAACATCAATATACAGATCAACATCATGCTGCACCGGTAAGTAGCAGCGACTCTTGCTGCGCGAATACAGAATCAAATGATATTATTACCGATGACGAGGAGCCCGAGTCCAGTAGTTTAACAGCCCGTTTATCCTGGTTAGTCAAAGGCATGGACTGTCCTAGTTGTGCCCGTAAAGTAGAAAAAGCCGTTCAAGCATTACCGAAAATACAGCAATGTCGAGTGGCATTCGCTACCGAAAAATTACTTGTTGATATCAAAAAAGAACCGAATACTGATGCTGTAGACAGCATCAAGCAGCAAGTGACTGATGCGGTGGTTAAAGCTGGATTCAAATTGCAAGAGGTCGGTAAAAAATCGACAGACGTAGCAGAAGACATTTCATTATCACAAAACCTACGCGAGCATTGGCATGCGGTCACGTTAGTTAGTGCGATTGTTATTGCGGCGATATTAACGCAGTTTAACAGTGAAGCCAGCCAGTGGTTATTTACGTTCGCGAGTGTATTTGGTGTTATTCCAGTTATTCACCGCTCGGTTAAATTAGCGCGTTCTGGTACGCCATTTGCAATTGAAACCTTGATGTCAGTTGCGACTGTCGGTGCGCTTATCTTAGGTGAAACGGCAGAATCAGCAATGGTATTGGTGTTATTCATGATAGGTGAAAAACTAGAATCATATGCGGCAGGTAAAGCGCGTAAAGGCGTTAAATCGTTAATGTCATTAGTGCCTGAAGATGCTACTACTATTGTTGGTGATAAGCGTGTTGTTGTTGCTGCAAGTGATTTACAACCGGGTGATATTATTGAAATAAAACCGGGTGACCGATTACCTGCCGATGGCGCATTATTGGCGTCAGGTATTAGCTTTGATGAAAGTGCATTAACCGGTGAATCAGTACCTGTAGAGCATCAAGCTGACGATATCGTTATGGCGGGCAGCTTAGCTGTTAACCGCGTTGCGCAGTTGCGTGTGGTATCTGAATCGGGCAACAATGCGATTGACCGTATTTTGCATTTAATTGAAGAAGCAGAAGAAAATAAAGCACCAATTGAACGCTTCCTTGATGGATTCAGCCGTTGGTACACACCAGCAATGATGTTATTAGCATTAGCTGTTGTTACTGTGCCACCATTATTATTTGGCGGTGATTGGACTGAATGGGTTTATAAAGGCTTAACATTACTCTTGATTGCATGCCCTTGTGCATTGGTTATTTCAACCCCAGCAGCAGTGACGTCGGCATTATCGGCTTCAAGTAAGCGTGGTGTATTAGTTAAAGGTGGCGCAGCGCTAGAGCAGATTGGTCGTATTCAACAAATTGCTTTTGATAAAACCGGTACCCTAACGCAAGGTGTACCAGAGGTAACAAGTGTTGTTAGTTTTATTGATGATGAAAGCAAAGTCTTGCAGCTGGCTGCCAGTATTGAACAAACATCGAATCACCCATTAGCCATGGCCATTTTGACACATGCAGAACGTCAATCTGTACCGCTATTAACGGTGAGTAATGATCAAACGTTAGCGGGTTTGGGTGTGCAAGGTGAAGTACAAGATGATGGGGAAACACAGCTAATTAAATTGTTGGCTCCACATCATATGACTGCAAAATTAGCTGAACTCACACAGGTGAAAACAGCTATTGAAGACCTCGAAAACAAAGGCAATACGACCGTTGTTGTACTGCAGAATGAGCAGGTGATCGGGTTAGTCGCATTAGCCGACAGTATCCGTGAAGATGCTCGCCAAGCGATTGAAGCGTTACAGCGATTAGGTATTAATACCGTGATGTTAACGGGTGATAACCGCCGAACAGCTAAAGTTATTGCTGATTCGTTAGGCATGGAATACCGTGCAGAATTATTACCTGAAGATAAGTCACGTATTGTTGGCGATCTGAGCCAAGACAAAGATACTGCGATGGTTGGCGATGGTATTAATGATGCGCCAGCAATGAAAAGGGCAAGTCTAGGTATTGCGATGGGTGGTGGTACTGATGTGGCGTTAGAGGCTGCTGATGTTGCATTGATGCATAATCGCTTGGTGGAATTACCACAAATGGTGGAGTTGGGTCAGGCGACACTCACCAATATTAAGCAAAATATAGGCTTAGCTGTTGGTCTTAAAGCAGTCTTTTTGGTGACGACATTACTGGGGATGACAGGACTGTGGGTGGCTATTTTAGCTGATTCAGGTGCGACAGCCTTGGTAACAGCAAATGCGTTAAGGCTATTACGAAAATAAGTTCGTAAATAATAGGCAGCGGCAGGTTAAGCTGTCCTATACTTAATGAAGCTCATCAAATTTGGTGAGCTTTTTTATTTGATATTCACTTTAGAGTTATACAGATCTTCATCAGCGATTTTGAATAAACTCTCAATCGTTTCTCCTGCTCGCCACATTGCAGAACCAATTGCTGAGGTAATATTAAATTCACTCAGTAATGGATCACATTTAATCTCGCTGTAAATACGTTCGATGACCAAATTAGTTGATTGCGATGATGCCGGTTGCAAGATAATAGCAAATTCATCACCGCCTAATCGAAAGGCCATATCACTATTGCGAATACTGCGTTGTAATATGTGTGCGTAATGTTTCAATATGCGATCACCAAACTGATGGCCATAAGTATCATTAACACGTTTGAAATTATCTAAATCAGTAATCAGCAAAGCCATATTCGACTTATGACGTTGGCATAAACTGTAAGAGCGCAAAATATTTTCATCAAAACTAGCGCGATTGTCTAAACCAGTTAAGTGATCTTTCATGATCCTAATTTGCATCTCTTGTAACATCAAGGCATGCATTAGATTGATTTCGAGGAGCTGATGTAGCTCTTTTAGTAAACTGAGTTCATTCAGCTTTAAAGGGTTTACCGAGCTATATAACAACGACCCCAGATCTTTTCCCATTGCAGATAAATGGTAGTTCTGTTGAAAAACAGCCGTGCAATCGGATTTTAATTGAATGTTATTCGTCGCATCGGTAAAGCTTAAACCGGTAAAGCGGACATGTTCTGCCGCTATTGCGGCAAAGTTAGATAACAAAGAATCGACATCTAGACTTGTTTGTAACTTTTTCAATGTGGCAATGGTTTGCGATGGCGTCAATTTCTGCTGCCGTTTTGGCGCAGTAAACCCATAATTTGTATGTATTTTAGGGGTATTTATGATGCTTAAGTTATCCATTTTTACCTCTGTCAAAAAAATTACATTATTGAGTGTAGTTATAAAATATGCATTTACCATACCATTATTCAATAAATGGAGAGTTAACCAGGAAGTTAAATAGATGAGGATCTTTTTATTGATCCTTTCGCTAACTTGTTAAATCGAGAGCTTGCACATATTCTTTAACAGTATTGATTTGGTATTATCTGGATAGCTTATTTTGATGTTCACCGGTTTCGCTTTGGAGGTAATATTTTGTTTATTGATATCATCTTATTACTGTCTATCGCCGTCGCACTGGTGGCGTTATTTCAACGTATTCAACTACCGCCTATCCTCGCCTATCTCGCTACGGGTATTGTTGCTGGGCCTCATGGATTTCAATTAATTGTCGAGCAAGCCGATATAGAACTATTTGCTGAGCTGGGCGTGGTATTTCTGATGTTCTCATTGGGATTAGAGTTTTCTTTACCGCGATTATTATCGATGCGGCATTTGGTATTAGGACTTGGTGGTGGTCAGGTCATGTCTGTTGGCTTGATCTTCACTGTGCTGGGCATATTTGCTTCATTGTACTGGTCGCAAGCATTTGTCGTGGCGTCGGCGATGTTAATGTCCTCGACTGCGATTGTGATCAAGCAACTGGCCGAATCGAAGTTGCTGAATACGCGCATGTCTAAACTATCCATCAGTGTATTGTTATTTCAAGACATCGCAGTCGTCCCTTTCCTTATTATGATCCCGTTATTGGCACAGCAAAGTGGTAACGTGATGCTGATCGCCGAGCAAATGGGCTGGGCATTGGTTAAAGGTCTGTTTGCTGTCTCTTTGATCCTCTCTGTTGGGCGTTGGATCTTACCGACCGTATTTAAGGAGATTGCGTTAACTCGTTCCGATGAATTGTTTGTGATGTCGACTTTATTGGTGGCATTAATTGCAGGACTCATCACCCACTGGTTAGGCTTATCCATGGCTTTAGGGGCTTTTTTAGCGGGGATGATGTTAGGCGAGGGCCCTTATCGACACCAACTTGAAGCCGATATACGGCCGTTTCGTGATGTCTTAATGGGACTGTTTTTTATTACTATCGGGATGTTACTCAACTTGCCGAGTTTACTGGAGGATTGGCCTCGTTTGATCATTGTGTTAGTAGTGATGATGTTAACAAAAATAATGTTGGTGTTCGTGTTAGCGAAAAGTTTAGGTGAGAGCAGTCGTAATGCGTTGAGTACGGGACTGGTTTTAGCGCAAATGGGTGAGTTTGGTTTTGTGCTGTTGGCATTAGCAGGTAAGTTAGAATTATTGCCGTTACCGTTAATATCAACCTTGGTTGGTGTTGGGGTGATGAGCATGGCGATGACCCCTTGGTTAATCAATCGCCATCAAGACATCGTGAGGCGGTTAATGTTTCAGTCTAAAGTGGTCCCTAAAAGCGGACTGTCGTCGCCATTACCCGGCCAATATATCGATCATGTTATCGTTTGCGGTTACGGCCGAAGTGGTCAAACTATCGCACGTTTCTTAAAAATTGAAGGTATTCCTTATACTGTTATCGACCGTGATCCTGTGCGTGTACAAGAAGCATTAAATGGTGGTGAAAAAATTGAATTTGGGGATGCAAGCCGCCGTGAAATTCAAATGATGTTAGGTGTTGATAAGGCTAAATCGATTATTATTACTTTCAAAGATACGGAAAAGGCGATCGAGCTATTGAAGATAGTAAAACCTTTGACTGATGCGAAGGTGCTCGTGCGGACTACTGATGATTCGACGATGCAAAAACTACAGGATGCCGGTGCAACCGATGTCGTACCGGAATCGTTAGAAGGCAGTTTGATGATGGTATCCCATGTATTGGCGATCTCTGGTGTCCCAATAAAGCGTATTTTAAAACGTCTGCAGCACGAACGTCAGGGTCATTATAACCATTTGCATGGTTTTTATTTTGGTGGCGAAAGTAATATACCCTTTGAGGAAAGTGAAGTGTTAGAACGGTTACATGCGATCCGTCTTGAGCAGGGAGCTTATGCTATCGGTAAAACGGTCGCAGAAGTTAAACTTAAAGAGGTGAGCTATCGTGCTGTGCGTCGGCAAGGTGTCGAATTGACTCACGTGCATCCGGATTTTATGTTTGCAGCGGGTGATGTGATATTGCTTTGTGGACCTTCTCGTTATGTTAAACGTGCTGAGCATCGCTTATTAGGTGATTGGGCTGGTTAGTTAATGCCTAAAAATGTTCTTAATTCCTTTTCCTGTTTTAATACATCTTGATAGCCTAAATTCATTAACTCTCGAGTATAGTTTTGTTCAAACATCAGATAAGACGTGATGGATGAATGGCTGTGTTGATTGACGCCGATAGTACGTAATAAGGTACGAATAGTGATGGGTAAATCGTGAAAGTATTTATCAGCGATGGCATTGATATCATGCTCGTTGGCGAGTCTGAATAAGCCGATCTGTTTCATGTTTAATGATGATTGCACTGATGCTTGCTGAGATTCAGGTGTTAATGCCAAGGTTTCATTAACGCGGGTTAAGCGTTCGATGTCGGAGTTTAGGGTATCGGTAAAAATGGTATCAAGCAAATGGCCTGCGATATCAGCGCCCGATGGGGTTTGACGTACTTCTACGGGTTTAAGCTGTTGCGGTGGTTGCTCTGCACCGATCACTAATAGTTTCTCTGCGCCAAGGTGAATGGCGGGGCTCAGTGGTGACAGTTGGTGTACGGAACCGTCACCATAAAAATCACGGCCTATCTGCGTGCAGGGAAAAACCAATGGGATCGCAGAGGACGCGAGTAGGTGGTTGGTGTGTAAGCGGGTGCGTAAACCACTACGGCGGGCGCGTTGCCATTCTTGCAGTTGTTGATTACCTTGAAAAAAGCTGATGGAGTCGCCGTTGTTATAATCGGAAGCAGTGATCGAAATAGCATCGAGGTGCTGGCGTTGAATATTCAGATCGATTCGGCGCATATCTAAGTACCGGTCGAGTAATTGGTGTAAGGGTTTGTTGTTAAACAAGGATACTGGCTGACGTGTTACATGGTGAGACTGAAACTTGGATAGAAACGTTAATAATAAGTGTCGTGATATCTCGTTGAAACTGCATTGAAAGACTTGATTCGCGTGGAAGTTATTCCAGATATACTCGAGCTTTTTCACCCCTAAACGAAAGCAACTCGCATAACAAGCGATTGCGCAACTATTGATGGCTCCTGCGGATGTGCCGGTAATGACTTTAAAGGGCGTGCCATGATTACGCGGGTAGAATTCCGCAATGGCTTTTAATGCACCGACTTGATACGCCGCCCTTGCGCCACCGCCTGTTAATAACAATCCTTGTTTAGTCCCACTCATAAACCCCCAAACGCATCATAAAGCGCGGTTTCATTACTAATACGGCGCTACCTTTTAATTATTGTTAAAGAGTAGCGGCTTCGCCAAATTAATACTGTGGAGTAGGGAGAAGTTTGATGCATTGGTGATTAATCAGTTATAAACCCTACCGCGGTGCTTCAACCAACCGTGCTTATGATTATCACGCGGATCTTTATGGGTCCAATGGATAACACCACCTTTGCTGTTCCACTCGTATTCACCGTAGAACTGAACTGTATCACCGACTTTTAAGTTATTAATGCGTGGCGCTAAATCAATATTATGCGCGATCAATATAGTTTGACTAGTCTTCAGCTGTAACAAGAATTTCTGATGGCGGGAGCCTTTATTATCATCAGCAAGTATACGGGTGACCTTGCCTGAACCTTTAACTTGGACATCACTTTGTTGGTTATTATAAGCGTGCTTTAAGACGCCGTCATTTGCCCAAGTGTTGAAAGAAAATAGACTTAAAATTATGAATAAGTGAGTAAAAATCCGTTTCATGGTTGTGGCCTTTGCCTGTAAATTAAAAACGTGATTTTAAACTATTTACAACATCAATGTATTGAATTATTTACAATCTTCAGTTTCTAGGCCGATCACCGCGGGTCTACCATCTTCATGATTAATATAATAAACCCCACACTTATCATTCCAACTATAGCCTCTCGGATATACTTTACCTATTCGGCCCGGTTGCGTTGTTGTGATACCGCTTGGCAGTCTTACTTGGTTGCCTCTACCGCACCAGTCTGCATCACATATCGTAGCTGATTGAGAAAAATTAATTGCATCTAAATTAACGATGTAGCGAATACCATTGATCCAATTTCCTACGGGATAACCACTGTGTAATTGCATGTTCACCCCATCAATATCTGTCGTTATAGCATCTTTGTCAGCACCGATGATTACGGCTTTTGAATGGATTAAATTAGCACCGCTACGCATCGCACCTTCCATTCCTCGAAGTGAAGCAAGTCGGGCGTCTGATGATAAGTTGGTGAATTTAGGTATGGCAATTGCGGCTAGTATGCCTAATACGATAATGATGATGACGAGTTCTATTAATGTAAAACCTTGTTGCTTATTCATTGCTTTCGCCCTTATCGATAATGGCAGCATGTTAACAGCCTTGAGCAATTGTGTAAATTAGGATAGACCAGATACGAAAAAGCCAAGCAGATGCTTGGCTTTGAATCGTTTTTAACTAAAGTTATTTAGCTAAAATCACTTAACCGAAGTTAATTACCTATTAGCTTAAGCTAGTAAGCTTTTAATGTGTTCAACGATGTCTGTCAGTGCGATCTCAGTCTTATCACCAGTTGTACGTAGTTTGTGGTCAACTAGACCATTCTTCAGACTACGGTCGCCAATGATGATGTTGTGTGGGATACCGATAAGTTCAGAATCCGCAAACATTACACCTGGACGCTCTTTACGATCATCGAACAATACTTCAATGCCAGCAGCTTGAAGGTCAGCGTAGATTTTCTCTGCTGCTTCTTTTACTTCGGCTGATTTATGCATGTTCATTGGGATGATAGATACTTTATACGGTGCGATTGACTCGTTCCAGATAATACCGTTTTCATCATGGTTCTGTTCGATTGCTGATGCAACGATACGAGAAACACCAACACCGTAACAACCCATAGTCATGGTTTGCTGTTTACCTTGCATGTTCAGTACGCCAGCGCCCATTGATTCTGCGTATTGCGTACCAAGTTGGAAGATATGACCTACTTCGATACCACGTTTAATAGAAAGTGTACCCTTACCACATGGGCTAGCTTCACCTTCAACAACGTTACGTAAATCTGCAACTGTGTAATCGCTAATGTCGCGATCCCAGTTAGCGCCAGTGATGTGCTGGCCATTCACGTTAGCACCACAAACAAAGTCTGCTAGGTGTGCAGCGCTGCGATCAACAACAACAGGGCAATTCAGACCTTGAGGACCGATAGAGCCAGCATCGCAGTTTGCAGCCGCTTGGATTTGTGCTTCGTTAGCAAATGTTAACGGAGCAGCAACACCAGCAATTTTCTCTGCTTTCACTTCGTTTAGTTCATGATCGCCGCGTAGTACAAGAGCGATAACGCCTTGTGCTTGGCCTTCTTCAGCTTCAGCAGCTACAAGCAGTGTTTTAACTGTTTGTGTTGCGTCAACTTCTAAGAATTTGCAAACGTCTTCGATGCTGTGTGCATCTGGTGTAGCAACAACAGTGAGTGCTTGCGTTGCTGCAGGACGTTCGCCAGCAGGTGCTAATGCTTCTGCTTTTTCAATGTTTGCTGCGTAATCGCTGCCGTCAGAGAATACGATATCGTCTTCGCCGCTTTCTGCAAGTACGTGGAATTCGTGAGATACAGCACCACCAATTGAACCAGTATCAGCTAGTACCGGACGGTATTCTAGGCCAATGCGTTCAAAGATGTTGCAATAGGCTGTGTGCATTTTGTTGTACGTTTCGTTTAGACATTCATCTGATAAATGGAAAGAATAAGCATCTTTCATCAGGAATTCACGCGAACGCATTACACCGAAACGAGGACGAACTTCATCACGGAATTTAGTTTGGATCTGATAAAGCGTCAACGGCAGTTGTTTGTAGCTGTTGATTTCTTTACGCGCGATATCAGTGATCACTTCTTCGTGCGTTGGACCTAAAACAAAAGGACGGTTGTGGCGATCGTTAATACGTAACAACTCTGGACCGAATTTATCGATGCGACCTGTTTCTTGCCATAGATCAGCGGGCTGAACCATCGGCATTAGCGTTTCAACAGCACCTGCTTTATCCATCTCTTCACGTACGATGTTTTCTACTTTACGTAAAACTCGTAAGCCTGTCGGTAACCAAGTGTATAGACCTGATGCAAGACGACGAACCATACCTGCACGAAGCATTAGCTGGTGGCTAATTACTTCTGCGTCATTTGGAGTTTCTTTCAAAGTTGAAAGCAAGTAATTGCTGCTACGCATAACGTTCCTTTATTTACTAATAAAATCGATATAAGAGCGTGATTTTAACAGGGCGCAGCCAGAGTAAACAGTAAAAGTTAGTGATTAGTTTTATTTATTTTTGACCGCTGTCCTTTTATTCGTTTATCGGAGGTCCTATACTGGCGGCCAACTTTGGATTTGTGCTATTAAAAATGAATAAAATACTGAGATTAGCTGCACTTATAATGGTCAGCAGTTTATTATTTGGTTGTTCTTCGCAACCTCGTAATCCAGAAAATATTTGCGATATCTTCATTGAAAAATATGATTGGTATGAAGCGGCCATCGACAGTCAAGAGAAATGGGGGGTGCCTGTGCACGTTCCTATGGCGATGATGTATCAAGAAAGCTCATTTAAGCATAATGCGCAGCCGCCGATGCAGTATTGGTGGATAATCCCGACGGGACGTGCAAGTTCTGCCTATGGTTACGCCCAAGCAAAAACCATGACATGGGGTGATTACGTTAAAGAAACGGGTAACAGCTGGTCAAGTCGCTCAGATTTTCATGACGCGATGGATTTTATGGGCTGGTTTATGAATAAAACTCAAAAAATCAACGGTGTATCTAAGTGGAGCGCTGAGCAGCAATACTTAAATTATCATGAAGGTTGGGGCGGTTATCAGCGTAAAACCTATAATCAAAAACCGTGGTTGAAGAAAGTAGCGAAAAAAGTAGATCAACGTTCGTTAAAATACGCGGGTCAGTATCGCACTTGTAAAGACGATTTAGACTCTAACTGGGTTTGGCGTTTGTTCTTCTTATAATCCGAAGATCGCCACGACGTTTAAGCTAGATGCTGTTGACATAAAAAAGCCGATTAACTGCGAACACAGTTAATCGCTTTTTCGTATTGACGTTAGTCGCTCTATTTTTCTGCTGGCTGCTCTGATACTAACGCTACTGGCGTCTCATCTTTTATGACAGAAACAACCGTCGTAACATCGCTTTCGACTACCCAACGCACATTAAAATCATATAACTTCACGCCGTATTCCTGACGGATAGTTTTATTCTTTTTGTAAGCAGGGCGTGGATCTTGCGCTAATACCTGGGCAATAAAGTCGCGTAATTCTGGGTGTTTTTTGTGCTGGGCGCCTATTTGAGTCACGGCTTCATCGGTAAATAATACCTGCATATCAGCAATTGGCGCGTCATTGGCATAGCCCGCTTGTGCATCCGTTAATCTATCGGCGTAAGGCACATAGGGTTTGATATCTAAAATTGGTGTGCCATCAACCAGATCTATGCCGGATAAATTCAAAATACACTGATTATTCTTGATGCTAATACCGTCCAGTTTCGCGACCGATAACCCTAATGGATTGGGGCGAAATGTAGAGCGAGTAGCAAATACGCCTAAACGTTCGTTACCCCCTAAACGTGGTGGACGCACGGTCGGATTCCAACCTTTATCCATGGTTTCATGAAAAGCAAATATCAGCCAAACATGACTAAACTGTTCAATACCACGTAATGCATCCGCTTCATCATACGGTGGGCTCAAGATAAGCTGCGCTTTAGCTGCTGACACTAGCCCTGGTTGGCGTGGTACGGCAAATTTTTCTTTATAGGGGGTGTGGATGATACCAACAGTATTGAGTTCTAATTTCATTATAGGTTATCGTCACTGCTGCTTGCTAAGGGACTCACTTTGATCGCATCACCATAACAGAGGTAACTACTCAAGCAGGCTTTTGAAGCGGGTGGGGCAATACATGAACGAATAATAATACCATTTGCATTGAGGGCCGCTGCTTGACGTTTTGCTGCTATTTTTGCTTGTTGTTCTTCTGCTGGAGGCTGGTTATCAGCGGTTTGACAGCTTTCGCCTTCGACTAAGCCTAACTGCTCAACGTGGCTATGTTGTAGTGAACTGGTGGTATAATACTCGACATCGGAAATGGCGAAGTAATTGGTGAAATTGTCTTTATCTAAATTGGTCTGCAGCGGGTAGGTACTACAGCCACTTAAGAGTATTGTCAGTAATAATAAATATTTCATGGCATGTTATCGAGTGAAATTATACTGCAATTATAATTCTATCACTGACTTAAAGACATTTATTTTTAGTTTGATTGACTATCTATATTGTTTTATCACGTGGCGTTATTGGCATTACAGATGAATAATTATGGTTTTTACTAGATAGCTAGGGATTTATAGTCTTAACTTATATTGGATGATCGCAACATGAGGGAAGCAATACGATGACAAAAGCAAGCTGTATAATCACGCTATTATGTTCATTCAGTTTAGCCAGTATTAGTTTATCTGCCCATGCGGGGATCGATAAAATACGCCTTACAACCGAAGAACGTACTTACTTGACCAGTCGCGCGCCGATCAAACTCTGTATCGACCCGAACTGGATGCCTTATGAAGCGTGGGACCCAAAACTTGGTTATGTTGGTATTGCAGCGGATTATGTCGCGGTGTTTTCTCAGATGTTAGATGTCGAGTTTGAAGTCAGAGAAACAGATACTTGGCAGCAAAGTTTAGATGTCACCCGCAGCGGTGGCTGTGATGTATTATCCTTCCTTAATCAAACCCCGAGACGTTCACAATGGCTTTTATTTACAACACCTTATGTTGAAGCTGAGGCGGCATTAGCAACCTTGAAAAACATGCATGGGATCCGTAACTTAAAATCATTACGTGGTAAAACCGTCGCTGTTGTTGAAGGTTATGTCTATGAAGAATATCTCCGTAGCAACTATCCAAGAGTGATTGTTAGTCGAGTTGATAGCACGGATGAGGCGCTGCAAAAAACCGCGAACGGTGAAATTGTCGCGACCATCGAATCATTATTTGTATTACGTTACAAAATTGCCAAACTCGGATTGAAGAATTTAACGGTATCGGGGCGGACTAAATATGTTAATCGCTATCGTTTTGGGGTTCGTAAAGACCAAGCGATGTTACGAAAAATTTTAGATAAAGCGATAATGCAAATTGAGCCGAAAGTAGAAAATAAAATTTTACGAAAATGGAGTTTAGAGCATAACTATTGATTTTAAGCTAAAATTTATCCGTTATCCAAGGTAAACTAGCCGATTAACCCACAAGCTGGGTATTCATCTTGATATTTAACGAAGAGAATTTAGCATGATAGAACGTATGGAAACTAAACCAAGAATGAGCCGTATTGTAAAGCACAATGGCACTATCTACTTATGTGGCCAAGTATGCGCAGATGCAACGTATGGTATTAAAGAGCAAACTGAAACCATGCTAGCAAAAGTAACTGAATTATTAGAACAAGCTGGCAGTGACAAAAAACATATGTTGTCAGCGACGATTTATATTAAAGAAATGACGGATTTTGCTGAAATGAATGCTGTGTGGGATGCTTGGGTTCCCGCTGGTTATGCACCTGCACGTGCATGCGTACAAGCAAGTATGGCGCGTGAAGCGTTATTAGTTGAAATCTCAGTCGTTGCTGCAGAGATCGTATAAGCGATATATTCAGATTTTAAAACACTGCAACGCTGTAAAGAGCAATGCCGTAAAGATCAAGGGCAAAACCAGAAGTAGAACAAAGTAAGAGTAGCGCAACAGATATGGATTTAAGTGAACAGATAACTTAGATTATATTAATTGCTCTACTCTACTATTACCTATCCTTATCCACTCTACAGCTATCTTTCCCAATCCTTTATCATCTACGCTTTATCTTATTAACATTATGTTTTATTTATTACATTTGTTTAAATATCATTTTACTTGCCATTATTTTATCAATATCTCACTTCACAGTTTATTGTTTTAACGTAACTGAAATTGAAATCCGGGACAACTTTAGATTCAGATCAAATGTAGCTTGTATAAATCACGCTAGCATAACCCTAAATAAGTATTTATTTGAGGCGGGTTCGCTATGTTAACGTTTAGGTTTAAAACAATATTACGATCGATAAATTTATCGTATTTTTTACTCACCCTTGTTTGTGTTTTTCTTGGTTTTAGCGCAGTAGTTGCAAACCATGATGATGTGAATGGCTATGTATTAATTGCAGCCTGCATCGCGGCATTTGTCGGTCATTTCAGTATTTGTACATTCCATGAGTATTCAGATCTAAAGCATTGCTGGGCATTTAAAGCCAACCGTAAGCAACATCGGGGTTACCCACGAGCGCGAGATCAAGTTAACTCAGCATTCCTGGTCGGGGTTATTGCCTTGGTTGTGAGCTTGTTGTGCGGTTTATTTTTGGTCATACAATTTGGTTTAGGTATCTTGCCAGTGGGTATTGTCGGTTTAATGTTGTTACTGAGTTACAGTAGTATTATTAAAAAACACCCGATTTATTCGTTATTAGCCCCAGGGTTTGGTTTTGCATTATTAATTATATTAGGCACCGAATTCGTGTTGGTCGGCCAATATACGCAGCTGGTTTGGGTGATTGCGTTGATCCCATTTTTCTTAGTGAACAACTTATGGTTACTGAATAACTATGGGGACATTAAAGAGCCTGAAGATGAAGATAGGGCACAAGATTTTCCAATGGCGTATGGTATAAAAGTCAGTAATTATGTCTATGCTGTCTTCGCTACATTGGCGATAGCGCTGATTATTGGTTACGTTGTAATTGGTTATTTACCGGTCTTGAGTTTGCTTGCATTAGTACCTATGCCATTAGCATTTTATGCGCTTTATGGTGGTATCAAATTTGGTCAGGATATTGCGCAGCAACCTCAGTTTTTACGTTCAAATTTGATTGCGACTGTGGTAACACCGGCGTTATTGGGATTAACGCTGATTTTAGATTAGTGTTTATCTGTTGTGTAACACGCCCTATATCACTGTATTTAATAAAAATAAAGAATACCCCGCTAAGTCTGTTTATGTGGGGTATTCTTTAGCGATTAATGACCTTTTAGCGACTGATTTTCACGTTATTCGTTATGAAGATCGCGCATCATTGCGTCTGGTATTATTAAGCTTGGGCGAATGCTAAATATTTAGCATCGTCGTCACCGAATATTTCAGCACCTTCTGCTTCAAACGCCTTTGTTAGCTGTTCTTTAGCTGGTTCCATATTGCCTAGTTCAAAATGTGCTTGACCTAAACGCAGGTGTAAATAAGGATTTACGGCACCTTCAGGGCATAGCATGGCAAAGCCAGCCGATTCTTCTAATGAATCCCAGTCACCAAGCATAAAATGTGCGTCACCTAGTGCTGTTAGGATCCAGGTTGAAACATTCCAATGGATCTTAGGTTCAGGAACAAGATCATAAGCTTCCATAAAGGTCTCGATTGCTGTGTCGTATTGCTCAGACTCGAGTTGCTCTTCACCTTTCTCACAAATGATTTCGATTTTCTTAAATAGTTTAGGGTCAAGTGCTGTCTTAGTTGCTGTCATCTTATTTCCGTAATAAAAGCCTGATAGGGTCATCAGAGATATGTATTGTGTAAGTATATCGTATTGCGCCACAGATATTATAAAAAAATGGCTAAAAATGAAATCAACGAGCTCAACGACTAAACTTGAAGAGTTAGTCGAACTTAATGAGGTGTTTCTATGGAAAGTACCAACAGTAAAGTTTTCATTCTCGATACCAATGTTTTGTTGCACGCGCCCCTATCTATCTTCACCTTTCAAGAACACGATGTCATGATCCCGATGACGGTGTTAGAAGAACTCGATAACATTAAAGATCGAGGAAGAGATGTAAGTCGTGATGCGCGTGTGGCTATTCGTGCACTAGAAGATATTTTTTCCAATGCCAGTCCTGAAGAGATAAGCCAAGGTGTACCACTACAAAAAGTCGAAAGTAAAAATAAGTTGGGTAAGATCTCTATTTTTGCCGATCATAGCGTGATGAAGCAAGATGCTTTTTTTACTGATAACGAACCTGATAATCGTATTATTAACGCGGCGTTGTTTTTACAAAGCCAGTCACAGCGTGAAATTGTGTTGGTAACGAAAGATATCAATATGCGCCTGAAAGCCAAAGGTGCAGGATTAAGGTACGTTGAAGATTATCGCTCTGATCAATTGATCGAAGATATTAAGTTTTTGGCCACTGGGTTTCATAAATTCAGCGGTGATTTCTGGCAAGAAATTAGCGAGTGTCGCAGTGAAAGCATGAAAAGTGAAACCATGGGCTCAAAGACCATTCATACGGTGGAAACTGAACAGCTAAAAGACAGCTTTATTAATCAATACTTAATTGATGAAACCGATCACTTTGCTGCGCGTGTCGTCGGTAATGACCAAGGCGATATCAGCTTTGTGGATTTAGGCCGTGAACGCTTAATGTCACAAAAAGCCTGGGGTATACATCCGAAAAATATTTATCAAGGTATGGCAATGGAAGCGCTGCTTAATCCGCACATAGATTTGGTGATCTTAACAGGACCAGCGGGGAGTGGTAAAACCATTTTAGCGATGGCCGCAGCGCTAGAGCAAGTGATTGAGCGGAAGATGTTCGATAAGATCATTGTCACGCGTAACACCCCTGAAATCGCCGAGAGTATTGGTTTCTTACCGGGTACAGAGGAAGAAAAAATGCTGCCTTGGTTAGCGGCTATCACCGATACCTTGGAGGTATTACATAAACACGATGAGTGCAAAGATGGCTCGGTGGAATACATCAAAGAAAAAGCCAATTTACAGTTTAAATCGGTTAACTTTATGCGTGGTCGTTCAATCCAAAATGCTTTTGTGTTGTTGGATGAGTGTCAGAATCTCACCGCGGCGCAATTGAAAACGATTATTACGCGCTGTGGTGAAGGTACTAAGATTGTCTGTTCGGGTAATCTATCGCAAATTGATAGCAGTTATTTAACCGCGGTGACTTCGGGCTTAACCTATGTGGTGGAGCGTTTTAAAAACTTTGATGGTAGTGCCAATGTGTTCTTAAAAGGTGTGCAGCGTAGTCGCCTTGCGTCTTTTGCGGAACATAATATGTAATACATCAGCTTAATTTTCTCTTAGTTTCTCTTTCTATCGTTTATTAATGAATAAAGTGTCTCGCATAGCAGGTGTTAATCGTCTGCTATGCCTTTATCTGTAAAATATTGACGTAAATATATTGCTTTACACTAATATAGTATTTATATGCGTTATTCATGGAAACTATTATGCGAATTACAATACTCACCCCTTTGTTATTACTTAGCATGACAGCCTGCAGTTCGACACAACAGGAACCTGTCGGAGGTGGTCGTGATGCACATGGTTGCTTACCTGCCGCGGGTTATCAGTGGTGTGATCGCACGCAAACCTGCGAACGATCATGGGAGCTTGCTGATGCGGCTAACATTGAGCATAGCGCTGCTGAGATTAAAGCGTATTGCGAAATAATCGATAGTGACTTACTTAGCGATGACGATCAATGAATAACAAGATGAGTGAAGAAAAAACTTAATTACTGATAAGATCCCGCTATTGGCATTGCATTAACGTAAATAATGTAAATTCAATGCCAATGAAAACGATTATCAATTACATTGCTTACACTTTAATCCCATAAACAAAGCAGTGTTATTACGATCATGTCTTCTTTTAGTCAAACTCTTCCCCAGACTCCTAATAAAACACTGACAAGATCGAAAAACCAAACAGCGACAGCAAAAAACAAAACTTTTCTAAAGAATAAACAAGTGCAAGTATGGGCGCGTCGTCTGCATATCTATATTTCGATGGCGTTATTGCTGGTGGTATTGTTTTTCTCGATCACGGGGATCACTCTGAATCGCCCAAGCCTGTTTGTTGCTAGCCAACCTGATATTGAAGAAACGATTCTGAGCTTACCGCAAGCCTTATTCAATGATGCCCATGGCGCTGTTGCTGTCAATAAATCCGGTATTGTTAGTTATCTTACCGAACACGCTAATCTTTCTGGTCAACCTTCTGCATTAGATGTTTTTACTGAAATTGAAGATGGTGAATTAATCGAAGGCGAGATCGCCATGGATTACAAAGGTCCTGGTTATAACGTCGCAGTATTTATTGATATGACGACGACTGAAGCTGTTATTGAAAAGACCCATTACGGTGTTATTGCTGTATTAAATGATTTGCATAAAGGCCGTAATAGCGGCGATGTATGGAAATTTTTTATTGATATTACCGCGCTGTTGATGGTGTTTTTTGTCTTAACTGGCGTGTGCTTATTAGTGCCTAAAAAGAAAACCTTCGCAACCTCATTAAAATGGACCTTGTTTGGTTCGCTCGTTACTTTGGCTATTTTTGTCGTGGCCGTTCCTTAAGGATCTTGTATGACTTTGTTATTTAAACGTCTTGGCTTATGCATCGCACTATCTATTGCATTATTAAGCAGCCTGTTCATTCCGACTTTTTCGGCAAGTGCAGCGCCAATCCCTGCGACTGCTGAACTAGCGGTTGAGTTTAGCCTGCCTAAGATAGATTCATCTATGTATGCCCGTCCTTATGTGGCTGTATGGATCGAGAACTCAAAGCGTAAATCAGTGCGTACTGTTGAGCTGTGGGTGGGTAAAGATGAATGGCTAAAGGATTTACGTAGCTGGTGGCGCAAAGTCGGTCGCTATGACCGTGCATTAGTTGACGGCGTTACATCTGCAACACGTCCTGCTGGTGATTACCGTTTCACTTGGGATGGTTTAGATAACGACGGTAACCGCGTTGAAGCGGGCAAGTATACATTTTACGTTGAAGTAGTGCGTGAACACGGCGGCCGTAATTTCATCCGTCAAAAAATGACGTTAGGTGATAAGCCATTTAGTCACACCATTGCACCGACCGAAGAAACCGGCGATATCCGTATTAACTACCTAATTAAATAATATAGCGAGAAAGATAATGTCTACAAAAAGCAAATTAAAAGTATTAGGTTTAGCCTGTACGGTTATCGCAGGACTAGCTGCTACAACAACGGCTAATGCACACCCACGTTGGGTATTACCATCGCATTTCACCGTATCAAAAGAAGGTGGTGATTGGTTAACGTTTGACGTAACTGCATCACACGGTACGTTCGTATTTGATAAGCCTGCCGGCAGTGAATTTGCACAAGTGATCATGCCTGATGGCCGTAAAGAACGTCCTAACTTTGTGATCCGCGGTAAACGTCGTTCTATCTTTGACTTCTATTTTGAAGAAGAAGGCACGCATAAAGTTGCTATCAACAACGTACCGTCTTACTACACGGCTTATAAAGCAGGTCGTCGTGACACTGTTAAGCGTGTGAAAGCTAACAAAGCTGAACGTGCAAACTTGATCCCAGAAAAAGCACGCGATGTGAGCACGCAATTGAGCTACACCCGTGCAGAAAGCTATGTAACGGTTGGCATGCCAACTGAAAAAGCATTAGAAATTGAAGGTAAATACCTAGAAATGCGCCCACTAACTCATCCGTCAGATATTGTTGAAGGTGAAGAGGTTAGTTTCCAGTTCTTCTTTAATGGCGAATCACAAGCGGGGGTCACTGCTGATATTACTCGTGAAGGTACGTTATACCGTAACCACCAAGAGCAAATTGACGTAGTAAGTGACAAAGACGGTAAGGTGACATTTACGCCGGAAGTAGCAGGCCGTTACTTGATGAAAGCCAACTACAAAGGTGAATTGAAAAACGATCCGATGGCTGACAAAGCAAGCGTTAATGTGCACTTCACCTTCGAAGCTTTATTACAGTAATTTTCACTACTGTGAGTTAGTTACTTTTAGCCTGTAATCAGATGAGATTTGATTACAGGCTTTTTTGCTCTATTTATTTATCGACTTATCTATTTTGTATGAGTCTATTTCGTATTGAGGTTTTCATGACAAAAATGGCAATCAAACCGACGCTGCTAGCGCTTTCATTAATCACGGGGTTATTTTCGGGTACCGCCAGTGCGCATTTCCCATTAATGAATTGCTGGTTCGAGTCTGACAAAGTCGCTTGCGAAGCGGGCTACAGTGATGCGAGTACGGCAGTGGATTACGCTGTAAATATGTATGACTACGATGATAACTTAATTGCCAAAGGCGTGACGGATAAGCGTTCAATTGCTGAATTTAGTAAACCAGATACCGATTTTTATTTGGTATTTGATGCCGGTCATGAAAATCCAGTTGAAGTGGATGTTGTAGAGATTAGCGAAAAATGATCAGTCAATCAGTTCATCCAGATGATGGTGGCCGTGAAGGTAAGTGGGTGGCGTTAATCATCGTCGTCATTCTTGCAACAGCAACACTTCTGTTACCTTACCATCAAACCGCCTCGAGCGAAAAACAGCTCGCGAGTCATCAAATATCAATTAAAGATTTGCCCACTGTGGAACTGGCCATGATCGGTGAATTACGTTTAGCCCATGAAGAGATCCGTAACATTCATCAAGACAACCTTGAGTTTGAAGGCGTCGATATTTGGCCGGAGATGGCGGCGCTAGATGAGTTGTGGTTAGCGCCCTTTATCATCGATAAAAGCTGGGAACGTAAAGGTAAACATGCGTGGCGTAAAGTTGCTCCTGCGCTATATCAAGGTGTTCCAGCGTTAACAACGGGGAGTGTTGCGGTGATCTTGAATAGCCAAGCTGCACGACCGGATGTGTGGTTAGCATTAGATATGCCGACTCCTGAACCATTGGTTGCAAACAAACTTAATGCCGCCGAGCTTATCAGCGCAGGTTGGAAGCAAGTGGTCTTTGCTGCTGATGTTGAAGCAGCGCACACTGATAACGACAGTCACTAAGATGTGACAACGTCGATAATGAGAATAATCAAAATGAAAATCAGCATGGTAAAAACAAGCATAATGAAAAATAGTAGTCTCAAAAACCTACTCACAGTCGTTGCCACGAGCGCGGTATTATTGATGAGCGGGACATTACAAGCCGCTGAAAAGTTAACAATTGGTATTACCCTACAGCCTTATTACAGCTACGTGAAAGCCGTGGTTGGTGATAAAGCCAATGTATTGCCGTTAGTTGATGAAGGCTTTAATCCGCACAACTACCAGCCACAACCGAATGATTTACGCCGTTTGAAACAAATGGATGTGATCGTGGTGAACGCAATTGGTCATGATGACTTTGCTTTAAAAGTAATTAAAGCAGCAAACCGTGATGATTTAATCGTTATTAAAGCCAATAAAGACGTGCCGTTATTACCTGCGATTGGTCAATCGGTTGGTGAAGGCGCAGTAAACCCACACACGTTTGTGGGTTTATCAACGACGATCCAAAAGGTTTATACCATCGCCACAGAGTTATCGAAGATTGATCCTGATAACGCCCGTACTTACCGTAAAAATGCGCGTAAATATGCGACTGAATTCCGTAAAATGAAGCGCCAAGCCATGTTAACGCTGGGTGATTTAGATACTTCGGGCATGCTGGTGGCGACAACGCATAATGCCTACGGTTATATCTTGCAAGAATTTGGTGTCGATGTTGCTGCGGTCATTGAACCTGCACACGGTGTTGAGCCAAGCGCAAGTCAGTTACAAGAAACGATTGAAAAGATCCGCGCATCGAAGATTGATGTGTTGTTTTATGAATTAAATATGCCAAGCCGTTATGTGGAAACGATTGAAGCAGCGACGGGCGTGCAACTTTACCGTTTCTCGCACATGACGCATGGTGCGTATGAAGAGAATAAAGTGGCCGTTGAAATGAAAAGTAATCTTGATACGTTAGTCGAAGCAATGAAGTTTGCAGCGAAACGTTCACTAGCAGATACAGCTGTAACGAACACTGCTACTCATACCGCAACTAATATCAAGCAAGGAAGTTAATCGTGGGACCTGCTATTCGTTTACAAAATGTCGGTTTGAAATACGGTGACAATGTCATCTTAGAGAATATCTCTCATTACTTAGCAGCTGGCCAGTGCCATGTGATCATGGGGCCTAATGGCGGTGGTAAAACATCATTATTACGCTCTATTTTAGGCTTAACGCCTTTCACGGGCAATATTGATATTCAATGGCCTGAGCATAAAGGCAATATCGGTTATGTGCCGCAAAAGGCCACGTTTGAGTCGAGCTTACCGTTTACTGTGATGGATTTTATTCTGTTAAATCAGAGTCGTAATCCGTTGTTTTGGCGTAAGCGTAAAAAAGAACAAGATCATGCGTTGGTGCAATTAGATCGCGTCGGCATGGCGAATCGTACCGACCGCCGTATGGGGCAGTTATCTGGTGGTGAGCAGCAACGTGTGTTATTCGCGCAATCATTATTGGATAACCCTGACTTATTAGTACTGGATGAACCGACAACGGGGATGGATGAACAAGGTGTGCGTTATCTTGAGTCGCTGATCCATGAATTAGTCTGCGAAAATAAAACCATCTTAGCCGTGCATCATGATGTCAGTGCAGTGCGTCGTTTAGATGGTCAAGTACATGTGGTAAATCGTCAACTCGTTGATTCAGGCCCTGTGTCTGAGGTATTACGTGCAGATAAGATCGAGCGTCTATTCAATCATTACACTGGTGGTAATGCCGCTGAGATCAATTCAGTCCAAGGAGTTAAATAATGGATACTATCCGTCATTGGGCACAATTGGGTGTAGATGCAGGTTGGTTGAGTGAGAGTTTCTCTTATTCGTTTATGGTGAATGCGGTTGTAGCTGCTATTTTACTTGGTCCGTTACTTGGCGGTCTTGGCACTTTGGTGATTGCTAAACGTTTAGCCTTCTTTTCTGAAGCGGTTGGTCACGCGGCATTAACGGGTATTGCTTTAGGTGTATTGCTGGGTGAGCCCGCAGAAAACCCGATCATTGGTTTATTCAGTTTCTGCATGATCTTCGCGTTATTACTGCACTTTGTGCGAAACCGTACTAATGTACCTTACGATACCTTGGTCGGTGTGTTCCTTGCGTTTGCATTAGCGGTCGGTGCGGCGTTACTCATGTACGTGGCGCGTAAGATTAATATCCACATGTTAGAGAATGTGCTGTTTGGGTCGATCTTAACGATCACCGACTATGACTTGCTGATCTTGGCTGTTACCTGTGGCGTGATTTTACTGGTCTTAATACCGACCTTTAACCGTATTTTGTTAACTTGCATCAGCCCTGATATTGCCAAAGTTCGTGGTTACGCGACCAATTTTTATGATTACTTATTTGTCATGATGATCACGCTAGTAACTATTGCGTCGGTGAAAATTGTCGGTGCGGTGTTAGTAGGGGCCTTGCTACTGATCCCTGGTGCAACAGCCCGCCTGTTAACCAAGAACATGGGTAGCTTTGTGCTAATGTCGGCGTTATTAGCGACGATAAGTTGTTTGATTGGTACTATTTTGCCAATGGAATTAAAACTGCCAATCCCTTCTGGCGCGGCGATCATTATTGTATCGACGAGCTTCTTCTTAACGGCAACCTGCTATCGCATTGTGCGTAAAGGATAATTAATTATGACTTCTCCATTATTATTAAGCGTTAGTGCGGCTGTACTGCTATTAACATCAACATTGGGCTTTAGCCCAAAGGTCAGTGCAGCAGACATTCTTACCGCGACGCCAGTGACGTATATGTTAGCGACGGAATTAACCAAAGGCACGGATATTACTACGCAGTATTTACCACCAAAACGTTACGGCATATCGCGTTTGCCTAACTGGTTTAGTTCGAAAGGCGCAACGCTAACAGAGAAAGCGGCGATTGATGCGCAAGTGGCGATTACCTTAGGTGCTGTTTGGCCACAAGATCCGTTATTTGTGCATGCGCGTAAAGGTAACATTCGTATGATTGAAGTGGATGCATCTCAAGCCATTTCACCAAGAGCACAAGGCGTTGCAGCGCTGCGTTTAGACGACGGAACTATTTCACCTTACACTTGGTTAAACCCAACTAACTTAACCCGTATGACGGCGATTGTCAGTCAAGATCTACAACAAATATGGCCACAGCAAGCCGGGATTATTGCCAGCAATCAACAAGCTTTGATGATGTCGGTACGCCATTTGATTAACCAACAGCAAGCAATGTTGTTAGACAATGAAATTGATTCTGTGGTGCTGTTATCAACAGAGCTTGAAGACTTTGCCTCGGGCAATCAGTTGTTTGTCGTTGAGCGTTTAACCAAACCTGAATTGGAATGGACGGCGGAAGATAAGCAGGAATTGGTTGAGCTATTAACTGAAGACGATAGCTTATGGGTGCTGACCTCGAAAAGAGCCAGTAAACAACTTATAGCATTAGTGCCTAATCCTTCGCGTATTCTAACGATTGATAGTATCGATCGTTGGGGTCGTGGCATTAAAGCGGATAAACCATTACAACGCTGGCAGTTAGCGCTTTAATTAACCTTATGAGTAAGAGCTTCTATCTAATTACGGCCTCATAAAACGTAATTAGATGGCCTACTTCTCTCCGTGAAAAATATATCTTGTATAGCTCCAATTGAGTATATATATTACAAGCCAATGAGGTAGAACTGTGTTTCAGAATCAGTAACAAAGATATCACTGAATATTTTGCACTCGAGCTTTAACGGAATAAGGAATAAACATGCAGGACGAAACGACTCAAAATGTGCAAAGAAATACGGACGAAGAATACGATATTTTAGGTATGTTGAAGCAAAAAACACCAAACTCACTTGTATCAATTGTGGTACTAATTATTGGTATAAGTCAGTTTAACGATGCTATCGATATGGGGGGAAAGGGTTGGGATCTATTTATGTCTAACTTCTCCGATAACCCTTCCAATGACCGACTTTCTAAAGTATACGTCAGAGCATCGAGTGAAGTACTCGACGAGACATTTGGATCACCTGTATATAAGAAAAGTTCTGAAGGTGACACGGAAGTAAAATACTACAAAGATGGTAAGTTCATTCTTTCCGCAATCATTTCTAATGGCACGGTAGATGCCTTTTTGGTTTTTCCTCAACCAGAGTTTGGAGCAAACACGCAAGAGCATGCCGGCGGTGAAAATTATTTAAACGCTAATTTTTCAGACTTAACGATGCCAATGAACGCAATGTCCAATGTTGCTCGTACTGGTAATTATTATCTGGAAGAAGCCGAAGGTGGACATTATGAGATGCTTTATAGTTCTATTGGCGGACATAGTGAATATCTTGCACCGCTTTCAAATAGCCAATTACAGCACCTAGCCGAGTTTAATGATCAGCTCATGATGGACGAAGATGTCACTGAGTCAATTACGGTATTACGTGCACACATGAAGCCTAATTTTTATGGATATAGCACGGTTGATATTACAGCGTTAGAGCCTGCTATTTTGACTCGCTTAGAATATGAGTTATTAACAAAATAAGCCATACCGTCATGTATGTCATTTTTCATTCGCGTTATGTAGGTATAAGCGTAAAGATTATAAAGGGAACTGACCAAGAGTAACGCCAAGTTGGTTTTGTTTAACTTATGCCTAGTAGTAGGTATAATATCCATAGTTTAAATAAGGATAATAATATGAAATATCACCGCTTAAATGAAATAATCGAACTATTACAACCAGAATGGCAGAAAGAACCTGATACTAATCTGCTGCAGTTACTGAGTACCTTGGCTGATGAGATGAGATTTGCAGGTGAGTTAGCTGATTTGAGTGATGATGCGCTTATCTATCATTTAAAAATGCGTAATAGTGCGAAAGACGAAATGATCCCTGGTTTAGCCAAAGATCACGAAGATGATTTTAAAACAGCACTGCTTAAAGCCCGTGGTTTTGTGTCTTAATAACCGCTGATTTATTCATTTTAAATGAGTGAACAAGTTAATTTATCAATGGTTATTTTTTTAGTTCGTCTTGAGACTATAACCATTATTCTCACCTTTGTTTGATGTACATCAATTCTAGCCATTCCCCCTCAAGATTATCATCGGTTAATTTATACCAATTAAGTTAATAAAAATTAATTAAGTAAATAAAAACTACTGTCTATATTTCAATTTCTTACGCTAATTATTTGGTTTCTGGTTCGCTACTATATTGCGGCTAAAAATAGTGCTTGTTAGACTCATTTTTTTGAAATCTAATAATGGCTAAAATGATTAATAAGCGAATTTCTCGATATGTTTTAACTGGGTTATATCTGTCTATTATGTCATTTTCGGCAACGGCAGCAGATGACGACAAACTAAAAAATATGTGCATGGCATGCCACGGTGATAATGGTGTTAATCCTTATCAATCCATCCCTGATTTACGCGGTCAGAGCTTAATCTACCTCAGAAATCAGATGGCAGCCTTTAAAAATGGCGAACGCCAAGATATCACCATGAGTAAGGTTGCACAGTTACTTTCTTATGATGACATTAACAGACTCACTAAATATTTCAGCGAACAGTAAGGTTTAATAAGCAATGAAACGTAGAGATTTTATTAAAGGCACATTTGCTGTCGGTGCTAGCGCTATGTTACCGATTAATTGGGTATTTGCTGGCAACTTACCAAAAGGCCTGTCACCACTGGAAGTAGATTCGCTTAAGTGGAGCTCGGTGACTGATTTACCTGATTACTACAAGGTGTTAAATAGCACACCATTAAATGCTTATGTCGCTGATCACATGCTCGACCCATCAATTACTCCTGCTAATGTTCCTTTTGTACGTTGGAATGGTTTATTACCGGACTTTAAAGCAATCGACCCTAAGATCTGGGAGTTTACTGTTGATGGTGAGTCTTGTGAAAATCCAAAAACATACACAATTGCAGATTTAAAAAGTAAATTTAAACACCATACTTATGCATTAACACTGGAGTGTGGTGGTAACAGCCGTAAGAACTTTTATCCGTCAGCAAAAGGTAATCAGTGGACTGACTCTGCTGTTTATTGTTCTGAATGGACTGGCGTGTTAGTCAGTGATGTTTTAAAAGATTGTGGCATTAAAGATGATGCGGTTTATACCGGACATCACAGTATTGATCGCCATTTAAGTGGTAAAGGGGATGCTATTTCTCGTGGTGTACCAATTCAATATGCACTGGAAGATAACGCTTTGATCGCATGGTCGATGAATGGGGAAGAGATCCCGTATTTACACGGTTATCCTTTGCGTATCGTCTTTGGTGGTCGTCCTGCCTCTATCTCATCAAAAGCGGCAACGGGTATTAGTATTCGTAATGTTGAACACGATGGTAAGAAAATGGAATCACCTGCTTATCGTGTACCGAAATACCCGGTTGCACCAGGTGAAAAAGTACCGTTAGATGATTTTGAAGTCATTGAGCACATGATCGTTAAATCATTAATCACCCACCCACAAACTGGCAGTGAATTTAAATTAGGTCAGAAAACGGCTGTACGTGGTCATGCGTGGGCGGGTCCACTTGCAGTGGTGAAGATGGAGGTGAGTTATGATTATGGCTCGACTTGGCATGTTGCAGACTTGAAAAAACAGCCGAACCAAATGGCATGGCAAGATTGGTCTATCGAACTTGATTTACCACAGCATGGCTATTATGAAATATGGTCAAAAGCGACCGACAGCGAAGGTAAGACGCAACCAGTTGTGCAGCCACAATGGAATCCAAAAGGTTACATGTTTAATGGTTGTCATCGTATTGCGGTTCGGGTGCAAAAATGAATAAACTCCGCTATTTAATATTAGTATTTTTGCTAGGCGTGAGTACAACGGCTGCAGCAAAAGTTGAAAGTTACTTAGTCGATGAAAAATCTGGTCTGATCATGGCACCAGGCTGGGAAGTGGTTAATAAGCAATGTAACGCCTGCCACACTAGCTTAATTATCACCCAAAACAAGGGTAATAAAGCAGAATGGCGTGAAACCATTCAATGGATGATTGATAGCCAAGGTTTGTGGGATTTAAGTGATACTTGGGAGCCGGTATTAGATTATTTATCGACTTATTATAACCAGCAAGAAATTGACTTAACGACGTTCAGACGATTACCGTTAGCGGTTGAGTATCAACCACCGGCGGCAAAATAGAGTGAGTACTAAATTATGATTAAAAAAATAGCATTCACAGCTGCTTTGGTGTTTGGTTCGGCAACCGCGATGGCATCTGATGCTGATATTATTAAGCCAAATCTGGTTAATGGTCAACAGCTTTCTCAGCGTTGTCTAGCGTGTCACAACGAGAGTCGTTTAGAAGAGTTTAACTACTTCCCGTATCTGGAAGGGCAGAAGTATAAATACATTGTTCGCCAATTAAATAACTTTAAATTGGGATTGCGTAAAAGTCCATTTATGGAAGGTGAAGTAGCGTATTTAAGCCGCCAAGATATGGTTGATGTGGCGTATTTCTTTAGTGTTCAGCCAAAGAAACAGTAATCACAGTTAACAAGACTCACATGCAGCGAGTCTATACATTGCGTATAGGCTCGTTTCATTCGACTATTATCAACAATTAACAATTAACAATTAACAATCTACAATCCGCTATTTACGTATCCTTCCTCATAATCTATGACTTTCCCAAATAACGTTTCAACATTTCTGGCGCATCTTGATCCACTAATATGGCCGCGGGTGCATGCAGCGCGACCTGACCATCTTCTATAAAAGCAATATTGTCGGCGATCTGCAAGGCATCATCTGGGTTATGGGTGACCATTAACACGGTAATATCATGCTCCTTATTTAGCTTGGCGATCAAACGTAACATCTCTTGACGTAATGCGGGATCCAATGCACTGAAAGGTTCATCAAGCAATAACAGAGGTTGTTTACGGGCTAGGCAGCGGGCGATACCAACGCGCTGGCGCTGACCACCACTCAAATCACCAGGTAGGCGGTTGAGTAATTCGGTTATTTCTACTTGTTGCGCGGCTTTCTCAAGTGTGGCTTGTTGGTTTACGTCCAGTTTCATACTCGGTGCCAAACCTATGGCAATATTCTGCTTTACGGTTAAATGGTTAAACAGGTTATGTTCTTGAAACAAGGTAGTAATAGGTCGCTGCGCAGGGGCTTTTGCTAGTATAGATGCTTGTTGAAAGCTGATATCGCCCGATAACGGTTGATTAAAACCTGCGATAAGGTTGAGTAGGGTGGATTTACCTGAGCCACTTGCGCCGAGGATCGCCAAGGTTTCGCCACGATTAACGACGAGATCAAATTGCATCTGCATCTGTTCATAAGCAAAGGTAATCTTGTTTACTTGTAATAACTCACTGCCTCCCTGCACTGAAAAATTGTCATTACAGCTTGGCGTCGCATTGGTATTATTCTGAGGGCTCGCTTTATCTCGCTGTGTTGCATTAGGCATTTTTGCCTCCAATAATACGTTCGAACAAATAGAAAATAACACCGCAAAGCGTTAATAAGAAAATAGCGGTAACCGCTGCAGCATCAAGTTGATAACTGCCTAACTGACGATAGAGTACCAAGGGTAAGGTTTGCATATCTTGGCTGCCAAACAATGCAATGACACTTAAATCCCCCAGAGATAATACACAGGCTAGCCCGAGTCCCATCGCGATGGGTTTACGCAATAATGGCCATTCGATAATCCGCAGTCGTTGCAGGCGTGATAGACCTAAACTAACCGCAAGCTTGTCGTAGCTAGCAAAGCTGTCTTGGATAGGTTGGTTCAATACACGCAGTAAATAAGGCAATGCCATTAACGCATTGACCAGAATAACCAGCCAAGCCGCAATACTAAATACATCGACATAAGGCCGTAACAGTAAGAACAAACCAGTGCCGAGTACGAGTGCTGGTACCACTAAAATAATCGCGCCAATATTTTCGATACCATAGGCCAGTGTCATGAATTTAAAACGCACTTTTAATATTCTGGTCGAGAATAAGATGGCGCAGGCGAGTAATAAACTTAATAAACCAGAGCTCAGGGCTATTTGTAATGAGATGCCTGTGGCTTGCCATAACATTGGCTGACTAAGCACGTTAAGGGTATTGCTGTTAATACCGCTGCTTAGGATCGCCAGCATTGGCGGCGCTAATAAACAACTCGCGAGCATAAAGCTAAGGCCATCTGCGATTTTACTACTGAGGTTATGACTGTCGGGACGGCGGAAGTAATTCCCCGATGGCGCGGACATAGGTTGTGAATTTAAAAATACCGCGCTAAACAGCATTAAGGCGACAGTGATTGCGACTTGAATAATAGCTAACGCCACGGCTTGCTCGATATCAAATTCAAACTTCAGGGCTTGATAGATAGCCACTTCAAGCGTTGCATAATCAGGGCCTCCGCCGAGTGACATGACAATCGCGAAACTGGTAAAGCACAGCATAAAAATAAGGCTGATTAATGAGGGTAATTGCTGCTTTATCTTCGGCCATTCTAAGGTGATGAAGATGTGTCGTGATTGCATATTTAACTGACTCGCCAAGCGCCAAGATTCACTGGGAATAGAGTCGAGGGTTTGCAGTAAAATACGCGTGGCTAACGGCACATTGAAAAATAAATGCGCCAGTAGAATACCGGTTAAGCCATAAATATAATGGCCAGTATCGATATTAAATAACGCCAGTAGTTGATTAACCCAGCCATTTTTACCGTGTACGGCGACAATACCAAAGATGGCAATGATGATGGGCAGTACTAACGATAAGTTAAACAGCTTGATGATTAATTGTTTACCAACAAACTCTCGGCGTGAGAAAGCCCGTGCCAGTGGGATCGCTAAACCAATACTCAAGCCCGTAGATAAAGCGGCTTGGTAAAAACTAAAGCTAATGACGTGTTGGGTGTAAGAGTCAGCAAGCACACTGCTAAAGTCTAACTCGGCTTGTGAAAAATTAAGTAGGGCAGTAAAACTACCGCCTACCAGAAGTAAAATGATGCTGATGGCGAGCAAGGCGCTACACCACCAGTATTTATGCGAATTCGCGATCATATCAAGCTGCTAATTACTGAGTAACAGCGTTACGCCATTCCTTCACCCAAGATTTACGCGATTGTGCTACTTCTTCAGGCGTGAACTCGATAGTTTTCGCAGGGCTAATTAGTTGCTCGAATTCGCTTGGCAGTGCGGCTGCTTGTTTTGCTGGTAACATCCAGTTGCCTGTTGCGATCACGTCTTGGAACGCTGGGCTAAGCACAAATGCCATAAATTGATCGGCTAACTCCGGATTTGCCGCATCTTTCAAACGAGCCACAACTTCTGTTTGCTGGTAATGACCTTCAGTGAATTCAACCGCTTTATATTTAAATTCGCTTTCTGCAATCATGTGGTAAGCCGGTGACGTGGTATAGCTTAATACCATATCCGCTTCGCCTTTTAAGAACATACCGTAAGCTTGGCTCCAGCCTTTAGTAATGGTCACGGTTTTGTCTGCAATCTGTTGCCATGCTTGTGGTGCTTGATCGCCATAAACCGCTTTAACCCATAACATAAAGCCTAGGCCTGGTGTGCTGGTGCGTGGATCTTGATAGATGATGCTCAGATCTTTACGTTCGATCAGTTCCGCTAAACTCTTTGGTGGATTAGCGAGTTTTTCACTGTCGTAGATAAAGGCAAAGTGACCGTAATCAAATGGAATGAAGTATTTGTTAGTCCAAGCGTTTGGCAGTGATAATTTGCTAGTATCTTGTTGGTGTGGTGCTAGCAGGTTGGTTTTTACCGCTTCAGCCATCAAGTTGTTGTCTAAACCGAGTAGAACGTCAGCCTTGGTGTATTTACCTTCAAGTTTCACACGGTTAAGAATACTTACACCGTCTTCTAGCGCCACTAAATTCAGCGTGCAATTACAATCCGCTTCAAATGCAGTTTTTACTTTTGGACCAGGGCCCCAATCAGATGCAAATGAATCGTAGGTATAGACATTCAATACTGGTTTGTCAGCGGCGTTAGCTACTGATACTGAAAGCGAAGGTAATAGTAGGGCAGTGCAAAGTGCTAGTTTTTTGATCGTGTGCTTCACGTGTTCTCCTAGAATGTGAAGCATAGAACTTATGACTCGGTAATGCGTACTTATCTGCGTCTTAACTCTTAACGCTGATATGAACCAGTCTGTCGAATCTCATTCCTATGCCAGCATTATCTGGTTCAAGTAATTACGGGTGTTATCTCAGCCACAGTGACTCTTAAATGCAAAGCCTGGTAGCACCCCGATGAGTGAGCGCCTATTGTATTTTTATTTGTTTCAAAGTGCCAGTGACAATAATGAGATTGAGTGATATTTAATTATCCCTTTAGTGGTGCACCAGTATTTTAAGTTGCACCAATAATTGTCAACACTTTACTGATTATTATATTACCCAACTTCAAAGTCAGCTTTAAGTTTTTGTTTTATAATTATTTTTATATTATCCACTTCCTTTCTATGATTAATTGGCATAACTGTTGCCTCTTAAGGGATAGGTTCATAATAAGGAAGTTAAATCATGTTCACAGTTAACAAAGCTAAGTTTTCTCACCTTGCAGCAACCGTTGCACTCACATTGGGTGTGGCTTCATTTAATGCTGTTGCAGCAGAAGACAGTATTAAAGTCGGTGTATTACATTCATTGTCGGGCACGATGGCAATCAGTGAAACCACATTGAAAGACACTATTTTAATGATGATTGAGGAGCAAAATAAACAAGGCGGTATTTTAGGTAAACAGCTTGAGGCTGTCGTTGTTGATCCAGCATCAAATTGGCCACTGTTTGCTGAAAAAGCCCGTGAGCTAATTGAAAAAGAAAAGGTTGATGTGGTATTTGGTGGTTGGACATCGGTATCGCGTAAATCGATGTTACCTGTGTTTGAAGAGCTTGATAGCTTGTTATTTTACCCTGTGCAGTACGAAGGGGAAGAGTCCTCTAAAAACGTTTTTTATACTGGCGCAGCGCCAAACCAACAAGCTATTCCTGCGGTTGATTACTTGATGAATGACATGGATGTAAAACGCTGGGTATTAGCGGGTACGGATTACGTTTATCCACGTACGACGAATAAGATCTTAGCTGCCTACCTTAAATCTAAAGGTGTTGCTGACAGTGACATCATGGTGAATTACACCCCATTTGGCCATTCCGATTGGCAATCTATTGTGTCAGACATTAAGAAATTTGGCGCCAAAGGCAAGAAAACCACTGTTGTCTCTACCATTAATGGCGATGCCAATGTGCCCTTTTATAAAGAGTTAGCATCACAAGGTGTCTCTGCTGAAGATATTCCAGTGGTGGCATTCTCGGTGGGTGAAGAAGAACTATCGGGCATGGATACCTCCGCGTTAGTGGGTCATTTAGCGGCATGGAATTATTTCATGAGTGTTGAGACGCAAGCCAATGACGAATTTATTGAAACATGGCAGAAGTTCACCAAAGATGAAGATCGTGTCACCAATGATCCGATGGAAGCCAGCTATATCGGTTTCAAAATGTGGGCTAAAGCAGTTGAGAAAGCCGGTTCCACTGACGCGGGTGCAGTTCAAGATGCGATAATTGGTGTGACAGTACCTAACTTAACCGGTGGTTACGCGACGATGATGCCAAATCACCATATCACTAAGCCAGTATTGTTAGGTGAAATTCAAGATGATGGTCAGTTTGAAACCGTATGGGAAACCACAGGTGTTGTCGCTGGTGATGCTTGGTCTGACTACCTACCTAGTTCTAAACCGCTGTACTCAAGTTGGTTAGCACCCTTGTCTTGCGGTAGTTTTAATGTGACGACAGGTAAGTGCACTGGTTCGCCTAAGTAATCATTGATTGATGGTTTAACGCAGGGGGCTGATGATGGTCATTGGCTACCCTGCTGCGCGTTATTCTTATTAACAGGGAAAGTTATGAACAAATATGCCGGCATAATATCGCCATCGTCGACTTTATTCTTCACTGCATTGATATTACTACTATCAATGGGCAGTATGAATAACAGTTGGGCTGCTGTGACGATAGATTCATTTTCAGACGTCGAGAAACAGCTTACTCAGCGCAGTTTTGATAATAAAATTTCCGCGGTAAATTGGTTAAGCCAAACGGCATATCCGAATCCCTCTCAGGCAAAGCAATTATTAACGGACTTACTTTCCAGTCGCGTTTTCTATCATAAAAAACAAACAACCTTATTTTTAATTGCAGATCATGCCACTGGTCAATCAGCAATTAAACTCACGTCGATATTTACTTTGGATACAGACGCAACCTTGGTTACTGATAGGCCAAGGTTGCGTCCGCCTGAAACAGTGCTTATCGTCAAAAAACGCGATTTTAAGAAAGTATCGCTTAACAATAAATTGCGTAAAAGCATTCGCTTAGGTATCGCTAGACTCGATTTAATCTCGAGTGATGCAGGATTACGTCAGCAAGCCATACAAAACTTATTAGGTAATGTTGATCCCGCTATCCAAACGTTATTGCGTGAACGCTTAACCGTGGAAGATGTCGAGAAAAACAAAGCCTTATTAACATTAGCGTTAGCAATTGGTACGGTGGCGATATCGGAAGATAAAACTGCATTATTAGCTGCCGTTCATTTGTTAGCAGACTCGATAGAGCCGACTGCGTTTAGTGCGTTGGATAATATTGTTAATACGACAACAGACGATGATTTACGCCAGGCCGCGCAGCGTGGTCTAGACAATTACGCGCAAAGCCAACAAGTCTATGCAACCCTTGAAACCTTGTATTTTGGTTTAAGTCTTGGCTCGGTATTAGCGTTAGCAGGTCTGGGTCTTGCCATTACCTTCGGTGTGATGGGCGTGATCAACATGGCGCATGGTGAACTGATCATGTTAGGCGCTTATACCACCTATGTAATGCAGCAATTAATGCCGGACAATATTGGTTTGTCATTAGTACTCTCCATTCCCGCGGCGTTTATTGTTTCCGGTTTAGTCGGTATTGCCATTGAACGTGGGGTTATTCGTTTTCTTTATGGTCGACCATTGGAAACGTTATTGGCTACCTTTGGTATCAGTCTTATTCTACAGCAAGCAGTTCGCAGCGTATTTTCACCGTTAAACCGCTCTGTGGTCACACCGGACTGGATGAGTGGCATGTTGGAATTTAATCCCATGTTGGCACTGACTTATAACCGTCTTTATATCATTATTTTTTGCTTATTGGTGTTCTGTGCACTTATTTTTGTATTAAAGCAAACGTCACTGGGTTTACAAGTCCGTGCGGTATCGCAAAACCGTTCAATGGCGCGGGCAATGGGCGTTCGTTCTGAATGGGTCGACGCCATGACGTTTGGCCTTGGCGCAGGTGTTGCTGGTATTGCCGGCGTGGCTTTATCACAGTTAACCAATGTCGGACCCAATATGGGCCAAAGTTATATCATTGATTCGTTTATGGTCGTGGTCTTTGGTGGTGTCGGTAATCTGTGGGGAACCTTGGTTGCGGGTTTAAGTTTGGGCTTATTTAACAAATTATTAGAACCTTGGGCTGGTGCCGTGCTCGCTAAAATATTAGTGCTGGTATTCATTATTCTGTTTATTCAAAAGCGCCCACGTGGACTTTTTCCACAACGTGGTCGTGGGGCGGAGGACTAACTTATGTTGCAAAAATTATTCGCTAATTCAATGTTAAATAAGCTATTTGCTAATTCTATGTTAAAAACCGATCGTGGTGGCCAGTTACTGATGTTGCTACTGACTACGCTGTTAATTTTAGTGCCTGCACTTAACTTACTGGTGCCACAAGGTCATTTTTTACATATAGAGACTTACACGATAAGTTTGTTGGGTAAGTATCTCACCTATGCGTTATTGGCTATGTCGGTGGATCTGGTGTGGGGTTATTTAGGTATTTTAACCTTGGGGCATGGGGCTTTCTTTGCTTTGGGTGGTTATGCCATGGGCATGTACTTGATGCGTCAAATCGGTGATCGCGGTGTATATGGTCACCCTGAACTGCCCGATTTTATGGTGTTCTTAGATTGGCAGGAATTACCGTGGTTTTGGCAGGGGTTTGACATGTTCTGGTTCGCCTGTTTGATGGTGGTATTGGTTCCTGCTGCACTGGCGCTGGTATTTGGTTTCTTGTCATTTCGAGCGCGCGTATCTGGGGTGTATTTATCCATCATGACGCAAGCCTTAACGTTTGCTTTAATGTTGGCTTTTTTCCGTAATGAAATGGGCTTTGGTGGTAACAATGGCTTGACCGATTTTAAAGATATTCTTGGTTTTAGTTTGCAAGCTGATACCACTAAGGTCGGCTTGTTTATGGCGTCGGTGATTGCCTTGATCCTGGGTTACCTTACATGTCGTAAAGTGGTATCCAGTCGTTTAGGTAATGTGGCCGTGGCAATACGTGATTCTGAAACTCGGGTGCGTTTTATTGGTTATAACGTGGCTAACTTTAAACTGGGGATCTTTATTTTATCCGCGATGATCGCAGGTATTGCTGGCGCGCTGTATGTGCCGCAAGTTGGGATCATTAATCCTGGCGAGTTTTCACCGCTTAATTCGATTGAGATTGTGGTTTGGGTTGCGCTTGGTGGTCGAGCGACCTTGTTTGGTGCCATTATTGGTGCCTTGCTGATTAACTACGCGAAAAGCTGGTTCACGATTGAGTTGCCGGAAGTGTGGTTGTTTGCATTGGGTAGCCTGTTTGTATTAGCAACGCTGTTTTTACCTAAAGGCGTGACAGGCTGGTTTACTGACTTATCTAGCAATAAGAAGTCTAACGGTAACTCTAACCTTAGCACTGATCTTAACTCTAATATTAATAGCAGCGTAGCAACCAAGGAGGATGCATCATGAGTGATCTTAAGCAGTTAGATGCAGATTTGAGCAGGCAGATGAATAGCGCTTCGGTGTTAACCTCACAGTTTACTGACCAAGAGGTCGCCGCGAGTATATACAATAAAGATGCTGGTTTTACAGCGCGGTTGGCTAAGCAGACTCGTGATAATGTCAGTCAGTTTGCGCGTCGTGATCAGGTCTTCGAATTTTTGAAACCAGCGCATAATCCACTGCTGGATACCCGCCATAATATGTTGCTGTATTTAGAAGGTGTATCCGTGTCTTTTGATGGTTTCAAAGCCATTAATGATCTGAATTTGTATATTAAAGAGGGGGAGTTACGCTGCATTATTGGTCCTAATGGCGCAGGTAAAACCACCATGATGGATATTATTACCGGTAAAACCAAGCCTGATACGGGGCAAGTCTGGTTGGGTTCCAAGCTGAATTTATTGAAGATGGATGAAGCGCAGATTGCCAATGCTGGCGTCGGGCGTAAATTCCAGAAACCAACGGTATTTGAATGTTTATCGGTATGGCAGAACTTAGAGCTTTCAATGTCGGGTACGCGCAGCGTTTGGTCGGTATTCCGTGCCAAGTTAAGTGGTGAGCAGCGTGATGAAATTGAACGTGTACTGGTCTTGATTGGTTTACAAGAGCAAGCGGCAATGGATGCAGGCAGTTTGTCCCATGGACAAAAACAATGGTTAGAAATCGGTATGTTACTGATGCAAAAGCCAAAGCTATTGTTAGTCGATGAACCTGTGGCGGGGATGACGCATCAGGAGATGGATCGCACCGCAGAGTTATTAAACTCGTTAGCGGGGGCTCACTCTGTGGTGGTGGTCGAACATGATATGGATTTTGTTCGCTCTATTGCTAGCACTGTATCGGTATTGCATCAAGGCAGTGTATTAGCGGAAGGGTCAATGACTGACATTCAAAATAACGCCAAAGTGAAACAAGTGTATCTGGGAGAGTAGCCATGTTAGCAATTAAAGGTATAAATCAGTTTTATGGTGAAAGCCATACGTTGTGGGATCTGGATATGCAGATCCCAAAAGGTAAGTGCACGGTATTAATGGGTCGTAATGGCGTGGGAAAAACAACCTTGTTGCAATGTGTGATGGGTTTACTGCCGATTAAAAGTGGTGAGATTGTATTACAAGGCAAGGATATTGCGCCGCTGAGTGCTGAAAGCAGGGCCCGTCATGGGGTGGGCTATGTACCACAAGGTCGACAAATATTTTCCACTCTTACGGTTGAAGAAAACTTGCAGATAGGCTTGCCGATCCGTGCTAAGGGAGATCGTAAAATACCGGCATTTATTTACCAATTGTTTCCGGTATTAAAAGAAATGTTACATCGTCGCGGTGGCGATTTATCCGGTGGTCAGCAGCAACAATTAGCCATAGGTCGCGCATTGGTGATCAACCCTGAATTATTGATCCTTGATGAGCCGACAGAAGGCATTCAACCGAATATAGTGCAAGAGATTGGCGACATTATTCGCAAGCTCAATCAAGAGTTGGGCTTAACTGTGTTATTGGTGGAACAGAAATTACCTTTTGCCAGAAAGGTGGGTGATCATTTTTGTTTACTGGACCGAGGTCGTGCCGTTGCTAATGGTGATATGGCGATGTTAACCGATGACTTAATTAAAGAATATCTAACCGTGTAAAGTATGTGTTAAATCGTTAACAACTGTGTCACAGTAGTGTAAACAATCTAAAAATACAGAAAAGCATTGGTAATCTCATACTAACGGAGACATAAATGGAATTAACGCCGAGAGAGAAAGATAAATTATTGTTGTTTACGGCGGCTTTAGTGGCAGAGCGTCGATTAGCACGGGGTTTAAAGTTGAATTATCCAGAGTCGGTAGCCTTGATTAGTGCTGCCATTATGGAAGGTGCCCGTGATGGTCGTACCGTTGCAGAATTAATGGTATTTGGCCGCACTGTATTAACTGCAGAGCAAGTCATGGAAGGGGTGCCTGAAATGATTGCTGATGTGCAAGTTGAAGCAATGTTCCCGGATGGAACCAAACTTGTCACCGTCCATGAACCCATTATATAGAGGTTGTTATGGTGAATAAAACACAATCAGGTTCGGGCATGATCCCCGGTGAAATGAGAGCTGGCAGTGGCCACATTACTTTAAACCCTGGTATGCCAACGGTGTCGGTGAGTGTAGCCAATGTTGGCGACCGGCCTATTCAGATTGGGTCGCATTACCATTTTTATGAAGCTAATGATGCCCTGACTTTTTATCGCGAACTGACGTTAGGTTTTCGACTTAACATTGCCGCGGGTACTGCTATCCGGTTTGAACCGGGGCAAAGTCGCACTGTTGAATTAGTCGCTTTTGGTGGCAACCGCATGATTTATGGTTTTCAGGGCAAGGTCATGGGCAGCGTTGATGATATGAAAAACCAGGATGATTTGACGGACAAGGATGAGGGTAAATAAATGGCAAAGCTTTCAAGGCAAGCATACGCTGAAATGTTTGGTCCGACGACTGGCGACAGATTACGTTTAGCAGATACAGAGCTGTGGTTAGAGGTGGAGCGAGACTATACCCGCTACGGCGATGAAGTTAAATTCGGTGGTGGTAAGGTGATTCGTGATGGCCAAGGTCAAAGCCAGTTAACCTCGCAGCATACGCCTGATTTAGTCATCACCAATGCGGTTATTCTCGATCATTGGGGCATAGTTAAAGCGGATATCGGCGTTAAGAATGGCCGCATTATCGCTATCGGTAAAGCCGGTAATCCGGATGTGCAGTCTGGCGTTGATATTATTATTGGTCCTGGTACCGAGATCATCGCAGCGGAAGGATCTATTATCACTGCTGGTGGCGTTGATTCACATATTCATTTTATCTGTCCACAGCAAATTGATGAAGCACTGACTTCGGGTGTAACCACGATGATCGGTGGCGGTACTGGGCCTGCGACGGGAACCAATGCCACAACTTGTACACCGGGACCGTGGAACATTCACCGCATGTTGGAATCACTGGATAACTTTCCGATGAACTTTGGTTTATTAGGTAAGGGCAACGCCAGTGTACCTGAGCCATTACATGAGCAAGTTGCTGCTGGTGCGATTGGTTTAAAACTGCATGAAGATTGGGGCACAACGCCTGCATCGATTGATAACTGTTTAACTGTCGCCGATGAAGCCGATGTGCAAGTGGCGATCCACACCGATACTCTGAATGAATCAGGTTTTGTTGAATCAACCTTGGATGCTATTGGCGATCGCGTTATTCATACTTACCATACCGAAGGCGCTGGTGGCGGTCACGCGCCTGATATTATTCGTGCTTGTGGTGAATCGAATGTATTACCGTCATCAACCAATCCTACGCGGCCTTATACGGTCAACACAATTGATGAACATTTAGATATGTTGATGGTTTGTCATCACTTATCACCCTCAATCGCCGAAGATGTGGCGTTTGCTGAATCGCGTATTCGCCGTGAAACCATTGCCGCCGAAGATATTCTGCATGACTTGGGGGCATTTTCGATGATCGCTTCTGATTCGCAAGCGATGGGGCGTGTTGGTGAAGTGATCTCACGTACTTGGCAAACCGCCCATAAGATGAAAGTACAGCGTGGTAGTTTGCCACAAGATCCACCGCACCATGATAACTTCCGGATTAAACGTTATGTGGCTAAATACACCATTAATCCAGCTATCACCCATGGTATGAGTCATGAAATAGGCTCTGTTGAAGTCGGTAAACTAGCAGATTTAGTGTTATGGAAGCCGGCTTTCTTTGGGGTTAAACCCAGTTTAATTATTAAAGGTGGCATGATCGCGTCTGCGCCAATGGGCGATCCGAATGCCTCGATCCCAACCCCACAGCCAGTTCATTATCGCCCTATGTTTGGTAGCTTTGGTCGTGCTTCGCAGAACACATCAATGCTGTTCATTTCACAGCAAGCTAAAAAAGACGGTATACCAGAGCAGTTACAGTTGAATAGTTTGATTGGTGTCGCTAAAGATTGCCGTCAATTAAGTAAGTCTGACATGGTGTTAAATGATTGGCAGCCAACGATTGAGGTGGATTCACAAACCTATCAAGTGCGTGCTAATGGCGAGTTATTAGTGTGCGAACCTGCCACTGTGTTACCGATGGCGCAGCGCTACTTTATGTTTTAACACACCACTGTTTCATGTTTTAACGCGCCACTATTTATCAATATCGTATCAGTATCAATTTTGTTGTAAATTATTTTAAGGAAAAAATAATGTTTAAATTTCACTTCTCAAAAAAACCAGTCTCAAAAAAAATCATTTCTTTGGCGGGGCTATCAACTGCAGTATTTTCTGGTTCGGCACTGGCTCACACTGGTACGGAAGCATTCATGACAAGTACCTTTGCCAATGGTTTATTACACCCATTGACGGGGTTAGATCATTTGATCATGTTACTGGGCGTGGGCTTTTTAGCGGCGCAGATGAAAGGTAAACAAGTCAGCATTATTCTAGGCGCATTAGTGACTATGTTAGTTGGTACTGGTTTTGGTGCGCTAACAGGGCTTATCACAGGTATGGAAAGCTTCATTATGGCGTCGGCATTTGTTGTTGCCGTTGCGATTTGGAAACAAAGCCAGCAAGTGGATAGCAAGATTAATTTATTATCGAGCGCTGCGGTCGTCATGGTGTTGTTCCATGGTTGGGCACACGGTGTTGAAGCGCCAGCTGCACAGTTGGTGCAATTTGTACCAGGGATGCTTATCAGTGCTGCTGCATTATTAACGCTGGGTGCTGTTATTGGTCGTCAAGTCAGTGCTAAATGGTTAAGTCCATCACTGGGACTCAGTGGAATACTAGTTGCCTTTTTAGGAGCTTAGTTTTATGAGTATGCCGTCAACTATTCGCTTCCCTCGCCCTGATGGTGATAAAGGCTGGCGTGCTGAGATCCAACTTAAATATGGCGTTAAGGGCGGTAAAACTCGTTTATTGGAACGCCTTGTTGTCGGCCCTTTAGCTGTGCAGAAAACCTTTTACCCGGAAGGTGAAACTTGTCATACCTATCTGCTACACCCGCCTGGAGGCGTTGTTGGTGGTGATCAACTGCGCTTTGATATTCAGGTCGACACTGGTTCTCATGCATTGTTAACCACACCTGGAGCGACTAAGTTTTATCGGAGTAATGGCGATACTGCGTGGCAATCTCAGGAATTAACGGCTGTTGATGGTGCATTTCTTGAGTGGTTGCCAATGGAAAATATCTTTTTCCCCGGCGCGCAAGTGAAGCTCATCACCGAGGTTAGATTAGCGGGTAACGCCCGCTTTATCGGTTGGGAAATGCAGTGTTTTGGCCGTCCTGTATTGGACGAAGAATTTACCCATGGGCAGATATTAGGGCAGACCCATATCTTTCGTGACGGTAAATTATTACTGGCTGAAAATATACGCTTACAAAATAAAACCCAGTTGGATTATGCGACCGCGTTACGGGGTTATCCGATGACCGGCAGTTTATATATTAGTCCTGTTGATGACGCCTTAGTAGCTCGTATTAATCAGATCATAGATGAACAACAAACCCGTTTCGGTGAGGCTGTATTACTCGGTGCCAGTGAACTAGAGGGGTTATTGGTTGTGCGGGCGTTGGGTCAGCATACTGAACCTATGATGGCGAGTTTTGTGCAAATCTGGTCTGCAGTCAGAGAATCTTGGCTTGGATATACACCTGATGCGCCAAGGATCTGGTCTACGTAGTTTTTATAATAAAGGAATATGAATGATTAAGTTAACGCAAATATTAACTGAAACGACCAATAATATTGATGCTTATGTATGTTTGACTATGTTACAGCGCACTAAAAGCCGTCTTAAAGTTGAACTTGAAGATGGTCGTGATGCGGGGTTGTTTTTACCTCGAGGTCAGTTGTTAGAGCATGGTACGCAGTTAGCCACCGATGATAACTTTATTGTGCAAGTTATTGCTGCTAAAGAGCGCGTTTCAACGGCACGTTGTGATGATCCGACTTTATTCGCTCGCGGTTGTTATCATTTGGGTAACCGTCACGTGCCTTTGCAAGTTGAAGCTGGCTGGTGCCGATTTCAACATGACCATGTCTTAGATGACATGCTTATTGGCTTAGGCTTAGAGGTCACCGTTGAAGACGCGGCGTTCCAACCAGAGCCCGGTGCTTATGGTGGTACCACTGGTGGTCATTCACATGGTAGTGAAGAAGAATATGTGCACCCACATGATCATGCGCATGAACATTAGTGCTTATATCAACGAGTAGGTCATCAGTATGGATAATATGCTAGCTGAATTAAAACTATATCAGTTGATCAGTCCATCGCTACCTGTGGGGGGATTTACCTATTCACAAGGGCTTGAATGGGCGATTGAAAAAGGCTGGGTAACAAATGTTGCAACGCTTGAAAACTGGTTATCAGGGCAAATGTCCGAAAGCTTAGCCAGTCTTGAATTACCCATTCTTATCCGCTTGCAAACTTGTTTGGCTGCTGATGATTATCAGCAGGCGCAGACTTGGTGTGATTATTTAGCCGCGAGCAGAGAAACCAAAGAGATGCGTCTAGAAGAGCGTCAGCGTGGACTTGCTTTTGTGCGACTATTACCAAAATTAGGCATATCACTGGAGGATAGTGAATTGGCTAAGATGGTGGAAACCACGCAATTAGCTGCGTTTGCCTTAGCTGTTAATCAGTGGGCTATCCCATTAGAGAAAGCGCTGGGTGGTTATCTCTGGAGCTGGTTAGAGAATACCATTGTTGTTGGTATTAAATTAGTGCCATTAGGGCAAAGTGATGGTCAGCAACTATTAATGAAATTAGCTGAGTTAATCCCCGCCGCAGTGCAGCAAGCATTAGCCACAGACGATCAACACATTGGCAGCTTTACGCCCGCACAAGTGATGGCGAGTTGCCGACATGAACATCAATACACGCGATTATTTCGCTCATAAGGATTTGAAATGACAGAATTTAAGCAGCCACTACGCATTGGCGTTGGTGGCCCTGTAGGATCAGGTAAAACAGCACTATTAGAAGTGTTGTGTAAATCGATCCGTGATACTTACAATATCGCGGTGGTTACCAATGATATTTATACTCAAGAAGATGCCAAAATTTTAACCCGTGCAGGCGCACTGGATGCAGACCGTATTATCGGTGTTGAGACTGGTGGTTGTCCGCACACGGCTATCCGTGAAGATGCATCAATGAATTTAGCGGCAGTGGAAGAGTTGGCAAAATTACACAAAACGCTTGATGTGGTCTTTGTTGAAAGTGGCGGTGATAATTTAAGTGCTACTTTTAGCCCTGAATTAGCTGATTTGACGATCTATGTGATTGATGTTGCTGAAGGTGAAAAGATCCCACGTAAAGGCGGCCCAGGTATTACGCGATCCGATTTACTGATCATTAATAAAATTGATTTAGCCCCGTATGTCGGTGCATCGCTTGAAGTCATGGAGCAAGATACTAAGCGTATGCGTGGTGATAAGCCTTATGTGTTTGCTAATATGAAAAAACACATCGGTTTGCAACAGATTATCGATTTTATTGTTGATAAAGGCATGTTGGATTGCGAATAAAATGTTGCTGAAAGAGTCGTTTAGATCGCATTATTGACCTTAGGACGTCTCTACTGAATAAATGATGACTATACTAGAATATAGAAAAATCATTTAAATATGTGAATAATTTACTCGGTATGGTTAACCATTTACTCAGTATAATACCAGGTTTGCTCGGTATGAATAAAGGCTTACCGAGCACGTAAGAACGACGGTAATTAAGAGGGATATTGATGTGCTAAAAGCGAATTTGGAACGACGTAGTTATCACCGAATGTTGATCGACTCACCGGTGCAGGTGACGGATGAAGAGCGTAATATTACCGCTATCTGTCGTGATTTAAGTGCAAGTGGCATGTCATTAGATGTACCTGAAAGTTACTTTTCATTGAACGATAACGTGAGTATTTTTCTACCAACGGGCGATACCAGAGTACCGCCACTGCAAGCTGAAGCAAAGGTTACTCGTGTTGATAGTGATGGTGAGCACTATCAAATAGGTGTCGAGTTTACTAGCTTGACTTAAATGAATTTGGTGACGTAAGTTATCTCACAAATTAGTCGATAATCAACAGCCAAATAAAAGGCCGAAAGTGAAGTTCACTTTCGGCCTTTTCTATTTATACGACTTAAATAATACCAATTCCGAAAATTAAATGATCAAAATGATATTGCTCCTGCAAACCGCTCAAGACATCCCTGTTCGCTTAGACATGGCCATGTCTGTTTGCGATAGCAATAGCATTTTTCTGCACAGTTATTTATAGGAATTGGTATAAATCGCTTATGTGAAATTAATTAAGCGCCAACTTTAGCGGCAATTAAATCGCCCATTTGTGCTGTGCTTTGTACCGGTTTAGCATTGCTGTCACTGTGCAGATCGCCAGTCGCATAACCTTCTTCAAGTACAAATGAAACTGCTTTTTCAATTGCTTGTGCAGCGTCTTCTTGTTTTAGAGAATAACGTAACATCATCGCTGCAGACAAGATCTGTGCGATTGGGTTAGCAATGCCTTTACCTGCGATATCTGGTGCAGAACCGCCCGCAGGTTCGTATAAACCAAAGTCAGAATCGTTCATGCTTGCCGACGGTAACATGCCCATAGAGCCGGTGATCATTGCGCATTCATCCGAGATAATATCGCCGAATAAATTACCGCACAGTAGCACGTCAAATTGTGATGGATCTTTGATTAACTGCATTGCTGCGTTATCTACATAGATATGTTCAAGTTCTACTTCAGGGTAATCTTGTGCTACTTCAAGTACCACTTTACGCCATAAGACTGATGTTGCTAGTACATTGGCTTTATCAACAGACGTTACTTTATTGCCACGTAATTTAGCTGCTTCAAATGCGATACGAGCAATACGATCAACTTCCGCACGGCTATATAGCATGGTGTCAAAACCCGTTTCGTCAGCGCCTTCGCCTTTAGTGCCTTTTGGTTGACCAAAGTAGATACCGCCGGTTAATTCACGTACTACAACCACGTCAAAACCGTTATTTGAGATGTCTGCGCGCAGTGGTGAGAACTTTTCTAGACCTGCGTAAATTTTTGCAGGACGTAGATTGCAAAATAGTTTGAAGTGACCACGTAATGGTAATAGTGCGCCACGCTCTGGTTGTTCTTGTGGTGGTAAGCCTTCCCATTTAGGGCCGCCAACAGAGCCGAATAAGATCGCATCTGAATTTTCACACGCTGTCAGTGTACTTGCTGGTAATGGTGTGCCGTGGTTATCGATTGCAATACCACCTACATCATTAAAGTCATAAGTTAATTCTAAATTAAACTTACTTTGTACAGCAGCAAGTACTTTGATTGCTTCCGCCATTACTTCTGGACCGATACCATCACCTGGTAATACAGCAATATTGTGTTTTGTTACAGTCATCCTTAGCCGCCTTTTCTATCTATTATTGAATTTGTATTATTGATTTTGTTTTTTTATTTTCTGTTGTTCTACCGCATTTGCGCGATGGATATTATTCATTACGTGGATATAAGCCAGTGCCGAAGATTCAATGATATCTGTTGCTAGACCGATGCCGTGAAATTTACGACCTTCGTATGTGGCAACGATATCGACTTGACCCAATGCGTCTTTACCTTCACCTTTGGCGGTAATGTGGTAATCAGCTATATCGATATCAAAGCCAGAAATACGGCTTAGACATTTATAAACAGCATCAACAGGGCCATTACCAATCGCGGCTTCGGTTGTTGATTGTGTGTCGTCACTCGTTATTGACAGCGATTTTAAGCAAATAGTAGCGGTTGCTGTTACACCAGAACCAGACTGAACACTGAGGTAATCTAATTTAAAGTGTTCTTCATCTTCATGTAAATTGTTGAAGAAGACTAAAGCCTCTAAGTCGTAATCAAACACTTGGCCTTTCTTATCAGCTAGTTGTAAGAAGCTTTCATATAGCTCATCAAGACTATAATCAGTATCGCTATAACCTAATTCAGCCATGCGATGTTTGATCACATGACGACCAGAGCGAGATGTGAGGTTTAATTTATTTTGCGTTAAACCTATGCTTTCCGGTGTCATGATCTCGTAGGTGTTTTTCGCTTTTAACATACCATCTTGGTGGATACCTGATGAATGTGAAAATGCATTGCCACCGACAATCGCTTTATTACTTTGTACTGGCATGTTGCATAACTGGCTAACCAGCTGGCTAGTACGGTAAATTTCTTGTGGATTGATATTGGTGGTTTTGCCTAATAGATCTTGGCGTGTGTGTAAGATCATGGCGATTTCTTCTAATGAACAATTACCTGCTCGTTCACCAATGCCATTGATAGTACATTCGATTTGACGTGCACCTTGTTGTACCGCTGCAATTGAGTTTGCTACAGATAAGCCAAGATCATCATGACAATGTACTGAGATAACTGCTTGGTCGATATTAGGCACACGGTTGAATAGATCGGTAATGATGCCGCCGAATTGCGATGGCACGGTATAACCCACTGTATCGGGAATATTAATCGTAGTCGCGCCTGCTTTAATTGCTTCTTCAACCATACGACAAAGGTTATCAATAGGCGTTCGGCCTGCATCTTCACAAGAAAACTCAACATCGTCAGTATACTTGCGTGCATGTTTAATCGCGTGACGCCCCATTGCTAATACATCATCAAAGCTACGTTTTAATTTACTTTGCACGTGAATATCGGATGTTGAAATAAAGGTATGAATACGGAAATCTTTCGCAACGGAAAGCGCTTCACCTGCCGCGTCGATGTCTTTTTCTAGTGCACGAGAAAGCGCACAAACACGACTGTTTTTAATGTTACGTGCGATAGTCTGCACTGACTCGAAATCACCAGGTGATGAGATTGGGAAACCAACTTCCATTACGTCAACGCCTAAACGCTCCAGCGCAAAGGCAATTTGTAATTTTTCTTTTACGGTTAGGCTCGCAGATAACGCCTGCTCTCCATCCCTCAAGGTCGTATCAAAAATAATAACCTGGTCTGACATTATGAATCCTTCAATTTGCCGTTATATAGACTTGCTTTAGCCGTCTATATGTATAAATTAATTTTATGCCTTAATCATTACAGGCTTGGCTGTTTTTTGTCAATTAATTTATACCTACGCTGTGGTGATTATTGATGTCGTGAGTTTAAATGGCGAAAGAGGTTATTAGCTTACTTGTGGCTGATATGATTTTTTACCACCTTTATTGCACCGTAAATTAGACCTTTTGTTGATCTATGCCACACTTAAAATAGACTTTTTATAGCGAGGTGAAGTATGTTATTTAAAAATGAAATTGGAGAGATGGTTGAGCTTGCTGACGATTTAACATTAAAGGAATTAACCGAGATGGGGATTGATATTTCCTTAGTTGAAAATACCAGTGATGAGCCCTTGGATCATTGGTCACACTTGACTAGTCATTAGTGCGTTATTGGGTGCGTGATTTGACTCTGTGGTGTAGCGCGTTATTCGTTCGTCTTTCACGACAATAACGACTAAGTATGTGACTAATTGTGGCGATAAGCTGTCATTGTTAACGTAAATGACACTATTATTGGCTTTTTGAGTGTGAAATAGGTTATAAAATCTTCATTTATTTTACAAATGAAATTTTACAGGATACCCTCCTTGGCTTACATCTGTAAGCCGAATTGAGTTTGCGCCCGAATTAACATGAGAAATAAACATGAGCCAGCATTTCGTAAATCAGATCCTTGATAGGATCGAAAAATATCAAGACAAAACGGCCCTAAAAAATAAAACTAAAACTGGCTGGGATTGTATCAGCTGGAAACAAATGGGCGAGCGTATTGAAGGCCTCGCTAATAACTTGCTTAACCGCGGGTTAAAAGTGCAAGAGACAGTGGGTATTTGGGCAAACAATGTCCCTGAATGGACGATTGCCGATCTCGCTTTACAGCAATGCCGAGCCGTGTCAGTACCACTTTATCCAAGCAGCACATCATCGCAAGCAGAATACATCATTAATGATGCCAAGATGACCTGCATGTTTATTGGTGATAAAGCAGAATTGAAACTCGCTTTACCTTTACTGGATAAGTGTGAAACACTGCAATCATTAATCGTATTATCTTCGACAGTGACATTACCGGATGATCAACGTGTTGTTGCTTATGCCGATTTATTAGATTTTATCCCAGGTAGCTCATCGTCGATGGCGTTGGCTCATCGAATCGAACACGCGAAAGCAGATGACCTGGTTACCTTGATTTATACTTCAGGCACCACAGGTGAGCCTAAAGGTGTGATGTTAGATTACGCGAATATCCAAGCGGCTTTAGCATTAAACGAACCGGAAACACGTTTAGAAGAAACGGATGTGTCGTTAGCTTTCTTACCGTTAAGCCATGTTTTTGAGCGTATTTGGACATTTAATACCTTGTTTTGGGGTGCTGAAAATACCTATCTGAAAGATCCCGCTCGTATTCAAAAAGCGTTAACAGATACTCAACCTACTGTGATGTGTGCTGTGCCGCGTTTGTATGAAAAAATCCATACAACCATGATGAATAAAGTTGAAAATGCGCCTGAATCACGCAAAAAACTATTTCATTGGTCTATTGCTGTCGGTAAAAAACGCTTTGCAGCGCAGCAAGCGGGTACGTCTGTTTCACCATTATTAAAACTGCAGCATATGATTGCCGATAAATTGGTATTTACTAAATTACGCGCGGTGTTTGGTGGTAAGGTACGTTTCTTCCCGTGTTCTGGCGCGAAACTGGATGACGAAGTTAACTTATTCTTTCAAGCAATCGGCATCCATTTAAAATATGGCTACGGTATGACAGAAACCGTGGCGACAGTGAGCTGTTATTCAAAAGACTTTAAGCTTGGTTCTATTGGTTCGGTACTGCCTGGCATTGAAGTGAAGTTAGGCGCTGAAAACGAGATCTTAATTAAAAGTCCGACGGTTATGCGTGGTTACTTTAACAAACCTGAAGAAACAGCAAAAACATTCGATGGTGAATGGCTGAAAACGGGTGATGCGGGGGCGATTGATGAAAATGGCTACCTGTATATTACCGACCGTTTAAAAGACTTAATGAAAACCGAATGTGGTAAATATATTGCGCCGCAGTTAATCGAAGGCACGTTAGGTCGTGATCGTTTCATTGAACAGGTTGCGGTATTTGCTGATGCGAGAAAGTATGCGTCGGCCTTAATTGTACCAGCGCAAGAAGCGATTGAAGAACACGCTAAAAGCCTTAATTTAAAGTATGAATCATACGTTGAATTATTGAAGCACACTAAGATTGTCGAGCTACTTGATGAACGTGTTAAAGAGATGCAAAAAGAGTTAGCTAAATTTGAGCAAGTGAAGAAATTTAAGTTAATGGCATCACCGTTTACCAATGAAAAAGGTGAACTAACACCCACACTTAAACTAAAGCGTAAGGTTATTCAACAGCGCTATAGCAGCTTGATTGAAAGTATGTATAGCACTGTTAAAAAAGGAAAAAATCTAAAACATTAAAATATTTATTTAGTATTTTTAATCCCGTAGCTCAGTATTTAAGTGACTGACTGCGGGATTATTATATCTAGATCACATTTCTGACTGAGTGTTTTTTATTGCCCTAGCACTTTCTTCTATTTATTCTTAAGCCCCGTAAATATTCAAGCCATTGTCATTTATCTACACTAATATTACATAAATATGGATAGGCAGATTGGTCACAATGGATGGTGCTAATTATGGATAAACTAAATCATACACGTTCGTCACGTCAAAGGCGTAAAATAATGCTGATATTAATGATTGCCGCTGGCTCATTAATCTTGTTTTCTGCCGTCTATTTTATTGCCTTTCTTAGTGACTCTATCTGGTTGTTTTTATTGGACTTGCGTCATGCTTTTATCTTGACGCCAAGCTCTGTTATTGCGACTGTGATTATCAGTGTGTTTGGCATTATCGGTATCTATAAAACCAGCCAATATAGACGCGATATGCGCAACACTAATTTAGAGCTATCGCGCTTACAAGCGCGGCTTGTGGAGCTGGACCTATCGGTATATTTAGATAATGGTACTGGACTCGCTAATCGATTTAAATTTTTAGAAATACTTGATAGCAAAATGACCGAAGGACAGGGTAAAACGGCCTTGTGTATTTTGGATCTAGACGATCTTAAAAATATTAATGATACCTTAGGTCATAATGTGGGTGATCAAGTGATTGCCATCATTGCTCAGCGTATTAAACAGTCCTTAGCATATTTTCAGCAACCTAGCCGATATACAACGGATGTTTTTCGTATTGGTGGAGATGAATTTGCTATTTTAATTATGGGAATATCAGATGCTGATGATATCGTTCCAATTTTAAATGGGCTGCTTAAAAATGTCCGCCGTAAAATCGAACTATCTGGTGAGACTATCTCAGTCGGTGTCAGTATTGGCGTGAGTATTAGTCCTGAGCATGGCACGTGCAGCGATTCATTATTGAAAAAAGCAGATATGGCCATGTATAAAGTCAAAGAGTCAGGCAAGCATGGTGTCGCCTTTTTTAAACCTGAATACATGCTAGAACTGGAATATCGAGTTCATCTTGAGCAAGAGCTTAATCAGGCTATTATTAATAGCGAATTTGAAATTTATTATCAACCCGTGATTGATACATCAACGGGAAAAGAACTTGGCTTTGAAGCGCTGATTCGTTGGAATCACCCTGTGCGTGGTTTAGTTCCTCCTGATGATTTTATTCCGGTAGCAGAGCAGACTGGTCTTATTGTGCCTATGGGGCAATGGATAATAAAACAAGTGTGTAGCGACTTATCATTACTACAACTCAATAACCCTGAATATTTCATTGCGATAAATATCGCACCACAACAGCTTGCCGATCATGGCTTTGTGCAGAATGTACGAGCCATCTTAGCACATTATGCTTTAGTACCAGCTCAAATCCACTTTGAAATTACAGAGACTACCTTGATGAATGCGGATAATGGTAATTTGCGGGTTTTGCGTGAGTTAAATAACTTAGGAATTAAGTTGTGGATTGATGATTTTGGTACTGGTTATTCCTCTTTCAGTTATCTGCATAAATTTCAATTTTATGGCATCAAGCTTGATCGTAGTTTTATTGAAGGTGTCGTTGATTCGGAACGCAGTCAGAATATTGTCAAAGGTATCTGTGCGATGGGCGATGCGTTGAAGCTCGAATTACTTGGTGAGGGTATTGAACAACGAGAGCAAGCTGAGTTTTTGTTAAAATTGGGGTGCTATAAAGTACAAGGCTACTGGTATGCAAAACCGATGTCGTTACCGACACTTAATATGTGGCTAGCAAGTCGTAAGGAAAATCCGAAAATGGAAATGATCGAGCTACCATCAGCATAAATATGTTTGGCTAGTTGGTGATTCGTTAAATAGAACATTTTAAAACAAGTATGTTAATTACCTCGAAAATATTCTTTAAATAATTTTTTCCACTTAAAATCAATATCTTGCCAGGTGGTCGTTCGTTTTTTTTATCATATTTAAGGTTGATATATATCGTTCTAAGTGAGGATAATGAAATTTTTTGATATTTAATTTCTCATATTCCTTTTAAAGATGATTTTATTTTGTTAATTTCAATAAATAAACCAATAAAAATAAAGTTAAATCTAATTCAATGGGAAGTTTAAACTTGTAACGGATTTGTTACAATGTGGACAGTTGTCAAACTAGAATTAGGAAATGGGCCGGGAGGGCCTGCTTATGGAAATGTTGTCTGGTGCCGAAATGGTAATCCGCTCACTGGAAGATGAGGGTATTGAGCATATCTTCGGTTATCCTGGTGGCTCTGTTCTTGATATTTATGATGCGTTATTCGAATCAAGTCAAATTGAACATTTTTTAGTACGTCATGAGCAAGCTGCAGTACATGCTGCAGATGGTTATGCACGTTCGACAGGGAAAGTTGGTACCGTCCTCGTTACATCAGGACCAGGTGCGACAAACTGCATCACTGGTATTGCAACAGCGTATATGGATTCTATCCCGCTGGTTGTGTTATCTGGTCAGGTTCCGACATCAATGATCGGTAACGATGCATTTCAGGAAACGGACATGATGGGTGTATCTCGCCCAATCGTAAAACACAGTTTTTTATGTAAAACAGCTGCAGACATCCCTGATGCCATTAAAAAAGCGTTTTATATCGCGTCAACAGGTCGTCCTGGACCTGTGGTGATTGATTTACCAAAAGATACGCAAAATCCGTTAGCTAAATTTCCGTACCAATATCCTGAGAACGTATCAATGCGTTCATATAACCCGGTTAAATCGGGTCATAAAGGTCAAATACGTAAAGCGGTTAAAGCGATTTCAACAGCGAAGAAACCAGTACTTTATGTTGGTGGTGGCGCAGTTATCGCTAACGCTGAAGCGCAAGTATTGAAATTTGCTGAACAACTAAACCTGCCTGTAACAAATACATTGATGGGTCTGGGTATTTTCCCTGGTACACACCCACAAAATATTGGCATGTTAGGTATGCACGGTACGTTTGAAGCAAATAAAACTATGCATAATTCAGATCTTATCATTTGTTTAGGCGCTCGTTTCGACGACCGCGTAACCAATGCGATTGATAAGTTCTGTCCTGAAGCAAAAATTATTCATGTTGATATTGATCCAACATCAATTTCTAAAACGGTACACGCTGATATTCCAATTGTTGGTTCTATCGAAGTAGTTGTTGAGCAGATGCTTGAGATCATTACAGAATTAGACGTTACCGCGAATGAAGAAGAGCGTGCAGCGTGGTGGAAAGAAATTGATAGCTGGCGTACTAAGCAGTGCTTAAGTTATGAAACGGGCACATCAATTAAACCACAAGGTGCAATTGAAGCCTTGTATAAACATACCGATGGTAAAGCGATTATTGCCTCGGATGTTGGCCAGCATCAGATGTTTGGTGCCTTGTATTACCCGTATGATAAACCGCGTCAGTGGATTAACTCTGGTGGTTTAGGCACGATGGGCTTTGGTTTCCCTGCGGCAATGGGTGCTAAAATTGCGAATCCTGAAAAAGTAGTTTGTTGTATCTCGGGTGATGGTTCTATTCAAATGAATATTCAAGAGCTATCTACTTGTCTACAGTATGGTATCGCAGTGAAGATTATCACCTTGAATAACGGTGCACTAGGCATGGTTAAGCAGTGGCAGAAAATGTTCTATGATGGCCGCCATTCTCATTCTTATATGGAATCTATGCCTGATTTTGTTAAATTAGCTGAAGCTTATCATCACGTTGGTATTCAGGTGAGTAAACCTGAAGATCTTGATAAAGCCTTTGCTGAATGTTTCTCGGAAGAAAATAAACACCGTGTTGTATTCATGGACATCATTATTGATCCTGAAGAACACGTATATCCGATGCAAATCAAATATGGCGCAATGGATGATATGTACCTAAGTAAGACGGAGAAGACCACATCATGAGACGTATAATTTCAGTATTAACAGAAAATGAATCGGGTGCGTTATCACGTATCGTTGGTTTGTTCTCACAACGTGGTTATAACATTGAATCTTTGACTGTATCGACAACTGATGATGAAACACTGTCGCGTTTAACCTTGGTTACTAACGGTGATCGTGCGGTCGTCGAACAGATCATGAAGCAATTAAACAAGCTAATTGACGTATTAAAGGTGAGCGATCTTACAGAAGGTCCGCATATTGAACGTGAATTGTTACTCATTAAAGTGAAAGCAGCTGGTTTTGTACGTGCAGAAGTAAAACGTACATCGGATATTTTCCGTGGTCAAATCGTTGATATCACAGATTCTTTATATACAGTACAACTGGCGGGCGATAGTGATAAGCTTGACGCCTTTATTCAAACATTAGCATCGAGCACTGAAATTGTAGAAGTTGTTCGAAGTGGTGTTTGTGGTATTGCCCGTGGTGAACGTTGTTTAAAAGCATAATCTCGTTTTTAAACGTATAAAAAAGCCAGCTCGTGTGAGCTGGCTTTTTATTTTTTTAATTGACTATTTTTATCGAGTACTTATGCTAATTTAGCTAATTCACTATCAAATAAATTTTTCATTAAACCAACAAATTCTTCGATAAATACCATCTGTTCCTTACTCGGTGAGAAATCCCAAGCACTTGATAATACTTCTTCTAAATCACTGACAATTGCATCGATCTCTCTGATCACGATAAAACGGTGTTTTTCAGTAAGCTGCTGATGTTGGTTACACACCATCATTGTATTATTAGCGATATGTTCAGAAAAAATATCACCTATGGTGTCTGTTATAGACGCAGTTTGCTGACTATGGTTTTCAAAAATAGCTAAGTTATCCGCTAAAAAGTGGATTAGCTGAATGTAACCATCACTGTTTGTTATCATTATTTTTACCACTTCAAATATAAACATCACATGCTATTGCGTTGCAACTCGCTTAGAGGAGTTTAATCGCGTTGCAGATATAAACATGTATAAGGCTTAATTATGCGCTGAGGGCTGCGATAGGTAAAGTAGAACAGAAAACAAAGCGCTATTTTCTGTTCTACTTTACGGTATATCAATAATGTTGTCAGGCATATTTCAGTTAATCAATATCTAATAACTACAATTGAGTAGTTTTATGTGTTATTAATTAAAGCGTGAGAAATCTGGTTTACGCTTTTGCATAAAGGCACTGACGGCTTCTTTTGATTCTTCGCTGTTAAGTGCATCAGAGAAATGCTCAAGCTCAATATCAATCACTTTTTCGATTTTATTAATCAATTCAGCTTTCATTAATTTTTTGGTATTACGCAGTGATGCAGGGGCTTTTGCTGCTAATTTTAATGCACTTTTTTCGGCTATGGCGAACAGTTCATCTGCTGGCAGTACTTTATTGGCTAGGCCTATTTCCAATGCGGTTTGAGCATCAAATTTATCTGCCAGTAGCATCAATTCTGCGGCGCGTTGATGGCCTGCTAGACGGGGTAATATTAAACTTGCGGCATATTCCGGTACCGCTGCAAGATCGGTAAATGGTAGACGCAATACTGTGTTATCGGCAAGATAAACTAAATCACAATGCATCAACATTGTGGTGCCAATACCAACTGCAGGGCCTGCGGCAGCGGCGATAACAGGTTTTGTAAAGTGTAATAATGCCAACATATATTGCACTAACGGTTGGTCTTTAGAGAAATCCATCCCATTCATGAAATCAGCCATATCATTACCCGCACAGAAACAATTTTCTGAGCCGCGTAATATCACCACTCGTACTTCCGCGTTCTCATCTGCTTGCCGAAAAGCTGTCGTTAACTCGCTATAAAATGCACCGTTAAATGCATTAAGTTTATCTAAGCGATTGAGAGTTAAAGTAAGTACGCCTTGTGGATTCAATTCTGTGAGTAAATAAGTCGCCATTTTGTCATCCTGATGATGGTGTTTTGAGACCGTTATTTTGCCATGTAACACTGGTAAATTGAACTACTAATGTTAATGCTTGGTATTGCTTGTGTTAATGTTATTGGTGGTTTATTTGTTATATATACAGCTGCTCACTCGTTTGTATATAACAAAATGGAATAAAAAATCATTATTTATTCTTTGTGGTTATCCTTAACAGTCGTTAATCTTAATTTAATTCAGCACAGTGGAAGCCGTAATATGCTATTAAAGGAACTATCATCATTGACGAGTCCGTTGAGTGAGTCGCAGTTATCGACATTGCAATTGGCACTTAATGATTTGTCACCGACGCAAACTGCGTGGGTAAGTGGATATTTGGCAGGGATAAGCCAAGCATCTGGAAGTCAACTTCAGACACAAGGGGCGGCTTCCCAGCCAGCCCAACGAGTCACTATTTTGTTTGGTTCACAAACCGGTAATGCGAAAGGTGTTGCTACAGAACTTTTTGAGCAAGCACAAGCCCAAGGCATTGCTGCTCGACTTGTCAATATGGCTGATTATAAAGCCAAAGAATTGAAAGCGGAATCACACTTGCTGATTGTAGCAAGTACCAATGGTGAAGGCGAAGCACCTGATGATGCCATTACCTTCCATGAATTTTTAGCCTCTAAAAAAGCGCCTAAAGTACCAACGTTGAAATACAGTGTTTGTGCCTTAGGTGATTCAAGTTATGAGTTTTATTGTCAAACTGGTTTAGAGTTTGATGATCGTTTAGCTGCACTAGGCGCTGAAGCGGTTGTCGCACGAGCTGATTGCGATGTTGATTATGATGATGCAGTGGCAACGTGGAGCAAACTTGCGCTAGCAGCGGTTAAAGCAACGCTAAAAGATGCTACAACATCTGTAGCACCAATTGCAGCAGTAACGTCAAACCATGTTGCTAATACGTATTCTAAAAAGAACCCATTTAAAACTGAATTACTGGTGAATCAAAAAATAACTGGGCGTTTTTCAAGTAAAGACATTCGTCATGTTGAGATTGCGTTAGAAGATACAGGTATCAGTTACCAAGCCGGTGATGCGTTAGGTATTTGGTTTAAGAATGATCCAATACTGGTTGATGCTATCCTCGATCAATTAGACCTCGATGGAGCGCAAACTGTCACCGTTGCTAACGACACGCAAAGTTTACGTGATGCACTGATTAATCGTTTTGAGCTCACTCAAAGCTACCCGAGTTTCATTCAAGCATACGCTGAAATATCAGGCTCGAAGAAATTAACTAAATTACTCGACGATAAAACGGCGTTACGTAATTATTGCTATGGCCGTCAAATTTTAGATGTCATTGATGAAAAGAAAGCAAAATTAACTGCCACGCAATTGCTTGCTGGTTTACGTAAATTAACCCCACGTCTTTATTCAATTGCTTCAAGTCCTAACGAAGCGGAAGGTGAGGTGCACTTAACTGTTGCTGTTGTTGATTATCAGCAAAGTGGCGAACAACGTATTGGTGGTGCTTCAGGGTTCCTACAGCGTCTTGAAGAAGGTGCTGACGTTGAAGTGTTTGTTGAACATAATGATAACTTCCGTCTGCCGAGTAATGATAAGACGCCTGTGATCATGATTGGTCCTGGTACGGGGATCGCACCATTCCGTGCCTTTGTGCAAGAACGTGATGTACGTGAAGCAACGGGTAATAATTGGTTATTCTTTGGTAATCAACACTTTACTGATGACTTCTTGTATCAAACAGAATGGCAGGATTATTTAAAATCAGGTCTGTTAACTAAGATGGACGTGGCGTTCTCACGCGATCAAGCTGAAAAGATTTATGTGCAAGATCGCTTACGTGAAAACGCGGCTGAACTGTATGCCTGGTTAGAACAAGGCGCACATGTTTATGTGTGTGGTGATGGCGATAGAATGGCGAAAGATGTCAATGAAGCATTGATCGATATTGTAGCAGAACAAGGTAAATTAGCGCGTAGTGAAGCAGAAGAGTATGTTGCGGAACTGCGTCGAAATAAACGTTATCAGAGGGATGTTTACTGATGAGCGACATTAAATTAGCAGTTAACGAACGTATTAAAACGGAAAGTAATCTTTTACGCGGTACTATTGCTGAAGGCCTTGCAAATCAAATCACTGGCGGACTGTCAGATGATGATATGCAATTAACTAAATTCCATGGTTTCTATCAGCAAGATGATCGTGATATCCGCGCTGAACGTCAGAAACAAAAATTAGAACCACGTCATAGCTTTATGCTACGAGCGCGTGTTCCTGGTGGCATTTGTACACCACAGCAGTGGCTAGAAATAGATCGGATTGCCAGTGATTTAACTATTTATGGCAGCATTCGTTTAACGACGCGTCAAACGTTCCAGTATCACGGCATTTTGAAACCACAGGTGAAACCACTGATTCAAGCATTAGGCTCGGTTAACTTGGACTCGATTGCTGCTTGTGGTGATGTCAACCGTAATGTGATGTGTACGCCGAACCCTGTTGAGTCTGAATTACATCAAGAAGCGTATGCATGGGCTATCCGCTTAAGTGATGACTTATTACCAAATACTAATGCGTATGCAGAGTTATGGTTAGACGGTGAAAAAGTAACGAGTAATGAAGTTGAACCTATGTATGGTCCAACTTACTTACCGCGTAAATTTAAGATTGCGGTTGCCATTCCTCCACATAATGACGTTGACATTCATGCCAATGATTTAAATTTTGTCGCAGTGGGTGATAACGGTAAGTTAGCCGGCTTTAATGTATTAGTTGGTGGCGGCATGGGGACTACCCATGGTGATGTTAATACCTTTCCACGTTTAGCGGATGACTTAGGGTTTGTTAAACCTGAAGATGCGGTTGAAGTGGCGAAAGCGGTGTTAACTGTACAACGTGATTGGGGTTGCCGTACTGATCGCAAACGTGCGCGTTTGAAATATACCCTTGAAGATAACGGCGTGGATAAATTCCGCGCAGAAGTCGAATTACGTTCAGGTATTAAGTTTGAAGTGCCTAAAGCCATAGTGTTCACCACCCGTGGTGATCGTTTTGGTTGGATCAAAGGTGTGGATAATAAATGGCATTTAACGCTGTTTATTGAAAATGGCCGTATTGTTGATACCGAAACGCACCCGATTAAAACAGGTTTAGTTGAGATTGCTAAGATCCACCAAGGTGATTTTAGAATGACAGCCAACCAAAACTTAATCATTGCTGGTGTCGCAGAGCAAGATAAAGAACAAATAGAGCGTCTTGCACGTTTATATGGTTTGTATTCTGATGAGATAAGCCAGCAACGTCTAAACTCGATGGCGTGTGTGGCATTACCTACGTGTGCGTTAGCAATGGCAGAAGCAGAGCGTTATTTACCATCATTAGTGACGAAAGTGGAAGGCCTATTAACCAAGCATGCTATTCCAGATGAACATTTTGTTATGCGCATGACGGGGTGTCCCAACGGCTGTGGTCGTCCATTCTTAGCGGAAGTTGGCTTTGTTGGTAAAGGCCCTGGTAAATACAATATGTATTTGGGGGCGAAGAATAACGGCATGCGTTTAAATAAGATGTACCGTGAGAATATTGGTGAAGCTGAAATTTTATCGATTCTTGATACTCTGATTGCTGAATGGGCAAGCAATGGCTTAGCGGATGAACGCTTTGGTGATTTTGTGGTGCGCAGTGAAGTAATTCAACCTGTAATTATAGCGTCGAGAGATTTCCATGGCTAAATTGAACCTAGATGAATTATTAACGTTAGATAAAGCTAGTCAGAAAGCGGCTTTAACAGTGGTTAATGCTCAGCTAGAGGACATGACAGCGCAGCAACGTGTCGATTGGGCTGTAACAGAATTAGGTGATAAATTAGTATTGTCATCAAGTTTTGGTATCCAAGCGGCAGTTTGTTTACATTTATTAACACAGTTTAAAGCTGATATTCCGGTTATTTTGACCGATACCGGGCATTTGTTTCCTGAGACATATCAGTTTATTGATGAATTAACAGAGCAACTAAACCTTAATTTACAGATATATACCGCGCCGCAGTCTGCTGCTTGGCAGGAGTCGCGTTATGGTAAATTATGGGAACAGGGTGTCGAGGGAATTACTCAGTACAATGTGCTTAATAAAGTAGAACCAATGAAACGTGCGCTAAAAGAATTAGAAGCGCAAGTGTGGTTCTCTGGTTTACGCCGCAGTCAGTCATCAAGTCGCGAAGCATTACCGGTATTGTCTATTCAAAACGGCTGTTTTAAATTTTTGCCTATTATTGATTGGACTAACAAAGAAATTCATTATTATTTGCAAGACAACGGATTAAATTACCACCCGCTGTGGGAGCAAAATTATGTATCGGTTGGCGATGTGCATACATCTCGACCACTGCAAGTTGGCATGACGGAAGAAGAAACACGCTTCTTTGGTCTAAAGCGTGAATGTGGTTTACATGAAGAAAGTGATGAAGTGGGTGGCAGCGGTATTTAATCGTGAAACTGTCATTCAATTATTTTTAAGAGTATATCTTTAGGCAATATCTTGCTGAATAAAGCTTAGTGCTAACTTGTTAGCGCTAAGCTTTTTGCCATTCAGGAATAGCTTTATCAATCGGCGCTGCTTCTGGCGTTGCTGATTTTTGTTCTTTTTCATCTTCTGATGTTGATTTTTTGGCTTCATCTAATTCTTTTTGCAACTCTTCTACTTTTTGCTTGGTTTTATCCCAGCCAGATTCAGCTCCTTGTTTTAAGGATTCGAACCACTCATCGCTGTTATCTGCACTATTTTCTAATAGCTCATCCGTTTTACCTTTTGCGGCTTCTATCGCTTTATTCGTTGCTTCTTTGGTTTTATCCCATGCTTCTCCCATCGCGTCTTTAGAGGCATCCCATGCGTCATTCGCATTATTCGCTTGAACCGCAAATGTCGACAAGCAACTTGCTAGGCTGATTATTAAAATGGGTATTTTTTTCATCATCACTCGCTTATTCTTTAAATAGGATCGTTTTTTTTCGCTAAATTGTAACAAATATAACCGCCTAGCGTCATCCCTCAATGGGTATACAGCTGTAATAGCTATCCATGTAATAAAAGTGCAATGGCATCAATTTTATATTTGGCGATGATAACGAATAGTAAAGCGATAAAGGCGAGTAGTGATCCGCATATGCCAGCGATCCTACCTTGTAACCACGTTAACATACCGATAGCGATAATGAACAAAAATAAGGCCGCGCTAGCTGATGCGGTACCAATCGCGCGTACTTGACTTATTTTTTCTAATACCGGCATGGAAAAGGTCGTGATGGCCGCCACTTCGATGCTTAAACGCACATCGATATACAGGGCAACAACAAAGAGTAAAGATGTCAGCGTAAACATGAGCAGGGTGATGGTGCTATAGATACTCTTGTGGTGATTACGTAAAATCTGCGCGGCGATAGATAAAGAAAAACCAGCCATTAAACCACTGATAAAAGACACTTGATTGGTCTGTAGTTCGAGAATTTCATTCATAGACGATCACCATTAATGGATGTTGTAGCCTTATGTTGTCGTTATATTAGTATTTTAGCTACAAAAAAGCCAAGTATGAGACTTGGCTTTGTGACCGTTGACCGTTGACCGAGGACGTATACTTATAGCATCCTCGCTCTAGCGTGTTTTAACTTACTTCGCAGGGATCGCTTTTAGGATCGCCAGTAAGTATTTCCAGAACATGCCTACTGTTTCGATTTTCACTTTCTCGTCTGGAGAATGTGGGAAGCAAATGGTTGGGCCAAATGATGCCATGTCCATTGTCGGGTATGACGTTTTGAATAAGCCACACTCTAGGCCAGCATGGATAACCATGATTTTTGGAATTGAACCAAATTCTTTTTCATATACATCACGCATGATCTGCATCACTGGTGAGCTTGTATCTGGTTTCCAGCCTGGGTAAGCACCGCTAAATGTGACGTTGGCACCCGCAAGCTCAAATACCGATGCGATCATTTCTTGGGCATCAAGACGGCAAGAGTCAGCTAAAGAACGGATCAAACATTGAATATGCACTGCTTTGCTGCGAGATTGAATAACACCTAGGTTAGATGATGTTTCAACAACGCCTTCAATTTCATCACTCATGCGCATTACACCATTGAATACACCGTTCAGCGCAGCAATAAGGCGAGCCTGGCAATCTTGAGTCATTACCGTGTCTTCATTTGGCACAGGGAACAATGAAATTGAGAAGTCAGGTTCAGTCGCGATAAGTTCTTTTTTAATTGTTTTAGCAAAGAACTCTAAACAGGCTTTAAACTCTTCACGTTGTGCAGGCGCAACACTAATAACGGCAAACGCTTCACGTGGGATGGCGTTACGTAGTGAACCACCGTTAATCTCAACCAGACGCACACCCATATCACGGCCTGCTTCTTTTAAGAAACGAGCCAGTAATTTGTTTGCATTACCGCGACCAAGATGAATATCAACACCCGAGTGACCGCCTCTTAGACCTGAAATAGATACTTCAAATGTTTGGTGATCAGCTGGTGTGTCTTCACGTTCGATAGGGAAAGATACTGTGGTGTCGATACCGCCAGCGCAGCCCATGTAAACCTCGCCTTCGTCTTCTGAATCTGTGTTTAGCAGGATCTCACCTTCTAACCAACCTGCTTCAAGACCAAATGCGCCCGTCATGCCAGCTTCTTCATCGATAGTAACAAGTACTTCAAGTGGGCCATGTTCGATGTCGTCTGAGAAAATAACAGCAAGGCTTGCCGCTAGACCAATGCCATTATCAGCACCTAATGTTGTCCCACGGGCTGTCACCCATTCGCCGTCAACATACGCATCGATAGGGTCGGTAATAAAGTTGTGCTCGGTGTCAGAGTTTTTTTGTGGAACCATGTCCATGTGTGCTTGTAGTACGACACCTTTACGGTCTTCCATACCCGCAGTTGCAGCTTTACGCAGGATCAGGTTACCGACTTTATCTTCTTTGCATTCGATATTATGATCTTTAGCTAATTGCTGGATCCATGCCGAGACTTTCTCTTCATGCTTTGAAGGGCGTGGGTTCGCACACATTTGCTCAAAAATATTCCAGACAACTTGCGGTTCTAAATTACTTAAATTTGCCACTTGGGTAGCTCCTTAATTGGAATTAATCATTATATTTAGCATGATACAAAGGATGTTCCAGTTTATTGCTATAGTAAAGAGGAATATGCCAAATAGACTGTGTTAATCTATAGTTCTGCGATACCGTAAACAAGTTGCTGTTTTATCCTGCTCCTTAAGAGGTAATCTCCAGCTAATAACTTGTCCTCCGGGTCAAGTGCTGGTATCTTTACAGGTTACAAATTGAGTGTGCAAAGGGATCTTTTTTGTGCATAAACCCGTCGTTGATGATTTTATATTGCTACACATTGGCGCATTCGCTAAGTGTATATAGAGGTTGGTTAAATGATTGATAAATTTATAGTATCTTGGGATGATTTACAGCGCGATACGCGTAAACTTGCTCGTAAGCTGCTTCCTGCATCACAGTGGAAAGGCATTATTGCGGTTAGCCGTGGTGGTTTAGTACCTTCAGCTATTCTTGCACGTGAATTAGAATTACGTCATGTTGATACTGTATGTATTTCAAGCTACGACCACGATCATCAGCGTGATATGACAGTGTTAAAATCAGCTCCGGGCGACGGCGAAGGTTTTATTATTATTGATGACTTAGTTGATAGCGGTGAAACGGCGAAGAAAATTCGCAGCATGTACCCGAAAGCTAAATTTGTAACGGTTTATGCTAAGCCACTTGGTGAGCATTTAGTTGACGATTTTGTTACTCGTATCAGTCAAGATACTTGGATCGAACTACCTTGGGATATGGCTATTGAATTCGTAGAGCCAATCTGTAAGCAAGGCTAATTAAATTGACGAGAATGTAGGTCAGCCTGTATTCTCGTTACTAAACAGTGTTGTAAATAGCAACGCTGTATTTACTTGGTTATTTATTCTGTTTTGTCGCTATTATTTAGCCTTATAATTTGCTCCTGCCTTATTGTTCACTATACTTATTAGTTATCCTCCCACATCTATAGTTAATTATTTATAACGCTTAGCTCATCACGTCTCGCTTATCACGAACAACTAATGAGAGATAATCATTATGGTAATACCGACTGACCCAAATTTAATTTATTTTCGTAAACGTATTCGTATTTTAAATGCACTCGGCCCTTATTTGAGAGAAAATAATTGCCAACCTACGGCATTTTTCTTTGATTGCTTTAGTGTCTGTATTGATGCGAATGCAGAGCCTGACGAACGCCAGTTTTATGGTTGGTGGTTAGAGATGAAGTTAGTGGAGCATACCTTTGAATACCACTATCAGTTTGGTACTTATAATAAAGCCGGTGAGTGGATCGTTACGTCAATCCCTAAAGCATGCCAGCAAGAAGTGACACAATCGCTTAATGCTTTTTACGAAAAATTATCTGTGTGTTTGACAGAGCAATTGCACTTTAACCTTAAACCATCCTCTATCTTAGCTAAGACGTTAATCTTGTCTGCAGCGTAGCATCCTCATTATGTTGTTATTTTCATCAATTCTACCTGATCCTGTGGTTTACGAATAAATGCTACGTGTGATCTGATAAAAGTACAGTGTTTCGCTGTACTTTCCCCGCCTATCAAGCTTTCCGCTATTGTATAAAAGTGTTTCTCAGGTCAAAATACTGGTTAAGTTAGTAACGAGAATGAGTTAAATGGCTAAGAAAACCATCGTGGTGAAGTTAGGAACCAGTGTATTGACCAGCGGCACGTCTAAAATAGACCGTGCGCATATGGTTGAATTGGTTCGTCAGTGTGCAGAGTTGTACAAACAAGGGCATGACATTATTGTCGTCACATCTGGTGCGATCGCTGCTGGGCGTGAGCATTTAGGCGCCCCTGAATTAGCCCCCACCATGGCGAATAAGCAGATGTTGGCCGCTATTGGTCAGAGTCAGCTTATTTTTATTTGGCAAAGCCTGTTTAATATCTATGGTTTGAATGTCGGCCAAATGTTGTTGACACGTGCTGATCTTGATGATCGTGAACGATTTTTAAATGCGCGCGATACGATGCGCGCATTGTTAGATAACCGTATTGTGCCGATCATTAATGAAAATGATGCCGTTGCGACAGCTGAAATTAAAGTCGGGGACAATGATAACTTATCCGCATTAGCCGCTATTTTAGCGAATGCTGATACGCTTATGTTGCTTACCGATCAAGCGGGCCTGTTTACCGCCGATCCGCGCAGTAACCCAGACGCGAAGCTCATTGAAGTTGTGGATGTGATTGATGACGAATTACGTCAATTAGCCGGTGGTACTGTCGGAGGCTTAGGCACTGGCGGTATGGCGACCAAATTACAAGCGGCTGAAATTGCATGCCGTTCTGGTATTGATGTTGTTATTGCGGCGGGTGTTGCTGAAGATGTGGTATTGCGTGTTGCCGAAGGCAAGCGTGTTGGTACTTTATTTCCTTCACATATAACGCCGCTGGAAAGCCGTAAGCAGTGGATCCTTGCTGGGCCGCCACCATCAGGTGTTATTGTGATTGATGACGGTGCTGTGAATGCAGTTCGTCAAAAAGGCAGTAGCTTACTACCGAAAGGTATTACCGAAGTGATCGCGACGTTTAAACGTGGCGATATCGTGCAAGTACAGACATTACAAGGCAAGTTCCTAGGGCGCGGAATTTGTCGCTATACCAGTGACGAACTGACTATCATAGCAGGTTGCCACTCGTGTGATATTGAAAGTAAATTAGGTTATGGCTACGGTGCAGTAGCTATTCATCGCGATGATTTAGTTTTATTTTAAGGAAGATACCGTGTTACAAGAATTAGGAAAAAAAGCCAAAGCTGCGAGTTATGAATTAGCAACGCTAACAACGGCAGCAAAGAATAATGCATTAGAATGTATTGCTTGTGAACTTGAGCATCGCCAAGGCGATATTTTAGTCGCCAATGCGAAAGATATCGATGCGGGTAAAGAAAATGGTTTAACGGATGCGTTACTTGATCGTCTATTATTAACAGATGCAAGACTTGCAGCCATTATTGCGGATGTACGTAGTGTGATCGCGTTACCTGATCCGGTTGGCGCAGAGTCAGAAGGCAAAGTATTAGAAAATGGCCTGCGTTTATCAAAACGTCGTATTCCGTTAGGTGTGATGGGCGTAATTTATGAAGCGCGTCCAAATGTTACGATTGATATTGCTGCATTAAGTTTAAAAACAGGTAATGCGGCTATCTTACGTGGCGGTAAAGAAACCGTGCATTCAAATGTTGTGCTAGTTGATGTCATTCAAGCTGCACTAGAAAAAGCACAATTACCAAAAGATGCAATTCAGGTCATTGCAGATCCAAACCGTGAATTGGTGACGGCATTATTGAAAATGGATAAGTATGTCGACATGATCATCCCACGCGGTGGTCCAGGTTTACACCGTCTATGCCAAGAGCAAAGCACTATTCCGGTGATCACGGGTGGCATGGGAATTTGCCATGCGTTTGTTGATGCGTCTGCTAATGTTGAAGATGCATTGGCGATCATTGAAAATGCCAAGGTACAACGCCCTTCTGCTTGTAATGCATTAGACACGGTATTAGTGCATAAAACTATTGCTGATACATTCTTGCCGTTACTTGCTGAACGCTTAGCACAAAATAATGTGGAATTACGTGCTGAACCAAAAGCACATATTGCTTTATCAAACGTGAATGCCAAAAACCTGCACGTAGCGACAGCGGACTGTTTTGATCAAGAATGGCTAGCGTTGGTTTTAGGCGTTAAAGTTGTGAGTGATGTTGAAGAAGCTATTGTCCATATTCGTGAGCATTCGACAGAGCACTCAGATGCGATCTTAACGGATAACCTGACTAATGCGACACGTTTCTTAAATGCGGTTAACTCAGCGGCTGTTTACGTTAATGCAAGTACGCGATTTACTGATGGTAGCCAGTTCGGTTTAGGTGCTGAAGTCGCGGTGTCAACGCAAAAGTTACATGCTCGTGGTCCGATGGGGTTAGAAGAGTTAACAACTTATAAATGGATTGCAATTGGTGATGGTTTAATTCGTCCATAAACTTGTTCGTACTCATTTAACTTGCCTTATTAAAAATGGCCTTGTTAATTTGACTAAATGTTAAGGCAGTCCTGTTATAGGTGACTGCCTTTTTTATATTCGCTATATTTAACTTAGCGCAATTCAACTTATCTCAACTTAGCTAAAGTAGGAAGACAAATGACTCAACAAGATGAACATAAAGCAGCGACACGATTTAATGCATCGACGGTATTAGCTGCTGCTTTGATCGCTGCTAGTTTAAGTTACTTTTCTTACGCAGTGCTGAATTTGACCAAAGAAGTAAGCGAAGTGCGTAAGGCGCTTCCAGATATATTGCAGGAAATTGATGATATTGCGGTGCAAATCCCGGCAATAGTCACACAAATCGAATTAATCAATGAGCAAAATATTCCCGATATACTTACGGAAGTGGCGGCGGTACGTGATAGCGTTGGCGTTAGTGTACCTGCAATTTTAGCTGAAACAGAAGCTATCCGTGTGGCGATACCCGCTATGTTGTCAGAGGTCGCTGCTGTACGCGCTGAACTACCAGCAGTATTGAAGCGAGTGGATGCGGTTAATAAACAAATCCCCAGCATCTTAACGCGTGTTGATGAGATCAATAAGCGTGTTGATGATATTAACCAATTAGTGCCACCAGTTTTAACCCAAATTGAAAAAGTCCGTGTTGATATACCGCCGACATTAACCCGTGTTGAAACTTTGGTTAAAGAGAGTGATAAGATCGGTGAAAATGCATCTAAGGGGGCAACGAAAGGGGCTATTAAAGGGGTGTTTGAAATTCCAGTTGATGCGACAAAACGTTTATTTACAGCGCCAAGTACTTATTTTGAGAAAGAAGCTGCTAAATCACCAGAGTAATAGCTAAAGTAAAGAACAGAGTGCGTAAGAGAGTTGTGGAAGTAAGCTGAGGCTAAATGGATTAAAGCTAACAGCGGACCCAACGGATCGTGTTAGCTTTAATTCAACACAAGTTAAGAGTTAAGAAACTTCTTTGCCTTGTGCTTGTAAATCGGCATGGTATGAAGAGCGTACGAAGGGACCGCAAGCTGCATGCTCAAAACCAACTTCTTTAGCTAGTTCGCCTAGCGCATCAAAGTCATCAGGGTGCACGTAACGTTTCACTGGTAAGTGATGACGGCTAGGTTGTAAATATTGACCTAATGTCAGCATAGTTACACCGTGCTCAGCAAGATCTTTAATCACTTCAGCAATTTCTTCATTCGTTTCACCTAAGCCCATCATGAGACCTGACTTAGTTGGTACGCTTGGGTGCATTTCTTTAAAGCGTTTTAATAAACGTAAAGACCACTGGTAATCAGAACCTGGACGCGCCATTTTGTAATGTTGCGGTGCTGTTTCTAGATTGTGGTTAAATACATCTGGTGGTGTATCTTTAAAGATTTCTAATGCTTTATCCATACGGCCTTTGAAATCTGGTACCAAAATTTCGATTTTTATTTCCGGGTTTAATAAGCGAATCTCGCGGATGCAATCAGCAAAATGCTGTGCGCCACCATCACGTAAATCATCACGATCTACAGATGTGATCACCACATATTTAAGCTTCATTTTAGCAATTGTTTGCGCTAATTTAAGCGGTTCTTCTTGCACTAGTGGTAATGGTTTACCATGGGCAACATCACAGAATGGGCAACGACGAGTACAAATTGCACCCATGATCATAAAGGTTGCAGTACCGTGGTTAAAGCACTCAGATAAATTAGGGCATGATGCTTCTTCACAAACTGAATGCAGGTTGTTTTCGCGCATCACATTCTTAATTTCTTGGATGCGAGCAGAGCTTTTCGGTAGACGGATTTTCATCCACGATGGCTTACGCAGGATCTCATCATTCTCAGTAGCAATAATTTTTACTGGAATTTTAGCCATTTTATCTGCGTCGCGAAGTTTAACGCCTGGCTCTAATCGAACGGTTTTACTCATGCTCTGTTAATCCATCTTTGAAAGTTAATTGGGTGTATTCTAGCAGGGAACATAGGTGTTCGACTAGCTTAGGTTGAACTTCTTCTAAGCTGGTAGCACCACCAAGATCACTGGTTTGGGTCATTTCTAAGCCCGCATAACCGCAAGGGTTAATACGCAGAAAAGGTGATAAGTCCATGTTTACATTCAAAGCTAAACCATGGAATGAGCACCCTTTTCTGATTTTTAAGCCGAGAGAGGCAACTTTTTTGTCTGCGACATAAACACCGGGTGCATCTGCTCGAGGGTATGCTTCAACACCTGATTCAGCTAATGTAGCTACAATACCATTCTCGATGTGTGTTACAAGCGCACGAACGCCTAGCTTTCGACGTCTAATATCAAGTAAAAAGTACACGACTTGCTGACCAGGTCCGTGGTAGGTCACTTGACCACCACGATCGGCTTGTACCACTGGTATATCACCTGTGGCAAGCATATGTTCAGCTTTACCTGCTTGGCCTTGAGTAAATACTGGATCGTGCTCAACTAACCAAAGCTCATCTTTCGTATTTTCGTCTCTGTTTTCAGTAAACGCTTTCATCGCGTCAAATATAGTGCTGTAAGGCTGGCGATTAAGCTGACGAATTATAATGCTATGTTCTGACAAAGTATGTTCTTCCATCTGATTAACAGCAATGCAAAAAATCTAATTAGAAATTCTACTTAGATTTTTTATATTAGTATTATTTATTATAAAACGCGGACCACACCTGGGATCGCACCAAAAGCGATATATAAGCTTTCAACTTGCTTGTTATCTTGTACTTTAACTTTGATAGTAACAGAGTTGTAAGTACCTTTGCTGCTCACTTTTGAGGTAGGGGCATAGTTACCCACAACATGCTTTTGAGCAACTGCAACAATGTTATCTTCAAGTTTAGGATCGTTATTACCGATAACTTTAAAGTTAAATAGACAAGGGAAATCAAGTAGTTCGTCGAATTTTGTATTTAAAGACATTAGTTTTCTCGTACCTTAAAAATAATGGCAAAGGAGGCAATTGCCTCCTTTGTATTGGTCATTATAATCGGGTAACGGTGTCAGGGAAAGGATTAACCAAACCAACCGGTAAATAATAATTTGAAATAATCAATTAATCTGCTAAACCAGCTACCTAATTCAATGTCTTCTAAGGCGATTAAATCAGCTTGAGCTATCTCTTCATCGTTCAATACGTAGAACACTTTACCCACAACTTCACCTTGCACAATTGGTGCGCTTAGTTCTTGTTGGATTTCAAACGTCGCGGTTAGATTTTTTGCTTGGCCGCGAGGCACTGTTAGGGTTAATTTGTTTGCTAGGCCAAGTTGAACTTGCTCTTGCTCACCCATCCACACTCGTTCTTCTACAATACTTGAATTTGCTTCATGCAACGTCACTGTTTCAAAAAAGCGGAAACCGAAGTTAAGTAATTTTTTGCTTTCAGCTTTGCGAGCATCGCCGCTTTTAGTACCGAGTACCACAGCAACTAGACGCATGTTGTCTTTGGTTGCAGAAGAGACTAAGTTAAAACCTGCGCCTGAAGTATGGCCGGTTTTAATGCCGTCTACGTTCATGCTTTTATCCCATAACAAACCATTACGGTTGTATTGGGTAATACCGTTGTAGGTAAATTTCTTTTGTGAATAAATGCGGTATTCTTCAGGTACATCACGAATGAGCGCAGCTCCGAGTGTCGCCATATCACGCGCAGTGGTGTATTGCTCTTTGCTATCTAAACCGTGGCTATTAGCAAAATGCGTTGCATCCATACCGAGCTGTTTGCTCCATGAATTCATTAACTGAGCAAAGGCGCTTTCTGTACCTGCGATGTGTTCAGCCATTGCTACGCAAGCATCATTACCTGATTGGACAATAATACCTTGGTTCAACTTTTCGACTGTGATCGTTTTACCCACTTCGATGAACATTTTTGATGAGTCAGGGAAGTTTTTAGCCCAGGCATTTTTACTGATAGTGACTTGATCTTCTAGGTTAATATTACCGGCCTTAATTTCTTGACCAATAACATAACTGGTCATCATTTTTGTTAGGCTAGCTGGCTTTAATGAATCATCAGCATTTTTCTCTGCGATAACTTTGCCTGAATCAAAATCAATTAATATGAATGCTTTTGCTGCAACGACAGGGGTATCTGGGATCACGCTCGGTGCTGCACTTAATGAGAAACTCGCCATTACTAGGCTCGTTAGGATAAGTTTTTTAAATTGATTGGTCACGTTTCACTTCGCTATAATTAAAGTTGTGATTGAGTTATTAATAACTTAAATAAATAAACTTGATTAAATGGGTTTTAATCAAGTTTATTCGGCAATAGCAGCTAGTTTATCAACTAGCTGAATGGTTGTCTTACTATTTAAAGTTTATTTATTAGATACGGTTTTGCTGGAAAGTTCCTTCAAAACATAAGCGTTTGTATACTTTTTTTGTACTGTCGCTAATAAATTCTGTGCTTGCTCTGATTCTGAGAACGGCCCAAGTTGTACTCGGTGGAACTTACCACTGATAACTAAGCGATTTTCAGTGTTGTATTTAGTACCTAAAGTGTCAGCTATGTTTTGTGCTTTAGCTTCGTTACTCGATGCTAAAACCTGAATGAACCACTGCGGTGTCGGGGTAAATAAACTGCTATTATCAGCAGTTGGAATGATTAACTCAACACGTACATTCGCGGTGCCTGCTTGTAACATATCGAGTTTATAAGCAGCCGCATAAGAGAGATCGATAATACGATCTGGGTGGAACGGTCCCCGATCGTTTACGCGTACCACGACAGTTTTATCATTACCTAGGTTGGTGACTTTCACAAAGCTTGGTAGTGGTAAATTCTTATGTGCTGCTGACATTGAAAACATATCATAGACTTCACCGTTAGAGGTATCGTGACCATGAAATTTATTCCCATACCAAGAGGCTTTACCTTCTTGGGTTAAGGTTTTAATGTCTCGCCATACTTCATAGTCGATACCACGCACCTGATAATCGCGATTGGCATAGCGGCTATAGGTTTGCGGCGTCGGAACTGCATCAGCAATGTCATCAAGCTGAGGAATGTTCTCTGGCGCGTGATCATCACTGTATTGATAACGCGAAGAAGAACAGGCGGCCAAGAGGCCGCAGATACAAAGTAAGGTTAATCGTTGTTTATTGCGCATGTTTAGCTTGTTTAATTCGTTCGCTCAACTGGAATACAGCCATCGCGTATAATGGGCTATGATTATAGCGGGTGATCGTGTAGAAGTTATTTAGATAAACCCAATATTCATCACTATCCGTTTGCTCTAGCTTAAGTAGTTTTACTGGACTTGAGTCTTCAATACTAATAGCTGGTACGCGATCATCTGATTCTTTCAATATCACGCCCGCAGCCGTTAGGTCTGACCATGTGTGCTTGATTCTCAATGATGAATTAAGTAGGCTTTGGACTTTGTCACTGTCAACTTGCACTGGGTAAGCGACAGAGCCACCCGTTTGCCATTTATGCTCGCTAAAATAGTTAGCAATACTACCTATCGCGTCAACAGGATCATTAATCATATCTACTTTGCCGTCACCAGAGAAATCCACACCGTAATGGCTGTAGCTTGATGAGATAAATTGACCTAAGCCCATTGCGCCAGCGTAGGAGCCTTTGGTTTCTGTTAGTTTCCAACCTTGTTGTTTACTTAATTTGATATATTCAGCAAACTCTTGGCGGAAAAACTTACCGCGAGACGGATAATTAAAGCCAAGCGTATATAAAGAATCTAATACAGACAAATTACCTTTGTATTTACCGTAATAGGTTTCAACACCCATGATCGCCACGATCATTTGCGCTGGTACACCGTATTCTTTTTCGGCCTTCGCGAAAGTATCTTCGTGTTCTTGCCAATATTTGACACCCTGATTAATGCGGCTATCGGTAATAAAAATTGGCGCGTATTTATACCAAGGTTTCTTTTCCCAGGGGGTTTGGATCTTAGTTAATACAGTTTCATCAAATTTTGCTTGGCCGATAGCATCGGTAAGTACTTGTTCTGATATATCATATTTAGTACTTAACTCTTCAACCCAGGTTTTGTGCTCAGTACTTAACTCAGCACTATTAGCTTGAAACGCTGCTAAACCTAGCAGAAATAAACCTTTTTTACTTAGCATCTGGATTCCTCAACTTAAGCGACGATGTGTTCTTACAGACATTAGAATGCCAAATCCTGCCATCAATGTCACCATCGAAGTGCCACCATAGCTAATTAAAGGTAGCGGTACGCCCACGACCGGTAATAATCCACTGACCATACCAATATTAACGAACAAATAAATGAAGAATGTCAGGGTAATACTGCCCGCAATCAGGCGTTCAAAGATGCGCTGCCCCTGCAATGCGATAAATAAGCCACGGCAGATCACAAAGAGATACAATGACAGTAATAAAATAACCCCAAATAAACCAAATTCTTCACTGAATACGGCAAAAATAAAATCGGTATGACGTTCGGGTAAAAAATCGAGTTGTGACTGAGTACCGGATAACCAACCTTTACCCCAGAAACCGCCAGAACCGATGGCAATTTTAGATTGGATAATATGATAACCAGACCCTAATGGATCTGTTTCTGGATTGAGAAAGGTTAATACGCGTTGTTTTTGGTAAGGATGCATTAAAAAGAACCATAACACAGGTGCAAATCCTGACACGATACCCAGTGCAATCATCACTAAGCGCCATGACATACCGGCCAAGAAAATCACAAATATTCCTGATGTAGCGACAAGTAATGAAGTACCAAGATCGGGTTGTTTAGCAATTAACAGAGTAGGGATAAGTACCATGATTAAGGCGGTGATAATGGTTCGAAAGCTCGGTGGTATGGGTTGGTTACTCATGTAGCGAGCGACGGCTAATGGCATTACTACTTTCATTATTTCAGATGGTTGGAACTTGGTAAAGCCGAGATCAATCCAACGCTGCGCCCCTTTACCAACGTGGCCAAAGAGTAATACTGCAATCAATAAAATGGTACCAATGATAAAGATCGGGAATGCCCAGCGTCGATAGGTTGATGGTGAGATTTGTGCTAATGCAATCATTACCACCAACGCAAGTATCATACGAATGATTTGCCTTTCCATTAATGCGACATCAGCGCCACCGGCACTGTAAAGCACGACAAGGCTCACGCCCATCAAACTTAATAAACCAAATAATAATGGGAAATCGATATGTAACTTATACCAAATACTTTGATTATGACGACGATCTGGCATTAATTTTCCTTTTTATTGTCAAAGTAGACATCAAATAAACGGCGTGCTGATGGTGCGGCTTGTGAGCTACCACCACCGGCATTTTCAAGAATGATAGTGGCAGAAATTTCTGGTTCTTCAAACGGCGCATAAGCCACAAACATGGCGTTATCACGTAAGCGTTCACGGATCTTACTTGCGTCGTATTTTTCTTCACCAAGTTGGTATAGCTGTGCTGTACCTGATTTGCCTGCGGCGCTATAAGATGCGTTAGCAAAAGCGCGGCGTGCAGTACCGTTACTTTTTGTTACTACGCCGTGCATGCCATCTTTAGCAACTTGCCAGTTTGCTGGCTCTTTTAATTTTAGCGGCGGTAATTCAACGACAGGTTCATAGACATCGCCATTGGTGTACTTAATATCTCTGATTAATTGCGGCACGGGACGTAATCCGCGACTGGCGACAATTGCGGTAGCTTTAGCTAGTTGGATTGGGGTTGAAGACCAATAACCTTGCCCGATACCAACCGAAATAGTATCACCTTGATACCAAGGTTCGTTGTAACGTGCACGTTTCCAATCCCGTGATGGCATGATGGCATTCGTTTCTTCTTTGACATCAATACCGGTGTATTTACCAAAACCAAATTCGGTCATGAAGCTATGCATTTTATCAATACCGACATTATAAGCTAGGTTATAAAAGAAGGTATCCGAGGATTGCTCGATGGCCGTATAGACATTAATTTTACCGTGTCCCCAACGTTTCCAATCTCGGAATCGACGTTTGGTATTCGGGATCTGGAACCAACCACGATCGTTAATAATAGTGCTGGGGGTGATGGCACCATCTTCTAAGCCTAAAATAGCCAATTGTGGTTTAACTGTTGATGCAGGCGGATAACGGCCTTGTGTCGCACGGTTAATTAAAGGGCGATCTTTGGATTGTAATAAACGATTGTAATTTTTGCTGCTTATGCCATGAACAAATAAGTTTGGATCATAGCTCGGGCTGGAAATCATCGCCAATATTTCACCTGTTTTAGGCGCGAGTAAGACGATCGCGCCACGACGACCCGCTAGCTCTTTTTGGGCTTTAAGTTGTAAGCGTATATCAATATTAAGATATAAGTCATTACCGGGTACGGGTGGTGTTATTTTTAGTGTGCGTACAATCTTACCGCGATTGTTGACTTCGACTTCTTTAAAGCCAGGCTCACCATGGAGCATTTTTTCGTAATAACGCTCGATGCCTTGCTTGCCAATGTCATGCGTAGCTGCATAGATTGCACGTGAGCCATTAAGCTCTAAGCGTTTAAGGTCATTACTATTAATTCTTGCTACGTAACCAAGTGCATGCGTAAGCGCATCACCAAATGGGTAATAACGTTTGAGTCGGGCGTTAACTGAAATGCCGGGGTATTTATGTTGCTGTACTGAAAATAATGCAACTTGAGATTCAGATAAATTGGTTAATATTGAGACTAATTTAAAGCGACGTTGGCGTTTTAAGCGCGTGCGAAAGTCTTCAATATTATCTTCAGTTAAATTTAGTAAGGTGGTTAGTGAGACTATCGTGGCGTCGATATCGGTGATTTTATTCGGCACCATATCTAAACTGTAGACCGGTTTATTTTCAGCTAAGAGTATGCCGTTACGATCGTAAATCAGTCCTCGGTTAGGCGGAAGTGGTACTAATTTGACGCGATTTTCGTTAGATCGGGTTTTATAAGCTTGATATGAATCGACTTGTAAGTAATAAAGATTACTTAATAATAAGCCAAGTACGCAAAGGACAAAAATAAATGAGACCACGATACGGCTGCTAAATAGTGCTGTTTCCGCAGAATGGTCTCGTAAGGCTATACGCTTCCTTGCCACCAATATTACTCTCTATGATAAGGATGGTTTGTTGTTACGCTCCAAGCGCGATATAACGCCTCGGCCACAACTACTCGTACCATCGGATGTGGTAAGGTTAGCGGTGACAATGACCAGCGTTGTTCTGATGCCGCGATGCATTCTGGTGCAAGTCCTTCTGGGCCGCCAATTAACAGGCTAACGTCACGACCATCATGCTTCCACTTATCTAGTTCAACGGCTAGTTGTTCAGTAGTCCAAGGTTTACCGGTAACCTCCAGAGTCACGATGCGATTACCCTTCGGTATCGCTTGCATCGTTTTTACACCTTCTTGTTCTAGGATCCGCTTGATGTCGGCGTTTTTACCACGCTTACCAGCATTGATCTCAAGTAATTCGAAAGGCATATCTTTAGGGAATCGACGTGTATATTCCTTATAACCCGTTTCTACCCATGCAGGCATTTTAGTGCCGACAGCAACTAGCTGAATCTTCATTTGACTATGCCCCTACAGACTGCCAAAGTTGCTCTAATTGGTAAAGATCACGCGTTTGTTGTTGCATGATGTGTACAACTACATCACCCATATCAACTAAAACCCATTCACTATCTTCCATACCTTCAATGCCCATCACGAATACTTCGTGACTTTTAGCTTCAAGGTAAAGATGGTTAGAAATTGATTTAACGTGAGTTTTAGATGTGCCAGTACATACGATCATTAGATCTGTCACTGGTGATTTACCTTTAACATCAAGAACTTGGATGTCGCGGGCTTTCATGTCTTCAATTTTGTCTAGTACAAATGCTTGCAGTTCAGAAGTTTGCAAGGGTCCTCCAGAGGAACTTTATCGAGTTAACCGCGAATTATAACAGTGTATAATGGCTAAATATATACCTAGCTTGTTTCTGCGCTATTATCTCTTGTGGTTTACTTATACAAGTTATGTTTATGTATATAAGACAACACATTATCAGGCAGTAAATATTGCGGATTTTGCTGGTGTTCAATCAACTGCCTTATCCGTGTCGCCGATATTTCTAACTGCGTACTTGGCCAAAGCAATATACGCCCCTGTTTTTGTTGCTGTAAATCTTCGACATCAGTTGTTTGCACTTGTTCAAATATTTTTCTTACTTCAGGCGCTAAGGTTAATTCATAGTTTGGGCGATAACTCACGACGAGGTGACAATAGCTGAGTAACTCTTGCCAGCGGTGCCATCTATGTAAGCTATTGAGTGAGTCAAGGCCGATTAAAAAACACACGGGTGTGTGTGGGTTTTCTGCGGCAAGCTCTATCAAGGTGTCGATGGTATAAGAAGGTGTTGTACGATTTAACTCTCGAGTATCGACATTTAATTCATTGCACTGGGATACGGCAAGTTGTGCCATGGCTAAACGGTGTGCAGAGCTTGACCCCGGTGTCGCGCGGTGTGGTGGGATATGATTCGGCATCAACCTCACTTCAGCTAAATTTAATTGCTGCAATAAGTCTAAGCAAGGGCGTAGATGACCATAATGGATCGGATCAAATGTGCCGCCTAAAATACCGATGGCACGTGCGGGGATGAAATCAGTCATAACTAACCGTCGTTAATAATTAAAGTGAAAAATCATTTAGTGTCTATATCTCAACAACTATCTGATTTCGGCATGATGAAAATTGGGCAGTAAGCTCGAGTCAGCAAAACTGATACTTAACATTTGTAATGACAACCAAGGATCAATACTGGTACTGGTTTTGATCGCGCTATCAACACTAGAACACAGCACTAACATTTGTTCTATTTTACTTAATGATAAACGGCTTAAGCAGGTGTTAATAATTTGTTGGCGACCTGCCCATAAACGTTGCTTTTTCATTTCGTCGATGACTGACAGACCTTGCTGTTGCATCAAACTATAATGATATAGCTGATTAATTTCTTTGTTTAATCCCCAATTGATGATTATCGGATCAACCCCTTCAGCTTGTAATTGCTGTAAGATCCGTTGACCTCGATTTACTTTACCGGCAAGCAACGCATCAACCAGCTGAAAACTACTAAAGTGTGAATGCTGGGTTATTGATGCCTGTAATTGCGCCAAGGTGAGCGTCTGACCTGGGTGGAGCAGGGATAATTTATCAATCTCTTGCTTGGCAGCCAATAAATTACCTTCAAAGCTACGACAAAGCAGGGTGATCACATCTGCTTGCGCGTCAAGGTTGGCACGTTTTAGACGGTGGCGCATCCAGTTAGCAAAAAAGCGTCCTTCGGGGTGACCGACAGGGATGAACAGCGCATTTTTGAAATACTGGGTAAACCACTTGGCACTCTGTTGTGCTTTGGTTAAGTAAGGACCGCTGATGATGATAATGAGATCAGGGTTAAGCAGCTTAAACAAATCATTAAGTTGGCTGATGTCTTCTTTTGTCGGTCGTTTGTCAAAAATGAGCTCAACAGTTTGACGGCTTGAAAACAACGACATCGATTGGCACGCATTAAACACACCTGGCCAATCCATTGTTGGTTCGGCGTGAAATTTATGGTGTTCATCAAAGCCGACTTTTTTAGCGGCTATTTTAATCTGCTCAATGGCCTCCATTTTTAACAAGGGCTCTTCGCCAAAAATTAAATAGCAGGGTTTGATTTCAGTTTTTAAGTACTGATCGAGCTGTTCTGGATAAACGCGCATTAGTTGGCTTCAAATATGATAACTGGTTCTTCATCGCGATCACCAGTTGTCTGCGGGTCAATAACAACTTGGCTTAGTGTGCGAACAACCTGCTGTGCAGCTGCTTCACGTAGTTCTCTAATTAATAATTCAGATTCACGTGAACGGGCAAGCGCTTCTTGCGAGTTATTCAGCTGGTCACGCTGTAGCGCAACAGTGAAATACTGTGGGTCTTGATTCGGTAAGCGCACTTCCATTTTGATCACGTAACTAAGCTCGTATTCAGCCGCTGTCGCGTCAGAGTAGAGTGATACCGTACGTGAACCGGTACTTTCCGACATAATGCGGAGTATCGGTGTTTGCGAGTTTAATAGTGCTGGATCCATCGCTGTTGTTTTAGTTTGGGTTGAATCATCCCCCATGTCATCTGACGCGTTATCCGTTTCTGTGGTTAACGATTCAGTGCTCGCTACCGTCGGAACGACAAGGTTGATTTGGTTGTAGCGTAGTTCTTGTTTAATTAAGCGAGTGAGATCGGAATACTTACTCGATACCAAGGTTAAATTTCGTAATTCATTGGGAATACCACTGCCATTTTTTAAATGGAAGCCGCAACCGCCAAGCACTGCTGTTACCAAGAAGATGCAAATTAGTCGAGTAATACGTGGAATCAGTGCCGATGCGCTCATTTTTGCCTACAAAATAGATAAGTTAATTGTAGGTAATTTTACACGTAATCGAAAAACAAAAAAGCCCTAGACTCTACTATAAGAATAAAAGCAGAATATAGGGCTTACAATTTGTTAGCTAAACGTTAGTTAGTCACTATTTAGTTAGCAATAATTTAGTTAGCAACAATTTAGTTAGCAACAATGTTCAGAAGTTTACCTGGTACGAAAATTACTTTACGTACTGTTTTGCCGTCTGTGAACTTAGCGACATTCTCATCTGCATTTGCTAATGCTTCAACAGATTCACGTGTTGCGTCAGCGGGTACTGTTAATTTAGCACGCAGTTTACCGTTCACTTGAACAATGATTAGCTTTTCAGATTCAACCATTGCTGACTGGTCTGCTACAGGCCATAGCGCTGCGTCGATGTTACCTTCTTGACCTAGTTTTTCCCACAGTTCGAAACAGATATGTGGTGTGATAGGTGCAAGTAGACGAACAACTGCAACCAATGCTTCTTGAAGTAGTGCGCGATCTTGCTCTGCTTCTTGAGGTGCTTTAGTTAGCTTGTTCATGAGTTCCATGACAGAAGCAATTGCGGTGTTGAACGTTTGACGACGTTCGATATCATCAGATACTTTAGCAATAGTCTTATGGATCTCGCGACGTAGCTCTTTTTGCTTGCCGTTTAGTGCTGCAACGTCTAGTTCTGCAACTTCGCCTTTGCTAATGTGGCTGTAAGCAAGTGTCCAGATACGACGTAGGAAACGGTGTGCGCCTTCTACTGCCGAGTCTTGCCATTCTAGTGTTTGGTCAGCTGGTGCTGCAAACATCATGAATAGACGTACTGTATCAGCACCAAAACGTTCGATCATTGTTTGTGGGTCAATACCGTTGTTTTTAGACTTAGACATTTTTGTCATGCCTGTATAAACAAGTTCATTGCCTTCATTATCGATGTACTTAGTTGGTTGACCTTTTTCGTCACGCTCAACTGTTACGTCTAATGGAGAAACCCAAACACGGCCGCCGTTTTCGTTGGTGTAGTAGTATGCATCAGCAAGTACCATACCTTGACAAAGTAGACGTTTGAACGGTTCGTTGCTATCAACCATTTGCTCATCACGTAGCAATTTATGGAAGAAACGAGCATATAATAAATGCATACATGCGTGTTCAATACCACCAACATACTGATCTACTGGTAACCAGTGGTTTGCATCTTCACGGTTAAGCATTTCAGTTTCTGATGTCGCGCTACAGTAACGTGCATAATACCAAGACGATTCCATGAAGGTATCGAACGTATCTGTTTCACGTAGTGCCGGTTGACCATTGTATGTAGTTTTAGCCCACTCTAAATCCGCTTTAATAGGACTTTGAATGCCGTCCATTTTCACGTCTTCAGGTAAGATAACTGGAAGTTGGTCTGCAGGTGTTGGTACAACTGAACCGTCTTCAAGTGTCAACATAGGGATTGGCGCGCCCCAGTAACGTTGACGAGAAACACCCCAGTCACGTAGACGGAAGTTAACTTTCTTGGTGCCTTGACCCGTTGCTTCTAATTTAGCGGCAATTGCATCTACTGCTGCGCCAAATTCTAAACCGTCGAATTCGCCTGAATTAAACAATACACCTTTTTCAGTGAATGCGACTTCAGAAACATCTAGTTCGCTACCATCTGCAGGTTTGATTACTGGGACGATATCGATGCCGTATTTAGTTGCGAATTCATAGTCACGTTGGTCATGAGCTGGAACTGCCATAACAGCGCCAGTGCCGTAACCCATTAATACGAAGTTAGCTACGTATACCGGTACTTTACGGCCATTTAATGGATGAATAGCGTATAGGCCTGTAGCCATGCCTTTCTTTTCCATTTTTTCTAGATCAGCTTCAGCCACTTTCATGTTTTTACATTCAAGGTTGAATTCTGCTAGTGCTGGGTTTGTTAATGCTGCTTGTTCTGCAAGTGGGTGACCTGCTGCGATACCGACATACGTTACACCCATCACTGTGTCTGGACGTGTTGTGTATACAGATAACTTGCTTAGTTCATCCGATTGGTCTTCTACTGCGAAGTCTAGTTCGATGCCTTCGCTGCGACCGATCCAGTTACGTTGCATTGTTTTAACTTGTTCAGGCCAGCCGTCAAGCTCATCAATAGATGTCAGTAGCTCGTCTGCATATTCAGTGATCTTAATGAACCACTGTGGAATCTCTTTTTGTTCTACCGGGGTATCACAACGCCAGCAGCAGCCGTCGTTTACTTGTTCGTTAGCCAGTACAGTTTCATCGTTTGGACACCAGTTCACTGATGATGTCTTCTTGTACACTAAACCTTTGTTGTACAGTTTAGTGAAGAACTCTTGTTCCCAACGATAGTATTCAGGTGTACATGTTGCGATCTCACGATTCCAGTCATAGCCAAAGCCTAGCGACGTTAGCTGACCTTTCATGTAATCGATGTTTTCATATGTCCAAGGCGCAGGTGCAGTGTTGTTTTTAATTGCTGCATTTTCAGCTGGTAGACCAAATGCATCCCAACCGATAGGTTGTAATACGTTTTTGCCTTGCATACGTTGGAAACGTGCGATCACATCACCAATTGTGTAGTTACGTACATGGCCCATGTGTAGGCGACCACTTGGGTATGGGAACATAGACAAGCAGTAGAATTTTTCTTTGTTTTCGTCGTTTTGTACTTCGAATGTTTTATTTTCTTGCCAGTGTTGTTGAACCTGAGGTTCGATACTGCTTGGAGTATATTGTTCTTGCATGGGTAATATCCAGTCTGTTCTTGGTAGGATTTAGAAACAAAATTTTGCCATAGAATACCTTAGCACAGAGAGGGCAACAAGTTTCATTTGCAGATAGCGATAAGATTTCCTGACTGATAATGCAGAACCGTGGCTTTTACAAGGAAACTATGTGATGCAGACCGCTTGTTGGCCGGGCATTTTGGCATATACTTAAGCTATAGCAATGGCCTTTTTATGTTTACAAAGTGTAGGTTATTGCTGGGTGTTAATCGTGTTTACTGATCAATATAGATGACGTTTTATTAATAAATACCAGTTAACTGTTATTACATTAATTCGGAGGTTTATATGGCTAAGCTCAATACTCAATATCAAAATACTGTTCGTTACTTATCTGTACAGCCTCTGAGCTATAAGGGGAGGGAACAATTTATGGGTAATGATTTTACACATCGACTTGTACTTAAAGCCGAAGCTTACTTAGGTGCGGCTGGAGATTTAACGAAAAAAGAATTAACGGAAGCATCCGCCTATATTCGCCACGATGTGGGTGAGCTAAACAAGGATTATCAGACGAGTGTCAGTAGCTTTAAGTTATCGGCTTGGTATCAGGCTTGGGACAAAATAACCTGGAGTGCCTTGGCATCTATTACCGACAAAACCCAAGTTGAGTGGACTGAGGTCGGTGATGATTTAGTACATCAAGGTCGCTATTCTACCGGTGATAAAGTTGGTTTTGGTTTACTGACCTGTGTACGTTGCGGCTATCAAAAAGAACTATTCCATCCTGCGACTGTACTTTCCTGTGCAAGTTGTGACGGCGATGAATTCATGCGAGAAGGTTTTGCACCTTAACTTTCTACCTTAATTTTTTATCTGCAATTTTTATTTGAACTTGTTCTTTAAAAGATAAAAGGGGAGACGTGAATACATAAATGGTCAGTTTAGCTTAAACTGGCCATCGTCGTTGATATTGATATTGATATTGATATTGATAGTGGTGAAAAACATTGTTAAAAAACTTCACCTACTCTGACGTTTGGAAAGCCGACTTGCTGTGCGGTTGCTGTCGCAATATCCAAATTTCGGTAACATTTCTCGTGACCACTAAAGTCGGTTAATGGGATGATATCGCCATTCTCAGATTTAAATTCCACTATCCAGCCATTCGCAACCAATGATGGTTCTACAATGGCCTCGACTAACTCGTGTCTGTGATACATGCTTTTGATATCGGAAAGTTGCATGGTAATACCTCTCAACGCAGAACTTTGGGAATTATAATATTAGTGTAGTTGATGGTGAAGCAAGTTCAATAATACGCTGCATAAATCGTATAAATAAATCGTATAAATAAATCGTATAAATAAATCGTATAAATAAATCTTGTGAATAAGCCTCGCTAATATGCATTAATCGAGTCATTAATTTGTGATAGAGCACCATAAACAGTACTTAAAACTTACTCTCGTCGACGTTTCCTTGTCTCGTTAGCAAATTAATCAGAGCACTTCTATTATCTCTATCATACTGAGTCGTATTACCATATTTGATTGGAACTCGAATGTTTATACGCTTTTCTTCATTATTTGTATCATTATTGGTCTCAAGTACGCAGCAATTGTTGGCAGCAGAGGCTAAAACTGCGTTATCAATTGATTCCTCCTTGATTAAAGAATCAGCTATCAACGTGGATGTGCATTCTCGTTGCCCAAGTGTTTTAAATCAGCATCGAATTAATTATTTAGAAATGCAAATAATTAAACACCGTCAGATTTATTATGCCGGCAAGAAGCCATTGTTACATGATGGAGAGTTTGATTTATTGGTCGATGAGTTAGCGGTGCTATCAGATTGTTTATCGCCGGTATTAACGCAGCTGGGGAGTGAGGGGGGGCGATATAATGATCGACAACGACATCGACAGCAGATGCTAAGTCTAAATTCGGTACGAGAAAGAAATCTAGTCGATAAGTTTTACCAACGCCATCAAAAACAGTCATTACTTATCCAGCCTAAAATTGACGGCATGGCGGTTGAATTGGTGTATGAAAAAGGGTTGTTGGTGAGTGCCTCTAGTCGCGGTAATGGTAAGCAAGGGCTTGATTTATTAGCGCTCATGCTTCGCAGTAATGCCGTCGACAGTATTATCGCTTATCCACATACGTTGGTGATCCATGGTGAATTGTATGTTGAGCAACACGATTGGCAGCAACGTGGAAAATATGTGTCTTCTCGGCATATGACCGCTGGCATCGCTAGCCAATCATCACCTAAGCAAGCAGATATCATGAGTTTACGCTTTATGCCTTGGCGTTGGGTTGATACCCCCTATAGAAATGAGGTGATGAGTTTGGTGCAGTTGGCTATGTTGGGTTTTGCTGATATGTCGAAGATGAGTCATACCCTAGATACAGCTCAAGACATCGATTATTGGTTTGCGCATTATCAAAACACAGAGACGTTATTACTTGATGGTATTGTGATTAAACTGGCCAACAGGGCGCAGCAGCATGCATATGGTCAAACTCAGCATGCCCCTCGCTGGGCGCTGGCGCTGAAGTTTACTGGTCCCAAAGGCTTAAGTAACGTTGTTGATATAACCTATCAAGTTGGGAAAAGTGGACGAGTCACTCCGGTTGTGCATGTGCAGGCGTTAGCACTTTCTGGGCATCAAATAACCCGCGTATCTGGCCGTTCGCAACCTTGGCTATTACAGTCTAAGATTGAGGTCGGTAGCCGAGTTGAAATTGAGTTAGTCGGCAATGCTATTCCACAATTAACTCGGGTAGTGAACAAGCGCTAGCATCTTGCATATTTAGGCATTTTGAGTATACTGCTGACGAGCAACAGGAACGGGCTTACCTTAAGGTATGCCCGTTTTTTTATTTTTGATTTAAGTTAATCGAATATATCAGCTAAACACCCAGCGCGATGAAATGCTGGGCCAACAGTTTGTTTGAACTATGATGTAGGCAAAACCATGAAATTTATTGTAAAAATATTCCCAGAAGTAATGATGAAAAGTAAATCTGTACGTCAGCGTTTTAGTAAAATGCTGCAGTCGAGTTTACGTAATATTTTACGTCGTGAAGATGAACATGCGCGCGTGATCCTTGAATGGGATAAAATTGTTGTTCGTACTACTGACGACAGTGATAAAAATCGCGAATTCTATCGTGAAGTATTAAAAAATACTCCGGGTATTGCCCATTCATTAGAAGTACACGAATCTACTTTTACCGATCTTGATGATATTTTCCAACAAGCATTACCTGTTTACAAAGACTTGCTTGCAGGTAAAACATTCTGTGTACGTGCTAAACGTAACGGTAAACATGATTTTACTTCGATTGACTTAGAACGTTATGTTGGCGGTGGCTTAAATCAGCATACAGATGCCGCTGGCGTTAAACTAAGAAAACCACAAGAAACCATTAAAATTGAAGTTGAACACGAAAAGCTTTATTTAGTGACGGAACGCCACGAAGGCCTGGGTGGTTTCCCTATGGCTGGGCAAGAAGATGTTCTATCATTAATGTCAGGTGGTTTTGACTCGGCAGTATCGAGCTACTTAACGATTAAACGTGGTAGTCGTACGCATTTCTGTTTCTTCAATCTTGGCGGCGATGCACATGAGATTGGTGTGAAACAAATTTCTTATTTCTTGTGGAATAAATACAGCTCATCACACAAAGTTAAATTTGTTAGCGTACCGTTCGATCCTGTTGTTGCTGAGATCTTAGAAAAAGTAGATAACTCACAAATGGGTGTGGTACTGAAACGTATGATGATGCGTGCAGCGACGAAAGTAGCTGAGCGTCTCGGTATTGAAGCGCTGGTTACAGGTGAAGCTGTAGGCCAAGTATCAAGCCAAACTATTCGTAACTTATCGTTAATCGATTCCGTCACTGATACCTTGATTCTACGTCCATTGATTGTTGCTGATAAGCAAGACATCATTGATACAGCACGTAAAATTGGTACGGCTGAATTCTCGGAAACTATTCCTGAATACTGTGGTGTTATCTCAAACAAACCTACAGTTAAAGCAGTGAAAGAGAAGATTGAAGCAGAAGAAGCTAAATTCGACATGAGCTTGATTGACCAAGTTGTGATGGCTGCAAACGTAATGGATATCCGTCAAATTGCTGAAGAAGCACAAGAGCAAGTGAGCGATGTTGAAGCAGTAACTGAAATCGCCGCAAACGAAGTGATCTTGGACATTCGTAGTATCGATGAAGTTGAAGATTCACCGCTTGACGTTGATGGACTGGAAGTGCAACACATGCCTTTCTTCAAACTTGGCAACCAGTTTGGCGAGTTAGATCAAGATAAGACTTACTTACTATACTGCGATCGCGGTGTGATGAGTAAACTGCAAGCGCTTTACTTGATTGAAAAAGGTTATGGTAACGTTAAAGTTTACCGTCCTTAATGATGATGTAGGTAAGGTGATAATTTAGTCTTACCGGTAATTATTGAAGAAAGCCAGCAAGCTATTTCTAGTCAGAAAGAGTTTGCTGGCTTTTTTGATCTTGGGCTTAAACTAATCCCGTTTCTTGCTGTTTGATTTGCTCGAACAAAGCTTGATTCGTTGGTACTGGAATACTATAAGCATTCGCCACTTTCAGAACATAACCAGTGATGAAGTCAATTTCGGTCTGACGATTAAAGAGACGATCTTGGTGCATAGACGAAAAATTTTCAGCTGTACGTGCAATGACATTATCCACCTGGGCTTGTAACTCAGCGTAAGGCCAAGGTAAGCGGGCTTTTTCACACACCAATGCTAATTCTTGCACAATCTTCACCACTTGTGGATATAACGATGAACTCGCCAATTCACCGTTCTGACACTGATGGATTGCGGTTAATGGATTTATCGCGCAGTTGATCACGAGTTTAAGCCATAGTTTCTCGCGTATATCATCACACCAGGTTAATTCTTCCAATGCGGATAACTGGGTCGCAATGTCTTTATAGCGTTTTGCTTGATTATTAAATGGACCTAACCAAGTCACACCAGCGCCGGTATGACGAATATGATCATCAGAGACTTTTAATACACCGTTAGATGTCGTACCCACCATTATCGCGTTACGCGGGAATAGTTTCTCGGTTTGTTCTGCTGTGCCCATGCCATTATGTAACAGCACGATACAGCAATGTTTATCAATTTGTGATTGTAGTAAGGTCAGTGCTGGTAATACGTCTTGGGCTTTGAGGGTGACCAATAAAAAATCACACTTTGGCGTGAGTTTACCTTGTGCCATGACGGTATTACTGGTGTTTTCAGCCGCTAAGTTTTCAAAATTAAAACTGCGAATATGCGGCTCACTCTCGGGGCGTAAAACAAATGCGGCATGTTGGCCTGACTTTAATAATTTTTCTGCAAAGAAGTGCCCGATAGCGCCTGCGCCAAGAATGTTCCAATTAGCCATGTATTTTTGCTCGTAGTGGTTGAAGAAGTAAGTAACTGGTTATACCGACCAAATCGGCGACAATATCGCAATGACTGGTATCACGGCTAGGGATTAAACCTTGAATTAATTCAATGAAAATACCGAAACTCAGTAGTGTCATAAACAATGTGACAGTTCTATTTGGGAAACTATAATCAAACAGCAAAGCTAATGTTGCAAAGGCAATGAAGTGATTTAGCTTGTCGTAACCTAAACTAGGAATATCCGATGAGGGTTTAGCAAAAGCAAGTAGACAGATTGCGACGGTTACTATGACAAATAGTAGACGGAACCAAAGTTTATATTTATCTAATGGCATTTGTCTCTCGGAGATAAACAGGGTATATAGGAATTATAGTCCTTTATTTATTGTATTTAGTTCCTAAATGGTAAGCGAACTTTTTATCGATAATTTATTATTTAATTAATATTGGTTGTGATGGTATACGAACTATGTCTAATTATCGCTACTTAATAGAAGAGATAAGGCTAGTTCAGCAGTTAATGGTTGAATTACAACGGCCATCTATTAGATAATCAGACCATTATAAATGATAGGATATGATGATGCCGCAATTTGATATTGTTTCTGAAGTTGACATGGTTGAAGTGAAAAATGCAACTGATAACGCAAACCGTGAATTAAGCACTCGCTTTGATTTCCGTGGTGTTGATGCAAGCTTTGAATTAATTAAAGAAAAAGTAAAAATGCGTACTGATGAAGATATGCAACTTCGCCAAATGGCTGATATTTTACGTGGCGCTTTAGTTAAGCGTAATATTGATTCATCGTCAATGAGCGTTGGAAAAACTGAATTTTCAGGTAAAACGTGCAGTGCAGACATTGAATTTTTACAAGGTATCGAAGGCGCTGTTGCTAAAAAAGTTGTTAAATCAATTAAAGACAGCAAGCTAAAAGTACAAGTATCAATTCAAGGCGACAAAGTACGTGTTGTTGGTAAAAAGCGTGATGATTTACAAGCTGTGATGCAACATATTAAAACTGCAGAACTAGGTCAACCGTTCCAGTTTGATAACTTCCGTGACTAATATATAGTGACTTAATATAGATATTTACTTGTTTTAAGCATATCTATATATAGCTATATAAGTCGGTTAAGCCCAGTTTGTTTATACATACTGGGCTTTTTTATATCTTTTCCTTACCGCATACTCACTTTAAGATTCAACCCATTTAAAGCGATTATTCAATTGCATGTAGATCAGTACAACAATGAATAGGATAGGAATAATACCGATTGCGGCAGTACCAATAAAGAAGGTTGAATAATCCCAAGCATCAACAGCAACGCCAGAGAACCCTGCTATAAATTTAGGCAGTAATACCATGATTGATGAAAATAGTGCATATTGCGTTGCGGTAAATTGGGTGTTGGTGAGTCGCGATAAAAATACCACAAATGCACAGGTCGCTATACCAGCACTGAGGTTGTCTGCACTGATAACAAGGGTTAATAATAGCTGAGCTGGATCTTGTGTTTGTAACCATGCTTCCGGAGCGATGAAAGCAAGTACCGTCATTACCTGTGTAATGGCTGCGCTACCTGCCATCCAATGAAACAGGACGTTGGTCAAGGCTGAAAGGACCCCGCCGAGTAATAAGGTCGACAGTAAACCTAAGCTACTGACGAGTAACCCGCCTAAACCAGCCCCTACGAGTGTCATTATCACCCCAAATATTTTGGAGATCGCCGCCACTTCTGCTTTTGAATAACCCATGTCGACATAAAAAGGGTTCGCCATGATCCCCATGACAATATCACTGATACGATAGGTGATCACAATAGCTAATAATATCAGGCAGGTTTTGCCATAACGCTGAAAAAGATCGGTAAGGGGTTTGACGATACCGGTAATAAGGAAGTCGCGAATGTTATGTACGGCTTGTATCTTATGTTTGGCGACGGGTTCTTTAGAGAGTAGGGTAGCAAAGACACCAAATAGCATAAACAGCGCCATAGATGCATAAGCGAACTGCCAGGCTGCGGCATTATAGATCGCACTGTTATCATAAAATGCGGCAATCGCCAGTGATCCTGCACCTGCCACGATCATGGCAAGTCGATAACCTGTCATATAGGTTGCTGCCATAGCGCCTTGTAAGCGTGTATCCGCACTTTCAATTCGAAAGGCATCGACAACGACATCTTGGGTTGCAGACGCAATGGCTAAACCAAGTGACGCGATAATAAATAACGTGACGCTGTGCTGAGGATCTTGAGTCGCCATAATCAGCAACATGCTAATGATCACGACTTGTGTGAATAAGAGCCAACTTCTACGCCTACCTAATTTATTGTGCAGCCAAGGTAATCGGAATTGGTCGATTAACGGTGACCAAGCCCATTTAAAGCTATAGGTAAGTGCTATCCAGCTAAAGAAACCAATACTGGCCCGATCGACACCTGCTTCACGCAACCAAAATGACAGTGTAGAAAACACGAGTAGGAGTGGTAATCCTGAGGAAAACCCAAATAATCCCATAAACAATACACGGGGATTCAGGTAAATAGATAAGGTTTGAAGAAAAGTAGGCAATGTCAGCAATCCATCTAACGTAAGTGTTTGCTGATACTACCGTATTTTTATGAATTAAATAAGCCCGACAGCAGACTGGGCTTGGCTTAATCGATTTATTTATTCTAAAACGCGCAGGCGAAATTAGTCCAAGCATTCCGTTATAGGTCTAATACCAATACAGTTGTATGGTTTAACTCCTTGACCTTGTAAGAATAAAGCACCTGTGTGTAGTTTTTGGCGCAATATACGGTTGGCAAAAATCTGTTGGCTAGACCAGTTTTTTAGCTCAAACAATAAGAACCAAAACACTTGCTCTTTACAGCTATCTGTCGACTCATCAAAAATAGCTAAGTCATCCCATTCTCTTAATGTTTCCCAAAGAAAATGGTTTAATTGGCTATAACTGAGTTTTCTCATTAGAAAAAAGTCGAGATATGTAGCTAAAACATCAGATTTCTCGTCAATGAACTTTTTCGCTTCCATGCAAATCTCCTCATTAGTTAGTCCTATTTTCAATCCTAGACTAAAATATGCAACTGTCATTAATAAGCGTATTGTTAATGCGGATTAATGATAAAAGTGTGAATTGTCTCAAGAGTTGAATGCCTCTAAACGCAACGTTAAATATGATTAATGTTTTGGTTGTTAAATATAAATATTTAGCCGTTAAATATAAGACTGTCGTTGCACGTTTGCAGATTATACTTTTGAAGAGGTTTGAGTATCTACAGCAAACATCTGATATAGTAACTAAAATACGCTTATGTTTATAACTGAATGGAACTTATACTATGCGACTGAATCATTTTTTTACTAAATCACTCTTAATTCTGAGCTCAATATTCATGCTTAATACTGCCTTTGCAGCAGAGACAAAAGCCTTAATAAAAACCAATTTAGGTGATATTACCGTTGAGTTATACGCAGATAAAGCACCTGTGTCTGTTGCCAATTTTATCAACTATGTTGAAAGCGATTTTTATAGTGGTATTATTTTTCACCGTGTAATTCCTGGTTTTATGGCGCAAACAGGTGGCTTTAAAACGAATATGGACAAGCAGACTTCAGGCAAGCCTGTTATTAATGAAGCGAATAATGGGTTAAGTAATCAGCGTGGTACTCTCGCATTAGCACGTACCAATAATCCCAATTCAGCAACGTCACAGTTTTTCATTAATTTGAAAGACAATAATTTCTTAAACCGTTCTGGTTCACAGCCTTCACAAGCGGGTTATGCCGTATTTGGCCGAGTAATACAAGGCATGGATGTGGTTGATAAAATGGCGAAGCAGCCAACGGGTAAGAAACAGTATTACAGTGATGTTCCACTGACTGATATTGTGATTGAAAGTGTTACTATGTTGAAATAATAAGGTACTGAAATAAAAAGCCTCGCTGATGATCTTATACTAAGTCACCAGCGAGGCTTTTTGCGTTATCTATTACTTTCGCTATATTGGATGATTAACTAGCGTGCTAGGTAGTCACGGATCTGTTGATCACTAAATACATCGTTTAGTAATGATGATAATTGTTGAGAAAATTTAGCTTCTAAATCACTCATTGATGGACCAAACGCACCTGTTAACGTTGACGCACTGCGAAATTGTTTTGTTAGGGTTTGCTCTTTATTTTTAATTGATACGATCAGCATTAGCGTTGACTCTGCTTGATGCTCAAAGCTATCTTGCTGTACATCTACTCTTGCCGTTTGCAGCTCAAGACTAATCGCGATGTCAGCTTGCGGCGAAAAAACTAAGCCTTGCTGTTCCCAGCCCTGTTGCAGTTTCGCTGTAGTCAGGTTTATCAGTGAACCTTTGTTATTTAATAGCTGCGCTGGTTCACCGACTTTGTGAATGGCAATTAAGTAGTTTGCATCACGTATATCTTTGCTTGATAGCGTCACCTGAGTGTCACTGTATTGCGTTGTTAACTGTGCTGGCTCGGCGGTAATATTTACTTGCTGAGGGGTACTGGCGCAGGCCGTTAATAATACTAAGCTGGCACTTAATAGTAGTTTTTTAAGCATATTATTTTTGCGCCTTAATGATGACAAATTTAGCATTTGATGCAACAACTTCATGATTATCAAATAAACGCTCAAGCTTAATATGGTAATCAAGATGACGGTTACCGACAATATAAAGTGCGCCGCCCCATGCTAATGCACGGTGAGCATCTTTGAACATTTGCCATGCGATATGATCGGTAATGGCTTTTTCTTGGTGGAACGGAGGGTTACATAATACTAAATCAACACTGTGTGGTTCATAATCGTATAAGCAATTGTTCACCAAGAAATCAATCTCTGGTTCATGCCTTTGAACGTTTGCGGCTACGTTTTCTTTTGCCGATGCAATGGCCATAAATGACTCATCAACAAAGGTGATTTTAGCTTGTGGATTTAAGCGTGCAGCAGTGATACCGATAATACCGTTACCACAACCTAGATCGATAATATGCTGGTATTCACCTTTAGGTAAATGCTGCATAAAGAAGTTACCGCCAATATCTAAATTGTTACGCGAGAATACATTGGCATGATTAGAGAGTGAAATATTAGTTTTTGCTACATCCCATGTTACTGCTGCTGGGATCTCTAATGCTTTTGCTTGGGTGATTGTTGAGAAGATCAAACGCGATTTTTTCTTTGCTAATGATGTCTTCGTCTCACCAAGGTATTTTTCAAATAACGCTAATGTTGAGTTATGGATATCTTTCGCTTTTGCACCAGCAATGATTTTTGTATGCGGTGTAACAACATGGCTAAGCATCGCCAGTTGATGTTCTAGTAAAGATAAAGTACGTGGGATCTTGATAAGTACTAAATCAATATTTTCCGGTAATGCTGCAAGACAGTCTTGGACTTTGACTTGTTCTGTGCTTAACTCATTTTCATCAAGGTTTTGCGCGATTGCAGCATGGCTGATCCATGAGTCACTGACGGTGGTCACTTTATGCTGATTATAAGCACACGTTAGAGCACCAAAACTATCGTTGAAAATAAGTACTGAAGATTGTTCAGCAAGCGTTAAATCTGCAACGGTATTAATCATATACTCATCAGCAGAGTCCCAAGCTTGCAGTTGCTCAATGCTACGTTTAGGGTAGCGGTACAAAGATAATTCGATATTTTCAAGAGATAGTTCAGTGTTCATAGTATGTTCCATTTAAGGTTGATCGTGTATTTTACACTGTTATTTTACTAAATATATAAAGAAGAGGTTTTAAATGTCATTAGGTAACGATATTCAACAGCAATTATTGGCTAGTTTTGATATTCAACATTTAGAGGTGGTTTGTGATAGCCACAAGCATAATGTGCCACCAGGTAGTGAAATTCATTTTTCAGTGGTGATAGTAACAAGCGAATTTGATGGTAAAATGCTGATCGCACGTCATCGAATGGTAAACACTGCGCTGGTAGCCCAATTTGAAGCGGGTATTCATGCATTATCAATACATGCTTATACACCGACACAGTGGGCTAAAAAAAATGGTCAAGATCAAAGCGTGCCTGAGTCGCCGGATTGTCTTGGTTAGCTTTTAATAAATTAATAATATATGCAAAAATGATCTGTAGAATGTTACTAGTTGTAAGTGCATGTTAATTTTTAAAAAATTTGTTTTAATTAGTAAAGATATCGTTATATCTGACTAAAATCAGCGTAACAAAACCGCTTATTTTGTTTAAATGTTTAACATTATTTCAGTTTTAAATTTTTAAGTGACTGTTTTAATTTGATTATATGTATATGTTTAAACCTGTTTAAAACTTTATCTTATTCGAGTCAGTTACTCGATGAAGTGCGAGCAATCATCTTAAATAAGTGCTAGAATAACCCCAAATTTTTTGTTAACGAAACCACACCACTTTGTGAATACTCATTAATTGGTACTCGCGTGTGTGGTTTTTACTGGCAAAAGTGTTCTTTATCTTCCTAAAAAAAGTAGTGCATGTGAGTATGATTACGATAAAAAAAGGACTGGATCTACCTATCGCAGGTAAACCTGAGCAAGTAATTCATGATGGCCCAGCTATCAAACGAGTTGCTGTTCTAGGTGAAGAGTATATTGGAATGCGCCCAACAATGAGTGTTAAAGTTGGTGATCGTGTTAAGAAAGGTCAGGTTCTTTTTGAAGACAAAAAGACACCAGGCGTTAAATATACAGCCTTCGCTGCAGGAACAATTGCTGAAGTTAACCGTGGTGCTAAGCGGATCTTACAATCGGTAGTGATTGACGTAGATGGTAACGAAAGTGAGAAATTCGCTCAAGTTACATCAGCTGAAATTGCTAATCTTGACCGCGACACCGTGGTTACAAATCTTGTAGACTCAGGTTTATGGACTGCATTGCGCACTCGTCCATTTAGCCGTGTTCCTGCAATTGATAGTAATGCATCAGCAATCTTTATTACAGCAATGGACACAAATCCACTTGCTGCAGATGCTGCATTAATTATTAATCAAAACAGCGATGCATTTGTTGATGGTTTAAATGTTATTTCTCACTTAACAAGCGGTAAAGTTTACGTTTGTAAAGCGGAAGGCACATTACCTAAATCAACAGCATCAAATGTTGAAGAGCAAGCTTTTGCTGGTCCTCATCCTGCTGGTCTTGCTGGTACGCATATTCATTTATTAGAATCGGCTGGTACTAAGCGTACAGTTTGGTCTATTGGCTATCAAGACGTTATTGCTTTCGGTAAGTTGTTTACTACAGGTGAATTACATACTGACCGTGTTATTTCATTAGCAGGCCCTGCTGTGAAAAAACCACGTTTGATTAGCACTCGTCTAGGCGCATCAATTACAGAGTTAACTGCAAGTGAACTTAACGCTGGTGAAAACCGTGTTATTTCAGGTTCTGTATTATCTGGTGTTCAAGCTTACACAATAAATGCTTATCTTGGTCGTTATCACAACCAAATCAGCGCTCTAGCTGAAGGTCGTGAGAAGGAATTCCTAGGTTACATTAAACCTGGTAGTGACAAATTCTCAGTTGCTAACGTATTTACCTCTGCATTCAATCGCGCACGTCAATTCAACTTTACTACAACCACTGGTGGTAGTGATCGTGCAATGATGCCTATGGGTAACTACGAGCGCGTTATGCCATTAGATATCTTACCTACTATGTTACTACGCTCGTTAGTAACAGGTGACACAGATGAAGCAATTACGTTAGGTTGTCTTGAATTAGACGAAGAAGATCTAGCGTTATGTACTTTCTCTTGCCCAGGTAAGTACGACTTTGGTCCAATTCTACGTGATTGTCTAACGACAATTGAGAAGGAAGGTTAAGCATGGGTCTTAAGAATTATATCGAAGGGATGGAACATCACTTCGAACCAGGTGGTAAACACGAAAAATGGTTTGCCTTGTATGAAGCGGTGGCAACCGGTTTATTTACACCAGGTTTTGTTACAAAAGGTAAAACACACGTACGTGATAATATCGACTTAAAACGTATTATGATTTTAGTATGGATGTGTGCATTGCCGATGGTTTTCTGGGGCATGTACAACATTGGTGCTCAAGCAAACACCGCGATTGCATCAGGTGCTGGCATCGCATTTGACGATTGGCATGTTGCGCTACTAAGTGCACTTGGCGTTACGATGGGCGAAGGCGCTGGCGTTATAGCAAATATGCTATATGGTGCGGTTTACTTCCTACCTATTTACGCGACAGTGTTTGTGGTTGGTGGTTTCTGGGAAGTGTTATTTGCTGCAGTGCGTAAGCATGAAGTAAATGAAGGTTTCTTCGTAACATCTATCTTATTTGCACTTATCCTGCCTGCTAACATTCCATTATGGCAAGCGGCTATCGGTATTACTTTTGGTGTTGTAATCGCTAAAGAAGTATTCGGTGGTACAGGTAAGAACTTCTTGAATCCAGCGCTTGCTGGTCGTGCGTTCTTATTCTTCGCATACCCGTCTGACATTTCAGGTGATGCTGTATGGACTGCTGTTGACGGTTTCTCTGGTGCTACAGCACTGAGTTCTGCGGCTGCAGGTGGTCTTGAAGGTCTAACTAGTTCGCTAACTTGGGCTGATGCGTTTATTGGTAACATGCAAGGTTCAACAGGTGAAGTATCTGCCTTAATCATCTTGTTATCTGGTGGCGTATTACTGGTTGCTGGTGTTGCGTCTTGGAGAATTGTGTCGGGTGTTATGATTGGTATGGTAGCGACAAGCTTACTATTCAACATGATTGGCTCAGACACGAATCCAATGTTCGAAGTACCATTCTACTGGCATTTAGTTATCGGTGGTTTCGCGTTTGGTATGATGTTCATGGCGACGGATCCTGTATCGGCTTCATTTACTGATAATGGTAAATGGGCATACGGTATTCTTATCGGCTTAATGGTTGTACTAATTCGTGTGGTTAACCCTGCATTCCCTGAAGGTATGATGCTAGCAATCTTGTTTGCTAACTTATTCGCACCTCTATTTGATCACTTTGTTGTTCAAGCTAACATTAAACGGAGACTTGCACGCAATGGCTAGTAAAGAAACTCCACTGAAAACTATCACAATCGTTGCGGCGTTGTGTTTAGTATGTTCAATCGTCGTATCAGGCGCAGCAGTAGGCCTACGTGATGCTCAAAATGCTAACAAAGCATTGGATAAGCAAACTAACCTACTTTCTGTTGCTGGCAAGTTAGAAGAAAATGCTAACGTTGGCGAAATTTACGCGAAGTTTGTTGAAGCTAAATTTGTTGATTTAACAACGGGCGAATATGTTGAAGAGAATGCAGCGACATTTGATCAACTTCAAAACGTAAAAGATCTAACGAAAAGTACTGACTTAACGGGTAAAGACGTTGCTGGTATTAAGCGTCGTTCAAATGTTGCTGATATTTATCTTGTAAAAGATGCACAAGGTAATGTTGAGTCTTACGTACTGCCTGTATACGGTCGTGGCCTATGGTCAACGATGTATGCATTCGTTGCAATCGACAAAGATGGCAAAACAGTGAAACGCATTCAGTACTATGAACAGGGTGAAACTCCTGGTCTAGGTGGCGAAGTGTTAAACCCACTGTGGACAGCTAAATGGGAAGGCAAGCAACTGTTCAATGCGAATGGTGATGTTGCAATCCGAGTTGTTAAAACAGGCGGTCAAGAAAATACGCCTTCAGGTATTGATGGTTTATCTGGTGCTACGCTAACAGGTCAAGGTGTTGAAAATACATTCCAGTTCTGGATTGGTGAAAACGGTTTTGGTCCTTTCCTGAAGAAATTGCAAAACGGAGGCTCAAACAATGGCTAAGTCTGACTTAAAAGAGATTGTTACCGCACCCATTGCCACTAACAACCCGATTGCATTACAAATCTTAGGTGTTTGTTCTGCATTGGCTGTAACAACGAAGATGGAAACTGCGTTTGTAATGACTATCGCCGTAATGGTGGTAACTGCGTTCTCAAGTTTCTTCATCTCGTTAGTGCGTAACATGATCCCGAACAGTGTGCGTATTATTGTGCAAATGGCAATTATTGCATCACTTGTAATCGTTGTTGACCAAGTACTTAAAGCGGTAGCGTTCCAGTTATCAAAAGAGCTTTCGGTATTCGTTGGTCTGATCATTACAAACTGTATCGTAATGGGTCGTGCTGAAGCTTACGCAATGAAGAACAAGCCTCTACCAAGTTTCTTAGACGGTATCGGTAACGGTTTAGGTTACGGTGCTATCTTACTTGCTGTTGCGACAGTACGTGAAATCTTTGGTTCAGGTACTTGGTTTGGTATTGAAATCTTACCACTTATCCAAAACGGTGGTTGGTACCAGTCAAACGGTCTATTACTACTACCGCCAAGTGCATTCTTCATCATTGGTTTATTGATTTGGGCTCTACGTACGTGGAAACCTGAGCAAGTTGAGCCAAAGGGGTAAACGATGGAACATTATATTAGTTTGTTCGTACGTGCTATTTTCATTGAAAACTTAGCATTATCATTTTTCTTAGGTATGTGTACATTCCTTGCTGTATCTAAGAAAGTGACAACAGCGATTGGTCTTGGTGTTGCAGTAACAGCTGTACTTACTATTTCTATCCCTGTTAACCAAGTAATTTATGGCAGCGTACTTGCTCCTGGTGCACTTGCATGGGCTGGTTTCCCTGAAGCTGATTTAAGCTTTCTAGGTTTCATCACGTTCATTGGTGTAATTGCCGCGTTAGTACAAATTTTAGAGATGGTGTTAGACAAGTTCTTACCTGCTCTATATAACGCACTGGGTATTTTCCTGCCGTTGATCACAGTTAACTGTGCAATCTTCGGTGGTGTATCTTTCATGGTACAACGTGACTATAACTTCACAGAATCAGTGGTTTATGGTTTTGGTAGTGGTCTAGGTTGGATGTTAGCTATCGTTGCGATGGCTGGTCTTCGTGAGAAAATGAAATATTCAGATGTGCCAGATGGTCTACGTGGTTTAGGTATTACCTTTATTACAGCAGGTCTTATGGCGCTAGGTTTCATGTCATTTTCTGGTATTCAGTTATAACAAACAGCTGGCTTCGGTCAGCATGTTTCAAGAGCAAAGGATAAGTCGATGGAAATCATTCTCGGCGTAGTCATGTTCACAATTATCGTTTTAGCCTTGGTAACAGTAATTCTGTTTGCTAAGTCTAAACTGGTAAGTGAAGGTGATATTACAATTAGTATTAACGGTGACCCAGAGAAATCTGTAGTGACTGGTGCGGGTGGTAAACTTCTAGGTTCACTCGCTGCAAGCGGTATTTTCGTTTCTTCAGCTTGTGGTGGCGGTGGTACTTGTGGCCAGTGTCGTGTAAAAGTTAAATCAGGCGGTGGTGATATTCTACCAACTGAACTTGACCACATATCTAAAGGTGAAGCTCGTGAAGGCGAACGTCTATCATGCCAAGTTAGTGTAAAAGTTGACATGGATATTGAGCTGCCAGAAGAAATCTTTGGTGTTAAAAAATGGGAATGTGAAGTTATCTCTAACGATAACAAAGCAACTTTCATTAAAGAACTTAAAATGGCTATTCCAAACGGTGAAGTGGTTCCTTTCCGCGCCGGTGGTTATATCCAAATTGAAGCGCCTGCTCATCACGTTAAATATTCAGACTATGATATTCCAGAAGAATACCGTGGCGATTGGCAACACTTTGGCTTCTTTGATGTTGAATCTAAAGTTGATGAAGATACTATCCGTGCTTACTCTATGGCTAACTGCCCAGAAGAAGCGGGTATCATCATGCTTAACGTGCGTATTGCTACGCCACCGCCGCGTGATCTATCTTTACCAGCAGGTAAAATGTCTTCGTACATCTTCAGCTTAAAAGCGGGTGACAAAGTGACTATCTCAGGTCCATTTGGTGAGTTCTTTGCAAAAGAAACTGACAATGAAATGGTATTTGTTGGTGGTGGTGCTGGTATGGCGCCAATGCGTTCACACATCTTCGATCAGTTAAACCGTTTAGATACGAAACGTAAAGTTTCATTCTGGTACGGTGCGCGTTCTAAGCGTGAAATGTTCTATGTTGAAGATTTCGATATGCTTGCAAAAGAGAACGAAAACTTTGAATGGCATGTTGCACTGAGTGATCCACAACCAGAAGATAACTGGGAAGGTTACACAGGCTTCATCCATAACGTGATCCTTGAGAACTACTTAGGTAATCACGAAGCGCCAGAAGATTGTGAGTACTACATGTGTGGTCCACCAATGATGAATGCGGCTGTTATCGGTATGCTGAAAGACCTTGGTGTTGAAGATGAAAATATCATGCTAGATGACTTTGGCTAATATTTTTTGATTCAATTCAAATCGATGTATCGATGGCTAGCTCTGATGGGGCTAGCCATTTTCATTCTTGGTTGTAGTGAACAAAAAAGTACCGAAGAAGTGCTGTTTTCTGGTCCTACTATGGGTACTACTTATCATATGAAGGTCGTGGGGTTCCCACTGTCTGAACAAGATAAGCAAGATATCCAAATCGAGATTGATAGACGTTTAGAATTAGTGAACGACCAGATGTCGACTTATCGTCCTAATTCAGAGTTATCGCGCTTTAATCAAAGCGTGGCAGTGACTGGTTTTGAAGTGTCAACAGATACGGCGAAAGTAGTGCTAGAAGCTCTTCGTTTGAATAAGCTGACGAATGGTGCACTTGATGTTACTGTTGGTCCGTTAGTTAACTTGTGGGGTTTTGGTCCGGATAATAAACCGGAAAAAGTACCATCACAAGAACAACTAGATACTATTAAGCTGCGTATTGGTATTCAGCATTTAGCTGCGACCAAAACGACATTAAGCAAAGACATTGATGGGTTATACGTTGATTTGTCTTCGATTGCCAAAGGTTATGGCGTTGATGTTATCGCCGATTACTTTGCTTCATTAGGTATTGAAAACTACCTGGTCGAAGTGGGCGGTGAACTACGTATTAATGGTGTTAATGCGCGCGGTATTGATTGGCAGGTTGCGGTTGAAAAACCGACGAGTGACAATCAAAGTGTGCAAGAAGTGATTGCGGTTGGTAACAATGCAATTGCGACATCAGGTGATTACCGTAATTATTACGAGCTTAATGGTGAGCGGTTTGCGCATACTATTGACCCTGTAAGCGGTAAACCAATTAAACACAAACTGGTTTCTGTGACAGTCATTCACACTTCGTCAATGACGGCTGATGCACTTGCAACAGCGTTAATGGTCATGGGGGAAAAAGACGGTCTTGAATTTGCCAAGCAGCAAGGTTTAGCTGTATTGATGATCTCGAAGTCAGATTCAGGTTATAATGAAGTGTATACCAAACAGTTCGAACCTTATTTAAAATAGAGGCTAATATGGCTTATTTTGCTGCAACATTTGTTATTTTTGCGTTAGTTATTGCTGGTATGTCTATCGGTTATATCGTGCAAGAAAAATCTATCACAGGCAGCTGTGGTGGTATTAGTGGTTTAGGTATGGAAAAGGCGTGTGATTGCCCCGATCCATGTGATAAACGCAAAGCTAAAATGGCAAAAGAAGAAGCTAAACAGAAGATGTTAAACGAAAACCGTATCATCTAGTTTATGCCAAGCATCTAGCTATAAAGTGCGGGACGTACTTTATAGCTTTATTGCGCTTTCCTGTTTCCTCAAAGTCCCTTCAAAATCTTGTGCAATAACGCGTACTCTTCTGAATGATTATATTTTAATAATATAAATAATCCTTAAATATCAATACAAATTAAATAGTTCAACTTTACTGGTACTCATTGAGAGGTATCTGTGGGCTGGTTGATCTATATCAATATGATGTTTCGTGTATGTGGCAAAGTACACCTAAGTTAATTGTTTGTTACCAAATGATGTCCAAGAACATCAAGTGTAATCAAACTGTATTTGAAATGAAAAACATACCATATTGATGGAGCTCTACATGAACAAGAAAATATTATCTGGATTAATCACTGCCTCTCTCTTATCAGCAACGCTTGCAGCCCCTGCTATTGCTCATCAACAAGGTGATATTATTGTTCGTGCAGGTGCTATTATGGTTGCGCCAAATGAATCAAGTGAAAATGTAGGTGGGGCGTTCGGTGAGTTTACAGTGAGTGATAATACTCAACTTGGTTTAAACTTCACTTATATGGCTACAGATAATATCGGTATTGAATTGGTTGCGGCAACACCATTCTCGCATGATGTTGGTCTTGATAGCTTAGGTGGTGATATTGCAGAGGTTCATCACTTACCACCAACATTATTAGCTCAATATTACTTTGGTAATTCTGGTTCTAAATTCCGTCCTTATGTAGGTGCCGGACTTAACTATACAGTATTCTATGACACTAAATTTAATGAAAATGGTGCTTCGAAAGGTCTTACTGATTTAGATTTGAGTAACTCGCTTGGCTTTGCTGCACAAGTTGGTATGGATTATAAAATCAATGAAAAATGGCTAGTTAATGCATCAGTAATGTATGCGGATATCAGTACTGATGTGACGTTTAAGTTAAATGGTGCTGATGTTAAAGCTAAAACAGACATCGACCCATTGGTATACATGGTTAGTGTAGGTTATGTATTTTAATTCGCTTTTATAGATTCTATTAACTAAAGATAACAAGGTGCATTTGCGCCTTGTTTTATTTGTAATTGTTACTTTTATCCTTCTTCAATACATCTCTTTTATTCTTCCGGTATTCCTTTTTATTTCCGCTATTTTTCATTTAATTATTTGTTCTCTGGATTAATTTTATTTATAATTAACTGGTCTTTTATACAGTGCTATTTATGCCGAACTAATTAGTTGGTTATGACTCGTTAAGCTTATGAAAAAAATTATCCACATCGACATGGACGCTTACTTCGCCAACGTAGAAGTTAGGGACAATCCTGCTTACAAAGATATCCCTATCGCGATTGGTGGCATGAGTGACCGCCGTGGTGTCATTGCTACATGCAATTATATAGCCCGTCAATATGGCGTGCGTTCGGCTATGTCTTCGTATAAAGCCATGCAACTTTGCCCTGACTTAACATTAGTGCCTTCACGTATGCAGGTATATAAAGAAGTCTCAGGTCAGATCCACGAAATATTTTCTCGTTATACTGATTTGATCGAACCATTGTCGTTAGATGAAGCGTATTTAGATGTTACTGACTGTAAGTTATTCTCGGGTAGTGCGACGTTGATTGCCGAAGATATTCGTAAAACCATTGAATCTGAGTTGGCACTTACTGCGTCGGCAGGTGTTGCTCCGGTTAAGTTTTTAGCTAAAGTGGCATCCGATATTAATAAACCCAATGGACAGTTTGTTATCACTCCATTACAGGTTAAACCCTTCGTTGCTGATTTACCCTTGAATAAGATCCCGGGTGTGGGAAAAGTGACTTGGCAAAAGCTTAATCGCGTTGGACTGTATACTTGCGCCGATGTACTAAAGTTTCCAGCTGAAGATATTATAGAGAGCTTTGGTAAGCTCGGTCGTAGCCTGCTAGAGCGCTGTCAGGGTATTGATAATCGCCCTGTGTGTAACGAACGCAATCGTAAATCGGTGGGGGTAGAGATAACCTTACCCGAAGATATTGTCACGTTAGAACAATGCATGGCTTTATTTCCGCAGTTGTATCAAACCCTGCTGCAACGCTTACAAAAAGCGGATCCTGATATGCGTATTACTAAGCAAGGTGTTAAATTGAAGTTCAATGATTTTACCCTTACGAGTAAAGAGCAGAGTATTACCACACTCGACGAACATCTCTTTACAGATTTGTTTGCACAGGCACTGACAAAGCAAGAACAACGTAGTATTCGTTTAATTGGTTTATATGTCGGCCTTGCTGGTGATAATGATAGCGAACAATATAACTTGTTGTTTTAGATTCTAATTTATTCCGATAAATAATGTTTTTTATCTATCTATAATCCCCTTTAATACCGCCTATATTCCTAAAAGTTATAAAAAATCAGCTTATGTTCTTTGTCGGTTATAAGTAAAGGGGCTATATTGATCCAAACGATATGAAATTATCCAATTTGGTCTGATGGAGTAGAAGATGAATCAACAGAGGTTGACCCACCTTAAACAGCTGGAAGCTGAAAGTATCCACATAATCAGGGAAGTAGCTGCAGAGTTTGATAATCCGGTAATGATGTATTCAATCGGTAAAGACTCATCAGTGATGCTACACCTTGCTCGTAAGGCTTTTTACCCAGGTAAGATCCCATTTCCATTATTACATGTTGATACTAACTGGAAGTTTCGCGAAATGATTGAGTTTCGTGACAAGACGGTTGAAAAATACGGTTTTGACCTGCTAGTACACCAGAATCCAGAAGGGCTCGCGATGGGCTGTAGTCCATTTGAGCATGGTAGTTCAAAGCATACCGATATTATGAAAACCCAAGGCCTGAAACAGGCGCTGGATAAATATGGTTTTGATGCCGCTTTCGGTGGTGCACGACGTGATGAAGAAAAATCACGCGCTAAAGAACGTGTGTATTCATTCCGTGATAAGAACCATCGTTGGGATCCGAAGAACCAACGACCTGAATTATGGCGTACTTATAATGGTCAGGTAAATAAAGGCGAAAGCATTCGTGTTTTCCCATTATCAAACTGGACTGAATTGGATATTTGGCAATATATCTATCAAGAACAAATCGAAATTGTGCCACTTTATCTTGCTGCGAAACGTCCTGTTGTTGAACGTGATGGTGCGTTGATCATGGTTGATGATGATCGCATGAAGTTACAAGCAGGCGAGAAGATCGAAGAGAAAATGGTGCGCTTTAGAACTCTTGGTTGTTACCCATTAACAGGGGCGGTGGAATCGGAAGCGTTAACATTACCTGAGATCATTGAAGAGATGTTACTGGCAACAAGCAGTGAACGACAAGGACGTATGATTGACCATGATTCTTCAGCTTCAATGGAGCAGAAGAAACGTCAAGGTTATTTCTAGGTAGGAGCAGGGTAGATGAACAATCAAATAGCAAATGAATTAGCACAAACAGATATCGAAACCTACTTACACCAACAACAGCACAAAAGCTTATTACGTTTTTTAACGTGTGGCAGTGTTGATGACGGTAAGAGTAGCCTTATTGGTCGTTTATTACATGACTCGCATCAGATCTATGAAGATCAATTAGCAGCGTTACATGTTGATAGTCAAAAATCAGGTACAACCGGTGAAGCAATCGATTTAGCGTTGTTGGTTGATGGCCTTGCGGCTGAACGTGAGCAAGGTATCACCATTGATGTGGCTTACCGTTATTTCTCGACAGCTACACGTAAATTTATTATTGCTGATACACCGGGACATGAAGAATATACCCGTAATATGGCAACTGGCGCTTCAACTTGTGATCTTGCGGTGATCTTGATTGATGCGCGTAAAGGCGTATTAACACAAACCAAGCGTCACTCTTATATTGCTTCACTATTGGGTATTAAACATTTTGTTGTCGCGATTAATAAAATGGATCTCGTGGACTTTTCTGAACAACGTTTCGAAGAAATTAAAGAAGAGTATTTAGGTTTTACTGAAAAGTTAAACGACATTACCATCGAATTTACCCCGCTATCGGCGTTAGAGGGTGATAACGTTGTTGACCGTTCTACACGTACACCTTGGTTCAAGGGCCGTACATTATTAGAATGTTTAGAAGCCGTTGATACTTCAGATGGCTCGCTTGATAAACCGTTCCGATTACCGGTGCAGTATGTTAATCGCCCTAATCTCGATTTTCGTGGTTTTGCTGGTACGATCGCTGCAGGCCAAATCAATGTTGGTGATGAAGTTATAGCATTGCCATCAGGTAAATCAAGTACGGTTAAATCGATTGTTACTTTTGATGGTGAGCTGACTTCAGCGCATCAAGATCAAGCGATCACGCTAACGCTTACAGACGAAATTGATGTCAGTCGTGGTGATATTTTAGTATCAGCTAAAAATCAGCCAATATTGTCTGATTCGCTATTGGCAAATATTGTGTGGATGTCAGATCAAGCGCTTGAAATTGGTCGTCAATACGATATCAAATTAGCCAGTAAAAAGACTACCGGTCAATTTACTGTGATCCGTAATAAGGTCGATGTTAATACGCTGGAAGAATCAGTGGCATCAGAACTAGCATTGAATGAAATTGGCTTATGTGAGTTAACACTGACCGAAGCCGTTCCTGCTGATAATTATAAGGCTGTTGCCGATACGGGTAGCTTTATTATTATCGACCGTTTAACCAATGTTACCGTTGGTGCAGGTATGATTGAGCAAGTCCTCGATACGAAGGGAAGTACTAACTTACATGAATTTAGTGAGTTTGAAGTTGAATTGAATGCGTTAGTACGCAAGCATTTCCCGAAATGGCAAGCTATTGATATTAGCAAGCTGTAGGCGTTGTTATGAATGTGATACAGGGAAGTATTTTAGTTGTACTGGTGATCTTTATAGGTTTACTTATTTCAGGTAAGTTTCGACCTTCAAGTTTATTTGGTGCGATGGTTATTTTAGCTTACTTGTCTGGCTCTATTGAGATGCCACAGGTCATGGCTGGATTTACCAATCCTTCTCTTATCACATTAATTTTATTATTATTAATTTCGATTACCATTGAAAAAACACGCTTAATTAGTTGGATTGGACGGCAGTTATCTACTGGCCGTTTTACTGTTGTGGTGGCTAAGCTAGGTTTTTCTACGGCACTCTTATCATCTTTTACCAATAATACTGCTGTTGTTGCATCACTGATTGGAGCGGTGAAGCGTAATAATACCCATGCACCTACTAAACTCCTTATTCCCCTTTCTTATGCGGCCATTTTTGGTGGTACCTTGACTTTGATTGGCACCTCAACCAATCTTATTGTGAATAGTTTTGTGGTTGATGCGGGGCTTCCCTCGTTAGGATTTTTTGAATTTTCTATTGTTGGTTTAGCAGGTTTCCTCGCGGGTATGCTTGTTCTTATCACCATGAGCCATAGATTACCCGACCATAACCAGGATGAGACGGAAGAATTAGTTTATTTTTTAGAAGCACATGTAAAACCACATTCAGAACTGGTTGGTAAAACCATTGCAGAAAACAATTTGCGTGCGCTAAAACAGCTATATCTTGCGGAAATATTACGGGATGGCGAGGTCATTTGTCCTGTTTGTCCAGAAGAAGTATTACAAGCAGACGATCAGTTGTTGTTTTGTGGTGATGTCGACTCTGTCGGTGTCTTGCAAGACATTAAAGGGTTAAAGTTGTTCGGCCAAGGTGAATTGAATGGCCAGCATCTTGTTGAAGTGATCGTCAGTCATTCTTCAAAACTTAATGGCTTGACCCTCAAAGAAAGTAAATTTAGGGCTCATTTTGATTCTGTGGTTGTGGCTATTCGCCGTGGTCATAGTCCATTACGCGGGGGATTAGGTAATGTACGTTTACGTGCTGGTGATACTTTATTATTAGCCCCAGGCGCTGAATTTAAAAACAGTAAAGATTTGAACCGTGATTTTGTCGTCGTCAGCGGACTTGATACGGCGACACGCTTAAGTGATCATAGAAGCGTTGGCGTTTTAGCTGGGTTTATCACGACGATTGCGTTTGCGCTCACAGGAACCCTACCATTATTGAAAGGTCTGGTTATATTCGTGTTGCTATTATGCATGAGTGGCACATTATCTTGGCAAGAGATCCGCAAACGTTTACCGCTTGAGCTTTGGATTGTGGTTGGGAGTGCGTTAGCGTTGTCTAATATGCTGCAAACGACGGGCGTATCTGATTTATTAGCGGGTTCTTTATTAGAGGCGTTTAATGGTAGGGGGGTGCTCGCTGCATTTATTGCGACTTATCTTGCTACGCTATTATTAAGTGAATTAATTACTAATAATGCTGCTGCCGCGTTGGCGTTCCCTATTGCCTTTAGCTTGGCACAAAGTTATGGCGTGAGCGAATTACCTTTCATCATGGCGGTGATATTTGGCGCCAGTGCCAGTTTTATTTCGCCTTATGGCTATCAAACAAATTTAATGGTTTATAGTGCCGGAAATTATGCGCTATCAGACTATCTTAAGCTTGGTGTACCGACATCAATCGCCTATTCCACTGTGGTATTAATCATGATCCCATATGTATTCCCATTTTATCTGTGAGTGTGTAATGACAACAATTATCAAGGAAAGTGATGCTGGCGTAACAGTACCAGCAACAGACAATATCGTATGGCACCAACATAGTGTTGATAAAGCAGCAAGAGCAGAAAACAAACAACAACAACCCTGTGTATTATGGTTTACTGGCTTAAGTGGCTCAGGTAAATCAACGGTCGCGGGCGCGTTAGAAAATGAATTACACAAAGCCGGTTACCACACTTATTTATTAGACGGTGATAATGTGCGTTTTGGTTTATGTGGTGATCTGGGCTTTAGCTATGCTGATCGTAAAGAAAATATTCGCAGAGTGGGAGAAGTGGCAAAGTTAATGGTTGATGCGGGTGTTATTGTATTAACAGCGTTTATTTCTCCACATCGCCAAGAGCGTGAGCTAGTCCGTTCATTACTCGGTGATAGTGAGTTTATTGAAATACATGTAGATGCTGATCTTGCGACTTGTGAGCAACGTGATCCGAAGGGACTTTATAAAAAAGCACGCGCAGGGGAAATCAAGAACTTTACTGGTATTGATTCTGTTTATGAAGCGCCAATTGAACCAGAATTGTATTTAGATAATGGTAATAACCCAGTGTCGATATCAGTGCAACAGATTGTGACTTACCTTTCACAACAAGGTCATATTAAGTAACTGTTTGTAAATGATTCTTTATAAATATCTTTGTAAAAATCGTTTGTTAGTAAGGGAGTGGTAACGAATAAATGGATAGTTCAATAGAGAGTTTAGTAGATAGTTCAATTGATCATTTAGTCAGTCAGATTAATGATATTGCAGTGGCAGCAGGACAAGAAATTTTAGATATTTATCAACGTGATTTTCATGTCGATATGAAAGATGATAATTCACCTGTGACGGAAGCTGATATTGCGGCTAATGATATTATCGTCGCAAGTTTACGCACTATAACGCCTGATATTCCGATTTTATCAGAAGAGGGGACTGGTATCTCTTGGGGTGAGCGAAAGCAATGGCAAACGTTCTGGTTAGTCGACCCCCTTGATGGCACTAAAGAATTCATTAAGCGTAATGGTGAGTTTACCGTTAATATCGCCTTGGTGCATAATCAGCAACCAATATTAGGTGTTGTTTATGCACCAGTGTTAGACAAACTTTACTATACGACGAGTGAAGGTGCATTTTTATTACATGATGGTAATACCACTCAATTAAAGGCTATATCGGTACCTGATAATGACGTTGTTAAAGTGGTTGGTTCGCGTTCTCATGCAAGCCCTGAAATGGCGCTATATTTAACACGCTATAAAGATACTGATATTATTCCGGTTGGTAGTTCACTGAAGTTTTGTTTGATTGCCGAAGGAAGTGCACATTGCTATCCACGCTTAGGTCCAACATGTTGGTGGGACACGGGGGCTGGACATGCAGTTGCTTGCGCAGCTGGTGCTAACGTTGTTCAACTTGATGGTTCACCGTTATTATATAACCATCAAGAGTCCGTACTGAATCCGTTCTTTGTTGTCGCTAAGGCATAGCGGTTAAAAATGAAAGGCGTTATGTAAATGATTGGTGAGTTCAACGAAATATTCACCCTTACTTTCGTGGGGGATGAGTTTAGCCAGTTCATCTCCAATATTAGTAAAACGATAATATTTCATCCGAGATGACCGATTTTTTACTTTCATTGTTAATTTTTCTTCCCCATAGATGATCGGCAGCTCTTTATCTAAAGGTAAGTTAACCATTTCTAATTCGTTATGATGAATTAAACCCAGATCCGATAATGTCAGCAAACTACTATAAGGTAGCTTGTGGCGGCCTAAGTTAATCGATTTAAATTGTGGTTTATTGAATAATAAAAAACTTTTACTGTTGTCCTGGCAGTTTAATACAATCTTACGGTTTGAATCATTACCAACTTGCGAGCTTAAATTGCAAGCCACCTGAAACATTTGCGCTTCACGTTGGGTCATTTGATTGAGCGTCCGTAATGATTTTACCGAGAAACTCCCCGAGTGACTTAACTCTAATGCAAATATTTGTCCCCAGAGGGTCTGCATATGCAGGCCTGAAATATCTTTTGCCATCGACATAAATGCGCTGAGCCAGTCAGGATCGATATTTTCGCAAGTGACGTCATCACAGAAGTTATTCGCACGCATGACAATACTTTCTAGGTTCTGTTGCTGCTTTATTTTTTCTTGGTTAACACGCAGAATAGCTCTGTGTTCAAATGTGGTATGTTTATTTACCGTCAACATACCGTCGATACCTCGTTCTTTGGCAACTTTACGTAATTGTTGAATACTGTTTAAAATACTCGATTCAACTTTATTTATGTGGGTATCATTTTCTGACATATCAAAACCTAACAGCGTAATTAAATCGGGTAACAATGAACTTTTATTTATACCTGATTTAACGCTGGAAGTATTGTGTTGATAAACAGAATTGTTGATCAGCAATGATTATTTTGAAGTCATTGCCTATGCGTGGTCATAGATCATTAATATAATGATTCACTAATCAGTTCTGTATTTGAAGACAGCACTTTATCGAGTTTGACTTTTGATCCTGATATCACAGTATATTGATTGTCATTGATTACTATTTGTTGGCCTTCAACACCACTTTTGCTCTCTATTGTTAGCCATACTGGAGATACACTGCCAATACTACTCGATGGATATAGCATGAAAAGTTCATATTCAGGGGCAAGTTGACTTATCAATGATGCGAGTAGCAGTGCTTTTTCATCACTATCAGCCTCGTTGGTTTTTAATACGCTAATCGGTGAGAAAAAGCTATCATCACGCTCTGCTCTATCTGGTATCTCATAGACCCAGTGTCGTGCATTTTTTACGGCCGTGACAAAGGATTGTTGTTCGGATAATTGTGTTGCGATATCTTTTAGGTAGGCTCTATATTCATAAAATAATTGGGAGTAATTAGGTCTAACGCAAGGTAGTTCTTTATTGTCAGGGTGTACACATGGCGTTATTTTTAGGTGGTAAAAGGCGTCATTCTGGTATTGGTTATACGCTTGCCAGAATAGCTGTGATGCATTGCTCTCATCTTTATTGGTAAATGCGTATCTGATGTCTATTATTTTATTCTGTTCATCAGGGGTGTAAAAATTAATCCGCTCAATCGCGAATTCAAGCCTTGGTGTTAAGTAGGTATGAATTGCTTTGATTGGATTACTTAATGAGAATGACAGTTTATAACTGTCTAACAATGAAGTTTCGACGATATCAGTATCGAAGAATGATTTTATTTTGAAGTTATTACCTTCTTTGTCTACCCATTGCCAATTGATTGAAAATGAATTGGTTTCACTATCAGGTAAGCTAATTTGTTGCGTGTAAGAAAGGTTTGTCCGTTCATTACTATCGCCAGGTGTAGAGGCTATTACCGGTAATAATAGGAGTGTGATTAGGTATGTAGATATTACCGAGCACAACGTCGCTTTATTTGGTGAAGAGAGAGGCATTTAATGAATCTCATGATGATAACGATTCACTAAGCTTGGTAGAAAATGTGATTGATATCAAAAAAATACACTTTATTTTTCCGTATCAACCACATATTATATTCACTATTGCTATTATTTCTAGGGGTTAGCGCACGAAATTAATTGCAGACTACCAACCTTTTACAATGGCATTATTAAATAGTTTTTTCGCTTCGTCATACACTTCTTGTGTTTGGAAAGCGGTGATGAACTGTTTCACTTTTTCTGAATCTTTATTGTCATTACGTGCAACAATTAAGTTTACGTATGGTGATTCTTTATTTTCAACGAAGATGCCATCTTTAGTTGGTGATAAACCAATTTTTGTTGCGAATGTCGTGTTGATCACTGCAATTGTTACATCTTGTAAGTTACGTGCTAATAAAGCGGCTTCTAATTTTACGATCTCAACACCAAATGGATTTGCTGTGATATCTAACTCAGTGGCTTTAATGCCGATACCAGGCTTAAGTGCAATGATACCTTGCTGTTCAAGCAATAATAATGAACGACCTAGATTAGTCGGATCATTTGGTACTGCCACTTTATCACCATCTTTTAATTCATCAACAGTTTTGATCGACGTTGAATAAGCGGCAATTGGATAAACAAATGTGTTCGCTACAGCGGTAATATCGTAACCACGTTGCTCAATTTGAGCATCTAAGTAAGGTTTATGTTGGAAAGCATTTACATCAATGCTGCCTTCTTCTAGCGCACGGTTTGGTGTTACGTAATCAGTGAACGTTACAATTTCGATATCAAGATTGTATTTTTCTTTTGCGATATTTTTTGCAATTTCTACCACTTCAGATTCTGGACCTGCCATAGCGCCCACTTTCAATACTGTTGAGTCTTTGTCGCCACTACACGCACTTAATAATACACTTGATGCGATTGCTGTTACTGATACTAATTTCTTTAGTGAAAATTCCATGTTTATTACTTCCTTTAGTTTTAAGATTTATTATCTGTGATCGACTTTACTGACTAAACGTTCACCGATGGATTGAATAATCTGTACGATGATCACCAGTAAGATGACGGTAATTAAAATAATCGTTGGGTTAAAGCCAATATAACCATGCTGAATACCAACATCCCCTAGACCACCGCCACCGACTGTACCAGCCATTGCTGAGTAGTTAACCAGTGTTACTAAGGTGATAGTGATGCTATTGATAATGCCTGGCATTGCTTCAGGTATTAACACTTTCATTATAATTTGTAATGGCGTCGCGCCCATTGTTTGTGCTGCTTCGACTAAACCTGCTGGTACATCTAATAATGCACCTTCAATTAAGCGGGCAATAAAAGGGATTGAAGCAACGGTTAATGGCACTATCATCGCACCAGTACCGATCGATGAACCGACAACCAAACGTGTAAAAGGAATAATCGCAACAAGTAAAATAATAAAAGGAACTGAACGACCTACATTTACGATAATACTTAATGCGGCATTCAATTTTTTATTTTCTAAAATACCGTGAGTTTTAGTTACGTGTAACAAGACGCCTGTCGGCATGCCAAGTAAACACGCAATTGCCGCAGCGATACCAACCATAACCAATGTTTCAATGGTTGCTGTGAAAAGTAAATTAATCATTTGCTCAGTCGACATAACCGATAACCTCTACGTTAACTGCGTGCTGTTGGAAAAATGCTTTAGCTGCAATTGTGTTCTCTTTAGTACCAATAAGTTCGGCAAGCATGTAGCCAAATTTGATCCCGCCAGCAAACTCAATATCGGCACTTAAAATGTTTACATCAACGTGTAATGTGCGGCTTACTTCTGAAATAACCGCAGAGTCGACACTATTTCCAGTAAAGCCAAGACGTACCAATGGCATTGAATTATCTTTTCTGTTTAAAGATAAACGCTGTTTATATTCTTCAGGGATCTCAAGATTGATTGTTGCTTCAATGAAGATGCGTGCTAATTCTGTTTCTGGGTTAGCAAAGAATTTCGCCACCGTATTTTTTTCAATCAATTCGCCTTTATCGATAATAGCTACTTTATGGCAAATATTTTTTACCACTTCCATTTCGTGGGTAATAAGTAGGATCGTGAGACCAAGACGCTCATTAATATCTTTTAACAAGGTTAAGATTGATTTTGTTGTGCTTGGATCAAGTGCTGATGTTGCTTCATCACATAATAAAACTTTAGGTTCAGATGCTAATGCTCGCGCAATTGCAACACGCTGTTTTTGACCGCCACTTAATTCTGCTGGGTACGCATTATGTTTTGATTCCAAGCCGACCAAATCAAGTAATGGTGTGATTTTTTTACTTATTTCAGTTTTATCAATGCCAGCTAATTCTAGCGGTAGTGCCACGTTATCAAAAACAGTGCGAGATGATAATAAGTTGAAATGTTGAAAGATCATGCCTATTTGGCGTCTTGCAGAACATAGCTCTGCTTTATTTAATGTTGTTAATTCAACACCATCAAGCTTAATGGAACCTGATGTTGGTGTTTCAAGTAAATTAACACAGCGTATTAATGTACTTTTACCAGCACCTGATGAACCAATAACACCGAATATTTCACCTTTGTTAACGTTTAAGTTAACGTCTTTCAAGGCATAAACAGGCTTGTCTGTAGTTTCAAATATTTTATTTATATTTGTTAGTTTGATCATTTCAACGCCTAAAATGAAAGTAAGAATTAATATGTAAGATTAGATAATAATTCTTCATATATAAGTAACAACTGGATGCTTATGCTAATTAGTTAGTTGATTAAAGTCAATGGACTTTTTTACATCTAGACGTCTAAACGGTTTTTTATATCATTTTAGGTAGCGATGGATTTAACTGCGAGTAGATAGTACAAGGTATCGATTGCGAAATTGTGATGACGTGAAATAATACCGTGATTGTAATTAATAGATAATTTGAGGTGAATAAAGTGCTAACTCCAGCTATATTTTTAGATCGTGATGGTGTGATTAACCAAGATAAAGGTTACGTTTCTCAAATTGATGACTTTGAGTTCATTGATGGCAGTATTGAGGCTATGCTGTTATTAAAACAACATGGTTACCTGCTTATCGTTATTACGAATCAATCCGGCATCGCACGTGGCTATTATAGTGAAGAGGAGTTCATGACATTAACCGAATGGATGGATTGGTCGTTAGCAGATCGTGGCGTTGATCTTGATGGCATCTACTTTTGTCCTCATCATCCAGAAAAAGGTATTGGTGAATATAAGCAGGATTGTACCTGTCGTAAACCTAATACCGGTATGTTAGAAAGTGCAGCTAAAGAATTAGAAATTGATTTTGCTAATTCATATCTAGTCGGTGATAAGTTATCAGACATTGAAGCTGGTCAAAAAGCGCAGCTCAAAGCCAATTACTTGGTATCAACAGGTAAAGTTGTGTGTGAAAAAGGGGCATTGCAAGCCGATGTTGTATTTAAAGACTTACTTTCAGCGGCTAAATTTATAGTTAATGGCTAAATCCACTCACGTTGGTTGTTATTTGAGCGATTACGTTTTTTTTTGATAAAACACTTGCCAATAAAACGCAGATCTCTATAATCGCTCCCACTGAAACGGCAACAGCCGCTCAGTATGCTCTTTAACAATTTATTCAAGCAATCTGTGTGAGCACTTGCAGAGATATAATGACCAAATATTATATCAATGTAATTGTGAACATTAAATTAAATCGAAAGATTTGATTATTAATTACGAAGCTTAATTGCTTTGCAATTAAAGTACAGAATTCATTGAGCCGACTTAATCAACATCGTTGATTAGTCAAAAAACTTTTAATTGAAGAGTTTGATCATGGCTCAGATTGAACGCTGGCGGTAGGCTTAACACATGCAAGTCGAGCGGAAACGAAGAATAGCTTGCTATTCTGGCGTCGAGCGGCGGACGGGTGAGTAATGCTTGGGAATCTGCCTAGTCGAGGGGGACAACAGTTGGAAACGACTGCTAATACCGCATACGACCTACGGGTGAAAGGGGGCCTCTTCTTGAAAGCTCTCGCGACTAGATGAGCCCAAGTGGGATTAGCTTGTTGGTGAGGTAAGAGCTCACCAAGGCGACGATCCCTAGCTGGTCTGAGAGGATGATCAGCCACACTGGAACTGAGACACGGTCCAGACTCCTACGGGAGGCAGCAGTGGGGAATATTGCACAATGGGCGAAAGCCTGATGCAGCCATACCGCGTGTATGAAGAAGGCCTTCGGGTTGTAAAGTACTTTCAGCGAGGAGGAAAGGTGGTAAATTAATACTTTACCACTGTGACGTTACTCGCAGAAGAAGCACCAGCTAACTCCGTGCCAGCAGCCGCGGTAATACGTAGGTGGCAAGCGTTGTCCGGATTTATTGGGCGTAAAGCGAGTGCAGGCGGTTTGTTAAGCGAGATGTGAAAGCCCGGGCTCAACAGGAACTGCATTTCGAACTGGCAAACTAGAGTTCTTGAGAGGGTGGTAGAATTTCAGGTGTAGCGGTGAAATGCGTAGATATATGGAAGAACACCAGTGGCGAAGGCGGCCACCCATAGTAACTGACGCTGAGGTGCGAAAGCGTGGGTAGCAAACAGGATTAGATACCCCGGTAGTCCACGCCGTAAACGATGTCTACTCGGAGTTTGGTTCCTTGAGAACTGGGCTCTTAAGCTAACGCATTAAGTAGACCGCTCAGGAGTACGGCCGCAAGGTTAAAACTCAAATGAATTGACGGGGGCCCGCACAAGCGGTGGAGCATGTGGTTTAATTCGATGCAACGCGAAGAACCTTACCTACTCTTGACATCCATAGAACTTTTCAGAGATGAATTGGTGCCTTCGGGAACTATGAGACAGGTGCTGCATGGCTGTCGTCAGCTCGTGTTGTGAAATGTTGGGTTAAGTCCCGCAACGAGCGCAACCCTTATCCTTATTTGCCAGCACGTAATGGTGGGAACTCTAAGGAGACTGCCGGTGATAAACCGGAGGAAGGTGGGGACGACGTCAAGTCATCATGGCCCTTACGAGTAGGGCTACACACGTGCTACAATGGCGCATACAAAGGGCTGCAAACCAGCGATGGTAAGCGAATCCCATAAAGTGCGTCGTAGTCCGGATTGGGGTCTGCAACTCGACCCCATGAAGTCGGAATCGCTAGTAATCGTGAATCAGAATGTCACGGTGAATACGTTCCCGGGCCTTGTACACACCGCCCGTCACACCATGGGAGTGGGCTGCACCAGAAGTCATTAGCTTAACCTTCGGGAGGGCGATGACCACGGTGTGGTTCATGACTGGGGTGAAGTCGTAACAAGGTAGCCCTAGGGGGAGTAACAGGGCTGGATCACCTCCTTACGTAAAGTTGTTAATTTTTGTAAGTGCCCACACAAATTGCTTGAATAGAAACGTTGAAGACAACGATTGGGATGAAATCCAATCGTGAAAGTAAATAGTGTCCCGTTCGTCTAGAGGCCTAGGACACCGCCCTTTCACGGCGGTAACACGAGTTCAAATCTCGTACGGGATACCACTTTTCTTTCTGACTAAAAATCAAAAATAACTAATCTCTTTAGATTCATTATTTTTGCTTTTAGCAAATTGCTCTTTAAAAAATTTGGAAAGCTGAATAAATAAAGAAGTTCTTAAAACACGTTATTGAATAATTCATTTTCGAGTGAATGGTTTAATAACAATGAAGTGTTCTTGAGTATTCTTGAGGCGAAAAAAACTAGATAATACCTAGTTATTTCAATTGTACAGTCGACTTTAGATTGTATGGTTAAGTGACTAAGCGTATACGGTGGATGCCTAGGCAGTCAGAGGCGATGAAGGACGTGTTAATCTGCGTTAAGCTGTGGGGAGTTGATAAAAGCGTTAATCCACAGATTTCCGAATGGGGAACCCACCTTACTAAGTAAGGTATCGTAACGTGAATACATAGCGTTACGAAGCGAACCGGGAGAACTGAAACATCTAAGTACCCCGAGGAAAAGAAATCAATAGAGATACCCTTAGTAGCGGCGAGCGAACGGGGTCTAGCCCTTAAGCAGTTTGGAAGTTAATGGAAGATTCTGGAAAGTTTCACGATACAGGGTGATAGTCCCGTACATGAAAACGACCTTACTGTGAAATCGAGTAGGACGGCACACGTGATATGCTGTTTGAATATGGGAGGACCATCTTCCAAGGCTAAATACTACTGACTGACCGATAGTGAACCAGTACCGTGAGGGAAAGGCGAAAAGAACCCCTGTGAGGGGAGTGAAATAGAACCTGAAACCGTATACGTACAAGCAGTGGGAGCAGACTTGTTCTGTGACTGCGTACCTTTTGTATAATGGGTCAACGACTTAATTTCAGTAGCAAGGTTAAGCGAATAGCGGAGCCGTAGGGAAACCGAGTGTTAACTGCGCGAATAGTTGCTGGGATTAGACCCGAAACCCGGTGATCTAGCCATGGGCAGGTTGAAGGTTGAGTAACATCAACTGGAGGACCGAACCGACTAATGTTGAAAAATTAGCGGATGACTTGTGGCTGGGGGTGAAAGGCCAATCAAACCGGGAGATAGCTGGTTCTCCTCGAAAGCTATTTAGGTAGCGCCTCGCGTCTAACTATTGGGGGTAGAGCACTGTTAAGGCTAGGGGTCATCCCGACTTACCAACCCTTGCAAACTCCGAATACCAATAAGTTCAATCGCGGGAGACACACGGCGGGTGCTAACGTCCGTCGTGGAAAGGGAAACAACCAGACCGTCAGCTAAGGTCCCAAAGTGTATGTTAAGTGGGAAACGATGTGGAAAGGCTCAGACAATGGGAAGTTGGCTTAGAAGCAGCCATCTTTTAAAGAAAGCGTAATAGCTCACTGGTCGAGTCGGTCTGCGCGGAAGATTTAACGGGGCTAAACATACCACCGAAGCTACGGATGCATGACTTGTTCATGCATGGTAGAGGAGCGTTCTGTAAGCCGTTGAAGGTGAGTTGAGAAGCTTGCTGGAGGTATCAGAAGTGCGAATGTTGACATGAGTAACGATAATGGGGGTGAAAAACCTCCACGCCGAAAGACCAAGGGTTCCTGTCCAACGTTAATCGGGGCAGGGTGAGTCGACTCCTAAGGCGAGGCCGAAAGGCGTAGTCGATGGGAAACTGGTTAATATTCCAGTACTCGCTTATATTGCGATGGGGTGACGGAGAAGGTTAGGCTAGCATGGCGATGGTTGTCCATGTTTAAGGTAGTAGGCAAGTGACTTAGGCAAATCCGGGTCGCTCTCTTTAGTGAGAATGCTGAGAACTGATGACGAGTCTCTACGGAGATGAAGTAGTTGATACCCGGCTTCCAGGAAAAACCTCTAAGCTTCAGATATGAGAGAATCGTACCCCAAACCGACACAGGTGGTTAGGTAGAGAATACTAAGGCGCTTGAGAGAACTCGGGTGAAGGAACTAGGCAAAATGGTACCGTAACTTCGGGAGAAGGTACGCCAATGATGGTGAAGGACTTGCTCCGTAAGCTATTGTTGGTCGCAGAGAAATGGTGGCTGCAACTGTTTATTAAAAACACAGCACTGTGCAAAATCGAAAGATGACGTATACGGTGTGACGCCTGCCCGGTGCCGGAAGGTTAATTGATTGGGTTAGACTTAGGTCGAAGCTCATGATCGAAGCCCCGGTAAACGGCGGCCGTAACTATAACGGTCCTAAGGTAGCGAAATTCCTTGTCGGGTAAGTTCCGACCTGCACGAATGGCGTAATGATGGCCACGCTGTCTCCACCCGAGACTCAGTGAAATTGAAATCGCTGTTAAGATGCAGTGTACCCGCGGCTAGACGGAAAGACCCCGTGAACCTTTACTATAGCTTGGCACTGAACATTGAACCTACATGTGTGGGATAGGTGGGAGACTATGAAATATTGTCGCTAGATGATATTGAGTCGTCCTTGAAATACCACCCTTGTACGTTTGATGTTCTAACGTAGGTCCCTTATCGGGATTGCGGACAGTGTCTGGTGGGTAGTTTGACTGGGGCGGTCTCCTCCCAAAGAGTAACGGAGGAGCACGAAGGTTGGCTAAACATGGTTGGACATCATGTGGTTAGTGCAAAGGCATAAGCCAGCTTAACTGCGAGACAGACACGTCGAGCAGGTACGAAAAGTAGGTCTTAGTGATCCGGTGGTTCTGAATGGAAGGGCCATCGCTCAACGGATAAAAGGTACTCCGGGGATAACAGGCTGATACCGCCCAAGAGTTCATATCGACGGCGGTGTTTGGCACCTCGATGTCGGCTCATCATATGGGGCTGAAGTTGGTCCCAAGGGTATGGCTGTTCGCCATTTAAAGTGGTACGCGAGCTGGGTTTAGAACGTCGTGAGACAGTTCGGTCCCCTATCTGCCGTGGGCGTTTGAGAATTGAGAGGAGCTGCTCCTAGTACGAGAGGACCGGAGTGGACGAACCACTGGTGTTCGGGTTGTTATGCCAATAGCATTGCCCGGTAGCTAAGTTCGGAACTGATAACCGCTGAAAGCATCTAAGCGGGAAGCAGGCCTCGAGATGAGTTCTCACTGGAGCTTTAAGCTCCCTAAAGGGCCGTTGGAGACTACAACGTTGATAGGCAAGGTGTGTAAGTGCTGTGAGGCATTGAGCTAACTTGTACTAATTACCCGTGAGGCTTAACCATACAAATTAAAGTATGATTAATTGAAATAATCGACTTAAGAATAGATTGAACACTTTACGTTTTAAAGACTTCTTTATTTATAGCTTTTCAGATTAAAAACGAAGTGAAAACTTCTATAGAAAGCAAACCAGATTTGCTTGGTGACCATAGTGTTGCGGTACCACCTGACTCCATTCCGAACTCAGTAGTGAAACGTAATAACGCCGATGGTAGTGTGGGGTTTCCCCATGTGAGAGTAGGGCATCGCCAAGCGCCACTTTTAATTCAAGACGAAGTCTTGGATAAGAAATTGTCGAAAGACAAAAAGAATAGACTGATGATATTTATCAGCACAGATTGTGCGGAGCGGTAGTTCAGTTGGTTAGAATACCGGCCTGTCACGCCGGGGGTCGCGGGTTCGAGTCCCGTCCGCTCCGCCAACTATTAGATTAAGCCTGAATCGAAAGATTCAGGCTTTTTTTATACTTGAAATTCAGAGATGAAAGCAACACAGATTGTGCGGAGCGTTTGTTCTTATGGATAGTATTCAGTTGGTTAGACTTGTTATAAAAATATAAGCGGCCTGTCACGCTGCCGAAGGCCTCGCGGGCTCGAGTCCCGTCCGCTCCGCCAACTATTAGATTAAGCCTGAATCGAAAACTCTTTATTAGAAATAGAGGCTTTTTTTATACCTGAAATTTAGAGATTAAAGAAACACAGATTGTGCGAAGCGGTAGTTCTGCCATCCTTTGCTTTAAATATGAATCAGATCTTAGCGAGTGATGTTGGGTAGTCTCTATCTTTGGCTATATTGCATGCCAGTGTATTGATATCATTTTCAGCTAAATCGACAAAATTGGGTTTACTCATATCACTGAGTTGATCATATGAATAATCAAAAAGTTTATGAATTATTTGATCTGCCACAGTGAGTGCTGAGGAGGCTTTAACGATTTCTGCTCTTGCATATTGCTGGCCTTCAAATGACACGTCATACGCACGTAGAGATACATCTTTACCGGGTATTTGTTGTGCACCAAATAAAGGTCTGCCAGCGATGATTGCATCATTAAAACTCGGAATAAAATGACTAATATGAGTTATCGCTTTTTGAGTTCGGCTATCGGACTCTTGTTGATCCCAACCTTCGACAAGCTTGTTAATAAAGCTTTTATCTAATTTAGGTTGAGCACTGTCTGCTGTCGTTTTAGCAAGTCCATTCTTAAATAACGTGATCTCTTCTGTCATACCGTGTAGTTGGAAATAACCATCAGGATACGGTGTTAATTGTGCCATGCCTTCAGGCGTCCCCCGTTGACCATGAAAGACAACTTCAGGCCAACGTTCACTTTGCTGCCAGCGGGTAATGTAAGCGGCTTTAAATTCAACCATACGCTCTTTTGGCGTATCAGCCATGTCATCAATAACACCGGTTCTATAACCACAGGCATTGATTAAGTAATCAACTTCGGTTGTTGTCTGTATACCATTTTCAGAATGGCTAATTAACCAAGTTTTAGCTGCGGTATAAGCGACATTAATGACTTTATTATTGACGAGTAAGTTACAAGATTCAGATGCGTTTAGGCTAAGCTCTGTGCTTGCTGCGATACGGAATAAGCTTAAACCATATTCTTGCACCATTAATAATGGGAACTTTACAGAGTCGAGGTCAAGATTTTTAGCAAGGGGGATCATCCAATCAGAAAATTGTGTCATCTCTGTCGGTTGTGACGTTGTTTTTAATAACTCTAAATCTTCACGTGTAAACATCTGATAATAATCATCAGCCTCACCCAATACTTTATTGCTGCCGTCGACTTGAATTAATGCCTTGTAGCGTTGTGTTAGCAGTTCAAGTCGAGGTAATAGTCTTTCAATATTACCGGCGTCGCGTTGGGGGATTGCAATAACTGTCGGGCGCTTATTGATGCAGTGTGGATAGATTTTCATTGTTGCGATAGATTGTTCTAATAACGTCAGGCATTGGTCATCAGATATATCAGGGTAGAGGTTACCGCCTGCATGCAAATGACAAACTGGTGGTCCATTGACTAAGCTAACACCTTCTTCAAATAAGGTGACATTAATGTCTAACCCAGCCAAACGCAGTGCTATCGTGCTACCAGCGATACCACCGCCGATAATTGCAATGCGTTTTGATTTTAGAGTTGAAGGTACGTTCTTGATCATGCTCTTCGCAACGTATAAATAATTAGATAATTTATTATGCCAATTATTTATACGGGAATGAATCTTATTTTTAGTTAAAGTGTATTTATCCTAACTAAATAGCGCGATCTTTCAAGATTAGCGCGAACTTTATCCGGTTGCTAACCAGATCCCAACAAATACCATCAACGAACCTGCGATCTTATTGAGTAAACGGACATTATTACTTTTTTGTAAAAACAGGCGTAATGTTTGTCCACCACTGGCATACATTAATAAACAGCTAAATTCGGTAATGAGAATGATAGCGACAAGTACTGATAATTGTGGTGTTAATGCTTGTGTTGGATTGATAAAAGGCGGTAATAAAGAGATCATAAATACCCAACCTTTTGGATTTGCAATTGCTGTGACAAAACCTTGGCTCGCTAATTGAAAAGGCTTCATTAAATTTTCAGAACCAGGATTATCAGAAATAGCCAATTTGCCTTTAGAACGCCACATTTGGATGCCAAGATATATCAGGTAACTGCCACCAAGGTATTTGAGTGCTGAAAAAGCATTTGGGTATTTCAACATAATAGTTGCGACACCAATCACCGCGGAAACTGCCACTAAGCCGACACCTAATAATTCACCCCACATCATGTGGAGACTACGCTTTACGCCGATGGTCATACCTAAGGTCATCGATAACGTCATACACATACCTGGTGTAATCGAAACGAAGAAAAAGGTGGGTATAAAAAGCGCTAAAAGTTGTAAATCTATGGCAGACATCATGTGAACTTAGTGATTGGGTTATGATTTGATAATAACACCATTCAATACGCATTCTATATTCTATTGTTGAATGAATATAAATTAGCCGTTTTTAACTTAGCTAACTTAACGAAACTATTCATTTTAAAATTTAACCAAGTATAGGTTTAAAAATTTATCCTTAAGCCTATACTTATAGGTTCTGCAATTGTATTTAGTATTTAGACTGGAATGACGCTTTAATGATAAAATTTATTACTTCTCCGCAAGAAATGCGACTCTCTGATGTTGAAACAGCACAGTATGATCAAATCGTAGATTATGTTACTGAAATCAGCTTGAATTTAATGGCTGTTAAAGTTACAAACCGCCCTGAAGATTTCCTTGGTTGGTGTAATGAATTATATAATTATGTACGTTACGGTATAAATATGGACTTGCTTGATGAAAAGCATGAAAAACCGTTACAAAAACTATTACAGCTATTAGAGAAATCGATCACTTGTCGCCAAGTTAAGACTTCGCGTATAACACCTTGGCCATTTCTAAAAAACTTTTTTATTGATCAGTCAGATCGTCAAGCATTACCTGAGCGCCTACGGTTATTAAACTATATTAGTTCATTGCGCATTAGCACGTTAGCGGATATGTCTGAACTTGAGCGCCTTGCGTTTGCTGGTAAGCACTTATCAGCACACGAACCTGCAAAGTTTGATTTTGATGTTGAGCTATTTGGTAGCACGCGTGGCGCGAAAGCGTTACATGAGTTATTACAACATACTCCTTCTTTATTGGATGATGCATTAGCTGCAATTCCTTTAGAGGGCGAAGTAACTGAATGTGATTATAATGAGTTTGTAAAACTCTATACTGCAGCATTTGCTACATTAGCCAAAGCGAAAGCTGGCTTGTTTGCTGCGACACGTTTATTAGCGATGCGTCGACCTGATGTATTCATGGTGCTTACAGCAGCTAAAGTAGATGCGCTTTGCCAAGGCTTCGGTTTAGTTAAATTAAACGCGACTGATTTCTCTCGTTACTGGTTTGATATTATAGAAGCTATCCACCGCCAACCTTGGTTTAAGTCTGCACAGCCGGAAGATGCAACTGAACTTGATCTATGGAATAACCGCGTTGTGTTATTTGATTTGTTCTTCTTTGTTGATAACGATTTTGCAGATAAATCAAATTACCTTAAGTTGAAAAACAAGCCTGTTGCGGTTCGCTCTACAACTGCTGGTCGCACACGCGCTGCAGGTGTTGTACGCCAAAAGCGCACGAAAGAAAGCGCAACTGAAGCAGTAGACCGTTTATTAGCTGAACCAGACTTACCTGCATACTTACAAAGTAAGCGTGACTCAATGATTGTTGAAGTTGAAAAAGGTAAAAGTGCAACAGAAGTAATGCAACTGCTAAGAGCTATCTTTGGCTAAGCTAATGTTAATACGTTAATACTAAATCTAAGATATAAAAAAGGCTTCAATATTTGAAGCCTTTTTAGTTTTTAGCATTTAGTGATTAAAGGCTAATGAAACCCACAGCTTGTAGGAATACAATTGCAATCGCTACTGGAGATAAGTAACGTAAGCAGAACATAACCGCTTTATAAGCAAATTCAGATAAACCAAATTCCTCACGAGTGATGTTTTCTTTCACAACCCAGCCGACTAATACCGCAGTAAATAGGCCTGCAAGTGGTAGCATGATGTTTGCTGTTAATTTATCTAATGCATCGAAGAAGTTCAGACCCATCACGACATCTTGAGCCCAAGGTGCACCACTGAGTGAGAATACCGTTAGTAACGATAGCGCCCAAATAGTACAACCTGCAACGATTGTGGCTTTAGCACGGCTTAAGCCAAGGCGTTCATTGAGGTAAGCGACTGGAGATTCAAGTAATGCAATCACTGATGTGAATGCCGCAAATGTTACCATGATGAAGAATAGCGTACCGAATAAAGTACCTAGTGGCATCTGACCAAACGCGATAGGCAATGATACGAACAGTAGACCTGGGCCTGCTGAAGGTTCCATACCATTAGCAAATACGATTGGGAAGATAGCCATACCTGCGATAAGTGCTACTGCTGTATCCATGACTGCGATATAGATAGACGTTTTCGCGATCGATGTACCTTCAGGCATATATGCGCCATAAACCATCATGATACCTGATGATAAACTTAGCGTGAAGAATGCATGACCTAGCGCTGTTAATACACCATCAAATGATAACTTAGAGAAATCTGGAGAGAACATGAATTGTGCTGCTTCACCAAAGTTACCTGTTGCTGCTGCATAAACCATGATGATAGTTAATAGCACAAACAATAATGGCATTAAGTAAGTAACAGCTTTTTCTAAGCCAGCGTTAACACCACGAATCAATACCAGCATTGCTGCAATGATTGTGATTGAAGACCAGATAATTAATTGCGTAGTATCTGTGATTAAACCAGTGAATAATGCGCCGATTTCATCTTTGTGAGCAATTTCAGAACCCGCTGTTGCAAGGAAGTCTCCGCTGATACCAAAGAAGATATAAGCTGCGGCCCAGCCTGCAATGACGATGTAGAAACTTAAGATAAGTGAACCTGCGATAACGCCAGATGCACCGAGTAGTGACCAAATACTTGAACCGCCAGATTCCTTGGCTACGGTTGCTGAAGCATTTGCAGGAGAAGTACGAGCGCGCTTACCGATCATTACTTCTGCCATCATCACTGGGATACCAATTAGCAGAATACAAAAAAGGTAAACCAGTACAAATGCACCACCACCATTTTCGCCCATAATGTAAGGGAATTTCCACAGATTGCCTAAACCTACAGCTGCGCCTGCTGCTGCAAGTACGTATTTAAATTCGCTAGACCAGCGATTATCAATTGTTGTGCTTGTTGTCATTTTCCCATCCTGGGTTATGTACATAATAGTTATGTACATACTAATAACATATTAAAAAAACCGATATAAGCTCTTTATTCAGAATATAAATCTAAATTGGCGGTAATTTATTTGGTTAATACTTACCAATGGCTAAATTCTAGTTTAATACTTCACTGGTAAGCTGTGGCGCAGTGTTAAATGCTTATATTTTTAGTATGTGGTGTATATTGCTGTTTTTTACAAAAATTGACTGATGGGGCTGTTAGTTGTTTGTTTTTTATTCTACAGGAGAACCGCAATAATATAGCCGCTTTTAATTTGAAGGTATTAATTGGGCGAGGAGGTAGAATAATAAAAACCGAGTTAGCGTCCTAACTCGGTTTTGGGATAGTTTAAAGTAATATCATAAAAACAGTATTATGCTGTGGTAGCTACTTTAGATAATGCTTTAGATAGGTTTTTGATATATGTATTAGTTAGTGTTTCGAACTCAACTTTAACAACTGGTTTCAAGCCAATCCCTGCAAGACTAGGTAATGGGATTGTAATAACGGCATCTGTTAATAAGTTAATATCACAGCCTGTAGCTGTTTCAGTTAAAATCCACTTGCCTGATACTTTCGCACTATTATTTGCTGTATCGCGTGACTCCCAAATAATAGATTTATTCGCCTCATCACAGATGTATTCACATGCATAAATTGTTTGCAGTTGAATTGGACCTAGACCAATTTTTTTCATTTCCCAGCGGAAAGTATTTGCAGCTTCTTCGATCAAGTTGTCTAGATCGGGGAAGTGACTTGTAGACGCTGGCACATCAGCTAAAAGGTTATAAACTGTGTTGATATCAGCAACAACAGTAAATTTTTTATTGAGTTGTATTTTTACATCGAAAGCCATTTCAAATTTCCCTTCTATTCATAATAGTGTTTTTTATTCTAGAATAACTATCCTAGAAGTAGTATTTTATGCCGCTACATTGCCCCAGATAAAGATTGTTGTCAACAATTAGACATTGGAAATGAGGCGGTAATATTACATTTTTTTCTTAAAATACAATAAGCTGAAAACTGGATCAAAGGTTATACCGATAATACAGTCATTATTTTAGACTATGCTTGCTTATCATCATGACTAGGCTTGTTTCATATAGCACTGTGATTCAAATTGATGCTGTTCATCAAGTAAATCAGCAAGACTGTATTGATCAAGAGTGTTAAGAAAAGCATCTATACCTGTTTGTAATACATTCTTTAACTGGTAAGTCGGCACGAGATCGCTGTCTGACGTATTATCATCAAACCCTCTTAAATTATTTTCTAATGCGCGAACCAGCTGCCCCACATTAATTTCTGATGCTGATTTTGCTAACCATATCCCGCCATTTTTTCCGCGAGATGATTTTATGTAGTCTAACGAAGAGAGATGAGCGATCACTTTTGCAATATGGTTGCGTGATGCTTGATATATATCCGCTACTTCTGCAGAACTTGAACGCTGTCCTTTTGGTAGCGTGGATAAATACATTAATGTGCGTATACCAAAATCTGTATAAGTCGTTATTTTCACTTTTATCACCATAACCAGAGTTATTGAAAATTAATTATGCCTAGAGATATCTAGAAATTACCTTCATTGTTACCTAAATTCAGGACATCAACTCTTTTTCAAATTGATTATTTGGTACTTCTTTACCGTGTTTTTGTAAAAACAGTTTAAAGCCCTCGAGTAATTCTCTAGGGTGACTGAATTGGCAATAGGTAACAGGGTAATCTTGATCTAGCTCTTTAAGCAGTGGACTTTTGATTGGTGCACCACGCCAGACAGCAAAAAATACCGGTTTAGGATGGATGGAACTTAAATTGTAAGAAAGTTCATAAGCATCACTATCATTAGATGATGTATGGATATAAAGCAGCGCATCAACAACCGATAATAAGCGTAAACGATAATGACGATAATTAGCAGGCGTAAAGATGATCCCTGTTTGTCGCTGAAAAGCTTGCTGGTAATCATCTTGTTCTTCACCGAGATTAAAAGGAAGGAATTCAAGGTCATCAATATTGTATTGTAAGAAGGTGATAACATTGTCTAAAATCTTTAAGTGGTCTTTATGAATATCCCCCACGTTTTGTTTGACTAATAGCTTCATTTTAATTCCCTTTCTTTACGATCGTTAAAATCGGTTGCCAGGAATACAGTTATACGCTGAACTATTAGAAATATTAACCAAGAGAAGGAGTTATTTTAGCTTAGATTTTAAATTGGTTAAAAAGTATTAAAAACAAAAGCCTAAGCTCAGCGTGATGGGTTATTTATTCTATAGGGTAAAGCTTATCAAGTGCGATAGAAAGACCATTTTCAGTGACAATACGCACATGATCGCGACGGAGCTTCCGTGGTTCATTGACACCGCAAGAATGTGCAATTAATCCCACACCATAATGAATTTACTTATTATAGTTGGCGATCCGCAGTGCTTTGTCTTGTACATTCAGTCCTTCTTGCAGCTTGGGGTTGTGTGTTGTGATCCCCGTTGGACAGGTATTTTTATTGCACTGTAACGCCTGAATACAACCGAGTGCAAACATATTACCACGAGCAGATACGATAAAATCAGCGCCCACTGCTAACGCCCAAGCGACTTTGGATGGGGTTATTAACTTACCTGATGCGATAACTTTAACTTGCTCGCGTAGGTTATATTTTTCTAGCATGTTAACTAATAAAGGCAAGCTTTCTTTTAATGGTAAGCCGACGTAGTCCATTAAGGGCTGAGGTGCTGCACCTGTCCCACCATCTGCACTATCTAGTGTTATAAAGTCAGGCGCTGAATTGACACCACGTTTATTCACTTCTGTTAATAAATCATTTAGCCATTGGCTGTGTCCAAGGACAAATTTCAACCCTACTGGCTTACCTGATACTTGACGAATACGCGCGACCATATCCAGAATATCACCGACATTTTTAATTTCTGGGTGAGCATTAGGGCTGATGGAATCTTCACCAACAGGGATCCCACGGATCTTGGCGATTTCTGGCGTCACTTTTTTACCGGGTAAAATACCACCTTTACCGGGTTTAGCGCCTTGGCTTAGTTTTATTTCAAACATTTTGACTTGTTCGAGAGCTGCGAATGATTTTAGTTTTTCATCACTTAATTGACCACTGTCATCGCGAACGCCATATTTGGCGGTGCCAATTTGATAAACAAGATCAGCGCCGCCTGCAAGATGATGACTAGATAAACCACCTTCACCGGTATTTAGCCAGCAACCTGCTTCTTTAGCACCATGGGATAATGCTAATACAGCGGGCTTTGAAATAGCGCCGTAACTCATGCCTGAGATATTGAAGAGAGAATTTGTGGTGTATGGGGTGGTGCAGTTGGCGCCAATCGTGACGTTTTGTGGGGGGATCGCATCTTCAGAAAGTGTCGGAAAGGCGCAATTCATGAACATGATAGTGCCCACTTGGTCGAGATTTCGGGTGGAACCAAACGCGATGGTTCTATCGACATTTTTTGCCGCGCGGTAAACCCAAGAACGTTCCGCACGATTAAAGGGCATTTCTTCACGATCTTGTGCGAAGAAATATTGACGGAAGAATTCGCCTTGTTTTTCAAATAAGTATCTAAATCGGCCGATGACGGGGTAGTTATGTCGAATTGCTTGTTTGGTTTGTCCTTTGTCTACAATGTACATGTAGATAATACTGATGATCCCACCAATGAGGGCCAGAATGAAGAGGCCTGTCATAATATCTAGGCCGAGTAGTAGCATATTAATTTGAGATTTAAATTCTGGTTGCATAGTTTAACCCTTTATTGAATTCTATCCTTAAGTTAAGAATACAATAAAGGTTGTTGCATAACTAATCACAAATCCATCACGTATTTATGGTGACTTTATGATGGTAAATGACGATGATCGTTTATGCTGCTACAAGCTCTTTGGCTATTTTTTGTAATAGGTAGGTTTCGCGTTCAATAGATAGACCCGCTTTTGGATAGCTTTTTATTACTTCAAGATTATGGGCGATCGCTTCATGGATATTGATCCACATTGCACTCACGCCATTTTTTATTTCATTTTCTTCTAATCTTGGTGTGCCGAGTAGCTTGTTGGCATCGCAAGTAAAACAGTAAGAGACCATGTGAATACTGTCAAAACCTCCTTTATACCAAGGGCGCATTTCTTCATAGCAACCATAAGGGGCAACGTTATGAATATTTTCAGCGCCAGTTTCTTCTTCTACTTCACGAATTAACGCGGTAACTATGTCTTCACCTTCATGCATGCCACCACCGGGTAAGCTGTAATCATGATAGCGTGCGGTGAAGATAAGTAAGATCTCCTCACCTTGGGTAATGATGCCACGTGCAGCAATCCGTTGGTCAGTGCTTTTAGGATCTGTTACGTCAGGATGAATAGTAGAACGAAGGACGGGCATTTGGTTGATCATTATAAAGTAGCTCTTGTCATTAATTAATAGTCGAATGATATTTTGAACGAGCGCTATAGTAACACATTCATACACGGCAACTGAAATAGGTAAAATGATGCTGGTTGATACCGTCATTAGTTGGATTTTTCTAAATGAAAAATAATGTTAGAGTTATTGCACTACCTGGTTGTACGCTTAGATGTCGCTAAAATACGTTAAATTCAACTAAAACACCCTCTTTATGAGTAAATATGTCGTTTAGCTAATATTGTTTCTAAACGACATATTACGACCTGTCACAATACATTAACATCCTCGGCATACCCAATAAAAACAACAGGATTTATGTAATGAAATGCAATTTGAAAGTGACTTCATACCTTAGTTCAGCTATCGCGCTGGCATTAGCGACAACTTCGACATCAGTACTTGCTGCTGGTTTCCAAGTTGGCGAACATTCAGCAACTGGTTTAGGCCGTGCTAACGCAGGTGAAGGCGCAATCGCTGATACTGCTTTAGTACTCACTAAAAACCCGGCAGCGATGATGATGTTTGATAAAATAACGGTATCAAGTCAACTTGCTTTCATTGCCCCTGATGTTAATACAGATTATACGTATGATTATAATACTGGGAATAATTGCAATAGATTAGGGCTACAGTGTGATATTGAAACTATTTCAGCAACAGAATCTGATTATGCACCAGATCAATTCGTTCCGAGCTTTGCGGCTATAATGCCAATCAACGATAAAGTAGCGATTGGGTTTGCAATGTTCTCAAACTATGGTACTGGTACTGAGATAAGCGATGAATTTGCTTATGGTGATATTGGTGGAACTACAAGTATTATTACTATTGATAGCAGCTTTAATATTGCTTATAAAGTAAATGATTTATTAAGTATTGGTGCTGGTTATGATTTAGTTGTCGGCCAAGCTGAAATGAAAAGAGGCTTTAGCCTTGGTGAATTTGATATGGGTGGTAATGCTATCGGCCACGGCTGGAATGTTGGTACATTATTGACGGTTAATGATAACAATCGTTTAGCATTAACATATCGTTCTGCAGTTGATATGAGCTTTGAAGGGGACTTCACTGGTAGTGGCGCTGCTTTTGATCCCAACTTAGGTACTCCAGAAGCTAATACTGTTACCGGTACTGTAGATATTACTTTACCAGCAATTGCAGAATTATCTGGTTACCATAAATTAACTGATATATTTGCTGTGCATTATAGTGCAATGTGGACGCAATGGAGTGCATTAGAAGAGCTGAAAGCGACAAGTGCGGATTGTGCTCCTAACGCTGGTTTTGGTGATGGAGTTTGTTTTCAAAAAGATCTACACTATTCGGATAGTATGCGTTATGCAGTTGGTGCAACAGCGTATGTTTCTGAGTCTGTGACATTACGTATGGGTTATGCCTATGATGAACAAGCAGGTGAGGCTATTGTTTCAATGCCGGATACGAACCGTCATCAAATCTCTGCTGGTATGAGTTATGCGGTAAGTGAAACGATGAGCTTTGACTTCGGTGCCGCGTATATAATGGGTGATGACGTTACTTTTGAAGAAAAGCAAGGGCCTGTAGCTGCGCTTGAAGAGTTCACTTCAACTGCAACTGCAATTCTAGTTTCAGCTCAAATGAATATGGTATTTTAATCTGGTTTAATATTCAGATGGATACAAAAAACCCAGCTAATTAGCTGGGTTTTTTCGTTGTTGCGTTTGGTTATTTTTAGCTAGAGGTTGATTTAACCTTTCTGCGCTTTACTAAAACGTACTAGATCTGCGTTGTTGTTCAGCAAGTCTTTAAAAAATGGGTTTTGGCAAAGGTCTTTTAAGCTGCCTTTATAAAACTTAACTCGTGACGCGGTTGGGTAAGGTTCAAAATGTAAGTCTTGAAAAAATGACGCGATGGCTGGTGTGCGAGTCGGTAATACTACAGATGCAAACTTACCATCCAAATCTAATACCATCCTAACCGCGACACTGTTATCAATAAAACAGAAAGAAACGATCATACCGGCATTACTGGCAATGTAATGGCCGACAATCGCATTCTCATTCATCAATAAATTCGCAGTGTAATGTGCTTGTGGGAAAGCCGCCATTGTTTCGGTTAGCGATTCAGTATAAAAATGCTCATGGCCTTTATTCACCACGTCAGCTTGCTTTTCGCTTAAGCTAGTGAAATCTACAGCAACAATATCTGTAATACTCACAGGATATACAGCAGGTCTACCGCCGACTTCGGTGGCTTTAGTTTTACTGACGAATTTTTTTTCTTGCTCGCTCATCTCATAACCTTCCGCAAAAAAACGAGCGATAGCGATACGGCGTAAAAAAGAGGGTTCACGTTTGCCATTTTCCCAGAGGGATAATGTAGTCTGTGATAGACCAGTAAACTCTTTATGTGCATTAGCTAACTGTGATACGAAGTCAAACTGAGACAGTTTATTGTCTTTACGAGTTTGACGTAGCTTAATGCCAAAACCTTCTTTTTTAAACATTTATTGTCCTTGGTACTTAAGCGTTAGTTGTTATGTCGTTGCTCGATTTTATGTTTAGCTAAAAGAGATAAAACAATCAGAATTTTAATTGCTTGTATTGATAACCAAATCATTCATGCACCTAGAGTAATTAATTTATGTAAAAATTTATTTATATAGGAATAAATTATTATTGGATATTGTATCTCTAGGTGTAAATTTGTGCAATTTATTTCATATTTTGTTGATTATATAATGTAACGCGAATCTTAGTCTTATTCACATAATACTTGCCCGTCAAGCTTGTAATGCTGTACTATTACGCCATTACAGCTTAAGTGAAAGGTTAAATACTTATGGTCAATGAATTATTTCGCTCTGTGTCTAGCGAGGAGGATATATCGCTAATGCTACCTTTGCTGCTATCACCAGAGGAATTAAACGCTATTAACGCACGTACTTTGGTTTATAAAGAACTATTGCTTGGTGAACGATCACAGCGTGAAATAGCTAAAACACACGGTATTAGCATTGCTACTATCACTCGTGGTTCTAACAATTTGAAATCCATGAGCGCAAAAGAAAAGAAATTATTACAAACATTATTAATTGGGAAGTAAGACTATGTCGGAAGTAGTGACAGCAAATCAGGATGCACAGCCATCAGCACTCGGTGGTATATTTATTATTACAGGTACCAGTATTGGTGCTGGGATGTTTTCTCTTCCAGTATTAACCTCAAACATGTGGTTTGGTTGGGCGGTATTGTTCTTATGTGTGTCTTGGTATTGCATGTACAGCTCTGCATTGTACTTACTTGAGGCGAATCAAAAATTTAAACACGGTGTGAATTTCGATTCGATGACCAAAGCACTATTACCAACGTCATTACGATTGTTGAATGGTTTATCTGTGTTGTTCGTGAGTTATATCTTGGTTTATGCCTATATTTCCGGTGGGGGCTCAATGTTGGGGCATAGCTTAGAATCGGGTTTGGGTATCGATATAGATCAATCTGCTGCTAGCTTTATATTTGCTGTGTTACTGGGGTTGATCGTGAGCTTTAGTACTAAGGCGGTTGACCGTTTTACGTCGGCAATGTTAGGTGGCATGGTGATCACCTTTAGTATTGCGATTTACAGCTTACTGAGCGGCGCCGACTTTTCATTACTACAGCCGCTTGCTGAAATGACTGAACGTCTGCCTTATAGCTGGGCTGCAATCCCGTCGTTAATGGTGTGCTTTGGTTTTCATTCTAACATCCCAAGCTTAGTTAAATATTATAATAAAGACAGCTCGAAAGTGGTTAGCTCGATTCGCTATGGTAGCTTGTTAGCGCTTACTATTTATTTAATCTGGTTGTTAGCCAGCTTTACCGTGATTGGCCGTGATGGTTTTACCAGTGTTATAGCACAAGGCGGCAACATGGGCGCGTTAGTATCGGCATTAGAGTCTGCTGGTTCTGGTGCAACACTCGCGGTGACATTACAGTTATTTGCTAACTTTGCCGTAGCGACATCATTTCTAGGTGTGGCGTTAGGTTTGTTTGATTTTTTAACTGACTTGCTTAAGTTAGATGACACTTTATCGGGGCGTAGTAAAACGGCATTAGTTACTTTTGTACCGCCAATGATTGGTGGGGTATTATTTCCTAATGGCTTTATCTATGCGATTGGTTACGCGGGCTTTGCAGCCGCGGTATTCGCTTTGTTTACGCCTGTCGCGTTAGCGTTCCAAGCACGTAAACATTTACCGACCACTGATTTCCTTGTTTCTGGTGGTCATGCCCGTATGGCGTCGGTATTGGTATTTGCGGTATGTGTGGTTAGTTTCCAGGTTCTATCTATGCTGGGTCTATTAGCTTAATTAAAAATGAGCCGCTTAATTTCAAATTAGGTGGCTAGTGTATTGCCGTTAGTGAGTGTTCATTAACGGCGAACTCGCGAATGAATCAGCTTTAATTTAGATAATAATGTTTATTTACGCGATTAGCTTTGAATTAATCCTATTTTATTAAGTATAATAAAGCATATTTTGATTACGTGACTTTAATATGAATTATTCCTTTTCTCGCATTGCAGCTATTTCTACGCTGGTCTTTTCCCTGTCGGGTTGTTTTGATATTGCCGACATCCCCAAATTACATACTTCATGGAAAGTTGCTGGCGCGGCATCTGAAAATAGCGAACAAGCTGGTTTTATTACTGATAGCGTCACGACATGTCCGGCATTTATAGACAATTCGACAATCACAAGTGATGAACTACCTGCTGAATTTAGTATTGCTGATTGGAATATTTATAAACAAGAAGATGATAATTGGCGTCGTGAATTGACGGCGTTAATTGAAGAGAATGATTTGATTGTTTTACAAGAAGCAAAGTTAAGCTTTTTGTTAACGCAGTTGATGCAGCAACATCAATTAAGCTGGACACAAGTTGAAGCATTTAGCGTTTATAATCAATCAATGGGTGTATTAACTGCAAGCAGTGTTGCGCCTATCTCTGTTTGTAAGCAAACGATTACAGAGCCGTGGTTACGTTTCCCTAAATCGTCATTGATTAGCTATTACCCTTGGGCTGGTAGTGACGCATCTTTGCTTGTTGCCAATATGCACATGATTAACTTCACCTTAGGTGTTGATGAGTTTACGCAACAGCTTGAAGGTGTCATTGCGGTGATCCGCGAACATGACGGCCCGGTGATCATGGCGGGTGATTTTAATACTTGGACCAATAAGCGTTTAGACCAATTGCATTTGATGACAACGAGTGTTGAATTACAAAAGTCGGTGTATCAACAAGATGTACGTAGAACGGCCTTCGGTAATCCGCTTGATGATATCTATTATAGAGGTATGCAACAGCTAAATGCATCGTCTTATGAAACTGATGCATCTGATCATAATCCAATCGTAGCGCGTTTTGGTCCGCTGTTTTAGTGTTTGCACTAGCGAATAAGATAGCCTAGTAAAGGGAGTTCGTATAATGGATAAGTTTAAACAGCAGTACCCGATCATTGTCGATGATATTGTCCGCTGGGGTGACATGGATGCGTTTGGTCACGTTAATAATACCGTGTACTTTCGTTACTTTGAGCAAGCTCGCATAGGTTATTTTGAACAAATAGAAGCCATGGCGTATATGCAAGAATACGGTATCGGACCTATTTTGGCTGCGACCAATTGCCGTTTTAAAGCCCCGTTAAAGTCACCTGATACCATTCAAATCGGTGCGACTGTGTCAGAGTTTGCTGCGCATAAGCTAATCATGAAATATGCCGTGTGGAGTAATACCTTACAACGAGTCGTTGCTGAAGGTGAAGGGGTGATTGTATTTGTAGATTACCAAGCCCATAAAAAAATGCCGGTACCTGCAGATATTGTCGATAAGATTAAGGTGTTACAGCCAGATTTGTTTACGGCTTAACTTGTAGAACTTTAGTTCACTTAGGTCGTCAGAGTAAGAAAAGTAAGGTAAAAAAAAGCAGACTAAAATATAGTCTGCTTGCAACCTTGGGCTTTTACAACGAGTTGTAATTAAAGGCTGTTTTTTGCTGCGTTTTCATTTAAGAATAGGCAACCAAGTGTGAATGCATTCTGTTGGAATTTTTTCAGACCTGTTTCAGCAAAATCAACAAAAATCGGGTGATCTTGTACTAATTGCTTGTAGAACGTTTGTGAAACCATGTTCACTTCAACACCAGTTACAAGTTGGATTGCCGCTTCAGCTTTAAAGCTTGTTGAGCTACCACTAAACTTGCCTTTTGTTAGACGTTCTTTGATCACAACATTTTCAATTTTATAATCTGTCATTAGCTGGGCAAATTCTTTATGAAACTGACGTATTTGATACGCTTCAGTTGAACTTGCTAAGGTAATTTTTCTTTTACGACATTCAATAAGTTCAAACATTCCGTCTTTTAAAGATAGGAAACATAGATTTACTTCATTGCCTGCTAGTTCAACACTACAAATTCTCATTAAATAACTCACCATAAATAAAGATAACTTCGCTATTATAACCACTTTGTTGTCAGTTAACATGGTTATCGTTGTTTCGTTGTGAATTTATACGATAGCATATCCTCTTAAAATGACTTAATTGTAAGGAAACAGAATGACATATTTACCTTGTGTTGAAATTGAACCTAAGCAGGCTGCAAACGCGAGTGTTATTTGGCTACATGGACTGGGTGCTAATGGCCATGATTTTGCGGGTGTGGTCCCCATGATCGCATTGCCGAATGAACAGCAAGTGCGTTATGTTTTTCCGCATGCACCTGAAATTAACGTAACGATTAACAATGGCTACAGAATGCCAGCTTGGTATGACATTTTGGCGATGACACTAGAGCGTAAAATTGACATGCCAGGTTTAATGACTAGCGTTGAACAAGTACAAAGCTTGATCCAGCGTGAGATTGACCGAGGGATTGATAGTCGACGGATTATCGTCGCAGGCTTTTCTCAAGGTGGCGCAGTTGCTTATCAAAGTGCGTTAACCTTTACTAAACCGCTCGCGGGATTGCTGGTGATGTCGAGTTATTTTGCGACCGCTAAAACGATTGAATTAGATAAAAACAATCGGGCATTACCTATACATATCTACCATGGCAGTACAGATCCTGTGGTTGCTGAATCACTGGGATTGGATGCCATGAAATATTTAGCAGCATTCGGTTTTCAACCTCAGTATCATCGCTATCTTGCAGAGCATACGGTTACGGCGCAACAGATAAATGATATATCACAACATATAAAGCAGTTTTTATCGATTAAATTTAATGATGACTATTTTTAACTGTTTAAGCTAGATTGAACTCGCTGAGCGATAGCATCATTATTCTGTTATCAAAGTCACAATACGAGTTGTTTTTAAGATTATCTACTCTCATTTGTGACGATTACATCTATGCTTAAAGTTCCTAGTATTATTGATAAGATTGAACAATGCGTCAGAATAAAAACTGTAATTCAAGTGATGTTAATCAAGTGATGATTGATAACTTTGTGGCGATTAATGGCACTGATAATCTAGACATTGAGACCCAAAATGAGGCGTTCTCAATCCAAATTGATGATAACTCGCAACTTGATGATAAATCGGAACTCACTCTTGCAACAAAAATGAATTTTGTCAGGCAAGTTTGGTTGGCTGGATTAGGCGCTTATAGCCATAGTATTGATGAACTAAATAATGTCGGTGAAAAATCATCAATGGTTTTTGAAGAGTTGTTGGAGCAGGGAGGTAAAGTTGATCGCGCATTTAAGCTACATACGACAGGCGAACACATCTCTTTGCATGGTTTAGATAAATTGATCCAACGAACTTATGCAAAATTAACGGGTGTAGAATGTGAAAAAATAGACCTGTTAAACGCTAAAATCGATGCGTTATTGGCTGAATTGGCTGATAAAAGATAACCACTTAGATTCTGCTAAGTGGTTTATTTTTAAAACAATTCGATAACCTAGATGAGATTAATCTTCGGCGAGTAATTTACCCAGATATTCGCTAGCATTGGCTCTAATTGGCATGAAGTAGACGTTATCATCTTGAGCTTGTACCTTTTTGATCATCGCACGGCCAAATTCAATATTCCATTCTTTTGTCGCTTCAAAATCGCTTGGAAAGACCACGTCATTTTTGTTTTCCCAGTATGATTTACTGGTTTCACTGTGAATTGGGCTCATGCCCCAAAATACTTCAGTACCCTGCAACATATCCATATATACATCGAGAAATTTCAAATCAAAAAATGGTTGCGTGAAGAAACCATCGACACCCGCATCAATTTTATCATGAATATAATCGAGCTCTTTACGCATACTGGTTCGATATTGATCGATAGCCGCGTAAACCTTCATGTAAGGCAGTTCTTTTTTAATAATACGAATGAGTTCACACGAGGTATTACGGTAAGTACGGTGTGATATATCTTGCGGTGGATCGCCTTCAACCACTAGCACTGAGTTGATCTTACTATGACGGAAAAAGTCCGTTAATGGAAAGCCATTTCGTAGGTCAAAGTCGATAGCGCGTAGGTGAGGGATCGCTTCATCGAACTTGTCTTGTAGGCGATCACATGCATCCCAGCTGCGTACATCGAAGCGTAATAAGTCAGGAATATTCAGCGTATTTATTTGACCAAACTGGCTAACTTCTTCGACTTCAGTATTTAAGGTTTCCCATGAACGGGGTACAAGCTCTATTGAGTATTTCAAATTACATCCCTTTTTATCAACAGTCCTCGTTGATAATCCTTTTAATACCCAAACTCGGCTCCGCGTGTTTGGGCTTTTTCCAATTATTGATATAACGTGGGTATATCTCTTATTTATTTGCGGCTAACTGCTGTAACCAAGCGATTTCTGCAGCCCAAATAGTATCATCTATTGTTTCCAATACTATAGGTATACCATTAAAGCGTTCATCCTGCATGATAAATTTGAAGGCTTCTTCACCAATAAAACCTTGGCCTAAGCTGTGATGGCGATCAACTTTTGTACCAAGCTCTACTTTACTGTCATTTATGTGCATACCAGCGAGGTATTCAAAGCCGACAATACGCTCAAAATCGTTAAAAGTTTGTTCACAAGCGGCAAAAGTACGTAGATCATATCCAGCGACAAATGTATGGCAAGTATCAATGCATACACCAACACGGCTCTTGTCTTCCACTTGCTCGATGATCTCGGCGAGATGCTCAAAAGTGTAACCTAAGTTGGTGCCTTGGCCTGCGGTATTTTCGATAACGGCTTTTACTGATGTCGATTTTTCCAGTGCTAAGTTAATTGATTCCGCCACACGTTGTAAACTTTCTGATTCCGATATCTTTTTTAAGTGACTACCTGGGTGGAAGTTAAGCAAGGTTAAGCCGAGTTGTTCACAGCGGTGCATTTCATCATAAAAGGCATTACGTGATTTTTCTAAGGCTTCGATATCAGGGTGACCTAAGTTAATCAAGTAAGAGTCATGCGGTAAAATTTGCGCTGCGGTAAAGTTGTAACGTTTACAGTTTGCTTTAAATTTACGGATGTCATCCGGGCTTAATGCTTTGGCATCCCAGCGACGTTGGTTCTTAGTAAATAGAGCAAATGCAGTAGCCCCTAAATCGTGGGCATTTTTAGGGGCGTTCCACACACCACCGGCTGCAGAGACATGCGCGCCAATAAATTTAGTCATTTTTTGCTCCATTGTTTTGGGGATTCATCATTTTTAGTCAATTTGGTGACAAAACAGTTTTAAAGAAGGCTTTTTACGATAAAATTAGTTTTTTGGCAATGCTAATCTTTGGGAGTTATTAATGAAAACGTGGGCAGAATTTTTGTTACATGAACAGCAGCAGCCGTACTATTTAGCGTTAGACAACTTTATCACAGCAGAAAGATCCGCTGGGAAAGTGGTATACCCTAAACAAGATGATGTATTTCAAGCATTTTCATTAACACCGCTGAAAGATGTCAAAGTCGTCATTTTGGGGCAAGACCCTTACCATGGCCCTGAACAAGCTCACGGATTGTGTTTTTCAGTATTGCCAGGTATTAAGATCCCGCCTTCATTACGTAATATGTATAAAGAATTAACAACGGATATTGCAGGTTTTGCCACTCCTGATCACGGTTATTTAATCGAATGGGCGCAACAAGGTATTTTGATGCTCAATACGGTATTAACGGTAGAGCAAGCGAAAGCGCATTCTCATGCGAAGTCAGGTTGGGAAACATTCACTGATCATGTCGTTGAACTGTTAAACCAGCAAGATGACGAGATTATCTTTGTGTTGTGGGGGAATCACGCGAAAAAGAAAGGCCGCCATATCGATCGTAATCGTCATCATGTTTTAGAAGGTGTTCACCCATCGCCATTGTCGGCCAGTCGTGGATTCTTCGGTAGTCAGCATTTTTCTGCGATTAATAACCGTTTACAAACTCGCGAGCAAACCCCAATCAATTGGCAAGTGAGTGCCGTTGAGACGCTAGTTTAAATCACGAGGTATATCTTTATGGGTAGGTTAGATCTGTAAATAGTGAAGCGGATCAAATTAACTAATACTATATGGGTATATGATGGTGAGAGATAATTTCAAATTGGAGTTTATATGTTATCTCTCATAACTAAAGATCATGAACAAGTAGAGTTACTGTTAAATGTATTAACTGAGCAGTTAGCGGAACTCGAATCTGAACAGCAGGGGGTTAATTTTAAATTGATGGATGATATTGTCCATTATTTACGTAATTATATTGACCGTTACCATCACCCTAAAGAAGATCTCATTTACTCGTATTACCTCGAAAATTATGTTGAAGATGCGAGTATGCCGAATCGTTTAGCATCGGAACATCAAAGTTTGAACTTCCTGAGTCGTGAACTTTCAAGTGCGTTAAATATGATCCAGCTTGACTCTGTGATGCCATTTGATGAGCTAGCAAAGCAATTAAGAGGTTTTGTGGATAAACAACGCAACCATATTCAATATGAAAATAATGTTGTTATGCCGTTAATGGCAGAGAAGTTCACCGCCGATGATTGGTGTCAGGTTGAGCATTTGTGGAAGAATGGTGATGTACAGGATATAAAAACATTGGCAGTGTTTAATGATGCTTACGACCGCCTTAAACAACGTATTATTGACGCCGGATTTATGCATGAAATTGACGAAGAGTTATGCTTAGTTTAAGGGTTATTTAAGTATACGGTCTAATACAGACGCTATTATCAATCAATAAAAAAAGCCGCATGATGACATGCGGCTTTTTTATTAGGCAATAAGATCAGAGTAATAACTTAAAGGATCGTCATAACCGTCAATTTCCTTCTCTAAATTAAGCTTATCCTTAATTGCTTCAATCTCACGCCATTTACGTTTTGATGCTGATTTTGTTTCTTTTTTTGTATTTTCTATCGACACTTGATTTATTCCTTCCATGGGATCACCTTTGTAATGATAGTTACACCCTCTCTATACCATTTTTTTCATGCCTGTTGTCATATTTAGCGATGGATTTGAGTGTCAGATCACGAAAATGAACCTAGAATGGAAAAGGTATAAAATAGTTTATCTTAAATGCGGCTTAAATTTAACATCTATATATCCCCTAAGGGTAGCGATTGCGACTTCAGTAATTTTAACGCCTGTTTATTAACAATATATTGGTTTTTTGTGTTATATTCCGCGCCATGTTTAGCGAGTGGTGTTATTTATACTACTATCTATAGATTTTAATAACAGTTTGGAAGGGAAAATATGACGGAAGTTATCGACTTTATAAATGGCTTGTTGTGGGGCTCTGTACTGGTTTACCTACTTATTGGCACAGGTTTGTATTTTACCATAAAATTAGGTTTTATCCAGTTCCGCCACTTTACTCATATGTTCTCTGTTCTTGCTGGTAGCCGTAAAAGTAGTAATGAAGGTGTTTCATCATTTCAAGCGTTATGCACAAGTTTAGCAGCGCGTGTTGGTACGGGTAATCTTGCTGGTGTTGCTGTTGCAATTACCGCTGGTGGTCCAGGTGCAGTATTCTGGATGTGGTTAATTGCTGTTATTGGTATGGCGACGAGCTTTGCTGAAAGTTCATTAGCACAATTATTTAAAACCAAAGATGCTGATGGCAACTTCCGTGGTGGTCCAGCTTACTACATGGAAAAAGGTTTAGGCCGTCGTTGGATGGGTGTTGTATTTTCAATCTGTCTAATCGTTGCATTTGGTTTAGTATTTAATGCCGTGCAGTCTGATGCGATTGCGAACTCTATGCATAATGCGTTTGGTTTTGATAAAACGATCGTTGGTATTGTATTAGTGGTATTCACGAGTGTGATCATCTTTGGTGGTCTACGTGTGATTGGTGCATTTGCTGAAATCGTGGTGCCATTCATGGCATTAGCTTACATCTTGATTGCGTTTGTTGTTGTTGCAATGAACATTTCAGAATTGCCTGCGGTATTTGAATTAATCATTAAATCTGCATTCGGCTTAGATGAAGCTGCGGGTGGCGCACTTGGTGTTGCTATGATGCAAGGTATTAAACGTGGTTTATTTTCGAATGAAGCGGGTATGGGTAGTGCGCCAAATGCGGCGGCAAGTGCAGCTCCATTCCCTAATCACCCTGCATCACAAGGTTATGTGCAAATGCTAGGTGTGTTCATTGATACTATCGTGATTTGTACTGCAACTGCATCGATCATCTTACTGTCTGATCTTGGTGATACATCGGGTGTTGGTGGTATTGAATTAACGCAACATGCATTATCATCTCATGTGGGTGATTGGGGTGGTACTTTTGTTGCTATTGCTATTTTGTTCTTCGCATTTACGTCAATCGTAGCGAACTACTCATATGCAGAAACCAGTATCTTATTCCTAAACCGTGATTCAAAAGTAATGGTGTGGATCTTCCGTGCCGCGGTACTCGGTATGGTTATGTTTGGTGCGATTGCTAAATCGGATCTGATTTGGAACATGGCGGATGCATCAATGGGTCTGATGGCCTTGGTTAATATCATTGCTATCTTGATGCTGTCTAAATATGTCATGATCGTTGCTAAAGATTACAACAAACAATTAGCGGCAGGTAAAACGCCTACATTTGATAGTGCTGAATTCCCTGAAATCGATAAAAAGATTAACAGTGAAATCTGGAACTCTAAGTTTAAAAAATAGTATGTAGCTATTAAAAAAGCTCAAACAAATACCGTTTAAAAGCATTTAAATCAGTCTTTTAAAATTAGAAAAAGCCACTCATTTTTGTAATGAGTGGCTTTTTTATTAGGCATTAATTATGACATCATGAAATTGTATTAAATTCGTTTAATCCCAATGTTTAGAGTTTTAGCTCTAGCTTCTTTGTGGTTAAATTGCTTTTCATACCGACTCATATAGGATCAAGTCATGAATAAATTAGCAACTCTCGCTTCTGCAATGCTATTAAGTTTCTCTGTTAATGCAGCACAGGAAGTGTCTGGCGTTTCAATCCCAGATAATGTATCTGTTGAAGGCGCATCACTTAATTATCAAGGTGCAGGTGTTCGTAGTAAATTCTTTATTGATTTGTATGTGGGTTCACTATTTACACAAGCGGCAGATAAGAATGTAATCGCAAGCCAAGATGTAAGCGCTATCCGCCTTAACATCATTTCAGGTCTTATTACTTCTGAGAAAATGGTTACGGCGATTAACGAAGGTTTTGACGGTGCTACAGCAGGTGATACTGCGGCTATCTCTGATGAGATCGCAGAATTCATTGGTGTGTTTAGCGCAGAAATTGCTAAGGGCGATCAATTTACGCTAGTGAGCACACCGGGTAAAGGCTTGGTCACGTATAAAAATAATGAAAAATTATCGACTATTGATAACGACGTTTTCCGTCAAGCAGTACTGTCTATTTGGTTAGGTGAGAACCCTGCTGATGATGATTTAAAAGAAGACATGCTGGGTTTATAATTCGAGTTATTATTGTTGCTGTTAGCGCGTATTAAGCAATAAATATTAAGCATAAAAAATGGCTTACAGTTAAGGGGAAACCTTAGTGTAAGCCATTTTATTATCTTGTTATCGATGTATTATATCATTATCAGTGTTTTATGTAGAACACCGCGTGTTGTGTTAGTAAGTCGGTTAGGTATTCACTTTTGTCACGTCAACATAAAGACGTAACGCTTGCCCAGGTTGGATATACTTCTGATTAGCTAACCCATTCCATCGAACAACATCTTTTACTTTCACATTAAATTTATCGGCAATACGTGCCAGTGAATCACCTTGACGGACCTTGTAGGTAATATTACGCATAATGCCTTTACCGTTAGCACTACCTTGTTTTTTACCTTGCCAAACAACCAGCTTTTGATTGATCTTCAAGGCATCTTGAGGCGCGATATTGTTCCATTTAGCGAGACTTTTGTAATTCACTTTATAAGATCTTGCAAGATCCCATAAGTTATCACCAGATTGTACTTTGTGTACAACTTTAAAGCGGCCTGCTGGTTTATCTTGGCGGCGGGTGATACGCGATGATTCGCTGAATTTATAATATTCCAGATCTTTCGCGGCCATTGGGATCAATAATGCTTGGCCAATTTTGATCATGCTGCTATCTAGGTTGTTTACCGAAGCAATGATTTTGCTAGAAGTATTATAGTTCTGGGCAATTTCACCTAGGCTATCACCTGACTTAACTTTATAACGTACCCAGTTTAAACGGCCTTTCGCATCTGTTTTTGCTAGTGCAGCTTCAAATTTTTCGACATTATCATTGGGGATTAATAAGGTATGTGGCCCATCAGGCGCTGTTGCCCATTGGTTAAACCCTGGATTAAGACGCTGTAGTTCAGCCACGTCCATGCCTGCTAAGTCGGCTGCAAGCGCTAAATCAATTTGACTATTAACGTCAACTTGTTGGATCGCAGGTTCGTTATCAATCATAGGTAGCGTTAAATTATACTTTTCGGCGTTTTGTAAAATATCTGCAAGCGCTAATAATTTAGGCACGTATGCTTCAGTTTCTTTTGGCAATGATAATGACCAGAAGTCTGTGGCTAAACCCGCTTTTTTATTACGTTTAATGGAACGTCCGACACGACCTTGCCCTGAATTATACGAAGCAAGCGCTTGGAGCCAGTCTCCATCGAAACGACGGCTGAGGTATTCCATATAGGTGAGCGCTGCACTTGTCGATGCGAGTACGTCACGACGACCATCGTACCACCAGTTTTGTTCTAGACCGTATTGGGTTGCAGTGCCTGGCACAAACTGCCACATACCGGATGCACTACCATGTGAATAAGCAAAGGGGTCAAAGGCACTTTCTACAACGGGTAATAGCGCAAGTTCTAGTGGTAAGTTACGGCGTTCAAGCTCTTCTACAATAAGGTATAGAAAGGGTTCTGCGCGTTTTGATACCGTGATTAAATGCTGTGGATGGTCCAAAAACCACTTTCGGTGCTTGGCAATGCGAGCGTTATCCGGAATCGGAATAGTCATTTGCTCGGCAATACGCATCCAAACATTGTCAATGGGCTCGACGGTAACGTCTTCGGCAACAATGAGTTTGGCAATCTTGTCTTCTGTTGCACTATCTAAACCGCTGTCTTCGTTGCTGGCTTTGTCAGATGGAGCGACGACAGGCGTTATCGTCGTTTGTACATCGTTACTGCGATCTTCGGGCGTCATTTGGCACCCGGTCAGTAAGATTAATACCGGAATAGATAATTTAAATTTCATATAGCTCTTATGTTAGTGAACAGCGCTGACATGCTAATAGCCAACGGAAAACAAAGCAAGTGTATCATAGGGGATATTGATGCTTAATTATTGGTTAAAAATGGTCTTTCCAAGCTCTTAATGCAGTGAACACCGCTAACTCACTGGTGATTATTTCCAGTAATTTATGCTCCATTGCCATGCTGACTGTTGCGGTGTTAGTACGTAAGAAAACATTGATTTCCTTTTCATTTTTAAGACTGTTTGGCACTGTAGGCAGACCGCGTTGACGTAGTTTTGCGGTATGTTCTATATGCTGCTTAAGGGCGTTGTTTTGTGGTTCTACCGCATAGCAAAACATTAAGTTTGCTTGGGTATATTCGTGAGCAGGGTAGACTAAAGTATTTTCATCTAAGGCCTTGATGCGCTGTAATGATGAGAATAGTTCTGTCGCGCTACCATCAAGGATACGACCACAGCCACCCGAGAATAGCGTATCGCCCGAGAACAACATGGTTTGGTTATAGTAGACAACGTGTTCACGCTTGTGACCTGGTGTTGCCATTACGGTCAATATTAAGCTGTTATCGAGTAGGTTTAGTTGCGTTTTTTCTGTTACTAAGGTAACTGGCGCGTCAACGTCTAATGCAATTGAAGAATAAATCTGCACTGGATTTATACATGCGCTAATAATGTCACTAATACCATCAACATGATCAAAGTGATGGTGGGTAATTAAAATCGCATCGAGAATTAAATTCTGCTGTTCAATGACTTGTAGTACCGGGTCTGCTTGGCCGGGATCAACGATACAGCAGTGATTATTTTCAGTATTTTTGATCAACCAAACATAATTGTCGTTAAATGTAGGGATAGAAATGACTTCAAGCATTGCATAGCTCTCTTTATGGGATTATCTTTAATTACATATAAAACAAAATTTTAGCGGATATTGTCGTGTTAATAAAACCTGCACACCATAAACATGAAATTATCATTCCCCATTCTTGGGATGATCTTCCAATGGGGGAATGGCTCGCGAGCCAAATTCAGACGCGTCTTGATGTCTGGAGTCCAAAAATGTTTGGTTATCATTTACTAAAATTAGGTTCGTTAAGTGGTGAGCTTAATTGTTTTGGTAGCAGTATACAACATCAGGTGACTGCGACCTCTGAGTTAGGCATGGGAGGGGTATACATTGACCCCGCCCATTTGCCATTCCAAGAAAATTGTATTGATGCGTGTATTCTGACACAGTCATTGGACTTTTCAGCTGATCCTCACCAAGTATTACGCGAGGTTGAGCGTGTGTTAACGGGAGATGGTTACTTAGTATTAAGTGGTTACAATCCTTTGTCATTGTGTGGTGTGGTTAAATTATTTGGGGTGAAACGTAATCACCCGCCTTGGTCGGGAAGAATGTTTACGCCTGCAAGGATTAAAGATTGGCTTGAACTACTTGGTTTTGAAATAATTCAAGATGATCGTTTTGGTTTCACCTCTTTCCTCGGTAAGAAACCATTAACTTGGTGGTTTGAAAGCATAGGTCAAATGCATTTCCCTTCATTTCTGTCCGTCTATTTTATCGTTGCCCGTAAACGTCGCGCACCCATCTCGCCAGTTAAAAATTGGTGGCAGGTCAGTCGTGCTAACCGTCGTTTTATACCTGCAGGGGCGACACAAAAGTTACCGCATAAGTCATCTTAATTTTGGTCATGCGATGTTTCGCCTACCATTCTTATTTCTCTGCTTGATTTACGACTGTTATCAGGTGAATCGAACCGCAATTCATATTAGAATAGCCACAGTTTAATTGAAGTGGTGAAATTTATGTCTTTGGACAATGCAGAGTTAATACAGGGCGCTGGTCGTGTAATCGTTTTTGATACCGAAACAACGGGTATGAATATGGGAGCGGGTGGTGTACACATTGGCCATCGCGTGATCGAGATTGGTTGTATTGAGTTGATCAATCGCCGTCCTACGGGTCGTACTTACCATGTTTATATCAAACCTGACCGTTTGGTTGATCCTGAAGCGATCGCGGTACACGGTATTACTGATGAATATCTACAAGACAAGCCCAGCTTTTCAGCTATCGCCGATGAATTCATCGCGTTTATTGATGGCGCGGAATTGGTGGCTCACAATGCCTCATTCGATATTAACTTCCTTGATCATGAATTTAGATTGTTAAATAAAGGTCTACCTGAAACTAAAGAAATTTGTAAAATTACCGATACATTAGCTATCGCGAAGAAACTCTTCCCAGGAAAACGAAACAACTTAGACGTGTTGTGTAATCGTTATGGTATTGATAACTCACACCGTACGCTGCATGGGGCATTACTGGATGCGGAGATTTTAGCGGACGTTTATCTGTTTATGACAGGTGGCCAAACTAAGTTGAATTTATCGCAAGATAGCGCAGACGCAGAAGGTAGCGGTATTCGCCGTGTTGCTGCCACGCGAGTATCATTAAAAGTGGTGCGGGCGACTGACGATGAACTTAAAGCACATGATGAAAGACTGGGCATCGTCGGTGATGCGTTATGGACAACACATTAAGGTAAGGATAAACATGCGTAATATTTGGTTGTTGATGGCGTTGATTTCTGCTGTTAGCCTTAATGCCTTTGCATCCGAAAACAGCTTTTATCAGACCGGTGTTTATCAGACCAGTGATATTAAGTTGCTGGATAATCGTTTTCGGGTTGACTATGGTGTTAAGCAAATCACCTTTATTATTGCGCGTGAACGTTTTTCTAAAGCCGTGATTTTAGTGCGTCCAGATGGCAGTAAAGTTTATATCTGGGATAAATCTGATCGCGTCCATTGGATTGAAGGTGAAGAAAATGACATTATTACGATTGAAAATCCAATGGCGGGGCCCTGGCAAGCATTAGGCAAGATCCAAGGTAATAATCGTATTCAATTGTTGTCAAATGTACAGCTACAAGTCAAACGCTTGCCTATCCAGTTGTATAGTGGCGAGCGTCTAAAAATTACCGGTGAACTGTTTCATTTGAACAAGCGTCTCAATGACACGTATCTACGAGATACGGAACTGCTGGTGACCGCTTATGGTTATAACCGTGTTGAAGATGAAAACTTTAATTTTACGTCGCAAGAACTCGCTCGATTTAATGACAAAGGTGTGTTCTATGATGAGGTACCGGAAGATGGTATTTTTACTACATTTTTACAGCTCGATCTTGCCACGGGTAAATATAGATTTGAAGTTGCGGTAAAAAATAACGCATTTACCCGTAGTTTTAATCAAGATGTGATCTTATTTCCAAAACCAATTAAGACTCAAATGTTACCCCTGCTGGTGGATGCTGACCCAGAGTTGAAGTTGATTTATGATATGGATGAATTAAAGTCTGAAACTATTGTGATTAAAGGGCGCTTAACCTCTGTTAATCGTGGTCTGAGTGATGACTTTATTATCTATGCCGAAGCGGATATAGCAGAACAAACCCATACATTCGCTCGACCTGAGCAAGTGGGGAGTTACAGTATCGACTTAGTTTTGTATGCCACAACGAAAACGGGACGAGAGATCACCGTTAATATGCCTTCTGAAGCGTTCGTTATACCGAAACCGATTGTGATTGATAGTGCTTTGCTACTCGCGCTCACTCCTTCTCAAGCTGAACCGACTGAGCAATTGGTTGATGTGGTTGAAGACACGGAAAGTGATTGGAATTTATTGTTGTGGGTTGTTGGTGGTTTGGTTTTCTTATTGGTTTTGGCTGTTGCGGTATTGTTTGGCATTAAATTTTGGCAGAAACGCAAATTTGAAAAGGTAATTGAGAATCAAATAGATGCCGATCTGGGTATTGGAGAGCCGATAGATGTCAGTGATGGTCAGGATGATATGACAGATTTAGACCTTAATTCGTTGGATAAATAGTTTGATATTTAATCAATTAGATTGTGGGCTGGGTTTGTGGCGTGTTTGTGGTAGATAGGACTCGCATTACGCAGTATTTAATTGTTGTTTCGCGATTAACACTTGTTTAAAAATTGTAATGCAATTAAAGTCGATGTTAATAGGATAACCTTTATTTTTTAAGGTTATCCGACTGACTTTCAGAACCGATAGTCAGATTTAAATAGTCAACTTCTCAAATTAAGGTTAAAAATTATGGCGATTCAACGCACTTTTTCTATTGTTAAGCCTGATGCAGTAAGAAAAAATTTAATTGGTGCTATTTACTCACGTATTGAAGCTTGTGGTTTAAGCGTTGTAGGTGCAAAAATGTTACACCTAACTCGCGAACAAGCAGAAGGTTTTTATGCTGAACATGAAGGTAAAGTATTCTTCGAACCTTTGATGGAATTCATGACGTCGGGCCCTATCATGGTGCAAGTGCTAGAAGGTGAAAATGCTATCACGTTCTACCGCGAGCTAATGGGTACTACGAACCCAGAAAATGCAGCAGCAGGCACATTACGTTGTGATTATGCTGAGAGCATGCGTTTTAATGCGGTACACGGTTCTGATAGTGAAGAATCTGCAGCACGTGAAATCGCTTACTTCTTTACTGAAAATGAAGTATGCGCTCGCTAATCAACTAGCGAAACGGGTTGTAAAGCAATTGCGTAGTGATATGTGATTGATTTATTACCCGGTTTTATTCCCCTGTTTCAAATTTGACTCCACATCCTCCTTGCTTTTTGATTCTCTTTGTCACCTTTATTGCGAATTTTAGCTTTAATTATTTGTTATCTATTCCGATTCTTGGTTATGTAAACTAACGGTGAATAAATTATTTTGTTTAATTCGGCCAATGCGCTAGCGTCTAGGCGTTAAACTTTGTACAATCCCGCGCCCTGAAACCTCAATTTTAGCATCGTCTTTTTTATCCCTGTATTCTTAAAATAGGGTTTAAAATTAAGTCTTAAATTGTTTCAAACCGAATAAAATACATTATAGAGGCTCACTTCATGAGTAATAAAAAAATAAATCTATTAGACTTTGATCGCAACGCGATGCGCCAATATTTTTCTGACATTGGTGAAAAACCATTCCGTGCTGATCAAGTAATGAAATGGATTTATCATGAAGGTTGTGATGACATTAATGAAATGACTAACTTGAATAAAAAGTTACGTGAAAAATTATTACGCGAAACTGTTATTCAAGCGCCGGAAATTAGCCAAGAACAGCGTAGTGAAGATGGCACCATTAAATGGGCATTAAAAGTGGATGGTCAAGAATATGAAACGGTTTATATTCCTGACGGCGATCGTGCAACACTGTGTGTATCGTCGCAAGTAGGCTGTGCACTAGAATGTACATTCTGTTCAACTGCTCAACAAGGTTTTAACCGTAACTTACGTGTTTCTGAAATCATTGGTCAAGTATGGCGTGCTACGCAAGTTATTGGCTTTAACAACAAGAAACGTGCAATTACTAACGTTGTTATGATGGGGATGGGCGAGCCTTTACTTAACATGACTAACTTAGTACCAGCGTTAAACTTAATGCTAGATGATTATGGCTTTGGCTTATCGAAACGTCGTGTAACAGTATCAACATCAGGTGTTGTACCTGCGCTAGATAAATTAGGTGACCAAATTGATGTTGCACTAGCCGTATCATTACATGCTTCAAATGATGCACTACGTGATGTTCTTGTGCCGATTAATAAAAAGTACAACATTGAAGAGTTATTAGCATCTGTTAAGACTTATATCAGTAAATCCAATGCTAACCGTCAGAAAGTAACAATTGAGTATGTATTACTTGATCACGTGAATGATTCAACGGACCAAGCGCACGAATTAGCACAGTTATTAAAAGATACACCGTGCAAAATTAACTTGATCCCATTCAACCCATTCCCGGGTAGTGACTATGGTAAACCAAGTAATAGCCGTATCGATCGCTTTAACAAAGTGTTGATGACATACGAAAATACGGTAACTATCCGTAAGACGCGTGGTGATGATATTGATGCCGCTTGTGGTCAATTAGCGGGTGATGTAATCGACAGAACGAAGAGAACATTAAAAAAACGGATGCAAGGTGAAGAGATTTCAGTCAAAATGGCTGATTAATACTTTTGACTAGATGGATTTAGGCATGAAACGTTTCGCTGTAGTTGGATTAATGATAGCAGCACTGGCAGGATGTAGCTCACAAAGTTACATCGAAACCAGTTCTGGCTTGAGTGATAATTTCGTTGATAAAAATGCAGCTGCCCGGAGCCGTCTTACTTTAGCCCTCAAGTATATTGAAATTGAGAACTATCAAGAGGCGAAAATAAACCTTGATAAAGCCGTTCATTATTCACCGGATAATGCGGATATTTATTTAGCTTATGCCTATTACTATCAGAAGGTAAAAGAGCGCCAGCAAGCAGAAAAAGCGTATTTATATGCGCTCGATCTTGCACCTGGTGATGGTAATATACATAATAACTTTGGCGTATTCCTGTGTGGCATAGCACGGTTTGATGAGGCTGAGGTCGAATTTTTAGCTGCCATCGCTGTCCCGAGTTATAATCAAATTGCGAATAGTTATGAAAATGCCGGTAGATGTGCGCTTGAAAGCGGTGATAGCGAAAAAGCGCTTAGCTATTTAGAATCATCTCTCGCGTATGCACCGCAAAACTTAGACGTACGGTTATCTATTGCTGAATTAAACTATATGTTGGCCGATTTCGCTGTGGCTAAACAGCAATTAACAAAATATGAATCTGTCAGTAAGGCAACCGCACGCAGTCTCTGGTTGGGTTTTAAAATTGCCGAAAAACAAAATAGTTCAGCTGTGGCTGAGGTATATAGTCGCCAATTATTAGCCCAATTTCCGTTAGCGTTCCAAACACAAAAATATATTACAAATGACTATTGATTTAGAAACTTCAAAAGAAGCTGAGAAGCAAGATGATATCGATGTGATAACTGCAGGTCAGCTATTACGAGACGCGCGTATTGCGTTAGATATCAGCGTGCAGCAAGTCAGTGATAATATTAATCTTAAACTATCTGTTATTAACAACATTGAAGAAAGTGTTATTGATAAAGGTATCTCCCAAACTTTCATGCGTGGTTACATCCGCTGTTATGCCCGCTATTTGAAAATTGCTGAAAATGATGTGCTTTGTGCTTATGATCGCCAAAACGCAGCGTGTGAAGATCAAGCTGCACTGCAAAGCTTTTCTCGCCGAACTAAATTAGAAGCGAACGATAACCGTCTCATGCTGGTCAGTTACGGTATTATTGGCTTTATGCTGGTTGTGTTTTTAATTTGGGGATTACGTGGTGACGACATTGAAATTGTGGTGCCTGAATCTAACGTAACTCCTGTTGCTGAACTTGCTGTTGTACCTGAAGTCATTGCCACAGTCCCTGAAGTCGCACTTGAAAATGATGATGTGGCGAATGAAGAGGTGGCGAATGACGACGTTACGCCTGCTGTTACAGCCCCTGAAAAAACAGCGACAGACTTGACTACGACTATAACCCCCCCTTCAGCAGACCAAGCACAAACGATTGCTGTAAAGCAGCCTGCAGTAGCGCCTGTCGCGAGTAGTACGCTGACTAACGTTATCGATACTAAACCTGCGGTTATTGAATCTTCGTTAGTACTGGCATTTGCAGGTGATTGTTGGATCCAAATTAAAGACAGTAACGGTAAAACATTATCGACAGGCGTAAGGAAAGCTGGTCAGACAATTAAATTACAAGGTTTAGCACCACTATCTATCAAACTTGGCGCACCCGAGCAAGTTACATTGAGTTATGCCGGTGAGCCCGTGGATTTATCAACCTTTAAACAAGGTCGTCTGGCTAAATTTAAATTACCTTTTAAAGCTTAATTAACGAGTTATAAATATGCATCAGGAAAGCCCTATTATTCGCCGCCAATCAAAACAGATCATGGTTGGTAATGTACCGGTTGGTGGTAATGCCCCGATTGCAGTACAGTCGATGACAAATACCTTGACGACGGATGTGGCAGCAACCGTTGCGCAGATTAAAGCATTGGAAGCTGTAGGTGCTGATATTGTTCGTGTCTCTGTGCCGACGATGGATGCAGCAGAAGCATTCAAACTGATTAAACAGCAAGTCGATGTGCCTTTGGTTGCTGATATTCACTTTGATTACCGTATTGCCCTTAAAGTGGCTGAATACGGTGTTGATTGCTTACGTATCAACCCGGGTAATATCGGTAATGAAAGTCGTATTCGTTCTGTAGTTGATTGCGCAAAAGACATGAATATTCCGATCCGTATCGGGGTGAACGGTGGTTCATTAGAGCGTGAGATCCAAGAGAAATATGGTGAACCAACACCTGCAGCTCTCGTTGAATCGGCAATGCGCCATGTTGATATTTTACAGCGTCTGAACTTCGATCAGTTTAAAGTCAGTGTAAAAGCATCGGATGTATTTCTAGCCGTTGAATCTTACCGTCAATTAGCGAAGCAGATTGAACAGCCGTTGCATTTAGGTATTACTGAAGCGGGTGGCTTTAGAAGTGGCGCCGTTAAATCATCTGTTGGTTTAGGCATGCTACTTGCTGAAGGTATCGGTGACACATTACGTATTTCATTAGCGGCAGATCCTGTTGAAGAAGTGCGTGTTGGTTTTGATATTTTAAAATCCTTACGTATTCGTAGCCGTGGTATCAACTTTATTGCTTGTCCAACCTGCTCACGTCAAGAGTTTGATGTGATCAGTACCGTAAACGCATTAGAAGAGCGTTTAGAAGACATTATTACGCCAATGGATGTGTCTATCATCGGTTGTGTCGTCAATGGTCCTGGTGAAGCTGAAGTATCGCAAATCGGTGTGACAGGTGGCAGTAATAAGAGTGGCTACTACCTTGATGGCAAACGTCAGAAAGAACGTTTTGATAATAATGACATGATAGATCAGTTAGAGGCTAAAATTCGCGCAAAAGCTGCGATGATGGCACCTGAAAATATCATCTTTACAGACGCAGAACAGTAGTTTTATCAGTAAAGGTGTTGAAAGTAGGATAAATATCCAGCTAACACCTTTGAACATTTTACCTCGGCGTAGAAACTCCTTATAATCTGGGGTCATATGTCTTTTAAATTTTCGAGAGTGACCGTGGCTAAACCAATCCAAGCAATTCGTGGCATGAATGATTGCTTACCAGAACAAACGCCGGTATGGCAAAAAGTAGAATCAGTATTACGTGATACTGTTGCAGCCTATGGCTACTCTGAAATTCGTATGCCAATCGTTGAATCTACGCATTTATTTAAACGTGCGATCGGTGAAGTAACAGACGTTGTTGAAAAAGAAATGTACACGTTTGATGACCGTAACGGTGATAGCCTGACATTACGCCCTGAAGGCACTGCATCAACAGTACGCGCTGGTATTCAAAATGGTTTGTTGTATAACCAAGAGCGTCGTATGTGGTATATAGGTCCTATGTTCCGTCATGAACGCCCACAAAAAGGTCGTTACCGTCAATTTCACCAATTTGGTGTAGAAATTTTTGGTCTGAAAGGGGCTGATACCGACGCTGAAGTTATTTTATTAACAGCGCGACTGTGGAAACTACTTGGCATTGAGCAGCATGTGACATTACAGCTGAACTCGTTGGGTTCTTCTGAAGAACGTAGTGCCCATAAAGAAGCGCTAATTGCGTTTTTAGAAGGCTTTAAAGAAGATCTTGATGAAGAAAGTCAACGTCGTATGTACACTAATCCATTACGTGTACTAGACAGCAAGAATCCAAACGTACAAGCCTTGCTTACTGATGCACCTAGCCTAGCTGATTATTACGGTGAAGAAACTAAAGCGCATTTTGATGGTCTATGTAAGATGTTAGATAGCGCAGGCGTTAAATATCAAATTAACGACCGTTTAGTGCGTGGTCTTGATTATTATAACTACACTGTATTTGAGTGGGTTACTGAAAGTCTCGGCGCACAAGGTACTGTGTGTGGTGGTGGTCGTTATGATGGTTTAGTTGAACAATTGGGTGGCAAAGCGACACCTGCTGTTGGTTTTGCTCTGGGCATTGAACGTTTAGTATTATTATTAGAAACATTAGAGCTAACAGCTGATATCGCTGGCGCTGTTGATGTTTATATCGCAGCACTCGGCGAAGGCGCTGATGTACATGGTATGTTATTAGCTGAACAGTTACGCGATCAAATGCCATCTGTAAAAGTGATGATGCATAACGGCGGTGGTAACTTTAAGAAACAACTTAAACGAGCTGATCAAAATGGCGCTAAAGTAGCACTTATTTTGGGTGGCGACGAAATTGAGAACAAACAAGTAACAGTGAAAGATCTGACTGGTAAAACAGATCAGCAAACTATCGCGGTTACTGAGTTAGTTAATAAATTAACAACGCTTTTAAACAAGTAAATGCCAAGAATGAGCAAGACTGTTTAATCGAGTTTAAATAATTAAGGGTGAGACGTGGAAGGTTACGCTACTGAAGAACAACAAGTTGAAGCGCTGAAATCATGGTGGAAATCCAATGGTAATGCCGTTATTTTTGGCACTGTATTAGGCCTCGCAGGTTTAGTTGGTTTCCGTTATTACAACGCAAGCCAGTTAACATCGCAAGAAGAGCTATCTGCAGCTTACGATACTGTTGTTACTGAATTATCTGAAAATGGACTTGCAGCGAAAGCGACAACTCAAACATTCATCGATACCAATAGTGGTAATGCGTATGCAACATTAACAGCATTGCAACTCGCCGCTGAAGCGGTGAAAAAACAAGATTTTGCAGAAGCTGAAACACAGCTTAGCTGGGTAGCGACAAACAGTAATCAAGCAAGTATCTTGCCGATTGCCAAACTGCGCTTAGCACGTGTGCAAGCACAGTTAGCTAACTTTGATGATGCACTTGCAACACTAGACAAAATAACCCTAGATACATTTGCGAGTAAAAAAGCAGAAGTACAAGGTGATATCTATGTGCAGCAAGGTGATTTAAATGCGGCGCGCAGTGCGTATGAAACGGCGCTAGCGGGTATTGGTGCGAATACACAATTATTACAATTAAAACTTGATGACCTTGCTGTTGTAGATGTTGCAGATGATCTGGATGCTGCAATTGCGGGAGAATTGAATGAGCAATAAGCTGAGAACACTGACTGCTGCAGCTGTTCTTTCAGTTTTTTTACAAGGTTGCTCTTTATTTGGTGATGATGAGGATGTGTATTCACCCTTGCCTGAAATCCAAGCTGAATTTACGCCTGAAGTTGAATGGCGTAAGAGCATCGGTTCAGGTGTTGGTGAATATTATTCACAGACCCGAACTTTACTTGCAAATGGCCAACTTTTTGCTGCTAGTCGCGCGGGTATCGTTAAAGCATTAGACCCTATTTCTGGTGATGCTATTTGGAAACAAGATTTAGCTGATCAAGCCGTCTTTAACCGTTTTGATGACAGTGATAGTGCATTACTGTCAGGCGGCATTGCTGCGGGTTATGGCATGGTGTTTGTTGGTAGTGAAAATGCAGTATTATTTGCATTGAACGACAACACGGGTGAAGTGCTCTGGCAGGTTGAAACTGATGGTGAAGTGATTGCGAGTCCTGTGGTTGATGAAGGTTTAGTTATCATCCAAACGAGCAGCGGTAGCTTAGTGGGTTTTGATGTTCAGACTGGTGAACAGCGTTGGATCCAAAGCTCAGAATTACCTGCTTTGACCTTACGTGGTAATAATTCGCCAATCACCACCAATGGAGCAGCGATTTATGGTCGCAGTGATGGTAAACTAGCCGCAGTATTTCTTGCTAATGGTCGATTGATCTGGGAAGTGAATGTTGCGAAGCCAAAAGGCGCAAATGATATTGACCGTTTGGTTGATGTAAATGGTCAAGCAGTGGCGCGTGGCACAGAGGTATACACTTCTGCGTTTAACGGTGAGCTGATGGCTATTGAATTGCGCTCTGGTAAAGTTCTTTGGAAACGTGCTTACGCGTCAGTAAAAGATCTTACTGTTGCTGGATTCGAACTCTTTTTAACTGATACTGAAGGTCGTATTCACGCAATAGACCGTCGTAATGGTTTGACCTTGTGGTCACAGAATCGTTTAGCATTACGCGGTGTGACAGCACCGGTTGTTTCGGGCGACAATATTGTTGTCGGGGACAAAGAAGGCTACTTACACTGGTTAGATCGTAAGACTGGCAAGCTAGTAGCACAACAGTTAATTGATAGTGATGGACTATTTTCTAAAGCATTGAACGCAGATGAATATCTCTATGTTCAAAGCCGCAGTGGTGATTTGGTAGCTGTAAAGAAACCAATTTAACTGACTAGATAGAATACCATCAACCTAATTTATTGCGCCGAGAGGCGCATTTTGTCCTTTTAAATAAGTGACTTTATTTTACTAGAGCCGTATTGAGGCTGAGGTTAACTATGACCCCTGTAATTGCATTGGTTGGACGCCCAAATGTTGGTAAATCAACATTGTTCAACCGCTTAACTCGTACCCGGGACGCACTTGTTGCCGATTTCCCTGGGTTAACTCGTGACCGAAAATATGGACAAGCTAACTTAGCTGGTCGTGAGTTCATTGTGGTTGATACTGGCGGTATTAATGGCGATGAAGAAGGGATTGATGCAAAAATGGCTGATCAGTCGTTACTTGCGATTGAAGAAGCTGATGCCGTATTATTTTTAGTAGATGCTCGTGCAGGCTTAACGGTTGCTGACCAAGCAATTGCGCAACATTTACGTAAACAAGAGAAGAAAGTATTCCTTGTTGCGAACAAAACAGATGGCCTAGATGGCGATGTTGCTGTTGCTGAATTCTATGCGCTTGCACTTGGTGATATTTACCAAATTGCAGCATCGCAAGGACGTGGTACTAACATCCTTATTGAAGAAGCGTTAGCACACGTTGAAGTTGCCAACCCTGAAGAAGAGGAAGAATTCTCTGACGCTGACCCGTTCCTTGATGGTGAGTTATTACCTGAAGAGGAAGAAGAGCAACGCGACGAAGATTATGCAAGCTTGCCAATTAAACTGGCAATGATTGGTTGTCCTAATGTGGGTAAATCAACGCTGGTTAACCGAATCTTAGGCGAAGAGCGTGTTGTTGTTTATGACATGCCTGGTACGACTCGTGACAGTATCTACATTCCGATGGAGCGTGATGGTCGTAACTACATGCTTATCGATACTGCGGGTGTACGTCGCCGTAAAAACATTAATGAAGCTGTTGAGAAATTCTCAATCGTTAAAGCATTACAAGCAATCGATGATGCTAACGTAGTATTAATGGTATTTGATGCGCGCGTTGGTGTAACAGCACAAGATCTAACATTATTAGGTTTTGCGATTAACTCTGGTCGTTCAATTGTGATAGCAGTGAACAAGTGGGATGGTTTAGATACAGATGTGAAAGATCGCATTAAATCTGAATTGGACCGTCGCTTAGGCTTTATTGACTTCGCACGTATTCACTTTATCTCAGCATTACACGGTACTGGTGTTGGTAACCTATTTGAATCAATTACAGAAGCATTTGATTCATCTACTAAGCGTGTATCAACGTCTATGCTAACGCGTATTGTACGTATGGCTGTTGACGACCATCAACCGCCAATGCATGCTGGCCGTCGTGTTAAGCTGCGTTACGCGCATGCGGGTGGTTACAATCCACCGTTGATCGTTGTGCATGGTAATCAAGTATCTAAATTATCGGATTCGTACCGTCGTTACTTGATCAACTATTTCCGTCGTTCATTGAAAATCATGGGCACGCCGATTAAAGTTGAATTCCGTGACGGTGAAAACCCGTTTGCAGATAAGAAAAATAACTTATCATTATCGCAACAGAAAAAACGTCGTCGTATGATGTCGCATTATAAGAGTAAAAAATAATAGTCTCGATTATTATTGATAGAAAGGTCTGTTTTAACAGGCCTTTTTTTATGCTTATAAATCAATGAAAGCATCGTTTCAGTGATGATTAAGGCATATTCTTTACGTTAAGGTATCTACTTTTATGTAAAGACTGCTACTATTTGAGTCTGATAAATAGGGATGTGAATGAATTAATATGGATAGTGTGAGAGGTTTTCGTTGACCATAGTTGCGGTGGTGTATTTTTCGGAGTCAGGGGCTACTCAAGCGCTGGCGCGTGAAGTGATCTCAGGTATCAGTACGGTTGAAGATGTGAAGGTGATCGAATGTCAGATACAGCCTTGGGACATGTTTGAAGGCCGTTTTGATAATGATGAATTCATGTGTTTGTTGGATAATACGGATGCGATCGTTTTTGGCTCTCCGACCTATATGGGCGGTGTTTCTGCTCAGTTTAAAGCGTTTGCGGATGCGACAAGTGAGCGCTGGGATAGCCAGCAATGGCGCAATAAATTTTCAGCTGGTTTTACTGTCGGCAGTTGTCTCAATGGTGATCAAGCGAATACCATTCAATACATGGCGACACTCGCAAGCCAGCAGGGCATGTTATGGGTCGGCCTTGATATAGCGGGTGGTTATAATAGCGTCGGCTTAAATCGTTTGGGTTGTCAGTTAGGCGCGGTAGGGCATAACCCGGAGGGGGAAGTTCACCGCAGTGATCTGGATACCGCTAAATACTTAGGGCGTCGAGTCGCCATGATCACAAAGGCCTGCGCTTTGCAGCTACAGGCCTTATAGTTATTAAGAGGTGCTATAACAGCTTGCTCAATAACTAAATGCTTAGGCTGTTAAACGCTGCACGAGTTGGCTTACCAATAATTCAGCGCCGTCTAAATCATCTTGTTTAAAACGGCCAATACTCGGGCTGTCGATATCCAATACCCCGATTAATTTATTGTTCACGACGATAGGCACTACTATCTCTGAGTTACTGGCGGCATCGCAGGCAATGTGACCAGGGAAGTCATGTACATCAGTGACCAGTTGTGACTGTAATGTACTCGCAGCGGTACCACAAACGCCTCTACCGATAGGAATGCGAATACAAGCAGGGAGCCCCTGAAAAGGGCCTAATACCAATTCGTCATTCTCGCAAAGATAAAAACCTGCCCAGTTAACATCTTCTAATTCCATGAATAATAAAGCACTGAGGTTAGCTAGATTGGCAATTAAATTGTTTTCTTCAGCCATTAAAGCGTCTGCTTGTTGAGCAAGGCGCTGATAAAGTTGGATTGTAGACATGTGTTCCCTTGATGCGGGATAAGATGGAAGAGTAAAACGCATCTTATCAATGATAATGATTACCTTTATCTTATCTGATGATTATATCGTCATAAAGACTATATTCGTTTTAGCTGATTTCTTAAGGCTAAAGAACAGTGATAAGATATAGTGTAATTTACTGAAAATGTGTTTACTAAATGCGAACATAGTAGATCCTCGTCATACTTACAGCTTAGTTAGTACCACTGTAAGGCATAATGGTAGCGGTTACTTTACCTCTTATTTAATATTTATCTTGTTTCATCGACTGAAGTTATAAATTCATGCATATATATCTGGTTACCCACGAGAGAGAGTTCTCACGCCGCAGCAATACCGGCAAATTAGTCCAACAGTTCATACCTGATGAAACCAGCATTGTCGCTTGGCGTCGCAAAGAACCTGATAGCCAGTTGTTAGCGGCGATCAAAACTGGTCGAGTGGCTATTTTAGCCCCAGGCGCGGAAGGCGAGCACGACATAAGTGATTTTGATAGTTTAGTCTTGCTCGATAGCACCTGGCAAGAAGCCCGCAAGATGTATAGCCGCAGTGACTATTTAAAAGATTTACCTAAGGTGACGCTAACCGCGCCACAAGCATCCGAGTTTATTTTACGTGCCAATCAACTTGAAGGCGGATTAAGTACCGTCGAATGTGTGATTGAACTGTTACGCTTGCAGCAGCGCGACGCTGAAGCCGAGCAACTGAAGGTCGAATTTAAGGCATTTATTCGCGCTTGTTTATAAACGTTTGGCGATAATTTTTCGGGGTACTCTGGGTCCAACGGCGAAAGGCTTTATAGAATGCCGCTGGAGTCGCAAAGCCTAACAAATACGATATCTCACTAAAGCTCAGTTGGGTATCACGGACATAGCTCAATGCTAGCCCCTGCCTTGTTGTATCCATGATACTTTGATAGTTGGTATTTTCTTTGTATAACCGTCGTCTTAACGTCCACGGAGATGTGCCCAGTAGCGCTGCGACTTGGTTAATGTCCGGCATATTACCCACTAAGTTATGACTTACCTTTTCGATTACTTTACTCTGCCAATCTTGATTTTGTTGTAGTAGGTTTAGTTCATGCTGACATAATTGTTGCGCTTGTAAATAACTGCTCATGCAAGCATCTGGTAGCGGTATGTCTATATGCTGACTATTTAATACCAAGCCATTAAAGGTCGAATTGAAGATCACCGGACATTGAAAAAATGCATGATAGCGTTCGCTGTTGTACGGTTCGGGATATTCAATATGCACGGCTTTGACAATTTGTACTGTCTGAGCTAAATGCATCGTCCGCGCCGTGAGTAAAGTAAACCAGCTGGCCAATACTGAATCGACCACAAAACAATTGTAAAGATTGTATGGGGCTATCGAATAGAAACTTAGCGTTGGCTCTGATGTCGTTACATTGCCACCCTCATGTTTATGCTCATGAGTTGCGGGGAGAAAAGTGGAGTGCCCGCGTACATTTTGACTTAATAAACTCTCATATTGTGCCAAGACTTGTGCCATCGTATTAATGTCAGGCGCAGACATAGCGGCAAACCCTAACATGCCGTAATGTTGAAAACAGACATTTTCCCCCATCAATAAACCCAGATCGTCGCGCTGGGTTTGTTGGATAAGATCAAAACCGATACGCATATATTTGGGAATAGATAAACGCCCGTTATGGGCACTTAGTTGCGAGATAGAGACGTTATACTTGGCTAAAATAGGCGCCATATCGCCATTGATTTTATGGCAGGTTAAGCTCATTTGTTGGAGAAAATTAACCGAAATATCCCCTAAACTTACTTTCGACTCTTTAATCTCCGTCATACTAATCATGTCCATTATCACAAATGTGAGTTAACAATGTTACCAATTAGCTAGTTAAACACTGATTGCTAATTAAAGATAATTAATTGTATATCATGAGCATTGTATCCGCCGTGCTTTAGCGCTACTTTTCATAACATAAGCATAAAATAAAAAGCATAAACGCTAAAATAAATACGCAATGCAATGGAGTGAATCATGTCTGCACACAATAATTATCCGAACTTATTAGCACCACTTGATCTGGGGTTTACCCAACTAAAAAATCGTGTATTAATGGGCTCTATGCACACAGGGCTAGAAGAAGTGAGTAATGGCTTTACCCGTATGGCAGCTTATTTTGCTGAACGTGCCGCCGGTGGTGTTGGACTTATTGTGACTGGAGGTATTGGCCCTAATCCAGAAGGGGCGGTTTTTCAAGGCGGCTCGAAAATGGATACCCCTGAAGAAGCCGAAATGCACAAAGAAGTCACTGCTGCTGTGCATGCTGCTGGCGGTAAGATCTGTATGCAGATCTTACATGCTGGGCGTTATGCCTATAGCAAGCAGCCTGTTGCTCCCTCTGCGATCCAAGCACCAATAAATCCTGCACGTCCACGGGCGTTAACGACGGAAGAAGTCTATCAGCAAGTGGCTGCCTTTGTTAATTGTGCTGGATTGGCGCAATCGGCAAATTATGATGGTGTAGAGATCATGGGCTCTGAAGGTTATTTGATTAACCAATTTATTGTGGAACACACTAATCAGCGTGATGATGAATGGGGCGGCAGTTTTGAAAACCGTATTCGTTTCCCGGTAGAGATCGTAAGACAGGTACGCGAAAAAGTTGGATCTGATTTTATTATTATCTATCGTTTGTCGATGCTGGATCTGATTGAAAAAGGCAGCTCATGGCAAGAAGTGGTGGCGTTGGCAAAAGCGATTGAAAAAGCCGGTGCAACCATTATTAATACCGGTATAGGCTGGCATGAAGCGCGCGTACCAACGATAGTGACAAAAGTGCCGAGAGCGGCATTTACTAAGATCACGGCAAAATTAAAAGGTGAAGTATCGATCCCGTTGATCACGACAAACCGTATTAATACACCCGAGATCGCAGAGTCTGTACTTGAGCAAGGCCATGCTGATATGGTGTCGATGGCACGCCCATTCTTGGCTGATCCTGAATTTGTGAACAAGGCTATTGCGGGTAAAAGTGACGAGATCAATACGTGTATAGGCTGTAATCAAGCCTGCTTGGATCATACGTTTAGTATGAAGTTAACTTCGTGTCTAGTGAACCCGCGCGCTTGTCGTGAAACGGAACTTATTTACGTTAAATCACCAGTAATCAAGCGCATTGCTGTAGTTGGCGCAGGACCTGCTGGTTTAGCCTTTGCGACAGTCGCTGCACAACGTGGACACAAGGTCACGATCTTTGATGATAAAGCAGAGGTTGGCGGGCAGTTTAATGTTGCTAAGCAAGTACCCGGCAAAGAAGAGTTTTTTGAAACCTTACGCTATTATTCAACCATGACGGCTAAATTGGGCGTTGAAATTATACTGAATAAGCGCGTGTCTGCTGATGAACTTATTGCTAACGGTTTTGATGATGTGGTATTAGCGACCGGGATCGCACCACGTACACCGGCGATTGAGGGAATTGGACACAGCAAAGTACTGTCTTATCTTGACGTATTACGCGATAAAAAGCCAGTTGGCCAGAAGGTTGCTATTATTGGCGCTGGTGGTATTGGTTTTGATGTGGCTGAGTATCTTGCACATGATCATCATGCGACTGCTGCAAGCCAAGATATAGAGACGTTTATGCGCGAGTGGGGGGTTGATCTAACGGTACAAAATAGAGGCGGATTAACAACGGCGCAAAAGACAGCTGCTGTGCGTGATATTTATTTACTGCAGCGTAAGGCCACGAAGGTTGGCGCTGGCCTGGGTAAAACCTCTGGTTGGGTACACAGAGCTGGTTTAGCCAGTAAAAAGGTCGCGATGCTTAATAGTGTCGAGTATGTGAAAGTCGATGATCAAGGTTTACATATTTTGGTTGCTGGTGAATCACAAGTATTGGATGTGGATAATATTATTGTTTGTGCGGGTCAAGATCCATTACGTGAATTACAAGCTAAGCTGATTGCTGCTGAGCAACAGGTACACCTTATTGGTGGTGCCGATGTTGCAGCAGAGCTGGATGCCAAGCGGGCTATTAAGCAAGGCTCGGAATTAGCCGCGGCGATTTAGTATTAACGACCTTAGTATTAGATATCATGTTTAAACAAGTGGACTTGTGGTCTTATACCCTGAGTCCACATTAAGCGCTGGTAGGGTTACTTCATAGCATGAGTAATAAAAAATCACTAATTCATCGAATATCAGTGCCATTGTTCAAATTTGTTCTAATCTTTGAGTCTGAATTAAACTTTTATGATAAGTGTACCAATGCCTAAAAAACTCTGTTATTTATTAGAACTGCCGGATTCTAAAGTGACGTTTAGTGTATTACTCATTGCTGATAAAGTCTGTTTATCAGTGGCTGGTATTGATGAATGTTACGCTATCGATCAGCTTATTATTGTTGAAAACCCCACTGCGCAATTACACGGTTATTATATTTGTGACTATGCGACGCCAGTTTGGTCATTGGAAGAATTATCATTACAAGATATCGGAGCGCTTTCAGTTCACTTTGGTTTACTCATTGAGCATGAATATAATGATATTTATGCCATGGAGGCGCACAGCCCTGTCGGCGCCGAAAGATATCAGTCCATTAAAACCTGATATTTGTATTTAACCTAAGCTATCGATTAAACCAAATCTATCAATTAAAACTAGACCTATCATTTAAATGTCACATTTATTTTCTGCTAATTGTGCTATAACAGTGTGTACTCGCAAGATCAACTGTCTGTTATGTAAAGAGGAAATGATGGCGAAACTGAAAAATGAAAAAAAATTATTTAAAGCGGCGATTGCACTTGGTACACAGTATCTACAGCAACGCGGCAGTACATTTACAGCAACAGACCCGGAAGACGTTAAAGCGCAATATATTTATAAAGCGTTAGTGTTTGACAAGCTCATGCAGCCCCTTGCTAAAGATCAAGAAACAACCTTGAATATTAAGCATAAACTAGCAATTTGGATATCTCGAAAATTACCGGCTGATCATCCTTTACTGACTGGCGAGTAACTGCCAAGCTTAATAGCTCACATTATTGACTAAATTATTAATGGGTTAAACATGTTAGATACGTGTTTAGCCCATTTTTATGACCGCTTTTTATGCCACATCCCATTTAACGCTTAGTGGCGTTGCAGAAATAAATTAGCTGCTTTGATCCCTGCGCTATAATCATTTTCTAGGGTTGATATTTCACGGGTTAATGTTGGCGTTTGTAATTCTTCGTCTGGCGCTATCTCGATAATGTTAATACCTGCTGGTGGATTACGCATAAATTCACACGTGTTGTTATATTCATTGCTGTAATTATCAAGTAATTTGGTGAGTACGGTATCGTGCCTCACCCAATACGTAAGTAAGCGTTCCAGTAGCGATAACTTTTCTTTCCACTTTCTCGTTCTTGTCCTGATCACAATTATATTATTAGCGCCTAAATCCACGGCTTTTCTTACTGGAATAGGATCCACGAGTCCACCATCAATATGTACATCATTATCCAGCTTAATGCCTGGTCGAAAGACGATTGGTAAGGCGCATGATGCTATTATTTGTTGAAACCAACGGCTTGGTTCTGCGTGCTGGTAACTCGCTTTACCCTTTAATTTGTTACAACTCGTGATCACAAAAGGCCGGGAATTTAAACGTCGTTTTGCCTGAATGAGATCGATCGGATCATGTAACGATAACACATCATGTAATTCACTCAGCTCCATTGCATTACCACCTTTAATAAAGCGACTCCAGTCGACAAAGGTGTCTGATTTAGCTAAGCGGTTAATAAGGCGAACTGAATATTTCTTTTGCCCAGCGATAAAAGCAGATAAGTTTAACGTGCCGGCTGAACTGCCAATAAACAGATCAAAAGGGTCATAACCATGGTCTAAAAAAGTATCTAAAACTCCAGCAGTAAATACGCTGCGCATACCACCGCCTTCTACAACAAGTGCTGTTTTCGTCATTGTAACCTCGATATATTCACTTGCCTCAACCACCAAGGACTTATTGCAAGGGGTATAACAAGCCTAGAGTAAATTACAGTATTTGGTAGTACGAATAAGTTGCGTGCGTTTTTACACGTCAGAAGGTTTAGGTCGTGTGATAAGTATCGGGCAAAGTTATGACAGAGCGCTTACAGAACTATTATAGAATGGTGACAGAGCGGTGAAGTAAGAGTGGAGATAGGAAGAGATCTCCACGATTCCGTTTCTGGGGGTTACTTCAGGTTAATAAAAGAAAGTGCATCCTGTAGAGTCTGTTGTGGTATCTCTTCCATCGGTACATGGCCTGCATCGGGGTAAGTGATCAAGGTTGATCCGGGAATGTTTTTCAGCCACTGCTCACTTAATGTTGCAGGAACCCAAATATCTTTTTCACCCCACATCAGTAACGTCGGGGCTGTGATACTGGCAAAATTAAGTGGTGCTTGTTTGCTATTTTTATCATCTAACATGGCAATGGTATTAGCGTAAGCTTGTTTAGCACCAGGGCGTAATGAAAGGTGGATATAACGATCCATGTTGGCTTTAGTGATCCGTTCTTGATCGCCATAAACATCTTTAACACCCATCGCGACAATGAAAGGTGGGAACACATTCGCAGCAAGGCTGTTGATCCCTGGCGTACTTGCTAAGCTCAAAATAAACGGTAAATCTTGGGGGGCGCCAGCGGGATCAATTAAGATCAACTTTTTCACTTTTCCGGGGTTGTTCGCCGCATAGTGAGCGGAAATATAACCCCCTAATGAATTACCAGCCAAAATGAAATCATCAAGTTGTAGCTGGCTAATAAATTGGCTAAATGAATCATGTAATAACGATTCAGAAAAGTCATCTGGATTCTCTGGACCGCCGGTTAAGCCAAATCCGGGCACATCAAGGCTGATGATCCGGTATGTATCTGCAAGGCCCTTATTTGTAAGACCAAGGTTCCACTGCTCCCAAGTATGCAGAGATGATAAAATACCGTGTATTAATACAATCGGTTGGCCATTCGGATCACCTTCATCACGGTAATGAATACGCATGCCATTAACGTCCATCCATTGCGACTCTTCATTGGCATAAATATTATTGAGATCTTCAATGGGCATTTCGCCAATGCCCCACACGCTACTGATAGTTGGACTCGCTGCTACAGCATCTTGCATACTTGAGCATCCAGTTAAATTAAGGCTAGTTGTCAGAGTTAGGGCTGCTGCTAAAGGTAATATCTTTGTGCGTCTAAATTTTATCATCACTGTTTCATCCTTGAAATCTGGCGGCTCTGCATTGAGAGTAATGAAGTAGCATAAATCAGTTAATTTTAAACTTATGCCTAATTTGCTGGCTAAATGTCATTAAGTCGCGCTTGATCACTAAATAAAGGATTATCGATAGCAGTACCAAGGACTGGTAATAAGCGTTCACTGGTATCTTGATAGCCGACTTTAAAGCGCACTCTGTTAATGCATATTTTTTCCATTGTCGGTGCCAGTAAATCAAATAATTTAAACCGCGACTTTAAATGGGGAAATTGTGCTTGATAATGTCTGATTCTAGTATTGAGAAGTTGGTAAAAATCACGTTCGCTATAGTCCATTTCAGTTTGTAAATAAGGCGAAACAAAACGTAAAACAGTCACGAAATGGCCGGTATATAAATCGTGCAGTAGATAATTAGCCGGTAACCGAGTGAGGGCTTGTTTTATATGTGTTGGAAATACAGCGAGCTCGTCAAATTCTTGATCAATAAGGCGCAAGTCACCGTGAAAGTCCTTAATCGCCAGTCCCGTTGGTATATTATTTTCAAATATAATGGTTAGATTCTGGCCATGAGATACTAACGCGATACCGTATTGACACATGAGGTGATAAAGGGGAATAACAGTGCAATCAAATAGTTTAGTTAGCCACGTTGATATATCGAGTTGGCTGTCTTTGATATAAGTGGCAATGAGACTATTGCCTTGATTGTCGGTTTGCATTAATGCGGCGGCGAGTTTGTCTTGCTGACCTGATTGTAATAGCGCAGCCGGGCTTTGACGAAAGATAACACCAAGCATTTCGTTATAGCGATAAGGGGTATTGATGACATCTTCTTGCAGCGGTTGTGAAACATGGATACCAGCCCATTCTTGTAATATCTGTAAGTTAGATTCAGTTAAAAAAGCATCGTCTCGGCATAGCTGATTAATGGTTTTTGATAGCAGCGCACCAGAGGTGATGTATTTACCTGGAATACCACGATAGCAGGAAGTATTTAAAATTGTGATCGGTAGTTTAATGTCATTTTTAGTCGGAGATGTCAGGTTTGATAGTGTACGAATAGATTGTTGCGCTTGATAAATATCACCAGTTACCCCTAAGTCAAGAATGTCTTTTGTTGCAAATAAAGCAGTGAATTGCGGCACAATAAATTGGCTGAATTGCCAAGGATGTACGGGAATAATCCAGTATTCTTCTGGGTTAATGCCTTGCTGAATTAAATCATCTAGAAGCTGGTTTTTATCTTCAATCGGCATCAATTGCGCCAATAATAATGCTTGTGTACTTACTTGAACTGGGGACATGGCATTATTACCTGATAGGGGTAATTCTATACCTGTTTGAGTAATAGATTTGTTAATGGCTACATAATTTAATTGGAATGATTTCGCGGCTTCAGGTGCATAGCGGGCGAGTTCATTAACCCCCCATCCGAGTCTGCCTTTGTTTGCGATTGCTTTTGGATGGCCTTTCAATACAGCTTGCAAAGCAATGCCTGATAATGCCGTTAATTGGCTAAGGGAATAGCTGTTTCGATGCTGGTGGGAGATAAGGTCTGCGTATAATGTTTGCTGTATTTCCTCAATTAAATTACCCACAATTATGCCGTCTAGTTTAATGGCGTTGGCAATATCTTTGATTAACATTGCACTCGGTATATTCGCGAGCCCATTACGAGTCATGGTGCTTGGGTCGACAATAATGTTCTGCCAAATATGCTGTTGTGCGGTAAATATCCAAGTTGTCCCTTCGACTTCCCACATCCAATTATTCGTGTCTAGCTGTTCGGGAAATATCACTTCTTCATAATGTAATTCACTGATGATTTTGGCATTCAATTCATTGTTTATATTCGTCCATTGCTGACTGCATATGTTGGTCATTTGTAAATCCATTGTTTTTAATTATGAGTGATTTGTATAATAATCTTAGTGACAATGATTCTCATTTGCAATAGTATGTTTGCGAAATGTGAATTTTTGAACTAAAGGATTAAGTGAGATGAAAGTCATTGTCGGTTTATCATGTTGGGTATTAGGAGCATTGCAAGGCGCAATTCTTATCCTTGTACCTGTGATGATGGATCAAGGTGAAATGACCGCATGGATGATCGCAATCCCCTTAGCATTAGGCACATTTATTTTTGTTATTGGTTCGGGTTATTGGGGCCGATGGCTAGATCGCTGTGTTGTCAATCAACGCCCGCTGAGCTTGGTATTAGCGTTGATATTGTTTGGTTTTATGCTATCGCAATTAAGTTTTTTATCTTTGCTCGAAAGTAATCAATTAACCGGGACAAACTTAATCGTAGGTTTGTGTTTTAGTCGGGTATTACACGGTATGTTTTGCAGTGGTGTTATACCGACCGCGCAATTATGGTTAGCACAAAAAGATAAGCAGGGTGAGAAACTTATTTGGGTAACGATATCGACGAATATGGGGAGGGTTACTGCGCCATTACTGACATTTGTACCGCTTAATGTCACTTATTTTAGTTTGTGGTTCGTATTATTCATCACATTTTTAGCTTGTATATCTTGTTTTTTTCTTATGTATTATCAGCGTGATAACAAACAACTTAATTTCCTATCTTCTCCTAAGTATCGATTAGCAGATGGTTATGTTGGTGCTACTACAGCGACAGTTTCCACTGCAGGGTCAACGGCGGTAATAACGGATACGTTAGCACGATTTGGTTCTACTATTATGATGACTGCTTTTTTCATCACGCTATTCTCATCGCAATTACAATTTAGCTTAGGCCCAATACTCAGTGCTAATGGCGTATTGACCGCTTTTCAAGCCAGTGCCATGACGGCGCAACTACTCTTATCTGCCAGTATCAGTGCACTATTTTCATTATTCGTTTTATATAAATTACTGATCCGTTCAACACCTCTTTTTTTGAGCTTTATTACGCTGTCTTTTGCTCTTGGCACTGTGTTGTTGGTATTGGATATACAGCTCATGTTGAGTGTCATTTTGATTAGTTCTGCACTTGCTATGGCACCTGTTTGGTACACGGCGACGGCAATGGGCAGTACTGAGACGCGAAAAGCACGCGTATCAGCATCTATTTCACAAGCACATACATTGGGTAATGCGTTTGGCGCCTTGCTGGCGGGATTATTACTGACTTGGAATAGTGATTATTTATTCCTTGGTTTTGCCATTCTGATGGTGCTGATTGTGCTGGGGTGGTTACGCCTCTATCGACAATCAGCACCGTTGAATAATGCTGTCGTGAACTTGCCTCGACAGTCTGTCATCGAAAAATAAAAATAAAACAACTCTTAATAAATGGAATTAATAATGAAACTTGCTAAGTCAACGACAACCAAATTTGTACTTAACCCTATTCTCACGGCAATGTTAGGGCTATCTGTATCCCTTAGCGCTCAAGCTGCGGTGAGTAGTGCAGATCAAGATGAAAGTATGACGGTGGTAACAGCAAACCGTAGTGCGCAAAGTATCAGTGATATTGCGGCCACTGTCATGGTTATTGAAGGTGAACAAATTGCTGAACAGGCCAAATCGGGGGTGGATTTTAAAGCACTATTGGCTAATCTGATCCCCAGCCTAGATGTGGGTAGTCAATCGCGGACTAATTCAGGTCAAAATATGCGTGGTCGTAAAACATTAGTCATGATCGATGGGATTTCATTGAACTCATCACGTAGTATCAGCCGTCAGTTTGATTCGATTAATCCGTTTAATATTGCCCGTATTGAAGTGATTTCTGGTGCATCAGCTATGTATGGTGGTGGTAGTACCGGTGGTGTTATTAATATCATTACTAAAAAAGGCCGAGATGCTGATGGTGTTAGTGAAACTTGGTTAGGCGCTAAATCAGGCTTTAATAGCAGTGAAGATTTAGAATGGCAAGTTGCACAATCTGTATCCATGAACAATGAAAATATGGACGCTCGTCTAGCTGTATCATACGTCGATACAGGCGGAATGTATGACTCCAATGGCGATATGGTATTACATGATGTCACCCAAACCAGTACACAGTTTAATAGCCAACTCGATATTATGGGTAATGTAGGGTTTAAACTTTCTAGCACTAAGCGTCTAGAGTTAATGGCGCAATATTATGATAGCGGTCAAGACAGTGATTATGGTGTTGATTATGGGCCTCGTTATCGTTATATCAGCGATCCAAGTAAGACCATTGGTATGGCTGAAGGTTATCAATTAGATGATCAAGCTCAGTCGGTAAGAAGTTTAATATCTGCGAACTATAGTGATGCGGACTTTTTGGGTCAAACGCTTAATCTACAGTTATTCCACCGTAGCGAGTCGTTACATTTCAATCCATTCCCTGATTTTTCGAGTATGTCACTGGGGTCTTCAGAGCAAGATACGCAAGTTACAGGGGCAAAATTAGTATTAACTTCAACACCTACAGATGCGCTTAGCTTAGTTTACGGCGTTGATGCCGATTATGAAAAGTTTAGTGCCACTCAAAATATGTATGACATTAGGACTGCGTCGGCTACCAATGGCTTAGTGCATGCAAAAATCGGTGAAACAGGGCGTTACCCAGATATTAAGAATACCTCGTTTTCTGGTTTCTTACAGGCTGATTATCAGATTGTAAAATCACTCTCGGTAAATGCTGGTGTGCGCTATCAATATATTGAAATCGACGTAAGTGATTTTGTTGCTGCAGACCAGCAATATAAAGTATTAACAGGACAGATAACTTCTGCTGATGCGGTACCTGGCGGTAAGAAAGGTTACGGTAATACCTTATTTAATACTGGTTTATTGTTTAAAATGTCGCAACAACAGCAGCTTTGGTTTAACTTCTCACAAGCGTTTGAAGTGCCTGATCCGGCAAAATATTATGGTCGTGGTACGTATGATAATAGTGGTAATTTAACCAGCAGTATTAATGTATCTAACAACCCATTAGAAGGGGTTAAAACCAATGCAGTTGAACTCGGCTGGCGTTTAAATCAAGATTCAGTATCTGCGCAGTTAGTTAGTTACTATTCGGTATCAGATAAAAAGGTGCAATACAATAAAGCCGATCAAACTGTCGATGTTGTTGATAATGATGTCCGTATTTATGGTCTAGAAGGACAATTAGATTATTACTTGACGGGTGAATTAAGCTTAGGGACTAACTTTAACTACATCATTAGTGAAGCGAAAGATTCGGGAGAATGGCAAGACTTAACGATCGATAGTGCTAGCCCTTCAAAAGCATCAGCGTATCTTGCGTGGCAGGCCGATTCACTACAAGCTCGTTTACAAACGATGCAAATGTTTAGCTATGAAGATTCAGCAGATAACAAGCTTGAGGGTTATAACACGGTTGATCTATTAACCGGTGTAGCATTACCTGTTGGTGCTTTGCAATTTGGTATTACCAATTTGCTTAATACTGAATACGATACATTGTGGTCTCAGCGTGCACAAAGTACTTATAGTAGTTTAATTCCCAATACGTCATTAGTGAAATTCCAAGGCCAAGGCCGTACTTACTCTGTTAACTACAGTGTTGAGTTCTAACATTGGTTCCTTTGTTAACTGTGAATAAATTAACTTGTCGTTTAGGCGGCAAGTTAATCCTCAAGGATATTAGCTGCGAATTTTTAAAAGGTAAAATTACCGCCTTGGTTGGTCCCAACGGCTCAGGTAAAAGTACCTTATTAAAAATAATTGCAGGGCTTACCCCTAATGAAGAGGGTGAGGTATTACTTGAAGGGAAGGGAATAAAGCAGTATTCCCGTGCCGATATGGCGTTGCGTATCGCAATGCTCCCGCAGCGTCACGCCGTGCCTGTTGGACTGACAGTGGCCGATCTGGTTGAGTTTGGTCGTCATCCACACCGTCGTTGGTTTGCGCCTCTTTCTACAGAAGATAAAGAAAGAATGCATTGGGCGATGGCTGAAGCGGGTGTGCTTGAATTCGCTGATCTCGCGATTGAAACCTTATCGGGTGGTGAAGCGCAGCGTTGTTGGCTGGCGATGGTACTGGCTCAAGATACTGACATTGTGTTATTGGATGAACCGACCTCTTGGCTTGATATCGCCCATCAAATTGAACTCTTGCATATCGTCCAACGCTTAAACCAAGATTACGGTAAAACCATTATTTGGGTATTACACGATCTTAATCATGCGCAGCAATTTAGCCATCAAGCCATCATGCTGCTGCAAGGCGAAGTGATTGCCAGTGGACGCGTTGATGATGTCTTCACTGCTGAGCGGATAAGTGATGTTTACCAAACGCCAATCACGCGTGTACAAGTAAATGATCAGACCTTGTTGTGGCCCTGCATTAAAGCGGTGAGTGATGAATCGCGACTCAAGCAGCAGGTATTATGATGATAAGGAAAGTGTTCAGCGTTATAAGAAACGCAATGGCCCGTTTGCAACGCACAATAACCCTCATTCTGGTGGCCATGGCATTATTGCCTACGACCGTATTGGCTAACGACATTAATGAGCAGGTGTTCACTGCGTTAGCCCAACCCTTACCGTTAACTGGATTAACGCAGGCATATCAACAACAACCGAAAGTGGTTGCACTTAATTGGAGTGCGGCTGAAATGTTATTGTCGTTGGGAATACAGCCCCAAGCAGTGACCTCTCGCAACGGTTATCGTAAGTGGCAATCTAACTCACCCGCATTACCAATGGATGTCGTTGATGTCGGTAATCGCGCGTTTCCGAGTTTTCCTTTACTAATGCAATTACAGCCTGATTTGATTGTCGGTTATCCGTTTCGCCATGCGCGCATTAGTGATGATCTTAATCGTATTGCGCCAACGTTATTGTTACAGCAATTTGGGCGAGTCGATCAACCGCAATACCGCTATATGCAGCAAATGCGAAGTAATTATTTAACCTTAGCCAAGCAACTCGGCAAGGTGGCGTTAGCCCAAGCGCAGCTTGCTGATATGGACGTTGAATTAGCACGGCTTAAACAGCAAATTGTTGAGGCTGGATTCGCGGGTAAAAAGGTTGCGTATGGCAAATTTGTCGGCATGGGGTATGGGTTACGGGTATTTTCGACACAAAGTTTAGCTGCTTCAGTTGCCAATTATATTGGTTTGCATTACGCATGGGATACGCACCTGCCAGGTAAAGACTTTACTCATTTACAACTTGAACAAATTCAATTGCTTGAAGATACAGCCTTGATCTTGGTGAAAGAAACACAATCAAAAGGTGAACGCATGACGCTATCACCTTTGTGGAGTCAGCACGCGTTTGTTAAAAATAATGATATTTATTATGTGCCTGCGCTATGGAGCTTTGGTGGCCCTGTGTCTGTGATCCGTATGGCTAGAGCATTCAATGCCGCGTTATTGGAGGGATCGAATGTTAGTTAATGCAAATAATAAAACGCAAAGTAGCGCAGTTGTAAACTCTTTGCGAGCAAAGACATCATCGAAAGTATTTTCAACATTGCTATTAGTTACTCTGTTTGTCTTCGCTTTACTGTCGGTTGGCACCTACGCACTTGTCCCTAATATGGAACTGTTTGATAACTACCAGCAAACGTATGTATTTCAACTCTTATTACCGACGCTATTAATTGCGGTATTAAGTGGCGCTTTATTGGCGCAGTCAGGCACGGTAGTACAAGTGACTCTAGGTAATGACTTTGCATCCCCTTCAACGATAGGGATCAGCTCTGGCGCTTTATTAGGGGCAATGTTGGTTAACTTATTTGTCACTGATCCGAGTATTTGGATGGTATGGATCGCGGCATTTGTGGTGGCGGTGATGATAGCCGGATTAATTCTTACTTTATCGCAAGTAATTGGTGGCGGTAAGTTACAGCTGATCTTAATCGGTATGGCGATGAGCTTAGCTGTTGGCGCGGTTTCGTCAGCCATTATGCTTTACGCAGAACAGCGCATGGACGGTTTATTCCTCTGGGGCAGTGGCAACATTAGCCAGAGCGATGGCGATTTAGCGGGTATTATTTTAACGCCTGCACTGTTGCTACTACTCTTACCTTTATTGTGCCATCGCCACCTTGATATGTTGAGCATGGGCGATGAGATGGCCAACATGGCTGGCTTAAAAGTGAATCGCTGGAGGGTAGGGTTATTAATGTTGGCGGTATTGCAAGCGTCGTTAGTGACTGCAATGGTGGGGGTATTAGGTTTTATTGGTTTAATGGCCCCGCATATGGCGAAGTTACTTGGTCATTATCGTCATCGTGAAAAACTACTGTTCGCGAGCCTTATTGGCGCATTGTTGGTTATCTTTGCTGAATTATTCTCTCGATCTATGCCGCTGGCAGGGTACCGCTTACCCACAGGTGTACTGACGGTATTACTTGGCACGCCTTTTTTCTTGTACCTGTTGATGCGTAAGCAAGGTCTGGCTGGCATGGTGATGCAAGAAACCGGGTTTGGCTTAGCATCGCTTATTCAATTGCCTAAATGGCTAGCACTGTCTTTACCTGCATTAGCACTGACATTAACAATCGCTTATTTCTGGCCAAGTGCTGATGGTGAGTACTTTACTCAGTGGCGTATTGTTGTTGCGGTATTTTCTGGGTTTGGTTTAGGTGTTGCGGGTTGCACTCTGCAGGCGTTGTTTCGTAATCCGATGGCAAGTCCTGATATTTCGGGTGCAACATCGGCGTCAGTTTTATGCATTATTTTAGCTTTGCAGATATGGCCGGATGCATCACGACTATTATTATTTGTATGTGCTTTAGTCGGCGCTGCCATTGTTGTGACTGTGTTATTTATTGCGATGCGTTATCAATTTAATGTCTCGCAGTTGGCGCTATTGGGTATTGCGATATCAGCATGGTGCGGCACTGTTGCCTCGATGGTATTAACCTTTGGTGCCGGAGCTGCTTCAGTTACTGTGTTATGGCTAACGGGCACGACCTATGGCGCAGATAGCCAAATAGGTTTGCTGCTACTTGCAGTGACTATCCCCTGTTGTTTATTACTCTTTACCTTTGCACGCCATCTTGATTTATTCACGCTCGGTGAAACATGGGGGCATAACCTCGGTCAACCGTTACTAAAATTACGCATGCTGATCTTACTGCTGGTGGTATTAATTACTGCAGCTGCTGTTGCCTCTGTGGGCGCCATTGCCTTTGTTGGCTTGCTATCACCACATTTATTACGTTTATGCGGACAGACGCGTCATTGGGTATTGCTACTCGGTAGTGGTGCGATAGGTGCTTGGCTATTAGTACTTGCTGACGGACTGGGCCGAACCTTGATTGCTCCCTTTGAAATCGCCAGTGGCATTTTAGTGTCAATTATCGGCGGTATTTATTTTATTTGTTTGATTTTACTTGGTTATAAAAGGAGTTAGCCATGCCAGTTTTAGATTTTATTTATCAACGTAGTTCTTGTCATGTTCATGAAATGTGCCTGCCTGCGCCTAATAATGTGCAATTGAAACGTATCTTTCAAGCGGTGATGAGTGCGCCTGACCACGGTAATCTAAGGCCTTGGCATTTAGTTGTTGTGGCTAATGAACAGGTACCAAATATGTGTGAATTGATGTGTGAAGCTTGGTTGGAAGAGGGCGGAGATATCGATCCTGCCAAGATCCGTCGACTGACTAATTACCTTGGTGATGCACCTATGGTGGTCGTGGTTTCTGCAAATATAACCAGTCCGCATGCTGTTTCTCGTCGAGACCAAGTATTATCCGCAGCGGCTGCCTGCCAAAATATTTTATTAGCGGCTGAAGAGCAAGATATTGCGGCAGTTTGGTATAGCACCGACGCAGCCGAATTACCGCGTGTGCAACAATTATTTGGCTTAACTCAGCAGCAAGAACCGGTGGCTTTTATTATGTTAGGTACTAAGAAATCAGAACGCATCAAACCACGTGGCGAGATAGATAAACATTGTTATCAATGGCAAGGCGATGGCGAACTCGTTCCGTTATTTGCACTGGAGGAGAATGACCATGCAGTATAGCTATAGCCAAAAATTATCATTAGATGCCTTTCTTAATGCGCTATTGAATGAGTGGTCGGGTTACAGTATTACCGACGATGAAATATGTATAGATATGACAGCTGGAAAGCTAGTGTTGCCATTATTACAGCGCTCAGCCGTGCAACGTTTTCAATTTAATTATCCGGTTAAATTTCGAGATTTACAAGGTGAGGCTGATATCGCTTATGCGGATGTAGTTGAGTTAATTTGTCAGCATCACGACATTACCGGTGACTTTAACCAAGCGCAATTATTGGGATTTAAACAGCAAGTATTTAATAGTCAAAGTCATATTGAAAATGTATTGGCAGAGCGCACTACACCAGTCGGTATTGATGGGTTTATTCAAGCGGAACAAAGTTTACTTGGTGGGCATAATTTACATCCTGCAGGTAAGAGTCACGCAGGATGGACAGTTGAAGAATCTAAGCTGTATAGCCCTGATTATGGCAATAGTTTTACGTTGCAGTGGTACTTTGTCGCACCGAGTTTATTAGTGGGGAATAGCCATGGCGAATCACTTTCAGACTTACTCTTGCAAACTTACCAAGATACATTTAATACTCAGGGTTTACCGAGTGTTATTCCTAATGGCTACTTGCCTTTTCCAATGCATCCTCATCAAGTCAAAGTGCTGCGTGATAATAGCAGTATGCAGCAATATTTTGCTGATGGCTTAATGATTGAATGTGCCGATAGCGCGCAAGGTAAAATGTGGCACCCAACATCATCAACGCGGGCGTTATGGCAACAAGATAGCCGTTGGATGCTGAAATTTTCACTTGCGGTGAAGCTAACAAACTCTGTGCGTCATTTATCGGTAAAAGAATTAGAGCGTGGTGTATTGTTTAACCAAGTCAGTGAAGAACTGGCTGGGGCTGAGTTATGGCAACGTTTCCCAACATTCTCGGTATTGCAAGAACCAGCCTGGAGTGGATTAAAAGATCTGAACGGAGAAGTGATCGTCGATAGCTTATTCTGCTGGCGTGAAAATTGTTTCCCGACAGGTAAAGAGTCGAGCATGGTGTTGGCTACATTAACGCAGACTAAGGAGGATGGCGGTAATTTCATCCAAGATTTAATCGCCGAATTTGCGACGCATCAGTCATTGTCATATCACGATGCTAGTTTGATTTGGTTCGAACAGTTCTTAGAGCAAGTCATAAAACCTATTTGTGTCGCGCGCAGTGATTATGGGCTGATATTACTTGCCCATCAACAGAACATCTTAGTCGATTTTGATAATGGCCTGCCTTGTGGGGTTAAATTCAGGGATTGCCAAGGCACTGGCTTTACTGAAACCGCGATTCAACGTTTTCCATTACTGCAACAGAATCAGCCTGAATATTTCATGAAAAATGCCGATGTTAATTCGTATTTTAGCTATTACCTTATTGTTAACTCGCTGAATAGTGTGATTTCAGCATTACAATCAGAAGTACCATCGGGTGAGCAGCATCATATCGATAGCAAGGTATCACTTGAGCAACTTGTGCAGATGTCACAACACCTTTGGCGTCAGTTAGCGCAGCATAGTTTTTATGATCGCTCCTTCTATGATTACCTGTTAGGTTGTGACCGTTTGACGATAAAAAGTAATTTCTTTTGTTTCTTATCAGCGCAAAATGAAACTGAAATTACGGATCCCAGTAAAATTTATGTCAGTTACCCAAATCTATTCAAGTTTACAGAGACGGAAGGCGTCAATAGCGTTTTCAAACCTCTATTCAAGCCACAAGCTGATAGTGCGCATATCAGTAAAACCGGTAGCAAGTTGGTATTTGAAACCAGCGGTGAGCATTTCACAGTGAAAAGTTGTTTGAGCCAATGGGCGTTTACCTATGATGATGGTTTAAATGCAGATTTCAGAGCTGAAGTAAGAGCTGAGGTAAGAGCTGAGGTCAGAACTGAATTGAGGGCAGCGGTGAGTGCCTTAGATCAAGCGCAGTGGTTTAATATTCTTGAGCATGTTTTTGCAGGTATGGGGGTTAATCGTAAGACCATTATTATCAAGCAATCATTATGGTTGGCAATGACAACTGCACAAATTCCAATGTGGGCAGATATGGTTTGCGATGATGTGCATATTCAGCGCGCAGCATTTTATCAATACGCCAACATTTGGTCAAAACTACAGACTTGCGATAATACAGATGTACCATTATTGATATCAACTGAAGGCGTGGAATACCCACAGCGTCAACCCCAGCCTGAAGGCATTTGGTATCAGCAGTACGTTTATGATCTTGGCCGTGTGATTAGTTTTAAATGTGCTGACCTGCAATTAGATTTAGCCAACTTCAGTCACTGGCATAATCGCCCTGAAGTAAGTCGTATGTGGGAACTCGCAGGTAGTAAAGACTCGCATTTACAGTACCTCGAAAAGCAAACCGCAGATCCTCATAGCATGGCGGTCATCGGTTATGTTGATGGCGTTGCCTTTGGTTATTTAGAGGTGTATTGGACACCTGAAGATCGTCTTGGCATTTATTATGATTGCCAGCATTATGATCGCGGTGTACATATGCTGGTGGGTAATCCATTGTTCTTAGGCGGACGTTATTTTGTCAATTGGGCGCGTTGTTTACAACACGCGATTTATACCGATGAACAGCGTACCGGGCATGTATTGGGTGAACCTCGTGCTGATAATAAACATGTCGCGAAGATCGCCAGTAAAGTCGGGTTAGAAAAGTTAAAAGAGTTCGATTTCCCGCATAAAAGAGCAGCGCTACTGTGTAGTGAACGGAATGATTTTTTTGAGCGTATTATTTAAGGATGAACATGATGGAAAAGTTAACAGATATTATCGGTATAGGTGTTGGTCCTTTCAATTTAAGTATCGCTGCGCTATTAGAGCAGACACCCAGTTTAACAAGCTGCTTCTTAGAGCATAAAAAGTCGTTCATTTGGCATGAAGGTTTGATGCTACCAAATACTTATATGCAAACATCTTATTTAAAAGATCTGGTTACTGCAGTCGCACCAGAAAGCCCATACAGTTTTATTGCTTATTTGGTGCGAAACAAAAAATTCTATCGTTTTTTAAATACGGAACAAAAAACCATTACTCGCGCAGAGTTTTCTGATTATTTATCTTGGGTATCTAAGCAATTAAATAATGTGAATTTTTCGCAGACGGTAGAGGATATTGATTTTATTGGCGATCGATTTGTGATCACAACTAATCAAGGTCTGTATCAAGCAAAACATATTTGCTTAGGGACTGGTAAGACGCCTTACATTCCAGCTGAGGTAAAACCTTACTTGGGCGATAACTGTTTTCATGCCAGTGAAATAGGCTTACGTAATATTGATTTGACCGGTAAACGTGTGGTGCTTGTAGGCGGTGGACAGACGGGGGCCGATGTATTTTTAAATGCACTACGTGGAAATTGGGGCCAGCCCGCACAGTTAGATTGGCTGTCACGTCGAGCTAACTTCCAGGCACTCGATGAGGCGGCTTTTAGTAATGAATACTTTATGCCGCGTTACGTTGAGCAGTTTTACCATTTAAATGAAGAGGTAAAACAACAGGAGATCCGTGCGCAGAAGTTAACGAGTGACGGTATCACCAGTGAAGCTTTATTAGCTATTTATCAAGAATTATACGCTAAATTTGAAGTGCAAAAACAACGTAAATGGGTACGCTTACTGCCGCATCGGACGGTTAGTTCAATGGCTAATACGGCGGATGGATTTAATTTAATCGCGGATAATAATTTAACAGAAAAAGCGGAGAGTTATGCTGCCACCGTTGTTATTTTAGCAACTGGTTTTGAATCGAAAATACCAGATTGTATTAAGGGGTTAACACCCATGCTAGATCTGTCTGCTGATGGTTCGTTACAGCTTGAGCCTAATTTTAAAGTGAAATGGTTTGGTAGTCAGGATAATCATATTTATGCCGTTAATGCTGGGTTAGATAGCCACGGTATAGCAGACCCTCAATTGAGTTTAATGGCGTGGCGCTCTGCTAAAATAATTAATGATTTATTACCTGAACCTGCGTTTGATCTCGCTGAAAATGAACATGTGATCCGATGGACAAATGAGGATGTTGATGCGCAGAGTGGAGCTGTGAATAGCTTAAGGGATAATAGTTTAAGAGACGATATTTTAAGAGACGATAGTTTAAAAAAAGATAGCTCAGAAAACGATGATAAAGCAGAAATAAAACAACAGGTATTATCGGTGGTTTAACTAAATAAAAGGCCCAGTACTTGTAATAAGTACTGGGCCTTCTTATTTTACGTTACTTAAGTAAAGTAAACTTATTTAGCTAAAGATTCAGTCAGGTTAGGACGTATCTTAGCAAGCATATCTTTAAGTACGCGTGGTGATGCAGCAACTGAGTTACCAGACTTAAAGAAGTCATGGCCGCCCGCGAAATCTGTTACGATAGCGCCTGATTCAGTAGCTATTAAGTTACCCGCTGCCGTTTCCCAAGGTTTTTGACCCATGCTCCAGAAACCGTCGATACGACCAGCTGCTAGGTAAGCAAGGTTAAGTGCAGGACTGCCAGATGCACGAACATCAGCACATTCAGTAAATAATGAACTAAAGATGTTCATGTAAGTATCTTGCTGATGCTTCATGTTGTGTGGGAAGCCTGTTGCTAAAACAGTACCTGATAAATCTTTAGCAGAGCCAGCACGTAAACGGAAACCGTTTAATTGAGCGCCTTTACCACGACAAGCAGAGAAGATTTCATCACCGATAGCATCAAAGATAACTGCAACTTCAGCTTTACCTTTAACGTGTAAAGCAACTGAGATTGCGAAGTGTGGAATACCTTTAATAAAGTTTGTGTGACCGTTTAGTGGGTCAATGATCCACTGGTAGTCAGTATCTGTACCAGAGATAGCGCCGCTGTCTTTAGCGATGATCGTATGCTCTGGGTAAGCTTTTTTAATTGTAGCGATAATAGCTGCTTCAGCTTCTTTTTCTACGTTAGTCACAAAATCATTTGTGCCTTTTTGCTCGATCTTAGTTTTACTAGGATCGCCATAAGCTTTTACGATTACATTGCCTGCGTCACGCGCAGCACGGATCGCGATTGTTAGCATCGGATGCATACTATTACCACCAAATTTTTGAAAGAACGGGAATTAGGGCGCGGAGTATACCCAACTTAACGCAAAGATCCAAAGTAATTTTCATAACTTTTTACACCTGATTTTAATTCTTAGTATATTTTTACGTTTTCACTGCTGCTTATTGCATCTGCTCAGGGTTAATTGTGGTAGAATCCGCGACCAGTAAATTAACAATTCCAATAATAGTCTAACTCTGGCGTTAAACGACCTGTTTAATTAGTTAGTTTGACTGTTATACATCTTTTTAGGTATTAATTATGTTAGCAAACGTAAAAGTTGTATTAGTCGGTACATCTCATCCTGGTAATATTGGTTCAGCTGCTCGTGCAATGAAAACAATGGGTTTTACACAGTTGGTATTAGTTGCACCATTATGTGAGATTGATGAAAAATCAGTAGCATTGGCTGCCGGTGCTGCAGATGTATTAGAAAATGCTACGATTGTCGATACCTTAGAAGAAGCTGTGGAAAATTGCGGTTTAGTGATTGGCACTAGCGCACGTTCTCGTACGCTGCAGTGGCCAATGCTTGATTCACGTGAAGCGGGTTTAAAGCTTATCGAAGAAGTGCCGAACTACCCTGTAGCATTGGTATTTGGTCGTGAACGTATTGGTTTAACCAATGATGAACTACAAAAATGTACTTATCATGTATGCGTATCTGCAAATCCAGAATACAGCTCATTAAACCTCGCAATGGCAGTACAAATTCTAACGTACGAAACACGCATGGCTTACCTCGCGACGAGCAGTTTCCCAGAACAAGATAATCCGTATCCAAAACAAGCGGAGCTAGAAATGTTCCATACGCATCTTGAAGAAACATTATGGGATTCTGGTTTTATCAATAAAGCCCATCCAGGTGTGGTGATGAATCGTTTACGTCGCTTATTCACCCGCGCACGTCCTGAAACCGTGGAGCTAAATATTCTCCGTGGTGCCTTGGTTTCTATCCAGCGTAACCTTAAAAAATAACGTCATCAGTATTGTCAGTTTGATTGCTAAAAAGTAATACCTGAGTAAATTAGTCAGGTATATACTTGACCATTTCAGTCGGGTATGTAACCATAACCTTAAATAACAGTTTTAGAGGTTGCTATGCGATTGACATCGAAGGGACGATACGCCGTTACAGCTATGATTGACCTTGCATTGCACGCGGAAATTAAACCTGTGCCATTAGCTGAAATATCAGAACGACAAAGTATTTCGTTGTCGTATTTGGAACAGCTATTCTCTCGATTACGTCGAAAGAATTTGGTTGCAAGTGCACGAGGACCCGGTGGTGGCTATAAGTTAGGCATGTTACCTGGGCTTATTTCTGTCGGTATGATCATTGATGCTGTTGATGAGAATGTAAAAGCGACCAAATGTGATTCTTCAGGCGGTTGTAATGATGGAAAACGCTGTTTAACGCATTCACTTTGGGATGATTTAAGTGAGCGAATCAGTGATTTTCTTGATAATATATCGCTGGCTGATCTGATGGCAAATAATGAAATAAAGCAGATCGTCAATGAGCAAGATAACGACCGTCAAATGTTAAACAAGATTGATGTAAACATTATCTGATTATAACGGTCTAACAACATAATCGAATCAAAATTATAATTATAAGATATAAACACCGTTAGTTGCCTAACCGTGTTGTATGGAGCAATGACTAGATGAAAAAACCTATTTATTTGGATTATTCTGCGACTACGCCTGTAGACCCTCGTGTAGCAGAAAAAATGATGCAGTGTTTAACTATGGACGGCATCTTTGGTAACCCTGCGTCTCGTTCACACCGTTTCGGTTGGCAGGCAGAAGAAGCTGTAGACATTGCTCGTAATCAAATTGCAGATTTAGTCAATGCAGACCCACGTGAAGTTGTTATTACGTCGGGTGCAACTGAATCAAACAATCTTGCAATTAAAGGTGCTGCGCATTTTTATAACAAGAAAGGCAAACATATTATTACAAGTAAAATTGAGCATAAAGCTGTGCTTGATACTTGTCGTCAACTTGAGCGTGAAGGTTATGAAGTAACTTATTTAGACCCGACTTCGGAAGGTCTAATTACAGTTGAAATCCTTGAAGCTGCAATTCGTGAAGATACTATTATTGTTAGTATCATGCACGTGAACAATGAAATCGGTGCGATTAATGATATCGCTGCATTGGGTGAACTTTGTCGTGCGAAGAAAGTTTTATTCCATGTAGATGCTGCGCAAAGTGCGGGCAAATTACCACTTGATTTCTCTGAATTAAAAGTAGATATGTTATCAGTATCGGCACATAAAATTTATGGCCCTAAAGGTATTGGTGCATTATACGTTCAACGTAAACCGCGTATCCGCTTAGAAGCGCAGATGCACGGTGGCGGTCATGAACGTGGTATGCGTAGTGGTACACTGCCAACTCACCAAATCGTGGGTATGGGTGAAGCATTCCGTATTGCTAAAGAAGAAATGCAACAAGATACAGACCATGCTGAAGCATTACGTCAACGTTTCTGGGCTGGCATTGCAGATATCGAAGAAGTATATCTAAATGGCCATGCAGAACAACGTATCGTAAGCAACTTAAACGTAAGCTTCAACTTTGTTGAAGGTGAGTCATTAATGATGGCACTGAAAGACCTTGCGGTTTCTTCAGGCTCAGCTTGTACATCAGCAAGTTTAGAACCATCTTATGTACTACGTGCATTAGGTCTGAACGATGAAATGGCGCATAGCTCAATTCGTTTCTCATTCGGTCGTTTTACGACTGTAGAAGAAGTTGATTATGCAACAAGCATCATTAAAGAGAACATCAGTAAGCTACGTGAAATGTCGCCTTTATGGGAGATGTTTAAAGATGGTATCGATTTAAGCACTATCGAGTGGGATCACCACTAATCGACCACCCTTGTTTCACGAAGATTTATATTTTAGTTTGAAGGAGTTAGATCATGGCTTATAGCGAAAAAGTAATCGACCATTATGAAAATCCACGTAACGTAGGTTCATTTGATAAAAGTGACCCATCTATCGCAACTGGTATGGTAGGCGCACCTGCTTGTGGTGACGTAATGAAGTTACAACTTAAGATTAACGAAGAAGGCATCATTGAAGATGCTAAATTCAAAACTTACGGTTGTGGTTCTGCTATCGCATCAAGCTCTTTAGTTACCGAATGGGTAAAAGGTAAGAGCATTGAGCAAGCGGGCGAAATTACTAACACAACAATTGCTGAAGAGCTTGAGTTACCACCAGTGAAAATTCACTGTTCAATTCTTGCTGAAGATGCAATTAAAGCTGCAATTGACGATTACAAAAAGAAAAAAGAGTCTTAGGAGCTAAATATGGCTGTTACCTTATCTGACTCAGCTGCTGCTCGCGTAGCGACTTACCTTGAAAAACGTGGTAAAGGCGCAGGCTTACGTCTAGGTGTGAAAACATCTGGTTGTTCTGGTCTAGCCTATATCCTTGAGTTTGTTGACTCTATTGATGAAAACGATGAAGTTTTTGTTGAAAAAGGTGTGACAGTTATCGTGGATAAAAAAAGCTACGTTTATCTTGATGGAATCGAATTAGATTTCGTTAAAGAAGGTCTGAATGAAGGGTTTGAATTTAACAATCCCAACATGAAAGGCGAATGCGGCTGCGGTGAAAGCTTCAACGTGTAATATTGATATGCCCAAATAACCTGGTTATTTGGGTTTTGTTTATTTAATCTATCCATTAAAGGTCGTCAGATGAACCACTTTGAGCTGTTTGGTTTACCCGTTAATTTTGAATTAGATAGTGCCGGTTTAGCAACAAAATATCGAGATTTACAACGTACACTACACCCTGATAATTTTGCCAATGGCAGTGAGCGTGAGCGCTTATTATCAGTGCAAAAGTCATCTCAAGTTAATGATGCCTATTCAATTCTGAAATCACCAATCCAACGTGCAGAATATATCCTTGCTATTTGTCATGAAGATATTCGTGGTGAGCAAAAAACATTACAAGATCCAATGTTTTTAATGCAGCAAATGGAACAGCATGAACGTCTTGCAGATATCCCACATGCTGCAGACCCTGAACAAGAAATTGCAGACTTTGATGATGAATTAAGTTTATCAATCAAACAATATTTGCAAGAATTCAATGAATTGGTCAGTATTGAGCATTATAATGACGCGGCGAATGTAGTGCGCAAATTAAAATTTGTTTATAAACTGCAGACACAATTAAGTACACTTGAAGATAGTTTACTTGATTACTAATCAAATAATTTAAATTTAAGAACCTAAAACATGGCATTACTTCAAATTGCTGAACCGGGTCAATCGGCAGCACCTCATGAGCATAAACTTGCAGTCGGCATTGATCTTGGTACGACTAATTCATTAGTGGCAAGTGTCCGTAGTGGCAGTGCAATCACGTTAGTCAATAACGCTGGTCACGATATTTTACCATCAGTGGTTCGTTATACCGCAGATGCGATTATTGTTGGTGATCTTGCTGCAGAACAAGCGGTAACCGACCCAGAAAATACTATCTCATCAGTAAAACGTTTAATGGGCAAAGCATTTTCAGATATTGATACTGCGCGTATTCCTAACGTACTGATTGAATCGGCATCTGGCCAACCGTTAATTAAAACGGTAGCAGGTGAACTTAATCCGGTTCAAGTTTCAGCCGAAATACTAAAAACTTTAGCTGCACGTGCCACTGAATCTTTGGCTGGTGAACTTAATGGTGTTGTGATTACTGTGCCCGCTTACTTTGATGATGCACAACGTCAAGGTACCAAAGATGCAGCAAACATCGCCGGGTTGAATGTATTACGTTTATTAAATGAACCGACAGCTGCAGCTATTGCATATGGCTTAGATGCCGGTCAAGAAGGCGTTATCGCGGTTTATGATCTGGGCGGTGGTACGTTCGACATTTCTATTTTACGTCTCAATAAAGGCGTATTCGAAGTCCTCGCAACAGGTGGTGATTCGGCGCTGGGTGGTGATGATTTTGACCATTTAGTTGCAGATTGGATCAGCACTGAAGCTGGACTGGTTGGTGAGCAACCGTTGGCAATGCAACGTTTGTTATTAAACCAAGCGAAACAAGCAAAACAAGCATTAACAGACAATGATAGTGTGGATATCACGCTGTCATTAGAGCCTGTTAATTGGCAGGGCTCATTAAGCCGGGCAACATTTGAAACGCTAATTCAACCTCTTGTTAAACGTACTTTACTTGCATGTCGTCGTTCATTAAAAGATGCTGAAATCAGCAAAGAAGACGTACTGGAAGTTGTGATGGTGGGCGGTTCTACTCGTGTACCATTAGTGCGTGAAAAAGTGGGGGAGTTTTTTACTCAAGAGCCACTAACTAGTATTAATCCAGATAAAGTTGTGGCAGTTGGCGCAGCGATTCAGGCTGACGTATTAGTGGGTAATAAACCTGATTCAGAGTTATTATTACTAGACGTAACGCCATTGTCACTTGGTCTTGAAACCATGGGTAACTTAGTTGAAAAAGTGATCCCACGTAACACGACTATTCCTGTGGCTCGAGCACAAGAGTTTACGACGTTTAAAGATGGTCAAACAGCGATGACTATTCACGTACTACAAGGTGAACGTGAATTAGTGACTGATTGCCGTTCATTAGCGCGTTTCTCATTAACAGGTATTCCACCAATGGCCGCAGGTGCTGCACACATTCGTGTGACGTTCCAGGTGGATGCGGATGGTTTGTTAAGTGTTTCTGCTATGGAAAAATCATCAGGTGTATCGGCATCTATTCAAGTTAAACCATCGTATGGTTTGAGTGATGATGAAGTGGCAAACATGCTTAAAGATTCAATGACGTATGCGAAAGAAGATGTAACAGCGCGTATGCTAGCAGAGCAACAATTAGAAGCTGACCGTGTCATGGAAAGCCTAATCGTAGCCTTACAACAAGATGGTAAAGCCTTGTTGTCAGACGCAGAGCAAACTGTCATTGAGAATGCGATTCAAGTGCTTTATCAGATCCGTCAAGGTGATGATAGAGATGCAATTGAAAAAGAAATTGAAACAGTCGATAAATTAACACAAGATTTTGCTGCTCGTCGTATGGATGCATCAATCCGTAAAGCGTTGCAGGGTCAGTCGGTAGATAAGGTCTAAGAAATGCCAAAAGTTATATTTTTACCTCATGAAGAACTATGCCCAGAAGGTCTATCTGTAGACGTTGAGAAGGGCGAAACGATCCTTGATGTTGCGTTGCGCAATAGAATCATCATTGAGCATGCGTGCGAGAAATCATGCGCGTGTACTACATGTCACGTGATCGTACGTGAAGGCTTTGATTCATTAGAAGAAAGTGATGAACTTGAAGATGACATGTTAGATAAAGCATGGGGTTTAGAACCGGATTCTCGTTTAGGTTGCCAAGCAGCTGTTGCGGATAAAGATCTGGTTGTTGAAATTCCGAAGTATACGTTAAACATGGTTTCTGAAAGCCATTAATAGCGATTAGTTTACTGCCTTGTTTTCTGATCTAAGGCTACGCATAAATGCCTTAAGACAACTAAACTGAAAGTAACAATAGGTTAGTCATAACTAAACGTTACTTTTAGAGAGGTCTTATGGCATTAGCATGGTCGGATAGCCGAGATATTGCAATCGAACTTTTCGAGCAATATCCAAAACAAGATCCGCAGCAAGTTAGATTCACCGATTTGCGCAAGATGATTATTGAACTAGACGATTTTACCGATGATCCCAATCATTGTGGTGAACGCGTACTTGAAGCTGTCATGCTTGCTTGGATTGATGAATATTAACTATTAATTGTTAATAACTAATACTGAATAAGCCCATAGTTAGCATAACGCTGATTATGGGCTTTTTTTTGTGCTTTAACTTGTTAATATGAAAGTTAAATAAGTGGTATATAACATAACGTATTGCTTACACGTCAAAATAAAGGATATTAAATGAAGGATTTCATGATCGTTGAGTTAACGCTTACCCCCGCTGACAGCTTTTGGGGCAAGAATGCATTAGTGAGCTTTAATGCTGGTGTCGCATCAATCCACCTGGCTGACCTTGGCGGTGATAGTGCATTACAAGTACAACGTGCGGCACGTAAACTGTCGAATCAAGGTATCGCTAAAGTGACCTTGCAAGGCGAGTTATGGAATACGGAATTACGCATTGCATTTGACCAAGGCTATTACACTGCAAAAGAAACGCAACAAGCTTGCTTTGGTTTAGATTCAGTAAACAGTACTGAAAAGAAAGCGTTCACTGATTTTCAAAAAGCCAGCCATTGGGTACGTAAAACCATTAATACCGACGCTGAAGATATGTATCCGGTTAAGCTAGCGCAAAGTGCGGCTGATTTGTTATTACAACTTGCGCCAGAAGCGATTAGCTACAAAATCATTGCTGGTGAAGAATTATTAACACACGGTTTTACCGGTATTCATACTGTCGGACGTGGCAGCCAGCATCCGCCAGCTATGTTACAACTGGACTTTAACCCAAGCGGTGATGCCGATGCGCCTGTAGCAACTGCATTAGTAGGCAAGGGCATTACTTTTGATTCAGGTGGTTACAGCATTAAGCCTTCTGATGGTATGGCTGTAATGAAAAGTGACATGGGCGGCGCTGCAACATTGACTGGCGCACTAGCATTAGCAATCAGCCAAGGCTTAAACCAACGCGTGCAGTTATTCTTATGCTGTGCAGAGAACATGATCAGCAGCAATGCGTTTAAACTTGGCGATATTATTACCTACAAAAATGATATCACTGTAGAGGTGCTTAATACAGATGCTGAAGGCCGCTTAGTGTTAGCCGACGGTTTACTTGCTGCTGAAGAGAACTCGCCGCAACGCTTGATTGATGCAGCGACACTGACCGGTGCGGCTAAGATGGCCTTAGGTCGTGATTATAATGCGCTATTTGGGTTTGATCAGGACTTGGTGAATTCAGTATTAGCAAATGCGAAATCAGAAAATGAATTTGCATGGCAATTACCTTTAGAGAAATGGCATCAAAGCCAATTACCATCAAGCTTTGCTGATATGGCGAACATCCATGCTGGTGAAGGTCGTGCTGGTGCATCGACTGCTGCTGCATTCTTATCGCGTTTTGTACGTGAAGATGGGCAAGGTTGGTTACATTTAGATTTAGCGGGCGCGTATCAGAAAGCGGCTAATGATTTATGGTCAACAGGCGGAAAAGGCCATGGTATTCGTACCTTAGCGAAAACCATACTAGACGTTTAAGTTCGGCTGTTTAAGTAAAACGGTTTAAATAAAAAAGCCACTGTCATCGATGATAACAGTGGCTTTTTTGTCGCTAGCGATTAATTGCTAGCAGTTATGTAACAAACCGTTAAGCAACCGCTTCAGTTTTTACTTTCTTCTTTTTAGCTGGTTTCGCGGTGCCATTTGCACGAGCTCGCCAATCACTGTTTAGTTGGTTAACTAATGACTTATCAGCAGCAAGTACTTCAGGGTCAAAATCATCAACGTTAATTGTACGTAAACGACCTTCTTCTGCAACTTTCAGTAACTCAGCTTCATCAGCCGTGATTTGCTTGTTAGCAAGTGCGATATCAGCAAACTTATCAAGATAGATAAATGCTTGTTTAGCACCATTCTCTTTACAAACACGGGCGAAGATAGGGTCAGCCACAATAATGTCTCTCAAGGCTTTCTCTTGTAGACCGACAGGGTTACCTTCTTCTTCAGTGAGGTACATGTCAGTTGCTAGGCGGCTACGCGTTTCAGAAGGAACTTGTAGTAAACCGGCAACAACATGGTCTAATTTATCAGCTGGACGAGATAGACGCGTACCTGCTGGTAGTACCATAGCGCGTAATGCAATACCAACAGCACGAACAGGGAAGTTACGTAGTAATTCATCAATTGCTTGTTCAGCTTGGAATAATGAGTCTTGTAATGCCCAGTGTACTAATGGTAAATCAGCTTTTTGACGACCTTCATCTTCAAAACGTTTCAATGTTGCAGATGATAAGTACAGTTGACTTAAGATATCACCTAAACGTGCAGAAACACGTTCTTTACGTTTCAGATCACCACCTAGAACGCCCATTGCAACATCAGATAAGAACGCTAAGTTTGCACTTAAACGGTTCATCTGTTGATAGTACTGTGCAGTTTCATCTTTAAATGGTGCAGCAGAGCCTTTACCGTTAGTCACACCCATCACGAATGAACGGAAGAAGTTCGACATAGCAAAACCAACATGACCGAATAGAGCTGCATCAAAGTCTTGTAGACCTTTTTTGTGATCGCTAAGTGCTGCTGCAGTTAATTCAGGTAATACAAACGGATGACAACGGATTGCGCCTTGACCATAAATGATCAGGTTACGAGTCAGAATGTTTGCACCTTCTACTGTAATTGCAACTGGCGCCGCTTGGTAACCACGACCTGCCATGTTGTTTGGACCAAGACAGATACCTTTACCACCTGAGATGTCCATTGCATCGATTGCACATTTTTGCGCACGGTCTGTTAAATGCATTTTAACAATCGCAGTGATTACTGATGGTTTCTCACCTAAATCAATCGCACTCGTTGTGAGTGTTGATGCTGCACCCATGAGGTAAGCATTACCACCGATACGTGCTAGTGGTTCTTCGATACCTTCCATTTTACCAATCGCAACTTTAAATTGACGACGGATAGCTGTGTAAGAACCCATGCCTAATGCGGCTAGCTTAACGGCACCTGCAGAGCATGAAGGTAATGTAATACCACGACCAACAGAGAGACATTCAACGAGCATGCTCCAGCCTTTACCAGCCATCTCTGGACCACCGATAATAAAGTCTAGTGGTACGAATACTTCGTTACCTTTAGTTGGACCATTTTGGAACGGTAAGTTAAGCGGGAAGTGACGACGACCAGTTTCAACACCTGGGATATCTGTTGGGATAAGCGCACAAGTAATACCGATATCTTCTTTATCACCTAATAGACCGTCAGGATCGCGAAGTTTAATCGCAAGGCCAAGTACAGTCGCAACAGGTGCAAGTGTAATATAACGTTTGTTCCAAGTCAGTTTCATACCTAGTACTTCTTTCCCTTCGAATTCACCTTTACAGACGATACCGAAATCAGGGATAGCGCCGGCATCTGAACCCGCTTCAGGGCTTGTTAATGCGAAACATGGAATTTCCTCACCAATAGCCAAACGAGGAAGGTAGTAATCTTGCTGCTCTTTAGTGCCGTAGTGCTGTAGTAATTCACCAGGTCCTAATGAGTTAGGTACACCAACAGTGCTCGCCATTACTGAGCTTGAGCCTGTTAATTTTTGCAGTACCATTGATTGTGCTAATGCAGAGAATTCTAGACCACCGTATTTTTTCTTGATGATCATGGCGAAGAAACCCTTAGTTTTAAGGAATTCCCACAGTTCTGGAGGTAAATCTGCACGATTGTGAGTGATGTCAAACTCATCAGCCATACGACATGCTTCCTCTACAGGACCGTCAAGGAAAGCACGTTCCTCAGCAGATAGTGCAGGCGCAGGTACGTTGTGCAGTTTTTCCCAATTTGGTTTGCCGCTGAATAGGTCAGCATCCCACCAAGTGGTGCCGGCTTCTAATGCTTCAGTCTCTGTTTGAGACATTTCCGGCATTATTTTACGGAAACCTTTTAAGATTGGCGCTGTTAGATAGCCTTGACGAATACTCGTGATATTTAACGGTATCGCAATTACAGCGGTTATGATCCAAATAGCTAACGGCACATCACCGAAATATGAAACGGCTGCAAGTGCAATAAAAAATGCACCAGTAAACGCAGCTAATGATGCTCTTTGGTAAGATAATGTACCAAATATTGCCACTAAGGCTAAGAGTGAGATTGTGGTTGCCATGATTTTCTCCTTTCATTACGCAACTAAATAGCAAAGTCAGAGGTCAGACCAGAAGACTGGTTTGTGTATTAGTTCTAGTTGAAAATTATTAAATTAGCAAGTTTTTTACATGTAATTCACATAGTAATTATAGAACCTGTAACTAAACGCTTGTTTTTACCCCATTGGGTTTACAAGTGTTCACTGATAATAGCTTTGTTGGCTTGATAATTTAATTGCCGATTTACTTTTATTTTAGGTCAGATCGGTCAAGAAATTGGACTTTTCATTACTCATAAGTGGGTAGTAAGTGGGTGTTAACTATGCATTTTTTCATACCTTAAGCTTATTTTTAGTTATGCTTAACCTTTTATTTATATGGGTGATACAGGTACATAAATTTGTGAAACAATAGTACTATTATAGAAATATATTTTAAGCATAGAGGCGATAATAAATGACAAATTATCAAGGCTTAATTCAGCAGGAATTAGTCGAAGCAGCACAAGTATTAAATGACTTTTTAGCAGACCCGAAAAATGGTGAAAATATTGAAGCAGCAGCGGCATTATTAGCTGATTCATTTAAAGCCGGTGGCAAAGTATTATCTTGTGGTAATGGTGGTTCACATTGTGATGCGATGCATTTTGCTGAAGAGTTATCAGGTCGCTATCGTGAAAACCGTCCTGCAATGCCGGGTATTGCAATTTCTGATGTGAGCCATATGTCTTGCGTGAGTAATGATTTTGGCTATGAATATGTATTCTCACGTTATGTTGAAGGGATTGGTCAACAAGGCGATGTATTATTAGGGCTAAGCACGAGTGGTAACTCACAAAACGTCTTAAATGCGTTTGCAGCCGCGAAAGCCAAAGGCATGAAGACGATTGCACTAACGGGTAAAGATGGCGGGAAAATGGCTGGGATCGCTGATATTGAAATCCGCGTGCCGCACTTTGGTTATGCTGACCGTATTCAAGAGATTCACATTAAAGTGATCCATTTATTGATCCAGTTAGTTGAAAAAATGATGGGTTATGCTGACTAACCTAGGTCTTTTGGCTATATGATATTGCATAATTGTGCGTGCTATAGCGTTATTTGCCATAGACAGTTGCTTGGCAATACGTAGAATAAAGATGAATGAATGAGTTTAGCCCTTCGGGTTAATGTTGTAGCTATAAAAGTGAAGTTATCAGTATATGTGTGAATTATTAGGTATGAGCGCAAATGTGCCTACCGACATTTGTTTTAGTTTTTCTGGGCTGATGCAGCGTGGGGGTAAGACTGGACCACATTCTGATGGTTGGGGAATTACTTTTTATGAAGGCAAGGGCTGCCGTACTTTTCGAGATCCAAAGCCAAGTTGTGAATCAAAAGTCGCACAATTAGTCAAAAACTACCCGATTAAAAGCCAAGCGGTGATTTCGCATATTCGTCAAGCGAATCGCGGTGGTGTTGCATTAGAGAATACGCATCCTTTTACCCGTGAATTTTGGGGGAAGAATTGGACCTATGCGCATAATGGTCAATTAACGGATTATCAAGGTTTGGCTACGGGCTTTTATACGCCTATCGGTGAAACCGACAGTGAGCTAGCATACTGCTGGATATTACAGGAAGTAAGTAAAAAGTTTCCAACGAAACCTGATGATATGAAACCAGTATTTAGCTTTATCGCGAGCTTGTGCGATCAGTTAAGAGCATTAGGCGTGTTTAATTTATTATTAACAGATGGCGATTTTGTTTTTGCTTACTGTACTAATAATTTACATCATATTATTCGTGAAGCACCGTTTGGTCACGCTCAATTAATTGATGAAAATATTGAAATTAACTTTGAGAATGAAACGTCTGATTCTGATGTTGTGGCTATTATCGCGACACAACCGCTGACGGATAATGAAGTGTGGCATAAAATGCAGCCGGGTGAATATTGTGTATTCTGCCGTGGTACTGTGATGATGACAAATATGTGATGTATTAGTGGTTAGTATTAATAGCTCGTCATAAAAAAAGCCTTTATGCAGTGATGCGATAAAGGCTTTTTATTATCTAGGATTAGTGCATTAACCTAGTCCGCAGCGTGGCCGCTTTCAGCTAATTCTTCCCCATCAAGAACGGCTTTGCCATTTGTCATAGCAAGGCGTCCAGCACAGAACCATTGGATAACCATCGGGTAGATCATGTGTTCTTGAGTATGTACTCGAGAACTCAGTTCTTCGATGTCATCTTCTGTAAAGACCGGTACTTTTGCTTGCAAGATTACTGGACCTGCGTCTAGCTCTGGCGTGACAAAATGTACTGATGCTCCATGCTCTTTATCACCATTATCCATAGCACGTTGATGTGTATCTAAACCTGGATATTTAGGTAATAGAGAAGGATGTATATTAAGCATCTTGCCAGCATAATGCTGGACAAAGTTATCACTCAAAATACGCATATAACCTGCTAACACAATAAGATCGGGTTGGTATTGATCTATTTGTGTCATTAGCTCTGCATCAAATGCAGCACGGTCAGCAAAATCACCTTGAGCCAGTGATATTGCGTCCACACCTGCTTGTTGTGCTCGCTCTAAGCCATAAGCTGTACTTTTGTTACTAAAGACGGCAGTTACTTTACCGTTAATAGAACCTTGTTCGCACTGATCTAGAATGGTTTGTAAATTACTGCCATTACCAGAAACTAATACTACGATAGATGCTTGTTTAGACATTATTTTATCTCTACTTGTTCTTCATTTTCTGCAGCGTTTGCAATTTCACCGATTAGCCATGCATTTTCGCCATGGGCAGTGAATATTTCAAGTGCTTTTTCAACTTGTGCTTCTGGTAGAGCAATAACCATACCAACACCACAGTTAAACGTACGGTACATTTCTGTACGTTCAACGTTACCTTTCTCTTGTAACCAGTTGAAAATTTCAGGCCACTGCCAACTACTTTCATCTACAACAGCTTTTGTCAGTGCTGGTAGTACACGTGGGATATTTTCCCAGAAACCACCACCAGTAATGTGTGATAAAGCGTGAACTTCACATTCTTTCAACACAGCTAGTACAGACTTAACATAGATGTTAGTAGGCGTTAGAAGAGCATCACCTAATGTTGAATCACCAAATGCTTGACTTGGATCTTCTTTTGAAACTTCAAGGATTTTACGCACTAAAGAATAGCCGTTCGAGTGAGGGCCACTCGATCCTAAAGCAATCAGTTTATCACCTGCAGCAACTTTAGTGCCGTCGATGATGTTTTCTTTATCTACAATGCCAACACAGAAGCCAGCAATGTCAAAATCTTTACCGTCGTACATACCTGGCATTTCAGCAGTTTCACCGCCTGTTAACGCACAACCAGATAATAAACAACCTTCGCCGATACCAGTAACAACAGCCGTAGCTACATCTACATCTAACTTGCCTGTTGCATAGTAATCTAAGAAGAATAGTGGTTCAGCACCTTGTACAATAAGGTCGTTTACACACATAGCAACTAAATCGATACCTACCGTATCATATTTAGCTAAATCGATAGCGAGGCGTAGTTTCGTTCCTACACCGTCTGTTCCTGCAACCAACACTGGTTCTTTATAACCAGTAGGTAATTGGCAAAGAGCGCCGAAGCCACCTAGACCACCCATCACTTCTGGGCGTTTAGTTTTTTTCGCTACACCTTTAATGCGTTCTACTAATGCATTACCTGCGTCGATATCAACGCCTGCATCTTTATAACTTAGAGAAGTATTTTGGTTGCTCACTGGATCCCTCACAAACTAATCGTATCAATTGGATTAAAAAATCGCCGCCATGTTAACAACTTTACTCACAGAATAGAAACAATATTATGGCTTGTTTGACCTGCTAATTGATTTTATTCTTAACTCAGGCTTTTCCTTGGAATAAGCTATCATTATAGTGCCATTATTGGTAATATTGCGCGTTTTTGTATCGTAGTTACTTTGATTTTATTAGGAGATTACATGAAAGTTGTTGAAGTTAAACATCCTTTAGTACGTCATAAATTGGGTTTAATGCGCGCTGCTGATATCAGCACTAAACGTTTTCGTGAACTAGCAACAGAAGTGGGTAGCTTACTTACTTATGAAGCAACAGCTGATTTAGAACTAGAACAGAAAACTATTGATGGCTGGAATGGCGATGTTACCGTTGATCAAATCAAAGGTAAAAAAGTAACTGTAGTGCCAATTCTTCGTGCTGGTTTAGGCATGATGGATGGTGTATTAGAACATATGCCAAGTGCACGTGTAAGTGTTGTTGGTATTTACCGTGATGAAGACACGCTAGAAGCGATTCCTTATTTCGAAAAAATCGTTCACAGCATTGATGAACGTTTAGCGATTGTTGTTGATCCTATGTTAGCAACAGGCGGTTCTATGATCGCAACATTAGACCTGTTAGTAGCTAAAGGTTGTAAGCACATTAAAGTCCTTGTACTTGTTGCTGCACCTGAAGGCCTAAAAGCGTTAGAAGAAGCACACCCAAATATCGAGCTTTACACTGCATCTATTGATGAGCGTTTAGACGAAAAAGGTTACATCGTTCCAGGTCTTGGTGATGCTGGTGATAAGATCTTTGGTACTAAATAATATAAAAATATAGCTTGCACGATAGAACAGAACCTTATTTATTTCTGCTCGTGGAGTAATACAGGCATCGCTACGATGTCTGTATGTTATTCAATTTGATCCCCAGTTAAATACCCGCCCCAAACTAACAGAATATGCAGTAAATATATCTGTTCACTATTTATATTAATGTATCTGTCATTTTCTACGCTTTTATTCATCATGATTTAGCTCCACTACATTTTATCTAACTCATTGATATTTAGTATGGCTAAGGTTTACCTATATTGCTAATTTAGATGTGTTCAGGATTTTGATGGACATAGCCCCTGTTTTGGTTATGATTTCAGTTAAATTAATCGAGACGGCTATGGTATTATCAAAATATCAATGTGAGTCATCACGTTATTCTTGGAAAGGATTGTATGAAGCGTTTACTCCCTGTTTTATTATCATTAATGTCTCTTACGCCACTCGCTGCTAGCGCGGTTGAAGTTGCTAATCTGTACTCATCATCAGTGATTGCTGTGGATGCGGAATCTAACCGCGATCTACAAAAAGTGGCGCTGGCTGAAGTGCTCGTCAAAGTATCTGGTGATCCTTTGATTACTAAGGACCCAGTGATCAAGAAAACGCTAATGAGGGCGCGTGAATATTTAGTCAAGCAATCTCAAGAAGATATTGATGGCGAGCGTCATTTACACGTTAGTTTTAATGAGAAAAAAGTAAATCGTTTATTACGCAGTAGTGAATTCGGTGTGTGGAGTCAGAACCGTCCGCAACAAATATTATGGTTAGTTGTTGATGAAGATTTTAGCCGTAGTGTTAAAGGTGAAAGCGATACTAATTACGCTGATTTTATTAATGCGATTAAAGAGCAAGCTAATAAACGCGGTCTACCTGTGCTATTTCCGGTGATGGATCTTGATGATCAATTGCAAGTGAGTAGTAGTGATTTATGGGGGCAGTTTACAGATCCTGTTGAGTTAGCATCAACGCGTTACGCTGCAGATAATTATATTATTGCTAAAATCATTAAACAACAGGATGACTATAAACTGAGTTGGAGTTTATATGGCCGTAATAATAGTAATCAAGCATATGAGATTTGGTTAACTGATAGTGATCAAGGCGCGTTATCTGAAATGGGGGTAAAACTGAGCGCTCGTTTAGCGGATCATCTGGGTCAGCGCTACAGTGTTAAAGCTTCTGGTAATAATGAAGTGGTGTATTTCAATGTTGACGCGATCAATGGTGTTGCTGATTACGCTAAGTTGATTGAAATGTTCTCGGAATTATCAGCCGTCGCGCAAGTTGATCTTGAAACTGTGTCAGGCTCAAGCATCCAATTAAAATTAGTCTTGCTGGGCACTCAGGAAGATCTTTTAATGGAATTGTCATTGGATCAGCGGATCCTGAGCAGCAAAAATACATTTGATGATGTGAATTTTCAGTGGAACGTGATTAATTAAGCAATTTTATATTGTGATCTTTTACTAGCCGTTCTCTATCGGCCATTGAGGTGCTACAATGGCCACACTAATCTTATGATTGTATGAAAGGGTGATATTGAACACTCCAGCACAACTTTCTCTACCAGTACAATTGCCCGATGGTGAAACTTTTGCAAGTTTTTACCCCGGCGCGAATGTCCAACTACTCACTGCGTTAAAAAATGCAGCTGTAGGCGACGGTGATCCATTTATTTATCTATTTGGTAACCGAAGTTCGGGCACCTCTCATTTACTCCACGCGACCTGTACAGAATGTACTGATGCCGATCGTTCAGCAGCCTATTTACCGATGGAAATGTCAGCCATGATGTCACCGTCTGTATTAGATGGTATGGAACATCTTGATATGGTGTGTATTGATAATATTGAATTGATGATCCGTGATGGGAAGGATCCGTGCTGGCGTGCACTATCAATTACAATTTACTTAGGATTGATTGATCGAGACTGGAATTAGCGAGCTTTACAATTGCGATGATGGCAAGTTAGCAGCTTTGCAATTGCGTGCTGAGTTTAGGGGATTAAAATTGCCTGTCGATGTAGGTCGTTTTTTACTTAACCGTTCATCTCGTGATATGAAAACACTTATTTCCACGCTCGATCGTTTAGACAGTGCGTCAATTAGTGCCCAGCGTCGACTAACGATCCCTTTTGTAAAAGAAACGCTTTCCTTGTAAGACGAATCTTCTACTTATATTGCTGACATATTTTCAGCGCAAATAAAAAAGGAAATAGGGTCGATGACACTATTTCCTTTTTGTTATTCAGCGACAGTTAATTAATCTCTGTGCTGGGCTTTATATGCTTCTTCTCGTTCTTTTTCTTCAGCCATCACGACTTTTAACTTATCCAGACCTAGGCCTAATTCTTTGCCTTGCATACGAGCGTAAATACCATTACCAAACAACATACAGTTGGCTAAAACAAACTCTAAGATCGCTAAGTAACGTTCATCGGGGTCGGTATACATGATCGTTAATGAGTGCATGTAATAGATCATGACGACGAAATTACTCCAAGCGGCAGTATAAGGTTTACCTTTAACCAATCCGTAGAAGGGGATTAGTAGCGGTAAGATCCAAATAAACGCTTTTGCTAATGGATTTGATTCGTGTGCAGCTTGGCGTTCTAACCACTTCTGCTTTTCGGCTTCAACCTGCGGTAATAATTCAGGGTTCACGTCAGCCATTGCTGTGAGTTCTGCAAGTGCTTGCGATTGCGTATGATCTTGTAGTTTTTCAGGCGTTAACCAAAGTTGCCATACAATCATCAGTATGATCAGACCAAAGTAGCCAAATAGACCTAAGAGTCGATATTGTGTAATACGTTTTTGTGTATCTTGTGTTGTTGAAATCGTTTGCATTATTTGCTCGTTGTTAAGAATTATTTGCCGTTATTAAAGAATTGCTAAAATATTTTCAGGGGGACGGCCAATCGCAGCTTTGCCATTCGCTAAGACGATTGGGCGTTCAATTAGCTTAGGTGTTGCAATCATCGCGGCAATCAATTCATCCGTAGATAAGTTTTCGTCGTCTAACCCAAGTGCTTTATACTCAGCTTCTTTTATTCGCATTAATTGGCGTGGCGTTAATGCAAGTAAAGTCAGGATTTCCTGTAGTTCAGCGCCTGAAGGTGGTGTTTCGAGGTATTTTACGATGTTTGGTGTAACGCCTTGCTCTTCTAATAGTGCAAGTGTTTGACGGCTTTTAGAGCAACGCGGATTATGGTAAATAGTGACACTAGTCATAGCTTGGCTTTTTCCTTAAAACAGATCTTAGAACAAATGGGGATCCTTAAAGTCCCCATTTTGCCTTGTTTCCTGTCCCTTGGCTAGTTTTGCAATGCCTGCATTTCTTGCTTTTCTAATTCCACTTGCTCCATGTGTGCATCAATGCGCGCGATATCTGCCGAACTGGTGGCAACGGTACGTGCAGACTGTAGTTCGTTCAAGGCTTTGGGATAATTCGCCCTGAGTTGCGCTAGGTTAGCGCGCTGTACGTACATTTTGACGGTATCATCGGTTTGACGCAGCAAATCAATATAAATACTCAACGCGATCATATCTGTTTCATGGCTACGTAGATAATCTCGAATTAGTTTTTTCGCGGGTTTGTATTGTTTCGCTTGCTGCAACGCGACGACTAAATTGATGGTTGTCACCGGGTTATTGTTATATCTATTATTGGCTTTTTGTAAACGGGCGATTGCCTCGTCATTGTTTTTGAGGGCTAAATCGATGTCCGTCAGGGTATCAAGATAAAACAAATTGTTGGGCTGCTTTTTCGCCAATTCGTTAACAATTTTTTTAGCTTCAGTATTCTTTTTTAATTGTATTAGCGCCAGAGCTTGGCCATATAGTGCCGCATCTTTTAAAATGAATTTTTTGGTTCTCAGCTGATGTTCAAAGAATTGCAGTGCTTCTTTCGGCTTTAAAGTACCGTAACGGACTTGAATACGGGCTTTTGCTAATTGATAGTCGAGACTTGGCTGATAATAACGATTTGGGTACAGTGCTGCTCTATCTCGTGCTTCAGTGATACGAGTGGTTGGTAATGGATGGGTGATTAACATTTGTGGCGGTTTTGAGCTGAAACGGTATTGTTCGGCTAGTTTACCGAAGAATGTCGACATAGCTCCAGGATCATAACCAGCGTTTGCCATTACCTGAATACCAATACGGTCTGCTTCAAATTCATTAGCACGGGTATAGTTAATCGCAGATTGTGCATTGATGGCCACCGTCGTTTGTAACATGGCGATACCGGCAACCGGATTAGCGATACCTAATAACACTGCGCCGACTAAACCTGCAACGGTTAATTGGCTGTTGCCTGCTTGTGCCTCGAGGCTACGCGCAAGATGGCGTTGGGTAATATGTGAAATCTCATGAGCAATAACCGAAGCAAATTCTGATTCGCTTTCGGCATATAAGAATAACCCTGTATGTACTTTGACATAACCACCGAGAAAAGCAGCGGCATTAATTTCATCATCTTTGATCAAGAAGAAATTAAACGGAAAGCGCACTGAATCGGTTTGGCTAATTAATTTAGCCCCTAATTCGGCAATGTACTCTTGCAGGACAGGATCGCTGACCATAGGAAAAGATCCACGTGCTACTTTGATAAAGGCTGCGCCGTATTGGCGTTCCTGGTCGATAGATAAAGCGGTAACGCCGGCGGTACCGATTTCCGGCAGCTTATTGGTCGCTTGCGCTGAACTCATTAAGCCCAATGCGCCGACAAATAATGCGGTACTTGTTACACGTAATATTTTTTTGAGATACATTCTTTTTAAATACAAGTGGCGACCTATGCGATGAAAACTAAGTAAATCTAGTTAACATAGTAGAACATATTATTAACCGATAACAATGACAATTAGTCAGACGGCCCATAATAGGTAAAGTTCCTAGGAGAGTTTGGTTAAATTTTGTTGATGAAAGATAAGATATTTACGCTTTTGTGGCAAAACAGGTGCTAATCCTGCTAAAATCGAACAGTATTTATTTCAAATTTAAAATGAGAGTGAATTAAGATGGGCAGAGCGTTCCAAAACCGTAAATTATCGATGGCTAAAACAGCTGGCATGAAAACTAAGATCTACTCTAAATATGGTAAAGAGATCTATGTATGCGCAAAAACGGGTGGTGGTGACCCTGACAACAACTTAAGTCTTCGTCGAATCATTGAAAAAGCGAAAAAAGACCAAGTACCAACGCACGTTATTGACCGCGCTATCGAAAAAGCAGCTGGCGCTGGCGGTGAAGATTATGAACGTGCAAGTTATGAAGGTTTTGGCCCAGGTAACTGCATGGTTATCGTGGAGTGTCTAACTGATAACGGTAAACGTACTTTCACTGATGTTCGTCAGGCATTCGTTAAGAATGGCGCGAAATTGGGTGCGCAAGGTTCTGTATCGCACATGTTTGATCATCAAGCAGTATTTGAATTCAAATTTGATGATGAAGATGCGGTATTAGAAGCATTAATGGAAGCTGAAGTTGATGTTTCAGATGTAGAGAATGAAGACGGTACTATAACTGTTTATGTTCCACACACAGAATTCTTCAAAACGAAAGTTGCATTGTCAGAAGCATTTCCTGCGATTGAATTTGATGCAGAAGACATCACATTCTTACCGCAAATCGAAACTGAAGTTGTTGGTGATGATGCAGAAATGTTTGAACGTTTCCTTGCTGCACTAAACGATAGCGATGATGTTCAAGATATCTACCATAACGCAATCGTTGGCTAATAATAGCTAACGCTATTTGTTAGATTAATGATATGTGGGGTTTTATATCAATATGAAACTCCACATATAAAAAGGCCGGTGACCGTTTCTTTATCAGAACGGTCACCGGCCTTTTTTGATCTGGTTAGTCGTCTCGTGCTTAACATGTCATTAAGAACGAATCAGACTAAGCAAATTACATTTTTTTGCAGTATGCAGAAATGATCACCATCGCAGTACCGTTTGCACGGCCTTGAATGTGCAATGGATTATCTGTCAAACCGATATTACGTACTGCTGTACCACGTTTAATCACTAAGCTTGAACCTTTAACAGGCAAATCTTTGATGATGTTTACGTTGTCGCCAGCTTGTAAGATAGTACCATTAGAGTCACGTGCTGGCGTATCAGTCATTGCTGCGATTAGCACGCCTTTTTCAGCCCATGCTTTTACGTCTTCTTCTAGATACATCATATCAAGAAGATCACGTGACCAGTCTGCATCTAAACGGTTAAGCATACGGTATGCAAGTACTTGTACTGCTGGTACCTGGCTCCACATGCTGTCGTTTAGGCAACGCCAATGATTTGCATCAAGCGTGTCTGGGTTGTTAATTTGATCAAGGCAAGTACCACAAAGCATTACTGCACAGTCTGAGCTTTTTTCTGGTGATTCAGGTAGCTCATAAGCTGATAGGTTAGATTCTGCTGTGCACATTTCACATTTAGAACCACTGCGTTGTAATAACGTTGTTTCGATAGACATTGAATTAATCCTCTAGATTTTGTGGGGCTATTATGCCACAACGTGAGTATTTTGGGTATCTCACAATCAACCTCACCTTGATGCTAGTCGTTAAATGATGGTTTAAATAGCTAAATCGACTTTGCTAACATCACAATCAGCCACTTAGCTAGTTGAATTTGATCAGCTAACTTCGCTACACTGGTTTTTTGTTCAGTCGGAGTTTACATGGAAGCCAGCGTATTATTTGATGAATTAGCCACGGATGATGGTCATGTCGTGGGTATGATTACCCTTAATAAAGCACGTCAGTTACATGCGCTCAGTGCAGATATGTTCCCCTTATTACGTCAACAATTGCTGATCTGGAAAACAGATAAACGTGTAGTGAGTGTGTTTCTAACCAGCACTGGTGAGAAAGCATTTTGCGCGGGTGGTGATGTTAAATCACTACAACAAACGCTGGTCAGCACCGAGGGCGAGGAAGCTAAAAAGCAGCTTGTCAGTGACTACTTCACAGCCGAATATCAAGTCGATTATTTACTGCATAATTTTGGCAAACCACTGATTGTCTGGGGTGACGGTATTATTATGGGTGGCGGATTAGGGCTGTTCATGGGCGCGAGTCACCGCGTTGTTACCGAAACTGCACGTATTGCTATGCCGGAGATCACCATAGGTTTATTCCCTGATGTTGGCGCGACGTGGTTTTTAAATCGCTTACCGCATCCAGGTGTGGGGCTATTTTTAGGCTTAACAGGCGCAAGTATTAACGCCAACGACGCTAAATATCTTGGTTTGAGTGAATATTTAATCCCTGCCGCCAAATATGACGAGGTGATTAAGGCATTAACCACACTTGCTTGGCAAGGTGATACGGCATTGCATCACCAGCAAGTGGATGAGCTATTAACAGCGCAGTATGCAGATGCCAACTTTGCTACTGGTAATTTAATTAACCATCAAAGCTTGTTTACCGAGTTGAGTACTTATACTGACCTAGCTGATGTGATGACTTGTATTCAGGCACATGATAGTAGCGATACTTGGTTACAAACCAGTATTAAAAAATTGCTGTTAGGTAGTCCAATTTCGGCGCATATCCTCTATCGACAAGTAAACCAATACGCAGCACTCGATTTAGCAGGCTGTTTTCAGTTGGAATTAGATTTAGCGGTTAATGTTTGTTTAAACGCTGATCTGGTTGAAGGTGTAAGAGCTTTACTGGTCGATAAAGACAATCAGCCGAATTGGTTGTATGAACTGATTGCTGATGTGCCTGTTAATTTTGTTGATAATTTGTTCAGTTCGCCTTGGACAAGAGACTGTCACCCACTACGCACCCTGTAATTAACATCTAAATTACCGAATTATGTGACAGTTATTCCAAAATGGGTAGTAAAGCTGTTGTCATTTTATAAAGCCATTTATTTTATAGGGACAAAGGTTATAATTACCTCATAGTGGTTAGCTTGTCGAGTTGACTAGATGATTATTGCTTACAATGCATTTGCAAAGTGTATTGCAGCAACAATTATTAATTTATTTTGGAGATATATTATGAGCACTGCATTCTTTATTCCTGCATATAATCTAATGGGCGCTGGTTGTTTAATTCAAGCAGCTGACGCGATTAAATCTCACGGTTTCAAAAAAGCCTTAATCGTCACTGATAAAGTGATTAATAGCATCGGCATGGTAAAACAAGTACAAGATTTATTAACTGCACGCGATGTTGAATCTGCAGTTTTTGATGGTACTCAGCCAAACCCTACCACAGCCAATGTTGCTAGTGGCTTGGAAATATTAAATGCACAAGCATGTGATTTTGTTATCTCTCTCGGTGGTGGTTCACCACATGATTGCGCGAAAGGTATTGCCTTAGTTGCTGCGAATGGCGGCCATATTGCCGATTACGAAGGCGTTGATCAATCAGCAAAAGCGCAGCTACCATTAGTGGCAATTAATACCACCGCGGGTACGGCTTCTGAAATGACACGTTTTTGTATTATTACTAATGAAACGACACATATCAAAATGGCGATCGTGGATAAAAATACCACACCGCTAATGTCAGTCAATGATCCAGAACTCATGTTAGCGAAACCTGCTTCATTAACTGCTGCAACCGGTATGGATGCACTGACGCATGCGATTGAAGCGTATGTATCAATTGCGGCGACACCAATTACAGATGCAGTAGCGATTAAAGCCATGGAACTGATCCAAGCGCATTTACGCACAGCTGTAGAACACGGTGAAAATATCGAAGCGCGTGAACAAATGGCTTATGCACAATTTATGGCAGGTATGGCATTTAACAACGCGTCACTAGGTTATGTACACGCAATGGCGCATCAATTAGGTGGTTTTTATGACTTACCACACGGTGTGTGTAATGCGGTATTACTGCCACATGTACAAGCTTATAACGCGCAAGTGTGTCCAGCACGTCTACGTGATGTAGCTAAAGCGATGGGTGTTGATGTAACAGAAATGACACCAGAGCAAGGTGCTGAAGCGGCGATTGCATCGATTAAAGCATTAGCGTTAGCGGTTGGTATTCCAGCAGGACTTACAAGCTTAAACGTAAAAGTTGAAGATATTCCTGAATTAGCGAAAAATGCATTGAATGATGCTTGTGGTTTTACGAATCCAAAACAAGCTACGCATGAAGAAATCTGCGCTATATTTAATGCTGCGATGTAGATTGCGAAAGAATTAAAGAATGACGGATAAGAAATAAAAAGAACTCCAGTAAGGTAATGTAATTAAGCCCAGATCGTGTGCCGATATCTGGGCTTTTTTACAACTAGTGTTTTTTATTGAGATAGTGCAACTAGCTGGCACTCCAAACTTGCTGGCCAGTACGGCTAAAGTTATAACCGCCGAGTAGATCGCCTTTGGCTTGGATCTCCATCGAGGTCAATGCCTGCAATAATTGTTGCTGCAAAGTGCGGAAGTAGATATTTTTCGGGATCACTAACTCAAAGGCTTCAGTGCCTAATGGAATAAAACCTAAGCCAAATTCGCCTGCGGTGCTTTGGCTGGCACAGCCAACATCCGCTTCACCACGGGCAATGCAAGATGCTAGTTCACGTTCACTATGACAGGTTTCTGCTGCGGTAAGCATATCGACTGTGTAAGCATGATTGTGTAACCATTCACCCAAAGCCCGCATACTGCCAGCGCCTTCTTGACGTAGTGCCCAGCGCCAGCGTGAAGTCAGTAATTCGGTTAAGTTTAACGAACGAGAATTAACTAAGTCAGCAAGTTCTTTACTCACGACTAAGCCTTGTTGACGTTCAAAGGCATGGATCAGCACCCAGTTTTTATGTCCTGGGTATTGCTGCAGTAAAGCAGGGTGACGCAATGCAGCTTCTTCTGCATGACCCCAATGGATCGCACATATATCCACATGGCCTTTACTGAGCATGGCTAAACCTTGGCGCGTGCCTGTTGAGGTATAACCAACCAATGCCGCGCTGCCGAGTTTCTGCGCCATCTTTCCAACGACTAACTGTAACAATGGATCGTCTGAGCCTGCGATAAGTAAGCGATCATTCAGCACGCCGTTATGGCAAGATTCGAGTAGCCATTTATCTAACATAGCTTTGGGGAATAACCATTTCCCCGTGACTTTTGTTGCAGGTAAATGGCCATCGTTCGCCAGGGTGTAGACCTTTTTTTCATTCAGGTCTAAATACTCAGCCACTTGTTTTACATTCATGAACGCGGGGGAATTTTCGCTCATGCAGTCTTACCGACAACTGCTTGCTCTTCTGCGTCAGGGCCTTTGACATCTAAGATCAAGTTCGTCATCCCGTTATACACTTGGAAACGATTACCTTTAGCACGCGCGACCATTGTAATACCTAATTTTTTCGCTAAATCGTAGCCCATTTGCGTTGCACCAGAGCGCGATAGCAATACTGGAATACCCATTTGCGCGACTTTAATCACCATTTCTGACGTGAGGCGACCAGTGGTATAAAATATCTTGTCTTCACCCGTTTGGCCTTTTAACCACATTTCCCCAGCCAAAGTATCAACGGCGTTGTGACGACCTACATCTTCGACAAACGACAAGATCTCGGTGTCTTTACATACCGCACAGCCATGTACTGCACCAGCGGCTTTATACGTTGCGTTGTGATGCGTTAATGCTTCTAACAAGCCATACAATTTTGATTGGCGTAATCTAGGTTGTGGCAGTGTTATGCCTTCTAATTTTTTCATCACGTTACCGAACATAGTGCCTTGGCCGCAGCCAGAGGTAACGGTTTTCTTGGTTAATTTCTCTGCTAATCCATCGGTACTTTCACGCGTGATCACGGCTGCTGAATTTGTATCCCAATCAATAATCACTGATTCAATAGCGGTAATGTCTTCAATAAAGCCTTGGTTTTTTAAATAACCTAATACCAGATCAGCAGGGCGTGCGCCGAGTGTCATCACGGTAACAATTTCTACCCAGTTTAAGTAGATAGTGAGTGGGTGTTCGCAGGCGATCTCTTTGGTCATGGTATCGCCATATTCGTCCATGATGTCAACTGTCATGGTGTGTTCAACTGAAGAATTGGTTCTAATTATTTTTGGTAATTGCGGCATCCGAAATTCCTGCTGGTTTATATATCTATGAAGAGGTAAAGCAAAGTTCATTCCAACTTACACTAAAGCTTCGAAGTAACTTGGCTATTATTCGTTTATTTGTCATTTCGTTCTAACTTGGTCTAAATTTTGCTGAGTAGGGGAAGATTAGGTAAAAAATTCTAAATAATTATAAAAATAGAATAAAGGAGCATGTGTGCAACTACGTGATGAAGATAAACCTCTAAATAAGGGTGATGAACATACGCGCTTAGCGAAAGACGAATCAAGCTGGCCAATCGCCTTCAGTCTTCGTTCTGAAGAAAAACAAGTTGGGCGTTGGACTACTTTGTCTTGGTCTATTGAAGATATTGGGCTGTATCAGCAAGCGCCCGTGAGCACTACAGCAGAAGATAATTGCGATACTGCTGGTACTACGACTCATTATGAACGAACGCTATTCTTATACCGCGATGAACGGACTGATTACCGTTTTAACCTCAGCTCACAAGACCCTCATCTATTTATTGTTTGTGAAGTGACTGACGAGCAATTTTCGCCATTACTGATCACTGCGGCGCAAAGTGTTGCGAGTAGTTATATGGATGGCGACTATCAAGTGTTGCACATTCAAATGCCATTACCAGTGCAAGCTTGGATGGAAGCATTCATCGGTAGAAACGGCGAACTGATTGAATTTAAAAAGAAACGTTGTAAAGACAAGAAAGGGCGTTCAAGTGGCCAATAACTTTTTTCAACGTTGGTCAGATCGCTCATTAGCGGCAAAAGACCATACAGAAACTGATTTAGTCGTTATTAAAGACGCTGTTGTCGAAACTGAGAATCAAAATCAGAATCAGGGGTCAGAGCTAACACTAAAGCGCGATGCAGAGCTGGATATTGAGCATGTTTCAGAACCACAAGCTGAATCGGCCACGGATCTAGCGCTATCGACAGATGTTATTGATGAGCAGGTCGAAGTTGAACTTACTATTGATGATGCCGATAAGGTCACCTTTGATAGTGGTGTTGCTTCATTTCTACAGCATGGCGTTGATAAATCAGTAAAAAAAGCAGCGTTAGCGAAATTATTTCATGCTGATGAATTTAACTATATAAGTACTATGGATGATCACACCGAGGATTTTTCTAATATTCCTAAGCTTGATGAGAGTATCGCGAAACAGTTGCGTGGTTGGGTTAAAACGGTATTGGAAGAGCCTGAAGCTGATTTGATTGAAGAAACGGAACTGGTTGAAGAAGGTGAGGTATTAGTCGCTACTGAAACTGATCCGGAAACAGAATCTGGAGCAATTGCAGCCCCCAATAGCTCTATAGATGATGGAGCTGTTCAAGCTATCACGGCTGATAATAGTTCGACGTCTTGTTGTGATGAAAAAAGTTGTGATGAACAGAGTTGTAGTGAAAAAAATGGTGAAGAACAAAAAAACCAGCTTCAGCAACACCTTCAACAGGTGGGTGAGACATAAAGGGACAAATAACCCTAATTTTAATCGGGACATTTTGTTCCATGCACGATTGTTTATAGCGACATTATGTCCCGTTTGGGAATAAGTAAACAATCCCTCTCTGACTTTAACTCTTTATAGGTCATTTTATTCCGTTAAAAGTTGGTTCGGTTATTGCTCTATTAGCTACAGCAAAATAGCGACAGCAAAAAAGTACGAATATGAACGTACGCTAGCAGAGAGCAGCGAGTAATGACTCGCAGTTTAATCGACACCCTTATAACGGTGACGAGATACAGGAATAGCAATGTTAAAAAGTACTTTAGAAACATTTACTGATAGCAATGGTCAAGCACGCTTTGCAGCGATAGCCGATACCGTTGAATTATCGAATCTGATCCCGCCGACGGTATCTTACGAAAGTCGTGGCAACTTATTGATCATTGGTGCTTACGATATTATCACTGCACTAGCACCGCAATTTGCAACATTGAATTCAGTAACACTACTGGCGACGTCTGCTGCAACAGATGCTGGACCAGTGACGAACGATAGCAATACCAAAGATAAAGACAAAGTATTTTTTAGTAATGAAGTAACAATTAAAGGTTACCTTGGTGCGTTCGAAGTGAACTGCCGTGTAGCAGGTAGCTTACTGAGTATCTATACCAATTTAGCGGAAGTGACCATAGGTGGTGATAGTTTCGATTTAGTCGTTGATATGAGCGCTAATAGCCTTATTCAAACCGAAATACCAGCGCCAGGTTATTACCCTGTTGGTAGCGGTAAAGCAGCGATTGCCGATGTTATTGAAACCTTACCGGAAATGCTAGGTACGTTTGATAAACCAAAATACTTTCGTTTAGACAATGATATCTGCGCACATTCATCACGTGGAGTGGGTGGTTGTACACGTTGTGTTGATGCTTGTCCTGCAGGTGCGTTAACCAGTAATGGCCACGCTATCGAAATTAATCCGTTCTTATGCCAAGGTGTAGGGACGTGTGCCACGGCTTGTCCGACTGAAGCGATTACTTACGCATTACCAGAACCAGAAAAGACCCAGAACTTTATTTATCGCTTATTAAACAGTTATCAAATGGCGGGTGGCGAACAGCCAACGATCTTATTCTTTGGTAATCGTGACGAACAAACGGTGGCAGAAAAATTACCGTTATTACCATCAAATGTTATTCCTATTGCTCTAGAAGAGTTGGCTACGGTTGGTGTTGATACTTGGTTTAGCGCCTTACTCTATGGTGCGCATCAAGTATTACTCGCTACTAACATCGCCTATATCCCCGCGACGATTGATCGCGTGCTTAATGATGAACTGGCCATTGCCAATACCTTCTTAACTGAGATGGGTTTTGAAGCTGGGCGTATTTGTTTGTTTGATTTAGATTCGGCAGCAGATTTTGTCGCGTTTACTCAACCGGTATTACCTGTTGTTGAGAATAAGATAGCAGTAATGGATAACGCAGTATTAGCTGAGCAACTGTCTGGCACTAAACGTGAAAAATTATTTACTGCGCTAGATAAATTATCAGCACAAAGTCCATTGCAACCGACACATTCGGTGATGCCTGAAAATGCACCTTATGGCGGCGTGGAATGTAAAACTGATGATTGTACCCTATGTATGGGTTGCGTTGCAGTGTGTCCAACAAGTGCATTACATGCTGTTGGTGATCGCCCTGGCCTACAGTTTAGAGAACAAGATTGTGTGCAGTGTGGTCTTTGTGAAAAAGCCTGTCCTGAACAAGTAATTAGTCTTAAACCGGGTCTGAATTGGGACGCGGAAAGCCGTCGAAGTGTGGTGATGATCCACGAAGAAGAGGCTGCTTGTTGTTTAAGTTGTGGTAAAGCCTTTGCACCTGCATCGATGATCGCCATGTTAACGGAAAAACTCCAAAATCACAGCCAATTTCAAGGTGATGCTATTCGCCGTTTATCTATGTGTGAAGACTGTCGTGTTCGCGATATTTTTTCAGATATGGCTGACGATCCACTACGTCAGTTAAACGTGTAGGGCTACATTATGGGATCACAAAATATGTCACAGTCATTTACTGAAGATGCAGCATTGCGCATCGATATTTACAGCTTGCTTGCACATTTATTCCGTAAAGCACCAGATGCAGAGGTGATTGATTGGTTAGCTAATCTCGACGTTGATGCGCCGAATGCATTAATTCAAACCACGGGAATGTCAGCTGCTTGGCCACTATTGAAGTTGGCCGCACAAAAAACCTTATTAACAGCCGCGGAAGATGAATATCAAGATCTGTTTATTGGTATCGGCCATGGTGAAATTGTCCCGTTTGGCTCTTGGTTTCTTACCGGATCATTAATGGAAATGCCGCTTGCACATTTGCGTCATGACTTGAAAAAACTGGGTTTTCAACGTGATGAATCAGTAAAAGAACCGGAAGATCATATCGCAGCCTTGCTAGAAGTGATGACTATGTTGGTGAGCGAAAGTAATCATAGCGATCAAGCTGAGTTTTTTAATCGTCATATCGACACTTGGTTTGAACGTTTTTGCCAAGATTTGAAAAAAGCGAAAAGTGCCGTGTTTTACAGCGCAGTCGCAGAATTAGCTTGGCAATTTTTAAGTATTGAAAAAATACGTTTTATCGACGTAAAAAAATAATAACGATAAAGGAGCAAACTCGATGAGCAAACAAAATAAGCCGGATGAAGACCGTCGCCAACTGTTAAAAAACATTGGTTTAGGTGTTGCAGTAGGAGCTATCGCAACGGGTGTATCCACCACTGCGAATGCGTCTGTTGATAGCCAAGAAAATAATAAGAAAGAAAAAACAGCAGGTTACCATGAAACTCAACACATTCGTGATTATTACGATACTTTGTAAGCGGAGCTCTAAATGAAATTAACTAAACGTTCCGATACGGTCAGTAAGGACGAAAAACAACTCGGCATTTCCCGTCGTGCTTTTATGCGCAACTCTTCAATTGCTGCCGCTGGTGGTGCTGTTGGTGTGGGCATGTTCGCACCGGGCATGATGAAAAAGGCTGAAGCTAAGTCAGTTGATCCTGAATCGCCAGTGGAAATTAAACGTACAATTTGCTCTCACTGTTCTGTGGGTTGCGGTATCTATGCTGAAGTGCAAGAAGGTGTGTGGACAGGCCAAGAACCTGCATTTGATCATCCTTTCAATGCGGGCGGTCACTGTGCTAAAGGTGCTGCATTGCGCGAGCATGGTCATGGTGCTAAACGTCTAAAATATCCAATGAAACTGGTTAACGGTAAATGGATAAAAATGAGCTGGGAAACAGCACTTGAAGAAGTCAGTCAGCAAGTGCTTAAGATCCGTGAAGAGTCAGGTCCTGATTCTGTGTACTGGTTAGGCTCAGCAAAACACAATAATGAACAGGCGTATTTGTTCCGTAAAATGGTATCGATGTGGGGCACAAATAATGTCGATCACCAAGCACGTATTTGTCACTCTACAACAGTAGCGGGTGTAGCAAATACCTGGGGTTATGGCGCGATGACTAACTCGCTAAATGACATGCATAACTGTAAATCTATCTTGTTCATTGGCTCAAACCCTGCAGAAGCGCATCCTGTTGCTATGCAGCATATCCTCATCGCCAAAGAAAAGAACAGCTGTAAGATTGTGGTAGCCGATCCACGTCGTACTCGTACTGCAGCAAAAGCCGATCATTACGTATCACTACGTCCTGGTTCTGACGTTGCCTTCGTTTGGGGCGTGTTATATCACGTGTTTAAAAACGAATGGGAAGATAAAGAATTTATCCATCAACGTGTTTATGGTATGGAAGAAGTTCGTGCAGAAGTGGCTAAATGGACGCCTGCAGAAGTTGAACGTGTATCTGGTGTGCCAGAAGCGGAAGTTTATGCAACGGCAAAACTCTTATCTGAAAACCGTCCAGGTTGCGTAGTTTGGTGTATGGGGGGTACTCAGCATACAACGGGTAATAACAATACTCGTGCTTATTGTATTCTTGAACTTGCGTTAGGCAACATGGGTAAATCTGGCGGTGGTGCTAATATTTTCCGTGGTCACGATAACGTCCAAGGCGCAACCGATTTTGGTGTGTTATCAGATAACTTACCGGGTTATTACGGTTTGTCTGAAGGCGCATGGAAACATTGGGCAGGGGTATGGGATGTTGATTACGAATGGCTGAAAAACCGTTTTGATCAAAAAGATTACCGCGGCAAGCTGCCAATGAACCATGCTGGTATTCCGGTATCGCGTTGGATTGATGGCGTATTAGAAAACAAAGATAATATCGAACAGAACGATAATATCCGTGCCATGTTCTATTGGGGTCATGCGGTTAACTCACAAACTCGTGGTCCAGAAATGCGCACCGCGATGGGCAAACTGGACATGATGGTTATTGTTGACCCGTATCCAGGTGTTGCAGCGGTAATGAACGGTCGTACTGACAATGTTTACTTGCTACCAGCGACAACGCAGTTTGAAACGACTGGCTCGGTTACTGCGACCAACCGTTCAATTCAATGGCGTGACAAGGTCATAGAACCGTTATTTGAATCAAAACCTGATCATGAAATCATGTATTTATTGATGAAAAAATTAGGTCTAGCGGAGCAAGTGTTTAAGCACATCGAGGTTAAAAATAACCAACCTGTGATTGAAGATATTACCCGTGAATACAACAAAGGCATGTGGACAATCGGTTATACCGGACAAAGTCCAGAACGCTTGAAAGCACATCAGCAGAATTGGCATACATTCCATAACACCACACTAGAAGGTGAGGGGGGTGTAGCGAACGGTGAAACTTACGGTTTACCTTGGCCATGTTGGGGTACGCCAGAGATGAAACATCCTGGTACTCATATTCTTTATGACACATCTAAACCTGTAGCTTTAGGTGGCGGTAATTTCCGTGCTCGTTTTGGTGTTGAGCGTAATGGTGAAAGCTTACTGGCTGTAGACAGTTATTCAAAAGACTGTGAGTTAGAAGGCGGTTTCCCAGAATTCAGTGCCAAACTGCTTAAGCAACTTGGCTGGTGGGATGAACTGACTGCTGAAGAGAAATTAAAAGCAGAAGGTAAGAACTGGAAAACCGACGTATCTGGTGGCATTCAACGTGTAGCAATTAAACACGGTTGTATCCCATTTGGTAACGCTAAAGCCCGTGCAGTAGTGTGGACGTTCCCTGATGCTGTGCCGATTCACCGTGAACCTTTATATACCCCTCGTCGTGACTTAGTTGCTGATTATCCAACTTGGGATGACAGTGAAGCGATGTTCCGTTTACCGACGTTATACAAATCAATCCAAGACAAAGATGTATCGGGAGAATACCCAATTATCTTAACCTCGGGTCGTTTGGTTGAATATGAAGGTGGTGGTGATGAAACGCGTTCAAATCCTTGGTTAGCAGAATTACAACAAGAAATGTTTGTTGAAGTTAACCCTAAAGATGCTAACGATTTAGGCTTTAGAGACGGTGAAATGGTGTGGGTTGAAGGTGCTGAAAAAGGCCGTATTCATGTTAAAGCTATGGTGACACGCCGTGTTAAACCGGGTCTTGCGTTTTTACCATTCCATTTCGGTGGTTATTTCCAAGGTGAAGACTTACGTGGCAATTACCCTGAAGGTTCGGTGCCATATGTATCGGGCGAATCAGCAAACATTGCAACAACCTATGGTTATGATCCTGTGACACAAATGCAGGAAACGAAAGTAACCCTCTGTAAAATATCTAAAGCGTAAGGAGTCATTCAAATGGCTAGTATGAAATTTCTATGTGACTCTAAACGTTGTATTGAGTGCAATGGTTGTGTAACCGCATGTAAGAACGAAAATGATGATGCACTTGAATGGGGTATCCAACGTCGCCGCGTTGTTACTTTAAACGACGGTGAACAGGGTGAAAGCTCAATCTCTGTGGCCTGTATGCATTGTACTGATGCGCCGTGTATGGCTGTTTGTCCTGCAGATTGCTTTGAGCGTACTGAAGACGGCATCGTATTACATGATAAAGATCTGTGTATCGGTTGTGGTTATTGCTTGTTTGCCTGCCCATTTGGCGCGCCGCAATTTCCAAAACAAGATGCCTTTGGTGAACGTGGCAAGATGGATAAATGCACCTTCTGTGCTGGTGGACCTAATGTAGAAGATGGTTCAGCTGAAGAGAAAGAAAAATACGGCGCTAACCGTATTGCTGAAGGTAAGTTACCTATGTGTGCATCGCTTTGCTCTACTAAGGCCTTGCTTGCTGGTGATGCAGCTAAGATCTCTGATGTTTATGCCGAGCGTGTTGTTGCCCGTGGTGCTAAAAATGCAGGTTGGGCAAGTACTGCTGACCTCTCTTATGACGCGAGCAAAACGCAAGAGAGCTAATCTAGGTACGCTGGTTAATGTAAATTAACTGGCAGCCGTAATAGCGATTAGTTTTAATAGCGATTAGTTTAATATCTATTCGTTTTAATACATAGAGGCAGTTGGTTTAGTGATAAACCGCTGTCTATTAGCGCTGTTGTGTAGACACAGTGAGGAGATTTAATGACTAAGCGAATTCAACATTGGTTCATTCTATTAGTGAGTGTATTAATGCTGAGCTTTACCTTGTCAGCATTTGCCAGTGAACCCGCAGATGACAAGACGCGCAGTGAGCGTTTAGGCGAGTCGTCAGTACAAGGTGAGCTTGCGGGTTTTGCTGGCGCTGATTATTGGCGTGCCGTGCGAGATGGGCAAGAGGGTTACACCACATCAAAGTCACCTGAACACGGTGTGTTGATCAGTGTACCAGGTCAAGCTTGGTTTATTCTCAAAGAGAAGTGGATGTCACCATTAGGTGCATTAGCGATCTTTGGCAGTATTGGGTTAGTAGTACTGGCTTATTTCACTATCGGTCCATTAAGGCTGAGCAAAGCTAAAACAGGTCGCAAGATTAAGCGTTGGAGTTTGGTTGACCGTACTCTGCATTGGAGTATGGCATTTACCTTTTTGAGTCTTGCTGCGACAGGACTGGCATTGGTATACGGCAAGCACTTTATTAAACCCATTATTCCACGTGATATTTGGGCTATGTTCATTTATGGCGCCAAACAGTACCACAACTATGTGGGCCCTTTGTTTGCCATCTTACTGTTTACGGTGATGATTAAGTGGTGGCGTAAGAGTCTGTTTACCAAGGTTGATATCAACTGGTTCATGAAAATGGGCGGTATGGTCGGTAAACATAAAGGTTCGCATCCCTCTGCTGATTTCTCTAATGGTGGTGAAAAAGCGCTGTTTTGGTTACTGATATTTTGTGGTGTATTTATTACTCTTAGTGGCTTTGTTCTCGATTTCCCATTGTTTGATCAAACCCGTCGTGACATGGAACTCTCTAACTTAGTGCATATGCTGGCATCGTTAGTATTGATCTGTGGTTTTGTATTCCATATCTATGTTGGTTTAGTGGGTATCGAAGCGTCACTAGAAGGCATGGTGACTGGTGAGGTTGATGAAACGTGGGCGAAAGAGCATCATGATATTTGGTATGAAAAAGTAAAAGACTTACCAGAGAATCAACCCAAAAATGAAACATCATCAAAGTCAGATGATAAGTCATAGCTAAGCCAAGCCAAGCAAGAGCTAAGTAAGCGTAAAATAAGATAAGAGTAGAGTAGATAGAATGTAATAGGGGAATAGTGGCGTGATGTGAGCACGCCACTATTCTATTTAATAGCGGTTTATTTATAAGAACTAAACGCGACCTTGTAGTGGCACTACACGCACTAAATCACCAATTTCTGCATTTGCCTGTTCAGGCAATACTTCAACCAAACAATTCGCTTCACTCATCGAGCGTAAGATGCCTGAGCCTTGCTGTCCGGTACTTTTTACGGTTAAACGACCATTCGCATCAAAACTAAAAATACCACGGGTATACTCAGTGCGATTAGGACGAGAGCGGAACCTTTCTGTCGCAACAGCATTGAATACTTGCGGCTGCCAATTATCCATACCCTGCAGCTTGCGGATCACTGGTTCGACAAATTGTAAAAACACCACCATCACCGCCACGGGGTTACCCGGTAAACCGAAAAATGGTGTGTCATCGATGTGGCCAAAGGCCAGCGGACGACCTGGACGCATATTAATACGCCAAAAGTTAATTTTTCCGAGCTTGGCTAATACTGTCTTAATGTAATCAGCATCGCCAACCGAGACACCACCAGAAGATAAGATTAAATCAGCTTGCTGGGCACCTTGTTCTAAGGTCATTTCCAATGCAGCTTCATTGTCTTCGATAATACCTAAGTCAATCACCTCACAACCCGCTTGCGTTAACATCGCGTGTAAGGTGTAACGGTTGGAATCGTAGATACAGTTATTCTTTTGCGCTTCTCCCGGATGTTGAACTTCATCACCGGTGGAGAAAATCGCCACGCGAATAGCTCTTTTTACCGATACTTGATTGATCCCCAATGAGGCTATCATGCCTAACTCTGGTGCGGTGATCTTGCTATTCGCTGCAATGGCTGTTTGGCCTAATGCCAGATCTTCACCTGCTTGACGTACGTTCTGAGCAGTGTTTATTGCAGCCATGCTTAGATCAAAACGCACTATGTTGTCGATTTGCTCTGCTTGCTCACGCATCACGACTGTATCAGCACACTCTGGTACTGCAGCACCCGTCATGATTCGTACTGCTTGGCCTTTTTCGAGCGGTAAGTCGTAGCTGTGGCCAGCCATCACATGCGCGACGACTGTATAGTCTTGACGTTCTAAATCATCACCGCGAATGGCATAACCATCCATTGCTGAATTGGTGTGTTGTGGAACATTGACGGGCGATAGGATGTCATGTGCGACAATTTGACCCAAAGCCGCTTTTAAATCAACGGCCTGTGTTTTCTCAATTGGTACAATATGACCAAGAATACGCTCACGACCTTCGGCAACAGATAACATGCCTTGTGGGGTTAGATCGCCACACTGCAAGCCTTGTGATTGTGGTAGTAATAGCGATGCTGCGCTAGTATCAACTTCACCTTGAATAAAGCGCACCACAAAATCGGTGATCTGTTCAAGATTATTAATATCGAGTAGGGGCAGTGACGCTTTTTCTGCTAAAGCTGCAGATCCCGATGCCGGAACGGGTACGTTGGCTGCCACGGCAATAATGTTACTGTCTGTTGGATGCAACCAAGGTTTACCGACTTCGCTACGGTGTAATTCAATCTTAGGGAAACTGAGTTTTTTAAAGCCTTCAACCAAAATAAGATCGAGTTGGGTTTGATCTAATTGCGCGATTAAATGCGGTAAGCTAGCTTCTTCATCAGGTGTTTCGGTGACTAATGCACGGCGACAACGTGATGAGATCAGCATTTGGCTCGCGCCTGCTTTACGCAAGCGGTGGCTGTCTTTACCTGGTTGGTCAATGTCAAAATCATGGTGTGCATGTTTAATCACAGCAACACGAATACCACGCGCGACTAGTTTAGGTAACATGGCTTCAAGTAGTGTTGTTTTACCTGTACCACTAAAGGCTGCAAAGCCAAGTAAAGGCAGTGACGCGTGTATTTTACTCATAGATGTTGACTCATAGATGCTTACTCATGGTTATTGAATCATTATTGGTAATTTATTATGGGTGATTTATTATAGGTAATTTATCGTTGTCCAAATTGGGCTAGTTCCACCGGGGTATTTAAATTAACGAAGGCATTGGGTTGATCGCTAAAGTCCACCGTGAGCATATTACATTGACGATATAATAGGATGATTTTACGATCACCATTATCTAAAAATGCTTCTAATTTAGGTAAAATACGACGATGTAACAGCGTCACTACGGGTTGAATATGTTCACCATCATGAGCTACGAGGATATCGGTATCTGCTTGACAGGCTGCGGCCATTCGTGCAACTAAATCATGTGGTAGTTGTGGGCAATCACAAGGTACAAAGCCAATCCATTCAGCATCTGTTAAATGTAAAATTGCCGCGTGCATACCACCGAGTGGTCCAGGGTAGCCTTGTAATTGGTCGCCAAATACCGCGCCATATTGGCTGTAATGGTCTTGGTTACGATTAGCGTTAATTGCAATGTCAGTTGTTTGCGGCGCCAAGGTATCGATAACATGTTCAATCATGGCTTTACCCGCTAATTGTACTAACCCTTTATCATTGCCACCCATGCGGCTTGCTTGCCCGCCTGCTAAAATTACCCAACTTGTTTGTTCAGCCGAAAGCATAGTTATCCTTATCTTTTTTAATGAGCTGTAAATCTGCTCGTTCGATTAGTTTGCTATTGCTAATGCACCATTGACGGCGGCAAAGTGCGGTCAGTGCGTTTTGCTGGTGGCTAGTGATGACTAAGGTTGAACCGCGCTCGAGTAAATCTTTGGCTAACACCACTTGGCGTTCGATGGACTCTTTATCCATACTGGCACTTGATTCATCCATTAATAGCACACTGGGTTTTAGTACCCAGGCTCTGGCCATTGCCACACGTTGGCGTTCGCCACCTGATAATACCGAAATATGTTCATTAGCTAAGGTCTCTAACCCTACCATACGTAGCGCAGTTATCGCTTCACTTCGTTGTTCTTGGCGGCCTTTTAGGGCGAATTTTAAGCCATAACAGACATTATCCAACACGCTACCATCAAACATATACGGTGTTTGGTGCATATAGATAACACCATTTTTGCCATTACTTTTAAATAACCGTGCAAACCAATTTTGGTGTTGTAGGTTAACTGTACCCGTGGTTGGGGTTTGTAAACCGGATAGAATCTTTAGCAGTGTGGTTTTACCCACGCCATTGCCGCCGGTAAGATAAATCGCTTCTTGCGGGCCGAATTTAAGATGTGGTATGTGAAAAAGTAGCCGATCTTTAAAGCGGATTGAGATATCTTCTGCTTGAATAGCAATTTGCGACATGACCTTACCTCAGCCTAATTGGTACGCAAGTGGGCTTTACCACGGGCGATAGATAATAAGAAGTTAAGTCCTAGGGCTAAGATTAATAACACCATGCCTAGGGCCACCCCTTGTGCAAATGCGCCTTTTGAACTTTCCAGGGCGATTGCTGTAGGGATGTTACGTGTCGAATTGAGAATATTACCGCCGACCATCATTGAGCAGCCAACCTCGGTAATAATACGACTAAATGCGGCAATAATAGCTGCAAGAAGTGGAAATCGACATTCCCACATTAAACTTAATAATGCACGGGGTAAACTTGCCCCTAATGTCAGCGCTGTTTCCCAAGCGCGGCGATCACTGTTTTGAAATGCCGCGTGCATCATTGACACTAAAATGGGAAAGCACACCATCATCTGTCCCAAGATCATCGCTTTTTGGGTGAATAGCATTTGCCAATCACCTAACGGACCAGCGCGAGATAGCATCATGTAAAGTAACAAGCCAATCACCACGGTGGGGATAGATTGGCAGGTATTAAATAACGATAGTATTAACCAACGCCCAGGGAATTTTCCGTAGGCGAGGGTAAAGGCGATCACTAATGCTGGCACGAGTACCAAGGTGATCGCCAGCAAAGACACTGAAAATGACACCCCCACAATCCCCCACAGTGCCATATCGCCACTGAAGAGAAGTTGTACTGCGTCTTGAGTCGTTTGCCAAATGTTCATTAGCTATCTAAGTGACCAATAGGTTGATTAAGACTTGGCATTGGCAACAAATAATTGTTCGCCACCACGTTTATAGCTGTTGATCATTGTTTGTGCTTTCGGGTTAACTAACCAATCACTGAAGATCTTCGCGCCTTGATAGTTGATGCTTGGGTAACGGCTTGGGTTAACTAAGATAACTTGGTATGGGTTGAATAAACGTTTGTCGCCTTGTACTACAATCTTCAGATCGAGCTTGTTTTGGTAAGCTAACCAAGTCCCACGGTCTGTTAATGTATAGGCTTGCAGTTCAGACGCCATGTTTAGTGTTGGTCCCATGCCTTGGCCTACGGCTTTGTAGCCAGTAAAAGTCGGTTCCATTTTAGTTTGTGCCCACAGACCTAATTCTTTCTTGTTGGTGCCAGAATCATCACCACGCGAGATGAAAGTCGCGTTGTAAGAGGCGATGCCCGCGAGTGCTTTCACGACATCTTTATCGGCATCAATTTTAGCCGGGTCTGCTTTTGGTCCAACCAAGACAAAATCGTTATACATGAGTTTACGTGGTAGTACGCCGTAACCGGCCTCTACAAATTTAGCTTCCGCTTTTGCTGCGTGGGTCATCACCAAATCAACATCGCCATTTTGACCCATACGTAATGATTTACCGGTGCCAGCGGCAAGTACATCAACGGTATAGCCACTGTCTTTTTTGAATTCTGGTAATAAAAAGTCAAGTAGCCCTGAATGATAAGTACTGGTGGTCGTCGCTAAACGGATCTTCATATCGTCAGCGGCATGAGCACCAGCTGTTGTTAGTGCTAGTAGCGCAAGTAATGTTTGGATACATTTCATCGGTGTTACAGTCATTAGGTCTTCCTGACGTTAAGTTATTGCTAGATGCAAGTCATAAGTGAATGAATAAAGGGCTACTGCATAAAATTTTAGTAACGAATTATAGTTATGCTACACAGCGTGTTTTGAGATTGATAAATAACCCTATTTGTCGTTATAAAGCAAATTAGATGCCAAATTAAAAAGTAAACCATACAAAACACTTATTTAGGATGTAAGTGGTTGATTATCAAGGCAAATAATATATTTGATAAATTGAGTGAAAATAAAGGCCTGAAACAGTTTTGACTTTGTTAGTCGATATGAGACAAAATGTCGCAACTTGAAAATTACGGTAGTTATTTATATTTATGTCTGAATTTACGTCTTCTCCCTCTTGGGCTGCTGTCTCTGTACTTGTTGTCGATGATGAACCGGGTATGCGCGCTATCTTAAAGAAAGCCTTAAGCAAAAAATTTGCGCAAGTTGATACCGCTGGCAGCATTGAAGAAGGTGAGGAATTGCGTAAGCGTTGTCATTTCGATTTATTGATTGTCGATATCAATTTACCGGGTCGTTCGGGTATTGAATGGCATGAAGCATTTGATCCACAGACGCGCCGCAGCGATGTTATTTTCATGACAGGTTATGCTGATTTAGATACCGCGATTAAAGCCTTACGTGCAGGGGCGTCTGATTTTATTTTAAAACCGTTTAACCTCGAGCAAATGATGCAATCGGTGAGTCGTTGCATCGAACGCCGTTTAGTTGAACGTCAGAACTTTGCCTTGCAACGCGATATTGAACGTACTTTCCCGATTGATATTATCGGTGATGCCGCGAAAACCTTGTCGATGAAAAAGCTGATCACGCAAATTGCGCCTTCGATGGCAGCGGTATTAGTGGAAGGGGAATCAGGTACAGGTAAGGAACTAGTAGCGCGTGCGTTACATCAATTGAGCTTACGTAATGGTCCTTTCGTGCCGTTAAACTGCGGTTCTATTGCCCCTGATTTATTAGAAAGTGAATTGTTTGGTCATATTCAAGGTGCATTTACCGGGGCGAAGAAAAGCCGAGAAGGGCTATTTCGGGTCGCCAATGGTGGGACTTTATTTCTTGATGAAATAGGGGAAATGCCACTGGCCATGCAGTCATCGTTATTACGTGTACTAGAACAAAAAGCCATAAGACCAGTTGGTGGAGAGCGTGAAATCCCCGTTGATGTTCGTATTGTTGCAGCGACTAACCGTAATTTGAAAGAAGAAGTTGACGCTGGTCGTTTTCGTCAAGATTTGTACTACCGCTTAAATGTATTAACGGTGGATCTACCGCCTTTGCGTGATCGTGTGGAAGATATTCCTGCATTAGCTCATCATTTTACGTTGAAATTGTCTAACGACTTGGGGATGAAAGGCGTAAGTTGGACACATGAAGATATACTTGCCATGCAAGCTTATGACTGGCCTGGTAATATTCGTGAATTACGTAATTTAATGGAGCGCTGTATTTTACTGGGTAAACCGCCTGCGGAATATTGGCGAGAGCTACAAGGTGATACTGAACCATTACCAAGGTCGACTATTAGCACGTTTGATCAAACACGTATGGATGAAGCAAATTTGACTAGCCCTTGTCACTGCTCATCTGTCGTTGATGGTGATGAAGAACAATATTGTTATCCTACTGCATGGACATTAAAACAAGTCGAAAAAGCACATATCATGCAGGTTGTTGATTCACATGAAGGCAATAAATCAGCAGCGGCGCGTAAGCTGGGTGTGGCACGTAAAACCTTAGAGCGTAAATATAAAGAATGGGTGGATGAAGCTGCCTTATGAAAATGAAACAATTGATACTGTTATGGATTAAACGCTTTCGGACTATGGTGCGTTATCGCTTACTGGTGCTGACTTCCGTCCCGATCATTCTGACGTTATTTGCACTGTTCGCTTTGACTATGTATTGGACTGTGACTTATACGTGGAAAAACGCATTAATGAATGTCAAAGCCGATCTCTCGGTGGCGCATAATAGTATTGAACTATTGCAGAAAGAGCAGCGTATGCAGCTGACATCGCTAACTACATCATACGATTTTCAACATGCATTACGCACTGAAAAAGACCAGTTACCAGCCTGGGTAAAACAACAAGCAGAACATAATGAATTGGATTTTGTTGTCTTACATCCGGCGTCGGCATTAGCGCATTTTTCATTGGTTAGCCAGAAGCTACTGTTAGCGGGTAAATCACAGACGTTTTTTCAAGTATTAAATAATGAGCAGCTGTTCGCGTTAAATGAAAAACTACCGGTTAATGCTCAAATCCCCTTGTTACGCGAAAATAAGCTAGAGTCAAATGGCTTAGTAAGTCGTAATTTACTGCCTATCTTTGATCATGACAATAAACTCCAATGGATTATTGATGGCGGTATATTACTGAATAACAGTACTTTGCTTGTGGACCGTATCCGAGAGCTTGTTTATACCGATGGCTCATTACCGCTTGGTAGTATTGGTACGGTAACGTTATTTATGGATGATATTCGTGTTAGTACCAATGTGCCATTAGACAGTAACGAGCTGAATAGTCGCGCTATTGGTACGCGTGTTTCTGAAGAGGTAAAGCAGCAAGTTCTTATCGAAGGGCTAGATTGGACTGGCCGTGCGTTTGTTTATGATAATTGGTACATATCGGCGTATGAGCCGTTGCGGGATCATGATGGCAATGTCATTGGTATGCTGTATACCGGATATTTAGAATGGCCATTAGTTGAAACATTCTTAACGAATATTGCTGAATTTAGTGTTGGTATTATTGCGGTACTATTACTTTCTGGTGGGCTGGTATATCGTGGTGCGCGGGATTTATTTAGGCCGATAGAAAAGATCCACAATGTCGTTCGAGTGGTCCCATTAGGGCTAAACCGACGTATTGGTGATTTGGGGTTATGTAAAGATCATGAATTAGCTGCGTTTGGTCAGCAATTTGATTCGATGTTAGATCAGTTGCAGCAACGTAATGATTTGATTAAACAAGCCTCTGCGGAATTAGAAGATAAAGTACGTACGCGTACTCAAAGCCTGCATGATAAAACGCAAGAGTTAGAGGAATACATTAAGCTGTTAAACCAAACTCGCAGTAAGCTCATTATGAGTGAAAAACTCGCGGCACTGGGTGAACTCACCGCGGGTATTGCCCACGAAATTAATAATCCGACAGCGGTCATTTTAGGGAATGTCGAATTGTTGCAACTCGAGTTGGGTGACGACAGCCAGCGTGTAACCGAAGAGCTTGAGGCGATACATGAGCAGATTGATCGTATCCGTAATATTACCCGTAGTTTATTGCAATATAGCCGTCAAGGTGGGGTGCAAGATGAAGTGACTTGGCAGCATTTAAATCATATCGTCAAAGAAAGCCTGACATTAGTGCGTTCAGGTACGAAGTCAGCCAACGTGCAAATCGAGTCACAATTAGATGCAAAATGCTGTGTGGAAGCAAACCGTCATCAACTATTGCAAGTGTTGGTTAATTTGCAAATGAACGGTGTGCATGCCATGGATGATCAAGGCCTGCTGAAAATTAAAACGGAAGATTGGCTTGATGAACAGGGTAATCCTATCGGTGCTGCTGTGCATATTAGCGATCACGGTTGTGGTATTAGCGCAGATAATTTAGCGCGTATTTTCGACCCATTCTTTACTACGCGTCGTAGCGGTACAGGTTTAGGTTTATCGGTGAGTCAGAGTATTATTAGTGAAGTCGGCGGCAAGATCACGGTTCAATCTGAGGTTGGGGTCGGTTCAACATTCTCTATTTATTTATTGGAAAAAGCGGTGGTGCATAATGACTTATTATTGCCTGTCGAAGTTTACTAGCAGGCCAGGCATTTATAAAAGTAGATTTATAAAAGCCGAGTTATAAAAAAGCAAAGAGAGAAAGTGCCACGTTACCGTATAGCGTGCTCTGAGCTTCTTCATAATCTGGCGTTTTAGCTGCTAAGGTGATACTCAGACCGGCATGTTTATTATACCAAACCGCGCCAAATACAGCGCTCGACTGCCAATGTTCAAGTGTTAGTTGGTAATCGTTAGGGGAGGTGATATTAGCTCGTTCCCCTTCAATCGTCATGTCGTTAAATCGATATCGCGCCTCAATACCAGTAAATATCAACCAAGCTGAATCGGACGCACCTATCATACCTGGACTAAAGGGCTGTTCGGTGGAGATATTGGCTGCGCCCATGTTCGCGCCCCCAGCGTAGCATTATCCCACTGGCAATATCACTTCTAAAGTTGCCAATATTCACTTCGCTAATATTCGATATTTCAAACTCTGCGTTATCAACAAAGTAGCGTTCGGATAACGCATTACGGCTCAGGTTAAAATGAGTGAGGTAACCAATACTACCAACCACATTATCTTCTATTTGGTACTCCCAACCATTGGGGTCCCTAGACCCTGTTATTGTATGCACTAGTTTTTGGGCTTGTTCTGAAAATGAGTTTTCACCTGTTGTTCCTATGGTGAGGTTAAACCGCTGCGCTTGCGCTTGCTGCAGACTAATAAAATTAAATTCACTATAAAGGTAACCTGCATAGGGTCTGTCGTTGGTGATTGGAGTGGCTATTTCAATATCTGCAGGTGTCCATATTTTATGGCCCAGCATGAACTCCATCTTATCTAAAGCAGTGTGACCCCACATGGATAGGCTTAAAAACGTGAGTATGCTGGGTGTATCAATTTGTCCTGAAGTATAAGAGCTAAATATGCCATTACTGTAGTCTTCATCAACGCCTAAAACCGCATCGTTATCAATGGCGAATGCCACCGTCGGATGTGTGGATGCCTTAACACTGGAAAAGGCTGCTATTAATGAAAATACGAGGATAATAAAAATATGATATTTCATATTGTTACCATAATAAATGACAGACTATTAATAATAGCAGCAGATATGCTTAATTGATTGAAGCCTAATGTCGTGATGATTACCTGTTTGATTAATAATATATTATAAAAATGTCATGTTATTGAAATATAAAGTACACAGTTCTTTGCTAATTTATATCGGTCTTAAATTATAACCTGAGTAGATAAAAGCATGAGCAAAGATACGTTTGACCCAACTAAATATAATAATAGTAATAATGAACCATTTGCAGCAGTGATGGAGAGAGAACTATCTCGACGCAGTGTGCTAAGAGCGGGCATGGGGATGGCTGCTGTGGGTATGCTGAGTACGGTTGGTTTAACTGGTTGTAATAGCACTGATTCGGTCGTTGAAACACCAAAAACTAAACTTGGTTTTGATTCTATTGCTGGTGCTAAGTTAGATGCAGTGGCTGTGCCGAAAGGTTATAGTGCACAAGTACTTGCTCCTTGGGGAACGCCACTTAATGATCTTGCTCGGGAATGGCAAGCTGATGGTTCTAATACCGCGTTAGACCAAGCTAATTCACTCGGCATGCATCACGATGGCATGCACTACTTTCCGTTAAACGGTAGCTCTACCGATGGCTTGTTATGTATTAACCATGAATATATAGATCAGAGTGCATTACACCCCGCAGGCCCAACGAAAGACGGTAATAGCTTACGTACAATTCTCGATGAAGTACGCAAAGAAATTAATGCACACGGTGTTACTGTTGTGCGTATTAAGCAAACAAATGGCATTTGGGATGTGGTTAAAAATGATAGTCATAATCGTCGCTTTACTGGTGCTACTACTATGGATATTAGTGGCCCTGTTGCTGATCAAACGCTACTTGAAACGCCTTTCTCTCCAAACGGCGATAAAGTGCGTGGCACACTAAATAACTGTGGTAATGGTTATACGCCATGGGGCACTTACTTGACCTGCGAAGAAAACTGGCCTGGATATTTTGTTAATACCGGCACTCAAACCGCAGATCAATCACGTATCGGTATTGATGATAAGAACACGCGTTATGGTTGGGATGATTTAGCTGGTAACGCCGCTGAGATTAATGATGAATTTAAGCGTTTTGATATTACAGTAAAAGGCTCTAGCGCTGCAGATGATTACCGTAATGAAGCCAATGGTCACGGTTATATTGTTGAAATAGACCCTTATGATAATCAATCGAGTGCAATCAAACGTACCGCTTTGGGTCGTTTTCGCCATGAAGGTTGCGTGTTCGGACAAGTTGTTGAAGGCAAACCTATCGTGTTCTATTCAGGTCACGATTCTCGCTTTGAATATATTTATAAATTTGTATCTGATGTTAATTGGCATGCTGGCGATGCCTCGCGTGATGACCGTTTAGCTGTCGGGGCTAAATATATGGATCAAGGTACGTTATACGTCGCTCGATTCGATGATAATGGCGTCGGTGTATGGTTACCATTAACCATGACTGCTGTAACAAAAGATCAGGGGGTATTGGCGGACCACTTTACCAATCAGGCTAGCATTATTTTGAATACAGCTGGCGCAGCGGATTTAGTCGGCGCGACACCAATGGATCGCCCTGAGTGGGCGGCTGTAGATCCTGTGAATGGTGCGGTTTACATGACGTTAACCAATAATACCAAACGAACGACAGAAACGAATCCTGCTAACCCAAGATTAAATAACAGTACGGGTCATATTATCCGTTGGCAAGAAGGCGATAATGCTGAATTATTTAGCTGGGATATCTTTGTGTTTGGTGCCGCAGAAGATGCAGCTCCAGACGTGAATATTTCAGGGTTAGCAGAGCTAAACCAATTCGCTAGCCCAGATGGCTTAGCCTTTGATGCGCGTGGCATTATGTGGATGCAAACCGATAATGGCGCGCCTGAGTTGACCGAGTACACTAATGATCAGATGCTCGCTGTGGTACCGAGTCAGTTAACTACAGATAATGGTGAGTTAGATACCATTAACAGTGGCAATCAAACAGAATTAAAACGTTTCTTTGTTGGCCCGAATGGCGCTGAAGTAACGGGTTTGGCTTTTAGTCCTGCACAAACGGATCTGTTCTTGAATGTTCAGCATCCAGCTAACTGGCCGTATAGCAGTGATGCGACGATGGACACACCGAGTAATAAAACCGTTCGACCGCGTGCAGCAACTGTGATTATTCGTAAAAATGATGGTGGGGAAGTTGGGGTTTAATTAACGAGCTACTGCAAAGCCCACTTTGTATAACCAGCCTTCGGGCTGGTTTTATTGTTTATAGCGCTTAATTTACGGTAGGATAGCGTTATAAAAATTGGCAGTCTAACCACGGGCAGAACATGACTAAAACAGAAAAGAAGATTGATAATAATTTATGTAAAGTACTTACCGATGTTTGTGAAACGGCAAAGGATGAAATCCAGGGGTTTCAGTGGTTAACACATCAGGTGAACTACGCTAATTTTCCAACCTCGTTAAAGCTGACTTGTGTGTTTGAAAGCAATGCAGATATTGCCCAGTTGACGACATCGAAGCAAGACCTGCGTTTGTATGCGTTATTAACACAGGCACTTATGTCGATGGACGTGAAACTCAAAAATCCCAATAAACAGATCAAGTTTGACAGTGAAGAAAACTGTGCCCGTGATAATGGCGGCAACTGGACTAAACGTTTAGCTTAGTGGTTTTTTTTCTGCACTGCTCGGTTAAGCTGAACAGTGCAGACTAAGATGATGCTAGCTGCTAGCATCAGTACCAAGCCTAGGTTGTTCAAGATCCCGGTGAGCGCCAATCCCGCCCCTAAGAGTAAATAATAGAATAAGCCAAATACTGCACCTGCAGATCCAGCGACATCTTTATACTTGGCTAAGGCATGCGCGAGAATGTTCGGAATGGCAATACCATAACTCATTACAACAATCAGCATCGGTGCTAACAACCAAACACTGTCTTGCAACGCATAAACTCCGACACTGCCACACAACACTAAAGCACAGGCTAAACGCAGTAATGACTGTGATGTATATTTCGCTTGCAGTAAACGTTTGTTAAGCATGCTACCGAGTAAACTGCCGCAGGCTAATGCGATACCGGTGTAACCAAATTCAATCGAGATAAAATCGAGTTTACTAAAGATAAACGGCGCCAGTGAGTAATAGCTAAATAACACCAAATTAAACAGGGCGACCAAAATAGCGTGGTAACGAATGTCACGGTCTTTGAGCATGCGCATGAGTAAAGTTATGAGGTTAACTTTGGCTATCTTGTCAGGGCGCGTTTCGGGCAACGCTTTAAGCGCCACAAAAAGTAATAATATCGCCAGTATAAGTAACACTGAAAACACGCCTAAATGACCCGCGTACTCTGCGATAAAGCCGCCTGATATTAAACCTATGACCGGACTCAACGAGATCCCCATGCCCATTAGCGTGAATACTTTAACTAAATCATCACCGTTATAGCTATCTCGTAGCATGGTTTGAGTTACGACAGAACCCACTGCAGCGCCAAATGCTGACGTAAATCTAGCCATCATCAGCATATTGAAATCCGTAGCCATTAGCGCCAATATAGACCCTAAGCCGTACGTGCATAAACCAATTAGCATCGCAGGTCGACGGCCAATCAGATCGGCGATACGCCCCCAAAAGATGACACCCAACGCAAATGCGCTAAAGTAAATAGATAAGGTTTGCGTAGCGGTGTGAATGCTGACATCGAAACTGTTTGCAAGGTGTGGCAATACCGGACTGTAGATGGTTTCGACAATTTGTGGAAACATCATTAAAGCCAATATAAGGCTGATGTGTGGTTTTCTGTTCATGCCAAGTTCGCTCTGTATTATTAATATGCCAGCATTATAGTTATGATGGGGTATTCGTATTACAAACATTAGAACAGTTAATATCAAAAAGAGGACAAATGGCGGCTATTGCAGAAGGGCAGCAATTTAATGTCGATAGCTTATCCAACCAAGTGATAGGTATCGCGACCGAAGTTGGCCAGCATGACTCGGGTATGCACAAGCATAATAAAGGTCAGTTATTATATGCACCCGCAGGTTGTATTAGTATTACCCTCGATGGCATGCAATCGGTATTACCACCAACACGTGCAGCTTGGATCCCGGCGGGGATGATGCACTGCGCACGTATGCGTAATGTGGTGTCGTATCGTTCGTTATATTTCAGTGCAGATCTGGCTGCGTTATTACCGACGACTATGTGCATTGTCGAAGTGAATGTCTTATTACAAGCACTAATTGAACGTATGGCATTTTGGGATTGGGATAAACCGCAACTAGAACAAGCCAATACCCTGGCGTTATTTTGTGACGAGCTGGCAGTTGCGCCGGTGCAGCAGTTACACCTACCGTTACCACAAGACCCACGATTACAAATATGGTTAACGGCGCTAATGGCAAATGACTTGCCTCCGCAACCATTAAACCAATTACAAACGGAGATTGGTGCGAGTGGTAAAACCATCAGTCGCATATTTTCGCGGGAAACTGGCATGCCTTATCAAGCGTGGCGACAGCAATGGCGGTTGCTCAATGCCATCGAACGTTTAGCTGAAGGTCAGCGTATTTCGACGGTAGCATTCGATTTAGATTTTACCAGTGACAGTGCGTTTATTAGTTTTTTTCGTCAGCATACAAGTTCAACACCAGCGAAATATCTAGCTAATACAAAGTAATAATGAACAAGGAATAGTGATGATTAAATGTGAGCAATATGACTACATTGAAATAGTATGTATGCATCGATACCCAATTAAATTAATCCTTAAATCAGGTATTGAAATTGAAGGTGTAGGTGTCGATACCAAGCGTAATGACGCGCGAGATGAGTGTATAGAAATGCATATTGATGGTGAGGTTGAATTGATCGTACTAGATAGTATTTCAACGCTTAAAGTGCAGGTCGATAACCCACATTTTAAGCATTTTACATTTGATTAAATGGCTGCTATCAATATCAATCGATAGTCGAGCGTATTTCGCCATCGGTAAAACGGGTAATTAACTTATCGCCTGCTTTTAGTTTACTCACCGAGGTGATGACTTGGTGTTGGTCATTTTGAGTAATTGAATAACCGCGAGTTAGGGTTGCCAATGGACTAACTGTTTGCAGCTGTTGCACCAAGTTTTGTAGTTGGTTTTGTTCTTGTTGCAAACGGCGTTGCATGGCATTGTGCAAGCGCGCCTGCAAATTGGCCTGTTGTTGCTGCATCGCAGTCAATTTATGTACTGGAGAACGAGATTGTAAACGTCCTGTAAGCTGGGTTAAATTTAACTTCTGCTTAGCGATATGGCGATTTACCGCTTGGTTCAAGCGTAAGTTAAGCTCATCAAGTTTTTGGCTTTGCTGTTGCAGTTTATGCTGGGGGTGCTGGCTCATCAAAGACTGCTGTAAGTAGCGCTGTTGATGTTGCTTTCTTGCCAGTTGGTTTTGCATTGCCTTGTTTAAACGCTTGCTCAGGTTCGTTACTTGTTGTTGTAAGTGCGCTTGATCTTGGCTGACCAATTCAGCTGCTGCAGAAGGTGTTGGGGCGCGCATATCTGCCACGAAATCGGCGATAGTGACGTCGATTTCGTGGCCAACAGCGCTGATAATCGGCAATTGGCTGTTAAAAATAGCCTGTGCAACACTTGCTTCATTAAAACACCATAAATCTTCTAATGAACCACCACCACGACCGACAATTAGCAGGTCAACCTCGTTACGTTGATTGGCCATATTAATCGCGTTGACAATCGCAGAAGCTGCTTGTGCACCTTGCACCAGCGTCGGATAGATAATGACCGGGAGGTTAGGGCTACGACGCGCTAGCACGGTGAGAATATCGTGTACGGCAGCACCTGTTGATGAAGTGACAATACCAATTTTTTTCGCATGTAACGGGAGGGCTTTTTTATGCGCTTGGGCAAAATAGCCTTGTGCATCTAGCGAGGCTTTTAACTGCTCGTATTGCTGCTGTAATATACCATCCCCAGCAGGGCTTAATGATTCAATCACTAATTGATATTCACCGCGAGGTTCGTACATAGTGACACGTACTTTGGCTAATACTTGTTGACCGTTAGCTGGGCGAAATGAGACGCGGCGGTTGTTACCTTTAAACATGGCGCAGCGTACTTGCGAACGACTGTCTTTAAGCGATAAATACCAATGCCCCGATGCGGGCGCAACGAAGTTGGATATTTCACCGGTTAACCAGAGGGTGCCCATTTCTGATTCGATTAATTGTCTAACGCTGGCATTCAAGTGAGTCACTGTATAAATATTTGGATTGTTCAAAATAAGGCTCTCTCGCGTTAAGCAGTTAAAATCTGATGCATTTTTCATCAGTAAATGAGATATAAATATCAGTAATCAGTATAAAATCGTATCGGCATATTGTAGCAGATTTGCTTTTTAATAGGCATTAAGATCAACCATAACTAAAAAAAATGAAATATAGTTTGCTTTTACCCTAAACCATCAATATACTTCGTCCGCAATATTTATACCGATTATGTCATCCATTTTATACCTTTTACAAGGTGAGATATTGCCCATGCTAAGAATTGCCAAAGAAGCCCTTACCTTTGATGACGTACTGCTTGTACCTGCTCATTCAACTGTTCTACCGAACGATGCGAACCTAAAAACTCAACTAACGAAAAATATCTCGTTAAACATCCCTATGCTTGCTGCTGCGATGGACACAGTAACCGAAGGTCGTTTAGCGATTGCGCTAGCTGAAGAAGGTGGTATTGGTTTCGTTCACAAGAACATGTCAATTGAGCGTCAAGCCGCTGAAGTACGTTTAGTTAAAAAATATGTAAGTGGTATTGTTGCTGAGCCCGTTACTGTAAAACCTGATATGACTATTGCTGATGTAGCTGAACTAGCTAAGCAATACGGTTTTGCTGGCTTTCCTGTAGTAACCGAAGCCAATGACCTAGTGGGTATCATTACTGGTCGTGATGTACGTTTTGTTGATGATTTAACAGCCCTAGTTTCATCAGTAATGACACCGAAAGATCGTTTAGTGACTGTTGGACAAAAATCTTCTCGTGAAGAAGTGCTTGGCCTAATGCACAAACACCGTATTGAGAAAGTACTTGCTGTAAGCGAAGACTTTAAACTAACGGGTATGATCACGGTTAAAGATTTTAAACAAGCAGAGAAAAAACCAAATGCATGTAAAGACGAATTAGGTCGTTTACGTGTAGGTGCTGCTGTTGGTGCTGGTGGTTCTACTGCTGAACGTATCGACGCATTAGTAGAAGCGGGTGTGGATGTATTATTAATTGATTCATCTCACGGCCACTCTCAAGGTGTTCTTAACCGTATTAAAGAAACACGCGCTGCATACCCTGATTTAGAAATCATTGGTGGTAACGTAGCAACTGGCGCTGGTGCACTTGCATTAGTAGATGCTGGTGTTAGCTGTGTTAAAGTGGGTATCGGCCCTGGTTCAATCTGTACTACACGTATCGTTACAGGTGTTGGTGTACCACAAATTACAGCAATCAATGATGCTGTAACTGCATTAGAAGGTACTGGTGTACCAGTTATCGCTGATGGTGGTATCCGTTTCTCTGGTGACATCGCTAAAGCGCTTGTTGCTGGTGCATCATGTGTCATGGTTGGTTCTATGTTTGCTGGTACTGAAGAAGCACCTGGTGAAGTTGAACTTTACCAAGGTCGAGCATACAAGTCATACCGTGGTATGGGTTCATTAGGCGCTATGTCTAAGGGTTCATCTGACCGTTACTTCCAATCTGAAAATGCAGCTGACAAATTAGTACCAGAAGGTATTGAAGGCCGTGTTCCTTATAAAGGCAAATTGAAAGAAATCATCCATCAACAAATGGGTGGTATCCGTTCTTCAATGGGTCTAACTGGTTGTGCAACTATCCATGATATGAACACCAAAGCTGAATTTGTTCGTATCACAGGTTCTGGTATCACAGAAAGCCATGTACACGATGTAACGATGACAAAAGAAGCGCCTAACTACCGTTCAAACTAAGTTAGTTTTAGCAAAATAGATAGTTCGAAACTGATAATTCAAGGGGAGACAAACGTCTCCTCTTACTATTATTATAAACATAACAACTAAATATATTTACAGGAATATCTTTAATGACCACAAATATTCATGAACAAAAAATCCTTATCTTGGACTTTGGTTCTCAATATACGCAGTTAATCGCCCGTCGTATCCGTGAAATCGGTGTTTACTGTGAGTTATGGACATGGGATGTGAGTGAAGCGGATATCCGTGAATTCAATCCAAACGGTATTATTCTTGCGGGTGGCCCAGAAAGCGTAACCGCTGAAGGTTCTCCACGTGCACCTGAATATGTATTCAATGCTGGCGTACCTGTATTGGGTATCTGCTATGGCATGCAAACTATGTCTAAGCAACTTGGTGGCGAAGTTATTAAAGGCACTGGCGAAGGCGAGTTTGGTTATGCACAAATTGAGATGCAAAACCCTTCTGAACTATTCAAGTCTATCGAAGATGCAGTATCAGATTCTGGTAAAGCACTATTAGACGTATGGATGAGCCACGGTGATAAAGTGTCTGCTATCCCTGAAGGTTTTGTAACAGTTGCTAACACAGCGACTTGTCAGTTTGCTGCGATGGCAAATGAAGAGAAACGCTTTTACGGTGTGCAATTCCACCCTGAAGTAACACATACTCGCCAAGGCGAACGTATGCTTGCTCACTTTGCTAAAGATATTTGTGGCTGTGACGGACTTTGGACTTCAAGCTCAATCATTGATGATGCTGTTGCACGTATGAAAGAGCAAATCGGTGATGATGAAGTTATCTTAGGTTTATCTGGCGGTGTTGATTCATCTGTTGTTGCTATGTTATTACAACGTGCAATTGGCGATAAGCTAACATGTGTATTCGTTGATAACGGTTTACTTCGTTTAAACGAAGGTCAGCAAGTAATGGATATGTTTGGTGATCGTTTTGGTCTAAACATTGTACATGTTAAAGCGGAAGACCGTTTTCTTGAGCAAATGGCTGGCGAGAACGATCCAGAAACGAAACGTAAAATTATCGGCCGTGTATTTGTTGAAATTTTTGATGAAGAATCGAAGAAATTAAGCAATGCTAAATGGTTAGCGCAAGGTACTATCTACCCTGACGTTATCGAATCTGCTGCGACTAAAAATGGTAAAGCGCATGTGATTAAATCACACCATAACGTAGGTGGTTTACCTGACGATATGGCAATGGGTCTAGTTGAACCATTACGTGAATTATTTAAAGATGAAGTACGTAAGATTGGTCTTGAATTAGGTCTTCCATACGACATGCTTTACCGTCACCCATTCCCTGGACCGGGTCTAGGTGTGCGTGTACTTGGCGAAGTGAAAAAAGAATATTGCGACCTATTACGTCGTGCTGACGCTATCTTCATCGAAGAATTACACAAAGCAGAACTTTACCATAAAGTAAGCCAAGCATTTGTGGTATTCTTACCAGTACGCTCTGTTGGCGTAATGGGTGATTGCCGTAAGTATGATTGGGTTGTATCACTACGTTGTGTAGAAACTATCGACTTTATGACGGCGCGTTGGTCACATCTGCCGTATGATTTAATCGGTCATGTATCAAACCGTATTATCAACGAAATTGATGGTATTTCTCGTGTAGTTTACGATGTATCTGGTAAGCCACCTGCAACAATTGAGTGGGAATAACCCTCATCTAGTTGTTTAAGTAGCGACGTAAATCGTTAAGCAGTAATACTGATATGAATATGAAAGCAGCTCTCGAGCTGCTTTTTTATTGCTTACAGTTTTATATTGCCCGCTATTTTGTTATAACGGGGAAGGTATGGATACCTATTGAACACTCAAATATTAGCTCATAACAATGGATGTTAAGCCGATGAAATTATTTACAGCCTTTCTTTGTATACAATTAAAACGTGTAAAACTGCTCATGACTCCCCTCATGCTGTTATTACTTACAGCCTGTAGCAGTACTGATATTCGATTAAATTTAGCCGCTTCGGCAGATCTCAATAGTAATAAACATAGCGAATCCTTACCTGTGATGGTGCGGGTTTATCAATTATCGGCAGTTGGTGGGTTTCGCAGCGCGAGTTTTGATCAATTATGGCAAGCGGATGAATTAATACTTGGTACAGACCTAGTTGATAAACAAGTATTCAGTGTACAGCCCAATGCCAGAGTAAATTATGAGTTCGTACAAGCCGATGATGCAGAGTACATTGCCTTGTTTGTGATGTTCAGAAACGCAGAACAAGATCGTTGGCGTTGGTTACATAAATTGGATGGTGGGCTTGTGTCGTTTGACACTGAGTTTGATATTCGCTTGATGAACAATAAAATTTATTATTCGGATAACTAATACCAATTCCGAAAACTAAGTGATCAAAATGATATTACTCCTGCAAACCGCTAAGCTGATAATCAGAAGGGCAGAGATCTTATGTTTGCCCCGATTTTCGCTAATAACTTTAGCGTCTATCTCGGGGAAGGTTATTAAGTGGTTATTTAAACCGTCATAATCGGCACAAATCTCTTCTCCCCTTGATATTCTCTCTGTTGATAACTAGACTAGCGGACTATTTCAATTTTAAGTTCGATTTTAAGGTGCCTTCATGCAGGTTTCAGATTTCAATTTTACCCTTCCTGACGAGTTAATCGCACGTTATCCGAAAGCGGATCGTCGTTCAAGCCGTCTATTACAACTAAACGGTAACAGCGGTGAGCTTGCAGATAAACAGTTTGCAGACATCCTCGATTTAGTTGAAGCGGGTGATCTGATGGTATTTAACAATACCCGTGTGATCCCTGCGCGTATGTACGGGCAAAAAGCCTCTGGCGGTAAAATCGAAGTACTGGTTGAACGTGTTATTAGCGAGCACTCTGTACTTGCACACGTACGTTCATCAAAATCACCAAAAGTCGGTGCGCGATTAATCCTAGAAGGCACGGTAAATGCTGAAATGGTTGCGCGTCATGATGCGTTATTTGAACTTAAGTTCTTAGACGAACGTCATGTACTGGAAGTATTAGAAGACATTGGCCACATGCCTTTGCCACCTTATATCGATCGCCCAGATGAAGATTCAGATAAAGAACGCTACCAAACGGTTTACAACGAAAAGCCCGGTGCCGTAGCCGCGCCGACTGCTGGTTTACACTTTGATGAAGCCTTGTTAGCGCAATTAGCAGAAAAAGGCGTGAATACTGCATTTGTTACACTACACGTTGGTGCCGGCACATTCCAGCCGGTACGTGTTGATAATATTCTCGATCACCACATGCATTCTGAATACGCTGAAGTATCTGAAGAAGTGGTGGCTAAAATTGCAGAGACGAAAGCCAATGGCGGCCGTGTTATTGCAGTGGGTACGACGTCAGTACGTTCATTAGAAAGTGCAGCACAAGTAACGATGGCGAAAGGCTTACCGCTGGCACCATTCTTTGATGATACCGAGATCTTTATTTATCCTGGTTACGAATTCCAACTGGTTGATGCCATGGTAACGAATTTCCATTTACCAGAATCAACCTTGATCATGTTGCTATCTGCATTCGCTGGTTATGACCATGTGATGCCTGCTTATCAACATGCGATAGCTGAGAAATACCGTTTCTTTAGTTATGGCGATGCGATGTTTGTGACGAAACAGACCGCAGATTAAATTTAATTAGTAGTGGGTGCTTATCTGCTCACTGCTAATTTGTTAACGATAAATGACTACCAATTGGTACGTTATTTGAATTTTTTGAGAGAAGTAATGTCAGACTGTTTCTCTGACTTGAGGTTTATATGAAGTTAAAATACGAATTAGATAAAACGACTGGTAATGCACGTCGCGGCCGCTTGATCTTTGAACGTGGTGTTGTTGAAACGCCAGCATTCATGCCAGTAGGTACTTACGGTACAGTTAAAGGCATGACACCTGAAGAAGTTGATGCAACAGGCGCTGACATTCTGTTAGGTAATACTTTCCACTTGTGGTTACGTCCTGGTCAGGAAGTCATGAAGCAGCACGGTGGTTTACATAACTTCATGAACTGGCAGGGGCCTATCCTGACTGATTCAGGTGGTTTCCAAGTTTTTAGCCTAGGTAAAATGCGTAAAATTACCGAAGCGGGTGTACATTTCCGTCATCCAGTTAACGGCAGCAAGATCTTCTTAGATCCTGAAACATCGATGGAAATCCAAGATGATTTGGGTTCTGACGTGGTAATGATTTTTGATGAATGTACACCGTACCCAGCGACTGAGTCAGAAGCTGAAAAATCAATGCGTATGTCTTTACGTTGGGCACAGCGTTCACGTGATCACTTTGATAAGTTAGACAACAAAAATAACTTATTCGGTATCATTCAAGGTGGCGTTTATGAACACCTACGTGACATTTCAGTTAAAGGTCTATTAGATATTGGCTTTGACGGTTATGCAGTTGGTGGCCTAGCTGTAGGTGAACCAAAAGAAGACATGCACCGTATTCTTGAGCACACTTGCCCGCAAATCCCAGAAGACAAACCACGTTACCTAATGGGCGTTGGTAAACCTGAAGATTTAGTTGAAGGTGTTCGCCGCGGTGTTGATATGTTTGACTGTGTAATGCCAACACGTAACGCACGTAATGGTCACTTATTCACAAGTGAAGGTGTTATCAAGATCCGTAATGCCAAGCATAAAACAGATACGAGCACGCTTGACCCTGAGTGTGATTGCTACACATGTAAGAACTACACGCGTTCTTACCTGAACCATTTGGACAAATGTAACGAGATCTTAGGCGCACGTTTAAATACCATGCATAACCTACGTTACTATCAAAACCTAATGCAAGGTATCCGTGATGCAATTGATTCAGATACGTTTGAAGAATTTGTTACCGATTTCTATGCTAAGCAAGGCCGTGAAGTACCGCCTTTAGCAAAGGCAGACGCTTAATTATTAAGCAAACACTGACCTGATTGTCGATCTAAGTTTGGTAAACCTTTCTCATTAGTAGTAAGGTAATGTGATTGGTTTATCATATCAATATTAAAATTTATAAAGGGAAATAAAAATGAGTTTTTTCATTGCAAATGCAGTTGCTGCTGAAGGTGCTGCTGCACCAGCTGGTGGTGGTTACGAAATGTTGATCATGTTAGGTATTTTTGGTGTGATCTTCTACTTCATGATCTATCGCCCACAAGCGAAACGTCAAAAAGAACAGAAGAACCTAATGGCATCATTGTCAAAGGGTGAAGAAGTACTTACTGTTGGTGGCATCGTCGGTAAAATTGCGAAGATTTCTGAAGGTAACGATTACATCGTGATCACAATTGCTGATGCAACAAACATCACAATTAAACGTGATTACATTGCAGCTGTATTACCAAAAGGTAGCATGCAGTCGCTTTAATCTTTTCCGTATCCCAGTAAGGTAATATTGTGTTAAACAAATATCCTCTGTGGAAGTATCTAATGGTGATCGCTACGATCGCCATTTGTTTACTGTATGCCACACCAAATCTATACGGGGAAGACCCCGCCGTCCAAGTTTCTGCTGCACGTGGTGCTGCTATTGAAGTATCAACACTCGATAAAGTTAAAGCAGAACTCGATAAACAAGACATCTCTTATAAAAGCGTTTCATTAGAACAAAACCAAGTATTAATTCGCTTAACTGATAGCGAGCAACAGTTACTTGCTAGTGAAATCTTAAAAGAACAATTAGGTCAAACCTTCATTGTTGCTTTAAATCTTGCCCCTGCTACACCGGAATGGCTACAAGCTGTTGGCGCTGGACCACTAAAACTGGGTCTGGATCTACGTGGTGGTGTTCACTTCTTATTAGAAGTTGATATGCAAGAAGCGTTAGTGAAAGCTGAAGAGCAAATGTTACAAGATTTCCGTACTGATTTACGTGAAGAAAAACTGCGTTATACAGCAGTGCGTAAAGACAATAACGGTGTAACTGTACGTTTTCGTGATGCTGAAACCCGTGATAAAGCTGAAGAATTTCTCAAAACTAAATATCCTGACCTACTGTTAAATGACAGTGAAAATAATGGTCAATTTAGCGTGTCGGCAAAAATGACTGAAGCAAAACTTGCTGAAATCAAAGAATATGCCCTACAACAAAACATCACCATTATCCGTAACCGTGTAAACCAATTAGGTGTTGCTGAACCGCTAGTACAGCGTCAAGGTACAGACCGCATTGTGGTTGAATTACCAGGTGTTCAGGATACTGCTGGTGCGAAAGAAATTTTAGGTGCGACTGCAACACTAGAATTCCGTTTAGTGGATAACAAAGCAGACCCTTACAGCTCTCGCGTACCTGCTGGTAGTCAAAAATATACTACTCGTGATGGTCGTCCTGTTGTACTAAAGAAACAAGTTATCTTAACGGGTAATCACATTACAGGTGCAACATCGAGCTTAGATGAGTTTAGTCGTTCACAAGTGAATATCGATCTTGACTCGCAAGGCGGCAGTAAAATGTCTCGTGCGACGAAGAAAGCAATCGGTACATCAATGGCAACAGTATTCATTGAATACAAGCCAACGGGTGAGAAAACCGCAGATGGTAAATCTAAGCTGCAAAAAAATGAAGAAGTAATTAACGTCGCTACTATTCAAGCGCAGTTAGGTCGTAGTTTCCGTATTACTGGTTTAGACAGTGGCAATGAAGCTAAAAACTTAGCGCTACTTCTACGTGCAGGTGCGTTAGTTGCGCCAGTACAAATCGTAGAAGAACGTACTATTGGTCCTAGCTTAGGTAAACAAAATATCGAAAACGGCTTATCTGCAATGATTTATGGCATGATTGCTATCGTTATCTTCATGGCTATCTACTACCGTAAATTTGGACTTGTTGCCAACATCGCGCTATCTGCAAACATCATCATGATCATTGGTATTATGTCTATGATCCCAGGGGCGACAATGACGCTACCGGGTATCGCTGGTATCGTATTAACGATAGGTATGGCTGTTGATGCCAATGTATTGGTATTCGAACGTATTCGAGAAGAGCTAAAAGAAGGTCGTAGTGTTCAACAAGCGATTCACAGTGGTTATGATAATGCATTATCAACCATTGCGGATGCGAATATTACAACCCTATTAACTGCGATTATCTTGTTTGCAATTGGTACTGGTGCGATTAAGGGTTTCGCTATTACGCTTGCAATTGGTATTGCCGCTTCTATGTTTACTTCAATCATTGGTACACGTGCAATCGTGAACTTCCTTTGGGGTAATAAAAAGATCGATAAACTTTCAATCTAAGGGGATTAATTATGTTTGAAATTATTAAAACAGAACGCACGATCCACTTTATGAAAATGGCTAAGCCGGCGTTTATCTTATCAATACTGTTGGTGCTTTTATCGATATCTTCAATTGCTATTAAAGGCATTAATTGGGGTCTTGATTTCACCGGTGGTACGGTAATCGAAGTGGGTTATGACAAACCAGCAGATCTTGAAGTAATTCGTCCGTTGTTAGCAGCTGAAGGCTTTAGTGATGCGGTTATTCAACATTTCGGTTCAAGCCGTGATGTATTGATCCGTATTGCACCGCGTGAAGGTCTGGATAGTGAGCACCTTGGTAGTCAAATGCTGGCTGCATTACAAGGGTACGATAAAAACGTAGAAATGCGTCGTATCGAATTTGTTGGTCCAAACGTGGGTGATGAATTAACTGAGCAAGGTGGCCTAGCGCTGATTACTGCGTTAATATGTATCCTGTTATATGTTGGTGTACGTTTTGAATGGCGTTTAGCATCGGGTGCAGTATTAGCCCTTGCGCATGACGTTATCATCACACTGGGTATCTTCTCGGCATTAGAGATTGAATTCGATTTAACTATTTTAGCGGCGCTATTGACCGTTATTGGTTATTCATTGAATGATACTATCGTGGTATTTGACCGTATTCGTGAAAACTTCCGTCGCATGCGAATTGATGACTCTGTAGAAATTATGGATGTATCATTAACGCAGACATTATCACGTACGTTAATCACCTCTGGTACAACATTAATGGTATTAGTATCATTGTTCCTGAAAGGTGGCGCACTGATTCACGGTTTCGCGTTAGCATTGCTAATCGGTATCGTGGTTGGTACATATTCATCGATTTACGTAGCAAGTGCATTAGCACTGAAGCTTGGCGTAACGCGTGAAACTATGTTACCACCAGTGATTGAAAAAGAAGGCGCAGACCAAGACCCTATGATGTAATTCTAGGTTTCCTAGTAAACTGATTAGTCTTTTGACTGCCACAAAACCCGCCTAGTGCGGGTTTTTTATGTTTTCGAATGAGTACTTTAACTGCTTGGCCATACCGATGCTTAATGCTGCGGTACAATGCAATGCTTATATACAATGTTATTGGTATTTTGGTTAAAGTGTCAGGTTTATCTTGTGCTGAAAATTAATATCAATATACTCCCGCTCATACTGGTATCGTAGATCACGTATCAGCCCACATATACAAATGTTAAGCAATGCTCATTGTGTTAACGTGTTACTGACAAAACCAAGTTGGAGAGTAACTTACTATGTCTGACCGATTTAGAGTAAAAGAGACTTCAGGTCTACTCATTTTCCTTAATACTCAGCTTAAAGGCTGGAGTAGAAAAAACATAAAACAAAGACTGACAACCGGGTGTGTTGTTGTTAACGGTCTGCCTGTTATGGTGCATGATCATGCGCTCAACGTCGGCGACGATGTGGAAGTGAGGGCATCAGGAAAGAGCATGCAACATGGCGTTGCCCGATTAGAGATCTTGTATTCGGATAATGATCTTATCGTTATCAACAAACCCGCAGGCCTGTTGTCTGTGGCTGCAGCGGGTGAAAACAAACAGCATGCGCTAGCCATTCTTCGCAAGCAACTTTCAACGCCTAAGCGTGCTGTTAATCTATGGCCAGTGCATCGACTCGATCGCGATACATCAGGTGTATTGATGTTTGCCACTTCTCGCGAGATGCGTGAAGCTGTTAATGAGGGATGGTCTAATGCTGAGAAAACCTATCTTGCGGTAGTTGAAGGTCAGCCCAATCCAAGTCAGGGGACTATTGACCAGCCTTTGAGAATGGAATCAGAAAAGTATCAGATGATTGTCGGACAACACCCGGATGCAAAAAAAGCCGTTACGCATTTTAATACCCAGCGTACAGGCAAGGAACGTAGTCTGCTTGAAGTGCAGCTCGAGACGGGTCGACAACATCAAATCCGTGCCCATATGGCCTGGTTAGGACACCCTCTGATTGGCGATCCTCGTTATGGTACTGATGGTCCGCGTATGGGACTGCATGCACTGCGCCTTAGTATTACGCGTCCAAATACTGGTAAGCGACTCACTTTCGAGACGCCTGCACCGGTTGATTTTCTTGCTCTGCTTCGATAACTTAAAATGCACTCCACCATGTATTTATTATGGCATGGTGGTGCTCATCTAATTGTCGATATATTGTAGGTAGTTTGGCTGTCATGTGAACCGCGTTCTTTGCTGTTACACACGAGCAAGCGTTGTCCAAAACGTTTTCTAAAACTTTGTTCGTCATTACCGATTTTATACGTTGTGTGATTGAATTATAAGATATAAAGTGAAATTCTGGTTAAGCTAAATAATCGCTTAGTAAACACTCGGTATTTAATTGAAAAGGATAACAATATGGCTCATAGTCAACGATTTCTAGATTTATGTAACGAAGCCCGTAAAGTAGTCAAAGAGTGCAGCTGTGATGATGTGAAGCAGTGGCAGGATGAAGATAAGCAATTTGTGCTTGTCGATGTACGTGAAGAAAGCGAGTGGGCTGCGAGCCGTATTAGCGGTGCTGAGTACATGGGGCGCGGTATCATTGAACGTGACTTAGAAGCGAAATATCCTGAGTTAGATACGTGTATCGTATTATATTGCGGTGGCGGTTATCGCTCTGCATTATCAGCAGAGTTCATTCAGCGCATGGGTTATACAGACGTTATTTCTATGGATGGCGGTATTCGTGAATGGAAAATGAAGAGTTATCCAATCGGTAAGTAAATATTGTCTATAATTATTAGATGCATGCTGTTATATGCATAGCAACAGGCATCTTGTTATTGCCAGACAACTTGGTTACGGCCATTTTTTTTTGCTGTATATAAACGAGCATCAGATTCGGAGAGCATTTCATCAATCGACTTGTTACCAAAACTGGCACCAATACTGATCGTAATGTTGATTTCAGTGCCATTATGAGACATGATTAATTGTTCTATTTTAAGGCGTACTAACTCCAGTTGTGACACAAATATAGTACGGTCTATATTGCTTTGAATGCAGAATTCTTCGCCTCCAAAACGCGCCACAGTGGCATCTGAAAAGTGATGTTGCAATTGCTTCGCTACCGTCACTAATACAGCATCGCCACCATCATGCCCGTGATTGTCATTCACTTTTTTGAAAAAATCGATGTCTAGCATAGCAATATTATTATGCTCTTCGGTTGTGCCGCGACTATGTTGATTAAAGAAATAGCGGCGGTTCCATAAACCGGTTAACGCATCCTGATTTGCCATTTTGTAAAGCTTGTCTGCAGTGTCTTTCATGTTGAGAATATGGTGGATACGGCAGTAAAACTCTTCTTGATTAAAAGGTTTATAGAGAAAATCATTCGCGCCGGCTTTTAGAAAACGCGCTGTCATCGACCGATCGCTACTGCCAGATAAGCCTAGAATAGCCAGTTGATTCCGATCGAAGTTACGACGGATCTCTCGGGTCATGGTAATGCCGTCTTTTTCGGGCATATCATGATCTGTGATGATCAAACTGATATTTGTGTGTTGTTGTAATAACTCGATTGCCTGAGTGCCATTTTCAGCAGCAATGACTTGCAGGTTTTGTCGTTCTAATAAATTAATCAGATGGGTACGTACGGTTTTAGAATCTTCAACGACGAGTGCTTTATGACGACAATTTTCTTGCAGACGTCGTAATAATGGGATGAGGTAAGAAACCGATGATGCGCTATCTTTTAATAAATAGTCTATGACGCCTTTGGATAATACTTTTTCGCGGATATGTTCACTGAAATTAGCCGTTAAAATGATAGCTTGTAAGCCATAGTTTAATACATCATCGATGATTTCACCGTCAGGACCATCAGGCAAACAATAGTCGAGTACCGAACAAAGAAAATCATTTTCTCGCGCTAAGATTTCATGGGCTTGTGCTATTGATTCAGCAAATACGGCTTGAAAACCAGCTTGGCTTAGCTGGATATTAAGGTATTTACGAAAAGCTCGGCTGTCTTCAACAACAAGTATTTTGCAGAGCAATTGGATATCCTTATTTTTCTTAACTTCGTAACCATCATGGAATAGATTTTAATCTATTGAAATTAATCGTTTATTAATATGAAACGTGAATGACTATGACCGATTTAGTCAGTTAAATATCATAGCACTATAATATTCCTTATGTTTTACCACTAAATATATAAAAGTGAGATTAATTTAGCTTACTGCCATTTACGCTTCACATCTCGAAACTAAATATCCTTGATAGTATGTATTTTATGTTCGCACACTGTTGTAGCGATAATCACTGAAATGAAATCATTATCCGTAATGAAATATTATATTATCTCGAATATTCAGGTGTGGTTATTTCTACCTTTCTATATCAATGTATACCATTTATTAGGTATGTTGATGGTAATTGTTGCTATTGTCTGGTTAAGTGTTAGAAAATAGCGTCTTAACTTCTATAAGAGTTGGGCAGTTACGCCGTTATTGTCTATATAGAGTATCGCTGAGGGTTGTATGGTTAAGGTTAAAGTTTGGGACGGATTTATTCGTGGCTATCACTGGTTACAGGTGATCTTGTTATTTGCACTGTGGTATTGTGCTGATAATGATGAAATGGAATGGCATTTTGTATTTGGTTACGCATTATTGGCATTATGGATAACGCGTTTTATTTGGGGGTTTATTGGTAGCGATACTGCTAAATTTAGCTATTTTATAAAAAGTCCTATGGCGTTAATCGATTATCTAAAAGACAAAAACAAATTTGACCGGGTTAAATTTGGCCATAACCCAGCAGGTGCTTGCATGGTTGTATTGTTTTTAGCTTTAATCATTACCCAGTTATTCAGTGGCCTTAGTGCCAGCGATGATATTTTGTCAGAAGGCCCTCTCGCACAATACTTTTCTGCGGAAACGGTGAGCTTTATGACATGGCTTCACAGTGTTAATTTTGACGTATTATTGGGGGCGATTGCTTTACATATTATTGCGATTATAGCTTATAAACTGAAAAAACAGCCGTTAGTGAAAGCGATGTTTACAGGCGCCGCTGAATACAAATTAGTGAGTTCTATTGTCCAACCTAAAATGCTTAATGGTTGGTTAGCTTGGGTCCTCTATGCCGCTATTGCCGGCGCGATCTGGTGGCAGTTTGGGCATGAAAACTTAGGCTATTTATTGTATTGATTACATTTTTTTATTGCTTCGCCCATTAAGGACAGGATTTAAACATAAAGTATAAATTGTATTTTTGCAGACATTAAGGCTAAAAAACGAGCTTTAATGTCTGAATTTTTTAACCACGTAGCACTATTAGATTTCCGAAACGTCATATTACCCATCTCATCTATACTCCTCTAATATGTACTTACAAGATGTAAGTTATTGATACTTACCTAATCCAAGCCTAAAGTAGTATGTTTTCATGGAGTGAGAATAATGATGAATGAAATTAAATTTTATGAGCCTAATGATGCATTTGGTTTTTTATCCAATTTAGCCTCTGCGCCGATGATAGTTGAAGGGCTTGAGTGGCCAAGCAGTGAGCATTATTATCAAGCACAAAAGTTCAATGACCCGCAATTACAGCGTTTGGTTCGTCAAGCCCCTTCTGGCGATGAAGCCTTCCGATTAAGTCGTGAATATGCGCAATGTGTTAAACCTGATTGGTTGCAAGTACGCGAGCAGGTGATGCGTTATGCTGTGGCTGAAAAATTTGGCCAAAATCCTTATTACGCCTATCAACTCGTCGCGACTGGCGAGCAGGTATTAACAGAGCATTCGCATAAAGATAGTTTTTGGGGCGATGGTGGTGATGGTCGCGGTCGTAATGAGCTTGGCAAAATATTAATGGCAGTACGTAGCGATTTAAGCGAACAGGAACCTTATAATCTGATCACCTATGTTGATAGCGCCAAACTACCAACCCAATTTGGCATGTTCCAAATGAACGGCTTTATAGAACGAGCGACGGGTAAAGAACACCTTGCTTTAGTGTATGGTAAGTTAGACTCGAGTGAACCAGTCCTAATCCGTTTACATTCTGAATGTTTAACCGGCGATGCGTTATTTAGCGCGCGTTGTGATTGTGGCTTTCAGTTAGCTAAAGCGATGCAAAATATTGTAGAGAAAGGTAGCGGCGTGATCTTATATTTACGTCAAGAAGGCCGTGGTATTGGGTTATTAAATAAGATAAGAGCTTATCATTTGCAAGATGATGGCGCCGATACTGTTGAAGCGAATGAGCGCTTAGGTTTTGCAGCAGACATGCGAGATTATACTTTCTGTAAAGGTATGCTTGGTCACCTGAATATTGATAGCGTTAATTTAATGACCAATAACCCGCGTAAGGTGAATGCATTAATTAAAGCGGGTATTAATATTGCTGAGCGAGTGCCACTACAAGAAGGCAATAACCCCCACAATGAAGGTTATCTAAAAACTAAAGCGGACAAGTTGGGGCACATGTTTGCAGCTGAATTTATTAATTAGGCTAGTCAGGATATTATAAAGAGTATGTATATTGAGAAAACACCGACTGCTTAATTTAAGTAGTCGGTGTTTTTTTTTCGTGGTTGTGCTTGTGTTGATTGCACTTTTATTCACTTAATTTACATGTACTGGCTAATAATCTCGGTTAATGTACCTGCAGCCGTTAAATCTGACAGCTGCTGATTAATAAACAGCTGTAGTTCGCTGTCCATCTTCGGATCAAGTGCAAGGTAAATTGGATAGGTTGGGATCAAGGCTGAAAAATCCTGTAAGTGATAGCTGTTGAGATCTTTAGATTGAATTTTAAGGTTGTATTGAATGCGTGATGTCATTTCGATAAAAATAGCATCTTGGGGCATTTTATCTAAAATTCGGAACGCTGCTGCATAGTCTTTTACTCTGAGCTCTCGAATTTCGCCACTATCAATATAAGGCTGTAGTGTTGGGTAATCAAAGCCATAAAGTAAAATAAATACTTTGTCTTTTATGTCGCTAATATCGGTATATGAAAAGTCTGATTTAGCATTGCTCAAGATGCTGTGGCTCACTGTGTAAATTGGTTTATCTGATAAATTTTCAGCTTGAACACTGCCCCAATTTGGACTGCCGTAAGTGATCCAGTTTTTTTCTCCTCCCGCTTCGAGCTCTGAAATCATTCGATTGAAAGGATAAACGTGGTAATTAATCGTGTATTTATCGACAAATATCTTGGTAATAATATCTGACACAATACCTGTGTGCTGATTATCTTCTGTCGTGATTTGAAATGGCATGGCTTGTTTAGCGATGACATAATAGTTGACTGACTCTGAACTTACTGTAAAGCTAGTCGTGAAAAGTTGTAGGGTTAACATAATTGCAATAAAGTGTTTCATTTTACTTCCTTATAACCTTAATTCCATTTTTAATGTCTATTATTAGATTAGTCGATTAGCAACAGGATGTGAGCTTCAGGATGAATAAAGCGACTTTGCACAATAAAAAAATAGGTATTGCGAGGCAATTGCTTGTATCGATCATATTAATAAGCTCTTTTTTTACATTACTGATCACGGGGCTAAATGTCTACCTTGATTATAAAGAAGATATATCAGGTGTAGAGACTCAACTGAAACAAGTGAAGCAAAGTTATTTATCGAGCTTAACCGCGAGTCTCTGGGTTGAAGATCGCGAACAGCTTAAGTTGCAAGCCGAAGGTATTATGCAACTTCCCAATGTACACTACCTTGAAATTAAAGATGATAACGGTATTGTCTTAGAGCTAGGCACGCCGCTGTACGAATATGAGTATCAAGTTTCTTGGCTTATGCAGCAAGATTTTGCTGATAAAAAATTCGCTCTTGCGACATTTAAAATTCAAGCTGATTTATACCCTATTTATAAAGGCCTGTGGGATAAGTTTGTTGTACTGTTATTATCGCAAGTCGTTAAAACCTTCATTGTCGCGCTATTCATCATCTTTGTCGTATATAAAATTGTGGTTCGGCCATTAACAGAAATGTCTGATACGGTTGGCCATGTTGATAGCGATAAACTGCCGCTACCACTGGAATTGATCCCGCGTAAATTTGATGATGAAATTACCCATTTAACCGAGAGTTATAATGCGTCTATTACCGAGATTCGTCATAACTACCTTGAACTTGAAATTGCAAAACACCAAGCTGAAGAAGCCAATTTAAAGAAAAGTGAATTTTTGGCTAATATGAGTCATGAAATTCGTACGCCGATGAATGGGGTTATTGGTACCGCGTCTTTATTACAAGAGATGCCGATGGGGCGAGAGCAAAAAGAATTTGTGGATATGCTGTATTCCTCGTCGATTACGTTACTTGATTTGATTACCGATATTCTGGATTTTTCTAAAATTGAATCAGGCCAACTTATTTTAGCGAAAAACCCATTGAACTTGTTTGAACTATGCAAAGAAGTTGAGGCAAACTTTTTGGTATTAGCGGGTCAGAAACAGATCGCATTAGTTTGTCATATCGACGAACAGATACCAGATCTCGTGCTTGGAGATATTACTCAGTTACGCCAAGTACTGAATAACCTTATCTCTAATGCCATCAAATTTACTTTAATCGGTTATGTTAATCTTAATATAAAATTAGTTTCTCGTGTAGATCATAGCGCTGGGATCATGTTTCAAGTTATTGATACTGGTATTGGTATTGCCGCTGAACATCAACATAAAATATTTGAAAAATTCCAGCAAGCAGATGGCAGCACGACGCGAAATTATGGCGGTACTGGTTTAGGTTTAGCTATTTGTCGTAGTATTGTGACATTAATGGATAGCGACATCATTGTTTATAGTAAACCGGATAAAGGCAGTCGATTTGAGTTTACAGTTAATTTTGATTGTATTGATGAATTGCTATTAGGAGCTGACGTAGAGCAGAGTCTCGCTGGCTTATCCATCTTACTAATTGATGACAGCATGTTGAATATGCGTATCACATCCGCGCAGTTAAAAAACTTTGGTGCCCGTTCAGTGTCTTGTGATGATCCATGCTTGAGTAAAAGTATGGTACTCGATGCTTTAGATAAAGGGAGGCCCTTTGATTTAGTCATCATTGATAAAGTGATGCCTAAAATGGATGGTTTTACTGTCGCGAAACAATTACAGGATGAATTCGCAGAGCTTACGCCTCGATTAATGATGTTATCAGCAAATGCAGAAGTCGGTGATGATGTGCTTTCCAAGCAATTTGGTGTAAAAGCGTTTTTAAGTCGCCCCTATAAAGCAGAAACATTAAAAGCGGTCGTGTTAAATACGATGATGAGCGTTCAAAGCGAGGATGACACGGAGCACGCTGTCGAAGAGGTGGATGACAGTAGCGTAATGAAAGTGCTGTTAGTTGAGGATACATTTATCAATCAAAAAGTCACAACGATGATGTTACAAAAATTAGGTATTGAAGTCACGCTTGCTGAGAATGGTCAAATAGGTGTTGATCTGTGTAAAGAGCAGGACTTTAATTTAATCTTAATGGATTGCCAAATGCCAGTTCTTGATGGTTTTAAGGCAACGGTCGCCATTAGAGAAAGTGAAACGCCCTCTGCACATGTCCCCATTATTGCGTTGACTGCGAATGTATTACAGGCTGAAAAAGACAAATGTTTCACTGCGGGGATGGATGACTTTATGGCTAAACCCGTCAGTAAACAAGTGTTGACTCTGATGTTGCAAAAACACTTATCTCCATGGTTAGCGGATGCTCCAGCTAATCATAAATTAAAGGTGGTTGGGCAAGTATAAAAAAAGGCGAACAATCATATTGTTCGCCTTTTTATATACATAGGGGATTATTTTGATTTGTAATCGCTATGGCAAGATTTACAATTTTTTGCGGTTTGACCAAATGCTTTTTTGATGTCACCACGATTGCCTTCTTTGGCAACGGTCGCTAAGTTTTGCGCATCTTTACTAAATTGACTAAATTTAGCTTCAAAGCCAGCCGCATCTGTCCAGATCGCAGCTTTAGCTTTAGTCTCTCCAGTTTGGCTATCGCTTGAGCTAAAACCGTGTTGAGCCATCGGTATTAATTGCGCAAGCTGTTCTGAGCGTAATTGAAATGCGGCGTCATTCCATTCTTTTTTACCTTTAACCATATCAGCCATGTCGGAAAAATTAATTGCGATCATGGTTAATGCTGATTGGCGATATGTAATATCTGTCTCAGGTTTATCAAACGTAGCGGCTTGCGCTGTGGTAAACATCATTAATGATGTTAAACCTGCTAATTTTAGTGTTTTGCTCCAGAACATCTTACTTCCTTATTGCTATTGGTTTCGTTATTCGTTGATAACTTATTATTATATGCTTGATAGTAAACTATTTTTAGGTATGGGGAAATGTGATGCATTGCATTATTTAGCAAAACATTGTGTGCTAAATTGGTTGGCCCATCTCGTCAGTATTCATTAGCTAAGGAAAGCATAATGCGAGCAGGTTATATCATGGAACGATCACACCTATTTCATTTTCCACATCGTACATCTCGGCATCTTGGCACACCAAGCTCAATACTTTTAATAGGTTTACTTTATTTACTTTCAGTTGCTGAGACTCAAGCAAGTCAGCTACGCGTCGCTATATCGGCGTTGGATTCGAACATTGTCGCAGAGCATGTGCAGTCAGGGTTACAATCGGAGCTTTCTCGAAAAGGTTATGTGGCTGGTACTAACCTCACTTGGGTCAATAATAAAGGCAAAGTCAAATCATCAGATGTTAATGTCATTATTTCTACCTCCGAACATCATCCTTTCATTTCCTTAGTTAACCAGCAGGGGGTCGCCACTGAAATTAATCGAGATATCACTGAGTTTAGTACGCCGTTAGCAGAGCAGTATGAAATTAACTTCATCAAAAAATTATTACCTGGGACTAATGCCCTCGGTGTGATCATTAATAAAAATGTCATTGATATGCCTAACACAGAGCAATTTTTGGCACGCCAAGAGCAGAAAGGCATGCATATCGTTTATTACTATATTGAAACAAGTGATGAATTAAGAGCTGCAACGCGTATCTTAGCGTCTGCTGTTGATGTCATTTATTTACCTTACCATATTACGGATATGCCCGAATTGGAACAGGTCGTCATTGTAGCAGAGCGTAATGATGTCGCACTTATTGGCGCAGATCATCGTAGTATTAACAAAGGTGTCTTTGCCGTATACAATATTGACTACTTTCAAGTCGGGCGTGATACCGCAGATTTATTAGTGCGTTTAGCCGAAGAGCGGGATACGTTTAATGGTAGCAATGATTACCTTGCGAGACCTGTCCTTTCGCTTAATCTTGATGCTGCAGCGCGAATGGGTGTTGAGTTATCGAGTGATATCATAAATAAAGCGACGTTTATTATAGAATAACGGGCTGCAACATGACTTGAATACGGTGTTTTTACAGCTGTAATTAATCTGTTTGGGCTAATTTATACAGATATATTCAATTTTTTTTTAATAAATTCGTTTTTCTGCTTGAAGCGTTAAATTTCGCCCCCATATTTATTTTCAATCGCAGAGATAACCTTACAATGCGTAGGTTGTCAGTGATAGACAAAGTGTTTTAATAGACTTGAAATTACTTTATCTGTCACCATTTATTCTGTATCAAATTTGTAAATGAAGTATTTATTGGAGAATTACGATTATGGGTAGAATCATTGGTATCGATTTAGGTACAACTAACTCTTGTGTATCAATCTTAGATGGCGACACTGCTCGCGTAATCGAGAATGCTGAAGGTGATCGTACTACTCCGTCAATCATCGCATACACTGCAGATGGTGAAACTTTAGTTGGTCAGCCTGCAAAACGTCAAGCTGTAACAAACCCTGAAAACACGCTGTTTGCAATCAAGCGTATGATCGGTCGTCGCTTTGAAGATGAAGAAATTCAACGTGACATCAAAATTATGCCTTACAACATTGTTAAAGCTGACAATGGTGATGCATGGGTAGAAGCGAAAGGCCAAAAAATGGCACCGCCACAAGTATCTGCTGAAGTTTTGAAAAAAATGAAAAAAACAGCAGAAGACTATTTAGGTGAAGCAGTAACTGAAGCTGTAATCACTGTACCTGCTTACTTCAATGATTCACAACGTCAAGCAACGAAAGATGCTGGTCGTATTGCTGGTCTTGAAGTTAAACGTATCATCAACGAACCAACTGCTGCTGCATTCGCATATGGCGTAAACACAGCTAAAGGCGATAGCGTTGTTGCTGTATACGACCTTGGTGGTGGTACATTCGATATCTCTATCATCGAAATCGATGAGATGGATGGCGAAAAGACATTTGAAGTACTAGCAACTAACGGTGACACTCACCTAGGTGGCGAAGATTTCGATACACGTCTAATCAACTACCTAGTAGAAGAATTCAAAAAAGAACAAAACTTCGACCTAACTAACGATCCGCTAGCAATGCAACGTCTTAAAGAAGCTGCAGAAAAAGCGAAAATCGAACTGTCTTCAGCACAACAAACAGATGTAAACTTACCTTACATCACAGCTGATGCATCAGGTCCTAAACATTTAAACATTAAAGTTACCCGTGCTAAATTAGAATCTCTTGTAGAAGATCTAGTTAAAGCAACAATGGAACCACTACGTATCGCATTACAAGATGCTGACCTAGCTGTTGGTGATATCAACGATATCATTCTAGTTGGTGGCCAAACGCGTATGCCTATGGTTCAAGCGGCTGTTACTGAATTCTTCGGTAAAGAAGCACGTAAAGACGTGAACCCTGATGAAGCAGTTGCAATGGGCGCTGCGATTCAAGGTGCGGTACTTTCTGGCGACAAAACAGACGTACTTCTTCTAGATGTTACACCTCTATCTCTAGGTATTGAGACTATGGGTGGTGTTATGACTAAGCTAATCGAGAAAAACACAACTATCCCGACTAAAGCGTCACAAACATTCTCAACAGCTGAAGATAACCAAGCTGCTGTAACTGTTCACGCAATCCAAGGCGAGCGTAAACGTGCTGCAGACAATAAATCACTAGGTCAATTTAACCTAGAAGGTATCCGTCCTGCACAACGTGGTATTCCACAAATCGAAGTTGCTTTCGATATTGATGCTGATGGTATCTTACACGTATCTGCTACAGATAAAGATACTGGTAAAGAACAAAAAATCACAATCCAAGCGTCTTCTGGTCTTTCTGATGAAGAAGTAGAAGCAATGGTACGTGATGCTGAAGCAAACTCTGCTGAAGATGCTAAATTCGAAGAGCTAGTACAAGCACGTAACCAAGCTGATGCAATGGTTCACGGTACACGTAAGCAAATCGAAGAAGCTGGCGAAGCACTACCTGCTGATGAAAAAGAAAAAATCGAAGCAGCGATTGTTGAACTAGAAACAGCAATTAAAGGCGAAGACAAAGAAGCGATTGAAGCTAAAACTCAAACGTTGATGGAAGCCGCTCAAAAATTGATGGAAATTGCTCAACAGCAAGCTCAAGCACAACAAGCTGGCGCTGAAGCTGGTGCAGAACAGCCAAAAGAAAAAGATGTGGCTGGTGATGTTGTTGACGCTGAATTCGAAGAAGTGAAAGACGACAAAAAATAATAACGCCTGAGTTATTACTTTTTAAATAGCAAAGGCGTTGGTGCTTCACCAACGCCTTTCGTGTATCTAAATTATTTAATTTTAAGCGGTTATTATGTCAAAACGCGATTACTATGAAGTGCTAGGTGTCTCTCGCGACGCTAGCGAAAAAGAAGTTAAAAAGGCCTACAAACGCCTCGCGATGAAATTTCACCCAGATAGAACCAAGGGTGATAAAGCGATGGAAGAGCAATTCAAAGAAGTTAAAGAAGCTTATGAAGTGCTTAATGATTCACAGAAAAAGGGCGCTTATGACCAATACGGTCACGCTGGCGTAAATCAACAAGGTGGACACGGCGGTCAAGGTGACTTCGGCGATATCTTTGGTGACGTTTTCGGTGATATGTTTGGTGGCGGTGGTCGCGGTCGTCAACAGCGCGCTCAGCGTGGTAGTGATTTACGCTACAACATGGAACTGACACTTGAAGAAGCGGTTCGTGGCGTAAGCAAAACGATCCGTATTCCTAGCCAATGCCATTGTGAAGTGTGTAATGGTTCAGGTGCTAAATCTGGTAGTAAAGCAGCAACTTGTAGCACGTGTCATGGTCAAGGCCAAGTGCAAATGCGTCAAGGTTTCTTTGCGGTAAACCAAGCGTGCCCAACGTGTCACGGTAAGGGTAAGATCATTAAAGATCCTTGCCGTAAGTGTCATGGTGAAGGCCGTTACGAACGCAGTAAAGATTTGAAAGTAACAATACCAGCTGGTGTTGATACGGGCGACCGCATCCGTTTAACGGGCGAAGGTGAAGCCGGCGATGCAGGTCCGGGTGATTTGTATGTGCAAGTAAGTGTGCGCGAGCATGCTATCTTTGAACGTGATGGCAGCAACCTTTATTGTGAAGTGCCAATTAGCTTCACTTATGCAGCCATTGGCGGTGAAATCGAAGTGCCGACTTTAGATGGTCGCGTTAAATTGAAAGTACCAGCTGAAACACAAACAGGACGTATGTTCCGTCTACGTGGTAAAGGCGTTAAATCTGTACGTGGTGGCGCTATTGGTGATCTACTGTGTAAAGTGACGCTGGAAACGCCTATTAAGCTTAATGCTGAGCAAAAAGACTTGTTACAGCAATTCGAAACATCGTTAAACAGTGCGTCAGCAAAGAAACATAAGCCTAAATCAGAAGGTTTCTTTGACGGTGTTAAAAGTTTTTTTGATGACTTAACTAAATAGTTAGCCGAGTTATTGATTTTGCTATTTTAAGCCGTGATGTTATCACGGCTTTTTTATATCTCCAGTTTAAGCCTGCCTGTTTTTTAATAAAGCTAAATACTGCTTAATAAATATCTTCTAATAAATAAAAGTATCTCTAAATGGTAATAAATGATGGATGTGTGATTGATTACACAGATATAACTCAGCTAAATATCATTCTATTTTATAAACTACTACTATAAATATTTTATAAAATTATCATCAATTAATTTGCTGTTATTTAACGGTTATGGGGCTTAAATGTATTACGGTTTTGATATTGGCGGTACTAAGATAGAATTTTCGGTATATAACACGGCACTTGAGTGTGTTTTTAATGGGCGCATCCCTGCACCGACAGAAGATTATGAAGAGTTATTAGATGCACTCGATAGCTTTATTTTTAAAGCCGATGAGCAGTTTGACTGTAAAGGCATGGTCGGTATTGGCTACCCAGGTGTAATGGACCCAGAGACGAACACGTTAGTTTGTTCAAATTTACCTAGCTTGCATGGTCAGAATTTACAAACTGATTTACAGAAACGCATTAGTCGTGATGTCAAAGTGCAGAACGATGCCAACTGTTTTGCACTTTCTGAGTGTTTTAAAGGTGCGGCTGAAGATGCCGAGATCGCCATCGCAGTAACCTTAGGCACTGGCTTGGGCGGTGCTATCTGCATTAATAAGACCATTTTGTCAGGACATAATTTTGGCGCTGGCGAATTTGGTCATATGGCTATTCCCGGCACTATGTTGCAGCGTTATCCAGAACTGCCATTGACCCATTGTGGTTGTGGTGGTCATTCTTGTTTAGAAACGTATTGTTCTGGTACCGGTCTGGCAGCGTTATATAAACATTACAAAGTTCACATTGATGGGTCATGTACTGAAGAGCAGGCGCTCAAAGGCCCTGATATTATTGCTGCATACGAAGCGAAAGAACCTGTCGCAATAAAAACAGTGACGGTGTTTTTAGACATTTTAGCGGCAGCACTCGGCAGTCTTATCATGGTTCTTGATCCACATGTCGTGGTGTTTGGTGGTGGTTTGGCACGTTTTGAAGCCTTGTATTCACAGTTGCCTGAAAAGATAAAAGCGTATGTATTTGATAACATGAAATTACCGCAATTGAAACAAGCTGCATTTGGTGGTGAAGGCGGTGTACGTGGTGCGGCATTGTTGAATTATAAATAGTCATTCTCGGTTCGTTCGAGGGAAGAATTGTAATTTAGATAAAAAGTTTTTATTTTCTCCCTTGTTTTTGTATAAATCGCCCATACCTAGTTATTTAAGCAACACAGTAACTGTGTTTATCATTAAGAATTATGGAAGTTTAATTATGTCTGAATTTGCAACAAGTGAACAAAAAGGTAGTTACGGTATTGGTCTTCAAATGGGTCAACAGCTTGCTGCTAACCCTTTCGAAGGTCTAGACATTTCAGCTGTTCAAGCTGGTCTTGCAGATGCGTTCGCTGGTGAAGAAAGCAAAGTTAGCAACGAAGAGCTAAACCAAGCTTTTCAACTAATCCATGAAAAATTAGAAGCTGATAAAGCTGAAAAATCAAAAATCTTCGCTGCTGAAGGTGAAAAATTCCTAACTGCCAACGCAGAGCGTGAAGAAGTTACTGTAACTGAATCTGGTCTACAGTTCGAAGTTATTGCACGTGGCGACATCGAGCAAAAACCAACTGCAGAATCTACAGTACGTGTTCATTACCATGGCATGCTAACTGACGGCACTGTATTTGATAGCTCTGTTGAACGTGGTCAACCTGCTGAATTCCCTGTTGGCGGCGTTATCGCTGGTTGGACTGAAGCACTACAACTAATGAATGTTGGTGATAAATTTAAACTATCTATCCCACATAACCTTGCTTATGGCGAACAGGGCGCAGGCGCTGCAATCGGTCCATTCCAAGCTCTAGTATTTGAAGTAGAACTATTAGACATCATCTAATCAGTCCTATTACAGACTAGCAAAACGCCTTGTTTATAGTGATATGAACAAGGCGTTTTTTTATGCACAGTTATTTGTCGGAATTAGCCTGATTATCGTGTTGCATATAGACTTTAATTACAAATCTGCATTACTCACAAAGTAATAAATTGATGTTTTTTACAATATAGTTACTGCTGTTTACTGATTATTTAGGTAATATTTATTGATATATATCAATTTATGGATAATGAGTAATGGCAACGTATAACGATTTTAACTGGAAATATGTACTGGTATTTTTGATTGTGTTTTTAACGATACCAACAATGCACTTATGGGCTGGTCTATTTGGCATTTTCGGTTAATAGCTGATACTCAGTATGATGAACCCGCATTCTAGAACCTAGAATTGCGGGTTTTTTTATGCCAAATTTTTATGCTTGAGAAACGTAAGTAGACTCTGTTGATGTGTTTCGAGGAGTGTTATCATCGAAGTAACTTGGGTATAAACTATTTGATTAATGAACAACACAGGGAGAAGTCTAAATGGGACAAGCAGTAAGAATCGCGGTAATGGGTTGTAATGGTCGCATGGGGCGTACAATTTTAGAAGCTATTCAAGACAGTGATGGCGCAGCCGTTGTTGGTGCCGCAATCGAACGCCCTGAGTGTAATTTCCTTGGTGCTGACGTTGGCGAACTCGCAGGTTTAGGTTCTCTGGGTGTTAATGTAGTAAGCAGTCTTGCAGAAGTGGTTAATGATTTTGACGTGATCGTTGACTTTACGGCGATTGAAGCAACCCTAAAACATATTGAATTTGCAGTCGCGAACGATAAGAAAATCGTTATCGGTACTACCGGATTTAGTGATGAACAAAAACAGCTTATCCACGCCGCTGGTGAATCGACAGGCGTAGTATTTGCACCAAACATGAGTGTTGGTGTTAACGTGATGTTTAAGTTGTTAGAAATGGCTGCTAAGGTGATGGGGGAATATACTGATATTGAAATCATTGAAGGTCATCACCGTCATAAAGTTGATTCGCCTTCTGGTACCGCTTTAGGTATGGGTGAAGTGATCGCGGATACACTCGACCGTGACTTGAAAAAAGTAGCTGTTTACGGTCGTGAAGGTTTTACCGGTGAACGTGAACGCGAAACCATTGGTTTTTCTACCATTCGTGCTGGTGATTTAGTGGGTGAGCATACGGCTATGTTTGCGGATATTGGTGAGCGTATCGAGATCACGCATAAAGCCTCAAGTCGTATGACATTTGCTAAAGGTGCAATACGTGCATCGGCTTGGGTATTTGCCGAAGAAAAAGGCTTATACACTATGCAAGATGTACTTGGTCTGTAATTTAAAATTTAAAACAAAAAATAAAACAGTTGCGCAACATTTATTTTCTCTGTATTATGCGCGGAATTTGCCAAAATTTAGTAATTCAGAGGTTGGTTTTTTAGTCTCGAATTACTATGCTGTGTGTCAGCCTGGGGTAAATAGTTGATTTATTTTATTATTTTTCTATCTATTTTTTGGAGGTTGTCTTGAGTAATATCGCCTTGTTGGTGTTGGAAGACGGAACAGTATTCCGTGGTGTGTCTATCGGTGCAGAAGGTCATTCGGTAGGTGAGGTTGTTTTTAATACTTCAATGACTGGTTATCAAGAAATTCTAACCGATCCTTCCTATTCTCGCCAAATCGTTACTCTTACTTACCCACATATCGGAAACACCGGTACCAATGATGAAGATGCAGAGTCTTCAGATGTTCATGCTTGTGGACTAATCATTCGAGACCTTCCGTTAATCACTTCTAATTTCCGTAATCAACAATCACTGACTGACTATTTAAAAGAACGTAATGTTGTTGGTATCGCTGATATTGATACACGTAAGCTAACACGTATCTTACGTGAAAAAGGCGCGCAAGCGGGTTGCATCATCGCTGGTGACAACTTAGATGAAGCAAAAGCATTAGAGCTTGCTAAAGCATTTCCTGGCCTGAAAGGCATGGATTTAGCGAAAGAAGTGACTGTAAAAGAGTCATACGAATGGAACCAAGGTAGCTGGACGTTAACAGGTGGTTTACCTACAGACGCAACAGACTCACGTTTCCACGTTGTTGCTTATGATTATGGTGTTAAGCGTAATATCTTACGTATGTTAGTTGACCGTGGTTGCCGTCTAACGGTTGTACCTGCGCAAACAACTGCAAAAGAAGTATTAGCGTTAAATCCAGATGGTATTTTCTTATCAAACGGCCCTGGTGATCCACAGCCGTGTGATTATGCAATCGCTGCCATCAAAGAAATTCTAGAAACAGACATTCCTGTATTTGGTATTTGTCTAGGCCACCAATTACTTGCATTAGCAAGTGGTGCTAAAACATTAAAAATGAAGTTCGGTCATCACGGTGCTAACCACCCTGTAAAAGACATGGAACGTGACGTAGTAATGATTACGGCGCAGAACCATGGTTTCGCAGTTGATCAAACAACATTACCGGAAAATCTAGTAATGACACATAAGTCATTATTTGATGACTCTTTACAAGGTATTCATCGTACTGACAAAGCGGCATTTAGCTTCCAGGGTCACCCTGAAGCAAGCCCTGGTCCACACGATGCAGCTCCTCTTTTCGATCACTTTATCGAATTGATGGAAAAACATAACGCCTAAGCCTTATACCTAGTAGAGATTTAAACTATGCCAAAACGTAATGATATAAAAAGTATTCTAATCTTGGGCGCAGGTCCAATCGTAATCGGTCAAGCATGTGAGTTTGACTATTCCGGTGCCCAAGCTTGTAAAGCACTTCGTGAAGAAGGCTACCGAGTTATTCTAGTTAACTCAAACCCAGCTACAATTATGACTGACCCAGAAATGGCGGACGCGACTTACATCGAGCCGATCCATTGGGAAGTTGTACGTAACATCATTGAAAAAGAACGTCCAGATGCGGTATTACCGACTATGGGTGGTCAAACAGCATTAAACTGTGCACTTGAACTAGAAAGCAACGGTGTATTAGCTGAATTTGGTGTTGAGCTAATTGGTGCAACTGCTGATGCAATCGATAAAGCGGAAGACCGTAGCCGTTTCGATAAAGCAATGAAAGCAATTGGTCTTGAAACACCGCGCGCTGGTATTGCTCACACAATCGAAGAAGCTAAAGGCGTTCTAGCTGAAGTTGGTTTCCCATGTATTATTCGTCCATCATTCACTATGGGTGGTACGGGTGGCGGTATCGCTTATAACATGGAAGAGTTCATCGACATTTGTACGTTAGGTTTAGACCTTTCTCCAACAACAGAATTATTGATCGATGAATCATTAATCGGTTGGAAAGAATACGAAACTGAAGTTGTACGTGATAAAAACGACAACTGCATCATCGTATGTACAATTGAAAACTTCGACCCAATGGGCATCCACACGGGTGACTCAATCACGGTTGCACCAGCACAAACACTTACCGATAAAGAATACCAAATCATGCGTAATGCATCGATGGCTGTTCTACGTGAAATTGGTGTAGAAACAGGTGGTTCAAACGTACAGTTTGGTATTAACCCTGAAGATGGCCGTATGGTTATCATCGAGATGAACCCACGTGTATCTCGTTCATCTGCACTTGCATCAAAAGCAACAGGTTTCCCAATTGCTAAAATTGCAGCAAAACTTGCTGTAGGTTACACGCTAGATGAATTATCAAATGACATTACTGGTGGCGCAACACCTGCATCATTTGAACCAACGCTAGATTACGTTGTAACTAAACTTCCACGTTTCAACTTCGAAAAATTTGCTGGTTCAAATGATCGTCTAACGACACAGATGAAATCAGTAGGTGAAGTAATGGCGATTGGCCGTAACTTCCAAGAGTCACTGCAAAAAGCATTACGTGGCCTAGAAATCGGTAAAAACGGTTTTGATCCAGAAGTTAACTTAAGCGATGATACTGCAGCATCTAAAATCCGTCATGAATTAACAGAAGCTGGCGCAGAGCGTATTTTCTACATTGCTGATGCATTCCGTAGTGGTATGTCTCGCGATGAAATCTATGCGATCACACGCGTTGACCACTGGTTCCTAGTTCAAATCGAAGACATCATCAACGCTGAAGCAAACGTAAGTAAAGTAGGTCTATCAGGTCTAGACGAAACATTACTACGCCAACTTAAGCGTAAAGGTTTCTCTGATTTACGTCTGTCTAAAGTGGCTGGTGTAAGTGAAAATGAAGTACGTAAATTACGTCATCGTTTAAATATCTTACCGGTTTATAAGCGCGTTGATACCTGTGCGGCTGAGTTCTCAAGCGACACGGCTTACATGTACTCTTCATATGATGAAGAATGTGAAGCAGCACCAACAGACAAAGATAAGATCATGATCATCGGTGGCGGTCCTAACCGTATTGGTCAAGGTATCGAATTCGATTATTGCTGTGTACACGCTGCATTAGCAATGCGTGAAGATGGTTACGAAACTATCATGGTTAACTGTAACCCTGAAACTGTTTCAACAGATTACGACACATCAGACCGTCTATACTTCGAACCTATTACATTAGAAGATGTATTAGAAATCGTTCGTGTAGAAAAACCTAAAGGCGTTATTGTGCAGTACGGTGGTCAAACGCCACTTAAACTGGCGCGTGATTTAGAAGCGGCTGGCGTGCCAATCATCGGTACATCACCTGATGCAATTGACCGTTCTGAAGATCGTGAACGTTTCCAACAAGCTGTTGACCGTCTCGGTTTACTACAGCCTGAAAATGACACAGTAACAACGACTGAACAAGCAGTTATTTCTGCTGAAGCAATCGGTTACCCACTTGTTGTACGTCCTTCGTATGTACTAGGTGGCCGTGCAATGGAGATCGTATATGACGAAATCGATTTACGTCGTTACTTTAAAGAAGCGGTAAGTGTTTCTAACGAATCACCAGTACTACTTGACCGTTTCCTAGATAACGCAATCGAGCTTGACGTTGATGCAATCTGTGACGGTAAAGACGTTGTTATCGGTGGCATCATGGAGCACATCGAACAAGCAGGTGTTCACTCAGGTGACTCAGGTTGTTCATTACCTCCTTATTCATTAAGCCCTGAAATTCTAGACGTTATGCGTGGCCAAGTACGTGCGTTAGCATTAGAGCTAGGTGTTATTGGTCTAATGAATACTCAGTTCGCTGTTAAAGATAATGAAGTTTATCTTATTGAAGTAAACCCGCGTGCTGCACGTACTGTTCCTTTTGTTTCAAAAGCAACTGGTGTGCAACTTGCGAAAGTTGCTGCACGTGTAATGGCTGGCCAAACTCTAGCTGAACTTGGTTTCACTGAAGAAGTTATTCCACCATACTATTCTGTTAAAGAAGTCGTATTACCATTCGCTAAGTTCCCAGGTTCAGATCCGTTACTAGGCCCTGAAATGCGTTCTACTGGTGAAGTAATGGGTGTGGGTGATACCTTTGCTGAAGCTTACGCGAAAGCACAGCTTGGTGCTTCTGCTGAAGTTGCTAAGACTGGTCGTGCACTTATCTCTGTTCGTAACGGTGATAAAGCCCGCGCAGCTGACCTAGCTAAGCAATTAATTGCACTTGGTTTTGAAATTGATGCGACTCACGGTACTGCTGTTGCACTGGGTGAAGAAGGTGTTAATCTTCGCTTAGTAAACAAGGTACATGAAGGTCGTCCACATATTCTTGACCGTATCAAAAATGGCGAATACAGCTACATCATTAATACGACTGAAGGTCGTGTTGCGATTGAAGATTCTCGTCAATTACGTGCAGCGGCTTTACGTTATAAAGTGAACTACACAACAACAATGAATGCTGCATTTGCAACGTGCCAAGCGCACTCTGCTGATGACCGTGGTACAGTTCGCTCAGTACAAGAGCTACATGTTCGCATTAAATAAATAGCGATTCATCGTTAATAAAAACCTCGCTATTGCTGTTTCAGGCAGTTGCGAGGTTTTTTTATATCTGCAATTTTTTGACATTTAAAGGAGAGCGCCGTTCAGGATCGTTATACGTATTTAAGCGCCAGCTTTAATGCAATTACAGTTCAAATTCTAGCTCGATAAAAGTACAGCCTTTCACGCAACTCACACCTGTCTTTGACTCATCATTTTTATTTTTTGGCGGTAATAACTTTAATGCTTGTTGGCAAACTGGGCATAACACTGTTTTACCAAGGCATACTTTTTTGATGGTATTACGCTGTTCGTGAAATGATTTTGAACTGTTTTTATTGATATCTGAAAAATCTAGTTTTGACATAATAACTCTTTAATTGTGCGTGTTTTTTCTTTAATTACACCTGTAGTTTACTTGTTTATGTCACTGACTTTCATCAAAGTACATAAGCGTTTACTGTGGGCATACTCAATAATTATCGAACATTTTACCTGTTTATTGATAGAAAAGTAGCAGTGATTACATTTTATTCTAAGGTTATCGCTACTGTTTGATGAGTGGATGACTGCTGTTATGACGATGCAATATAGAAAAAAAATACAGGGCGTAACGCTGTTCGACTTACTGATAGGCCTAGCCATCGTGTCGATAATGGCTGCGATTAGTTTACCTTCATGCAGTTATTATATTAATAAACATAAAATACTAAATCTTACTCGGCAACTTGTTGAATCGCTTTATGTGACCAGACAACTCGCGATAGCCAGGGGCCAAGTACATTATTTTAATTTGAATTCTCCTTATGATGTAGATGGGCATAGTAATGTAAATAGTAATGTAAATAGTAATGTAAATAGTAATGTAAATAGTAAGGAGTCCATTGCGGCTAAAGCTTGTTGGGTTATTAGCGCGATTCGAGATTGCAATTGCGTCCTTTCGACAGTCGCATGCCAATCTCACTATGGTAGTACGCTCAATAATGTAAATACGATTTCGGTGACGGTAAATCGTCCTAGTTTATCTTTTTCACCTTTGTTCGGAAAGACGAATGGGGCGACCTATTTACTGAGGTTAGAGGATTTTGTCGTTGCAGTGATCGTAAGTTCTCAAGGACGTATTCGTGTTTGTATGGTGAGCGGTGAGAGTGCTAACTATGCACCATGTTAATGCTGTTTTACCGCTTCAGCGTGGTGGTCGCGGGTACGGACTCGTTGAATTGATGATATCAATATCGCTGGCAGCGATGATCTTTACGGGGGCGTGGGACATATTAGCAAACCAACAATTTTATAATACGCGTACTGAACAATATTACTTGGTTCAACATGAAGCTAAAAATCTACTCACCGTGATGCAACGGGAGTTAAACAGAGCTGGCTTCAATGCTGATGCGGACGTTGTAAATCCATTTGTTTATGTGGATCCCAGAGATAACAGCCCCGTTATATTTAGGTTAAACAGCAATCAAGATTGTATTACTTACCGTTATGATCGTAATGCAGATGGTATTTTTCATCAGGAAGATTTTGGTTTCAGATTACATCATGCAGGTCTGCAATTACGTAAAGGCAGTAACGTGAATTGTGATGGCGGATTAGGTTGGGAAACGATTTCTCAGGCGGAAAATATAGAGATAACGCAGTTACGATTTAGTGTTATGTCGAAAACAGTATCGCCAGTGATCGTGAAGGGGATTATTACAATTACACTGCGTATTCGTCATCGCCAATTTACTGATATGGCATTAGATTTTTCGCGTAATGGCAGCGTGAGGGTTTTGTTGTGATAGCCTATAAACGAGTGCCGATGTTGGTGACTCGTGGATTTTATTTAGTATCTACGACGCTCATTTTAGTGTTCATTATATTTAGCTTTAGTCTGTCTACTGCTTATATACAAGCGCAGCGGATCCAACGGAATGACCTTGATCTTAATTATTTGAAAGCGAAAATGACAGCAGAAAATGAATTAGATCTGTTTTACATTGGGCTCTATGAGTCACCAGCGCAACTGGACTTTGTGCCAGCCTGTACTAACTTGATGTTAGACCCGAATCAATTAGTGATTGAAAATGACAAGATGCGGGAATACCAGTTAACCGGATCTTTTTACTTGTGCGTGGAGCAAAGTGGTTATTTCAGCGTGTCGATAACGCTGGCTTATAACAGCATTGAGCAACTTATCCTTCAACGCCGTTTAGCGACCACATCCAAGCCTTGGGTTTTGTATCCAATTACATTGTTTGGATTATAAATGGGCAATTATCGATACTATTCACAAGCAGGTGAGGGATTAATAGAAGTCATTATCTGTGCATTTATACTAAGCCTGTCACTCTTTAATATCACAGCACTCAAGCTTACGCAGGCGCATATTGAGTTACAGCAATCACAATATACAGCCGCATGGTCGTTGATTGATTATAAGTTGAAAGAACTACGTCATTTAACTGATTCGACAGATGAGTTTGCACAGCTATCTTCAAATCAAGGTGGCTTGATGGCGGCTGGTGAGACGCATTATGATCAATATCGCTTTCATATTAGTTGGCAGGTTAATGTGATAAACACGTTGAGAAGTGATAGCAGCTTATCAGTTTTACTAAAACAAGTTGTGGTTAAGGTCCGCTGGAGTGATCGCGGTAATATTCCACATGAAATTATGAGTCACACTATTTTTAATGAGGGTATTATCATTAGATAGCTCCAATGGGGTAGGTTTGTAAACTGCTTTTTTATATTAATTTAATATTTATCGTGGTTTTGTGATTAATCGCTAATATTTAATGTTATATCTTTCATTTAATTTGGTATTATCCCGCCTTTATTGGTGTTTATGGATATAGGAATTGGTATGGGTAGTAAAGTAGCAGGGCTTTTGCAACTGAGTTTGGTTAAGCAAATCATGATTAGTATTATTGCGGGTATCGCGTTAGCGTATGCAGCTCCGAATATTGCTATTGAAGCGAGTTTATTTGGTGGGTTATTTGTTAGTGCGCTGAAAGCGATCGCACCTTTATTAGTGTTTGTATTAGTGATCTCTGCAATTGCAAATCAAGCGTCGAATACGAATGCTAATATACGTCCGATTGTGACCTTGTATTTATTAGGTACCTTTGCCGCTGCGGTTGTCGCTGTTAGCTTAAGTTTCTTATTTCCTGTGCACCTTAGTTTAGTGACGGAAGCGGCAACGAATTCTGCGCCGAGTAATATTACTGAAGTATTGCGTAACTTGATCTACCAGGTTGTTGATAACCCAATTAATGCCATTGTAACGAGTAACTTTATTGGTGTTTTAACCTGGGGTATTGGTTTTGGTGCTGCACTAAAACATTCTTCTCCAACAACAAAACAAGTGATCAAAGACATTGCTGATGGCGTATCTAAAATTGTACACGTGGTCATTCGTTTTGCACCGCTTGGTATCTTTGGTTTAGTGGCGTCAACATTTGCGACCGTTGGCTTCTCGGCAATGGTAAGTTATACCCATCTGTTAGCTGTATTGTTAACGTCAATGGCTGTTGTTGCATTAGTGATTAACCCAATTATTTTGTTCGTTATGTCACGTCAAAATCCATACCCACTTATTTTTCAATGCTTACGTGAAAGTGGTATTACAGCCTTCTTCACGCGTTCATCTGCAGCAAATATCCCAGTGAATATGGAACTGTGTAAAAAACTTAATTTACATAAAGATACTTACTCGGTATCAATCCCACTAGGCGCTACAGTTAACATGGGTGGTGCAGCAATCACTATCACGGTATTAACATTAGCGGCTGTGAATACTTTGGGTATTGCAGTTGATTTACCGACAGCATTATTACTCAGCTTGATTGCGGCTATTTCTGCATGTGGTGCATCCGGTGTTGCTGGCGGTTCATTGTTGTTAATTCCATTAGCGTGTAGTTTATTTGGTATTGATAACGATATTGCGATGCAAGTTGTCGCGACTGGTTTCATTATTGGCGTATTACAAGATTCAGCTGAAACTGCGTTAAATAGCTCTACAGACGTGGTATTTACAGCCGCTGTGAGTCATGCTTACGAAAGAAAAACAGACGTATAAAGATAATCACTCATCTGACTTGTTTTAAGCAATGAATGATATAAATTAATCTTTCTAAGTTTAGAAAGGTTAAGTTTAAACGTGACATAAAAAGCAGCCTATTAGCGATAGCAGGCTGCTTTTTTATTGCTTAATTTTAACGCAGTATTTGGGGGTATTTTTAAATAGGTAACAATGAGTAACAAAATGCGAAATTAACCTGACACTTGTTACTCGGATGTTATACTCATTTACAATTTAGAAAACCGCAATAGCAATGAGTTAAAAAATTAATCATCGGTTATATATGAAAATATAGGTTTTCATATATAGATAACGGCATAAGGAAGAGGCAAATGTTTGACTTTAGAAGTGATACTGTCACACAACCAACAGCAGCAATGCGTAACGCGATGGCAACTGCCGTTGTTGGTGATGATGTTTACGGTGATGACCCAACGGTAAATCAATTGGAATCGATGGCCGCTGAGCGTTATGGATTCGATGCCGCTATTTTCTGTTCGTCAGGTACGCAAGCTAATTTGTTAGCCATTATGGCGCATTGCCAACGTGGTGATGAATATATTTGTGGTCAAAATGCCCATAACTATCGTTGGGAAGGCGGCGGTGCAGCAGTACTTGGCAGCGTACAACCACAACCGATTGCGAATGAAGCAGACGGTAGTATTTGTCTACAAGCTATCCGTGACAATATTAAACCTGATGACGCTCACCATGCTAGAACTAAATTATTGTCATTAGAAAATACCATTGGCGGCAAAGTATTATCACTTGAGTATTTGGCCCAAGCTCAAGCATTGGCGTTTGAGCATGGCTTACGTATTCACCTTGACGGTGCTCGAGTTTTTAATGCTGCCGTTAAACTGAATGTAGATGCCAGTGAAATCACCCAATATTTTGATTCTGCATCGATTTGTTTATCGAAAGGGTTGGCTGCTCCAGTGGGGTCATTGTTGCTTGGCAGTGATGCATTAATTCGCAGTGCTCGACGCTGGCGTAAAATGCTTGGCGGCGGTATGCGTCAAGCTGGTATTTTAGCCGCAGCGGGTATTTTAGCGCTTGATGAGCAGGTTGAAAAATTGCGTATCGATCATGACAATACTCAATACTTAGCGCAGCAATTATTGACGCTACCAGAATTTACGTTCGATTTAGACAGTGTACAAACCAATATGATTTTTACCCAATACACGGGTAAAGATGGTAAAGCGCTTGCGGCATATTTACGGACTAAAGACATCATTATTAGTGCAAGTAACGCGATCCGTTTTGTAGTACACCAAGATATTACAGTTGACGCAATCGACTTATTAATTACAGAGATTAAGCATTTTCATACGATGTAAAATAAAGCCTTATGTTATGTAAAATAAGGCAGATAAATTATAATTATAATAAATAAAGGCAATGTCGGAGTTAGCATGACAGATAAAACAACAGCAGTAGAAAACAACCAAAAAACGTCAGCAGATAAATCGCGCATCCCAACGGGCAGTTTGATTTTACGTACGTTAGCAATGCCTGCTGATACCAATGCCAATGGGGATATTTTTGGTGGTTGGATCATGTCACAAATGGATATTGCAGGTGGTATTTTAGCGAAAGAGATCGCCCAGGGTAGGGTTGCTACTATTTCGGTCGATGGTATGACGTTCCATCAACCTGTTACCGTTGGGGATGTAGTTTGCTGTTATGGTTCATGCTCGCGCATTGGTAATTCATCAATGACGATCAAGCTAGAGATCTGGGTTAAACCTGTGATTAACGCGCCCAAATTTAATTTCCGTTATATTGTCACTGAAGCAACATTCACTTATGTCGCCATTGATGATAATGGTAAATCGCGTCGTATCGAGCGTACGTGTGAAGTTTAAGTAGTTTTGTTGGTGGCTTCATCGAGGTCGATGTGAAGTCACCATTGTCTCAATTTTATTATTCTTTATTTAATTTCTTTCTATTGTAATGTAGCCGATCTATTCTTTTCCGCTTTTATTGATGACCGCTTTTCCTGATAAGTATCTAACTTTTAGTCGTTAAATATTATTTTTTCGTGTTTTAAACTTGAAGTAAACTTTTAAAAATAGCTGTTAAACAATATTAACTGGTCTGACCTTGCTTGGTTTTATCTGTTTTTGTTACTAACCTAAGAATGTTGCTGTTTTTTTAATAATTTGTGATGAAGACCTTCCTAAAATTGAATTCCCGACTAACCTTATTTCTACTGAATTATATTTTGATCAAAATTTGTTTCTAGTTAGTTTTATAGTTGTTGCTAGGTATGTTTAATTTGTAAGCGTTGTTTCGCCTGGAGAGACTCGCTTAGGAGATAGAAAAATGGAATTATCTAACGAGTCCAATGCACTAGATGTATACATGTATCAAGTAAACCGAAGCAGTAAGTTATTAACGAAAGAAGAAGAATACGAAACAGCGCTCGCATCTCATGAAGGTGATGAGAAAGCGCGAAAACGCATGATCCAATCCAACTTACGTTTAGTGATTAATATTGCTAAACGCTACCAACATACCTCTTTACCGCTCGTTGATATCATCCAAGAAGGGAATACTGGATTAATTCATGCCGTTGAGAAATTTGATGCGACGAAAGGGTTTCGTTTTTCGACCTATGCGGTTTGGTGGATTAAAAATAATATCGAACGTTTTATTATGAATCAGTCACGTACTATTCGTGTCCCGATTCATATTGGTAAAGTATATAAACGTATTTTAAAAACAGCACGTGAACAAGAATTAGACTTACAGTGTACTCATGATGTGATGGCATTGGCAGAATTTTTGGAAATGCAGTACGAACAAGTTACTGAAGTGTTATCCTATTATTTCAATGAAGCGAGTTTAGATAAAACAATTGTTACTGACCGAGACTCGAGCACAGCATTAGTTGATATGTTAGAAGATTATTCTATCTGCAAACCGAATGATGAGCTCGAAGATGCTGATACTTTATGTTATTTAAGTGAAGTATTAGGGCACCTATCAGAACGTGATAGAAAAATCATTGAATTGAGGTTCGGACTTGGTGAAGAAGACCCACTGACACTGCATGTGATCGGTGAGCGTTTATCTATGTCGAGAGAGCGGATCCGCCAAATTATTAATTTAAGTTTACAGAAAATTCAGCCTGAGTTATTGCAAAATACAGTACAAAAACAAGATTACCTGAATTAAATAAGCGTCCTCAGAACGCCTGATTTTCTGTATATGTAAAAAGGAATATATTTTCAGCTATTATCGTTATCTTTAGTTTTTTTCTTTAGATTATGATAGCTTAGCCGAGTATATTCCTTCGTCATTTTAGCCCGTCCAGTAGTTACGCCTGGTAGCATACTGCACTCTTTCATATATATGAGATATCAATGAGCACCACAAATCGTCCTCTGTATTTACCCTACGCTGGCTCTGCATTATTAGAAACTCCTTTATTAAATAAAGGCAGTGGTTTTAGTGCTATTGAGCGCCAAAGTTTTAACCTAACGGGATTAATCCCACCTATGGTTGAATCTATCCAAGAACAATCTGAACGTGCATATAAGCAATTCTGTGGTTTTGAAAGTGCGATGGATAAACACGTTTATTTACGTAATATCCAAGATACTAATGAAACCTTGTTTTACCGTTTAGTGGATAATCATCTTGAAGAGATGATGCCAATCATTTATACCCCTACGGTTGGTGCTGCTTGTCAGCAATTCTCTGATATCTACCGTCGTGCTCGCGGTTTATTTATCTCTTACCCTGAACGTGAAAACATCGACGACATTCTACATAATGTAAATAAGCAGAATGTAAAAGTGATCGTAGTAACGGATGGCGAGCGTATTCTTGGTCTTGGTGACCAAGGTATCGGTGGCATGGGGATCCCAATTGGTAAGCTATCTCTTTATACTTCGTGTGGCGGTATTAGCCCGGCGAACTGTTTACCTATCGTATTAGATGTAGGTACCAATAACGAGAAACTACTGCAAGATCCTATGTACATGGGCTGGCGCAAACCACGTATTGACCAAGATAAATATAATGAATTTTTAGATTTGTTTATTGACGCTGTAAAACGCCGCTGGCCAAATGTATTGTTGCAGTTTGAAGATTTCGCTCAACAAAATGCCATGCCATTATTAGAACGCTATAAAGATAAAATTTGTTGTTTCAATGATGATATTCAAGGTACAGCTGCTGTTACATTAGGTAGCTTAATGGCTGCTTGTCGCGCTGCAAAAACTAAGTTAAGTGAACAAAAAGTGACTTTCTTGGGTGCCGGTTCTGCTGGTTGTGGTATCGCCGAGCAAATCGTTGCACAGATGAAATCTGAAGGTTTATCTGATAGCCAAGCACGTGCGCGCGTATTCATGGTTGACCGTTTTGGTGTGCTAACAGACAAAATGCCAAACTTATTAGATTTCCAACAGAAACTCGTACAGCACCAAGGTTTGCGTGATGAATGGGAAATCGACAGTGATGTTATTTCATTACTTGATGTGATGATACATGCAAAACCCTCTATTCTTATTGGTGTATCAGGACAGCCTGGTCTATTTACTGAGAAAGTAATTAGAGCGATGGCTGAGAATACCGAACGCCCGATTGTATTCCCGTTAAGTAACCCAACTTCACGTGTGGAAGCAACACCGCAAGATATTATTCGTTGGACAGAAGGTCGTGCACTCGTTGCTACTGGTAGCCCGTTCCCACCTGTGAGCTATGGTGATGAATTGATCACGATTGCACAGTGTAATAATAGCTATATCTTCCCTGGTATTGGTTTGGGTGTGCTCGCTGCAGAAGCTACGCGTATCACCAATGCTATGCTGATGGCTGCAAGTCGTGCATTAGCTGATTGCTCGCCGTTAGGTCGTGATGGACAAGGTCCATTGTTACCGCCATTAACGGATATTCACTCTGTGAGTAAAGAGATTGCTTTTTGGGTAGCCAAAACGGCACAGTTACAAGGTGTGGCACTGCAAACATCTGATGATGTGATCCGTAAAAATATTGCAAAGAATTTCTGGTCACCAGAATATCGTGAATATAAGCGTGTGGCTAACTAGTTAATCCCCCTGAATAAACAATGTATACAGGTTAACTCTCCTGAAATTCAAAAAAGCCAGCTACTTTAGCTGGCTTTTTTTATCACCGTTACTGGCTATATGTTGCAATAAGTAGTGCTGAGTAACAATTCTGCAAAAAATACTTGCGTATCTAGCATATACTTCTCGCTTGATCAGCTATGTTTAGTAGAATGCGTGGCGTTTCCATATCAAATCGATATTAACCTTAGGAGTTGGCCGGATGACCATATCATTTTATTCGCAAATTCAATCTCAGCTAGAACAAACTAAAGCTGATGGCCTTTATAAAAACGAGCGAGTGATCACTTCTGCCCAAAACGCCAACATTCAAGTGGCTGGCAATGAAGTTGTTAACTTCTGTGCGAACAACTACTTAGGTTTAGCTAATCACGCAGATCTTATTGCAGCGGCACAAGCAGGTTTAGATAGCCATGGTTTTGGTATGGCGTCAGTACGGTTTATCTGTGGTACGCAAGACAAGCATAAAGAATTAGAAAGCAAGATCAGTACTTTCCTTGGTATGGAAGATACTATTTTGTATACCTCTTGTTTTGATGCAAACACAGGTTTGTTCGAAACATTGTTAGGCGCTGAAGATGCAATCATCTCAGACGAACTTAACCATGCATCTATTATTGATGGTGTACGTTTATGTAAAGCCAAACGTTTCCGTTATAAAAATAACAACATGGCATCATTAGAAGAACAACTGATTGCTGCAGACGCTGCTGGCGTACGTCACAAGCTAATCGCCACTGATGGTGTATTCTCAATGGACGGCGTGATCGCGAACCTTGAAGGTGTTTGTGATCTTGCAGACAAATACAACGCATTAGTCATGGTTGATGATTCTCACGCCGTGGGTTTTGTTGGTGAAGGCGGTCGTGGTACCCCTGAACATTGTGGCGTTATGGATCGTGTTGACATCATCACGGGTACATTAGGTAAAGCACTTGGTGGCGCATCAGGCGGTTACACTTCAGCTAAAAAAGAAGTCGTTGATTGGTTACGTCAGCGTTCACGCCCGTACTTATTCTCTAATTCCGTTGCACCTGCAATCGTTGCAGCATCTATCCGTGTCATCGAAATGATGGAAGCAGGTCATGACCTACGTGCAAAAGTGAAAGCAAATGCAGAACATTTCCGCAGTGAAATGAGCGCTGCTGGCTTTACACTTGCTGGTGCTGACCACGCAATTGTGCCAGTTATGATCGGTGATGCAGCACTTGCCGCTGAAATGTCTGAGCGTTTACTTGCTGAAGGCATCTACGTCATTGGATTCTCTTTCCCTGTGGTACCACATGGTAAAGCCCGTATTCGTACACAAATGTCAGCAGCGCATAGCGTAGAACAAATTGATATTGCGATTGCCGCATTTACCCGTATCGGTAAAGACTTAGGCATTATCTAAAGAAACAATTAATTAAGCTTCGAAGCCGTTCTTATCTATGAATTAGAGTCTGAGTGACGAAGCTTAATATTATCGATAAAAGTGGATTAAAAAAATGAAAGCACTAGCAAAATTAAAACCTGAACAAGGTATTTGGATGACAGATGTTGAAGAGCCAACGCTTGGACACAATGACCTGTTAATCAAAATTCGTAAAACGGCAATTTGTGGTACAGATATCCATATCTACAACTGGGATGAATGGTCACAAAAGACGATCCCAGTACCTATGGTTGTTGGTCATGAATACGTGGGCGAAGTTGTTGGCATTGGCCAAGAAGTGCGTGGTTTCAGCATCGGCGATCGTGTTTCTGGCGAAGGTCACATTACTTGTGGTCACTGTCGTAACTGCCGTGCAGGCCGTACACATTTATGTCGTAACACCACAGGTGTTGGTGTTAACCGTGCAGGTGCATTCGCTGAACTATTAGTTATTCCTGCATTCAACGCATTCAAACTACCAGATGATGTTTCTGATGACATGGCTGCAATCTTTGACCCGTTTGGTAACGCAGTACACACCGCATTATCATTTGACGTTGTTGGTGAAGATGTATTAATTACTGGTGCTGGTCCAATTGGCATCATGGCTGCTGCAGTATGTAAGCACGTTGGCGCACGTAATGTTGTGATCACCGATGTGAACGAATACCGCTTAGATCTAGCACGTGAAATGGGTGTTACTCGCGCTGTAAACGTAGCGACTGAGTCACTTCAAGATGTAATGGACGAGCTTAAAATGACTGAAGGCTTCGATGTTGGTCTTGAAATGTCAGGCGTTCCATCAGCATTCAGCGATATGCTAGACAAGATGAACCATGGCGGTAAAGTGGCTATGCTAGGTATTCCACCAAGCACAATGAATATCGATTGGGGCAATGTTATCTTTAAAGGTTTAGTTATTAAAGGTATCTATGGTCGTGAAATGTTTGAAACTTGGTATAAAATGGCTGCATTAATCCAGTCAGGTTTAGACCTAACGCCAATCATTACACACCACTTCCCAATTGATCAATTCCAAGAAGGTTTTGATATTATGCGTTCAGGTATGTCAGGTAAAGTTATCCTCGATTGGGCATAATATAACGCTAATCACCTAGATTAACGCTGAAAGGGGAAGTTTGAGATAATCAGGCTTACCCTTTTTTATTGTCTTTAATATGCTTATCTTTATAAAACAGGATTATATTTTGGGTAAATCCCTTGATGAAGATGTTATAATATAACACTGTGCTTTATTGAGAGTGAATAGTAATTACCAATGATGATCGTTAATGAAAATTATGTCGTAGATTTCGATAATGCAATAATCTTGAGTTTAAGTACTGGATTACGCACAAGTTTAGGCAGTAATGAAGTGTCACTATTACGCTATATGATTAAGCATCAAGGGCAATTGCTACTGCGTCAAGATTTGATGGAGGAAGTGTGGTTAAGCAAGGGCATTATTGTTGAAGATAGCAGCTTGTTACACGCAATTTCTAATTGTCGAAAAGCACTCGAAGATAAAGATACACAAATTATTCAAACTCAACGTGGTAAAGGGTATGCTTTTTTAGGCAAGGTCAGTCCTTATTCTTCGAAGCAGAGCGAAGACGTCGACAGCAAAACACTGGCTGAGGCGCAAAATACCCCGTCAAATATTAAGGTCTCGATTCAGCGTCATTTTTTAAATACCTACGGACGTTATATCGCGGCGTATCTGATGATGTCAGGTGTATCCTTTATGTTGTGGCACACCTTTTCATCACCATGGGCATCTGCAGAGCATTACTATATTGAGCAGTTTGCTGAGTGCGCCTTTATTGATCCTGAGACTGAAACAGAAATGATATTTCAGGATGTGACTGTTTATCATGCCAATGGCTTATCGTTATTAATTGATATTGACGATGCGTCGATCAGTTATCAAGATGATTTGGAGGTGAACTGTGAATAAAATCGCATTGTTAGCTGTGGGATTAAGCGGGTTAGTCACGGGTTATATTACCTATCAGTGGTCAACCCCCGAGATCAATGAACGGTTTAATTCAGACACCCGTATGTACGTTAATACCAACTTTGATAAGTCACATACCATTGATATTAATGCGGGATTGGAGTTAAAAGTAGATGGCCAGTTTGAATATTATCTTGTCATACCAAAGAATATTGGCTTTTCATCAGTAGGAAATTATACGCTGGAAGACGGGTTATTATCATTAAATATAGTGTACAGTGAGCCATTACTCGCAGACCAAGAGAGTAAAGAGCCATTAGCGTTATATGAGAAACTAGTCAGTCGTGCAGAGATGCATACAACCGAGAATATGTTAGCGTTTAGACCCTTGCATAATGACCGTGCGTTGGTGGTATTTGCAGAGCGTGGGGCATTTTATTTTAAACCGCGTGACTAGGCGTCAATGAAATACATACTAACTAGCTTATTGAATGTTTAATATCAAACTAGTTAGTATGCTCTTAAAGCAGGGGGAAATAGCTAAATAGCAGGACAGTTAGAACGAGTGGTTATACTGTAAACCAAATAACCAAGCGCTGGATTCAACAACACCGTTAATATGAGATTCTCCCACGACCGTGAGACTTTCTTCTACCGCTGTATCTTCACCAAGAATATAGCTGACACCTAAATCAATACTTTGTGATGGCGATAGTTTGTATGTAGTACCGACTGATAACCAGTGACGATTAGAATCGGGAATCGACATTGATTGGAGCGTGTCTGTTGGCGCATGATCATACATATAACCCGCGCGTAATTCCCAGCTTTCTGATGGGTAATAGGTAGTACCAACAGAAACATGCCCCGCATCAGCCCACTCATAATCTTTAATACTACTGCTAAATTCATCAGATGTTAATGAGTCAAATTCAGACCATTGCAAGTATTGGACGCTGTAGTGGAACGCGAGCTTTGGCATCACTCTGTGATAACCTGATAACTCTAGCATGTCAGGTAGTGGAATATTAATACTGCTAGCCTCTCCTTCGCCCATCATATTGACATCACCGTCGGCTTCTAAATCCGGACTGTAACGATAACTTAAACCGATGCGGTTATCGTCGTTAAATTCATATGCTAAACCTAAGTTAAAACCATAATCAACACCGTCAACTTCAACATCAAGTAGGCTACCACGGGTTATTTTTCCTTCTCCATGGATAATATCTAAACCTGCACCTAAACTTAGTTTTTCGGTGACTTGGTAAGCGGCAGAAAGACCTATATTGATACTAGTAAGTGATGTTTCGCCACCGAATTCACTGGCTACGTAATCATCCGGAAATTCGACACTGGTGCCAAAGTTAGAATACATAGCCAGACCCAGTGTTAAACCAGAGTCCGCAATAGGATGTACATAGTAGAAATTAGGAATAAAGGCATTATTGGCAATGTCGTCAACACTCGCATCGACAGTTTGGCCTCTACTTGGTGTATAAGATGCGTCAGTGATATCCACATCACTGACCACGCTAATGGCACCGACAGATAATGACGGTTGATCAAAAAGTGCCATCGCAGCACTGTTCTTTGCCATGACTGATGCATTATCAGCAATGATGGCATCACCGGCGTATGCACGGCCTAAACCTGTGGCTGATTGGGCATTAAGTTGAAAACCAGCAGCGAGAGATTGAGTGCTTACGCAAGCTAGGATGATGATAGGGTAGGTGCAACGTAAAGTTTTCATTGTGTAATCTCCGATTCAATATTGGTGTGATCATCAATTTCTATTTCGTCACCATCACTAAAAATCATGCTGCTAACTGAGATTTGTTGTGTTTCTGTTGCTGTGCGTACTTTTCCGAGATCGGATGTACCTGGCGCGCCAGTTTCATCCATTGGCCCTTCATAGGCAAAGAGGTAAGTACCATGACCGCCAACTGTGGCACGAATTACGCCTCTGATCGTACCCTGTTCACCAGAACCGCCTTGGGTACTATCCCGAATATCGTCTAACTGTAGTGCGGTAATGAGCGGGTCTGTACCGGTAAGTATGTTGTCAGGGCTACTATTCGGTACGACATAGTCAGGCATATATTCACCCACCTCACAAGTTTCACCACATGTACCTACGGCTTCAATGAGTAAAGTCGGTTGTTTATTGGCAACTTGGCGGCTTGTAAAGTTGGCAGGATCTGCACTATCTACACTGGTTTGCACACCATGTTTAAAGCTAGGTAAAATGAGTGAATAAATTTCATCTTCTAATTCGGCAATCATATTAGCGTTGTCGATTGATCCTTCACTGAAAGTACGTAAGGCGACGATACATTCCTCGTTCGAATTCGTACTGTCGCAAAGATCTGGTATGACGGTTTCAGCAATACCGCGTTGAATATCGGGTGACTTTTTCACTGATTCTTCCGTTTCAGGTCCAAGTAAATCGGATGTTAGAACTAGGTTCACTAAACCTTGGCCTGGTACGACAAAGTTGACGGTTTTGTATGATAAATCATTAGTTCTTAGGGCCGCTGAAGGCGTTTGAGACATTTCACTTACCATGACAGCAACAATGCCGCCAAGGGAGTGACCGATAAGGTGCGTGTTGGTTTCATTAGCCCAAGGCGCGTTGATTAATGCATTTCGTAGGCTAAGGTTATCTGATACTGCTTGATTGAGATTACCTCTAAGGGTTAAAGGCGAGCTAATATTAATAAAATCGGCTTTATTAATTTCTGCACCGATCTCATTACCTTCATCATCGAGTAAAATACGCTCCCCGTGGTAAGGCATATCGATTGCAACAACAAGGTTGTCTTGATCGGTATAATCTTTTGCCATTAATGATGCGGTGCCTTTATTCGCTGTTACTCCGTGAATAAATTGCACTACCGGTAATTTACGGTAACCCCAGTCTTTGGGCGCATAAATATCGACATTAATGGTTAATTCGGTAGACGCTGGAAGGCTATTCTTTTTTGTTAAGTGCTCGCTTTTATTATCTTTAGGTCTCATCCAACGGTAAAGATCTGGACATGCTCCAATGGGGTCAAACTCATCAATCAAACAAGCTTCTTTGTTATTCAATGGTTCTGGCGTACCGCCTTGAAAAGGGAGGTAGTAGGGTAGTGTTAAGGTTGCTGTATAGGTATCATAATTGCGTCCCTCTGTATCAACTGGAGTTAGATCTCCAAGTGTGGCTGATTGATTATTTTCAATGATGCTATCTAATATTGCGTAAGTACTTTGAGTCGTGAATTGCGCGGCATAAACAATTTCCCCTGAGATACTGGTGCCAGCCGCTGCTTTTGCTGCTTGTATTTGTGCTTGTACTAACTGTTCTTGTTCCGTTAATGTTGCTGGGACTATATCTGGATTCTGTAATTCTGTGAACGCGGGATCGGCTTGTAGCTGTGTCCCATCGGATGTTTCAACATGATCATTGACGAGTAAAAAATAAGTACTATCTTCAGTTAAGGTCGCGGTACATTCGATCTGAATATTTTCACTTGTTGAAGAAATATTGGTTTCAACAGGTGTCCCATCTTCTTTAATCAAAACCACATTGTCAGCTAATGTATTTGGATTAAGTGGGTACCTTTCATTGCTATTGAGACTCGCAATGGGAATTTGCATTGGCTCAGTACATAAACCCCAACCATCTAAAGCGGCGTAAACGGTATCTGAGCTACGATAGAAGTTTTCTCTGTCTACACCTGTGATATCGCCCTCACCGGGTAGCGAAATAGTGAAGTCATCATCATAGCCATAACCATCGTTAGGCATAGGTAAGGCAGTGACCGAAAATGGCACGTACATATCAAGAGGTGCTTGGCTACTTTCGTCATCTGATTGGCATGCACTTATTGCCATGCAACCGATAAAAATACCGGTGTAACGCCTTAGTTTTATTAACTTCATTGTCATGATTCCATTTTGGGTTTAGGGGTGTTTCGTGTCAGGTCGTCACTTTTGCCTAAAATGGACAAAGAGGCTAATAATTAAGTATTAATATGTATAATTAAGGTTATTAATGCTGTGTAGTGGTATGGTTTTTATTTTATAAGTATTTGTTATAAATGATTTATGTATCATCATTTAACGTGTGACTCTGTTATTGTTATTGCATATGGAAAATATGCGCAGGGTCAGGCATAACGCTTTATAACGGACTGGAAGGGATTCAGATTGAATTATACAAATATAATAATGGGACTTAGTCTAGCGCTAGTGGTGGCTTGTAACTCTGAATCATCTGCGACGGATGAACCAATCCGAGAAGCTATACCAGTGGCACCAGCACCAGTGGCACCAGCACCAGTGGTTCCAGAACCTGTGACACCAATAGTGATAACTCAAGCACTTGCGACTGGCGATGTCAGTTATGTTGATGATGCATCACTGTTGGTTGCAGAGCTTAAGCACACCGTCACGGCGAATCAAATAACGGCAAAATCTATCAAGCAAAGCTTGTTTAATATCGGTGCTAAAGATGCACCAGCATTAATTGATTTAACTTGGTGGCCGACTCATGATGCTGCTGCATTTAAAAATACTTATGGTATAAATTATTCAGTTATAGAATCAAATGCGATTATTCCTGAATATGATGATGGCAAGAGAAAGCCAGAAGCATTACCTGTAGCTATTGCAGGTCAATATAAAGCACAAGGTCGTTATTTAGCATTAAACTCAAACCCTTTTCGTAATAAAGGTAAAGATGACAATGCATTAAATGCTGACATGGAATTATGGCTAAAAAACGCGACTTACTGGCTATCCCAACGAAATGATTTCTCGGCAGATAAACCGTTAAATATTGTGATGTCGCAATTAGATGACTCATATTACTTTAAAGACAGAACGCTAACGCGCACATGGTTTGATGAACATTACACCGATAACGTTAACTATAATTTACCACAAGTATGCGATGGCTCTGCATTAGCAAGCTGCGTTAGCGAAGATACTGATTTAGTTATTTTGTCGCAGTATACAGATGGACTTACCGACGATGAGGTGGGTGATTATGTAGCGAGCGTGGAAACATTATTAACACAAGGCACATCGGTATTATATGTACATCACGACGGTAATCTTAAACCATTAGGGAAAGCGTTATTTGAATTGCTACATATTACCTATATCGGTGATAACTACTGGCGTAAATTTGGCACCACTGCTTTTAATGTGATGGATAATTATGATGTGCTACCTGCTGATATTGAGCTGCAGGTGGCGTTGTTAAATCGTCTAGACAGCAATAGTTTTTCTGTTGACCTGTCACAGTGTAACGATAAAACGTGCGAACCTGCATCTTTAATGGATGAACAGTTTTATCAAGCAGCAAGCATGATTAAAGCGCAGATCGATAGTATCGATAAAAATAAAATTGCCTTGTTCGAGGATGATGTTTTTAACTATCAAAAGCTATTGATCTTACTCGGTGATAAATATCGTCAAGACGTATTATTTCCCATGAATAAGGTCGATACCAACGCCAACGTATTTTTACGTTCTTTATATGCAGACCATGTATTATTCAACAATCGACAGATTAATACAGCGCAAGCGAGTTTAGGTGATTTTAGTCGCAGTGACTTTTCGCATATAACACCCGTTACTCAGCAAGTGAGTCTTAGCACGCGGGGCGCGTTCCAAGCTGCTGGTGTATATGTGTTACCGGGGAAAACAGTGACGATCACACGTAATGATAATTTGGATGTGAATACCAGTGTATTTATTAATACATTACGCAGTGGTTCTACACACGAATATTTAGCAAAAGATGGTTATAGTCGACCAAAGTTTATCAAATCGCAAAGCTATAATATCAAGCCAGGAGAAACACTCACGTTAACGTCTGCTTATGGTGGCTTGTTGCAAGTCGGTTTTGATACCAAAACAAATGTTGTTGCGACAGACCCTTTAGCACAAGTTGATTTTACTTTTGTAAATGTAGGCTTGCATCCTGTGTGGCGAAGTAATAGTGATAACGTCGCATTTACCGCACAAGTGAGCGCCAATCAATATGATTGGGCTGAGTTTATTACGGCTAATTTTCAAGTGCATTCAACCACAGATAAAATGTTGAAAACGATAGCAGATCCTACATGGTCAGATCTTTCGCTATTAGCAACAACCACGCAGAAGTATACCCATGGTTATGAGAAAGCGCTTGGTGGTTTTGAAGGGCCAAACATTGAGGTATTGGCTGAAGTCGTTAGCTTTGCTAACAGCAAAGGATTAGCGTTAGCTTATAAAGATCAGATCCATCACTTTAATGCAGACCGAGCGACTTGTGGTTCGGGGTGTTCGGGTAACCCTTATGATGCGAACTGGCAGTTTAATCCACTCGGACACGGTGACTTACATGAAATCGGCCATACCCAAGAAAGTAGCCGTTTCCGGTTTAGTGGGTGGGATTCACATTCAAGTACGAATTATTATTCCTATTTTACCAAACACATGAATTTTCAAAAAACCGGTAATGCGCCAGTGTGCCAAAACTTGAATTTTGAAAGCATGTTTACGCATTTGAAAGCCAGTCGTCAGCAGGGCGTTGATTCGTATCAATACATGCAAGATCTTGGGTTAAACAGCTGGTCAAATGGTGCCATGATCATGATCCAAGCGATGATGGCTGCACAAAATGCAGGTACGCTCGATATTGGTTGGCATTTGATTGCCAGATTGCATGTATTAGATCGTAATTTCAGCACGGCACTAAAACAAGAGTCGACGTGGCTCTCGACGCGAGATGTGCTGGGCTTTAGCCAATATTCACAAGCTGAAGCGAAATCTATCGGTAAAAATGAGTGGTTAGCCATTGCGATGTCAACGGCAATAGAACGTGATATTACCGATTTTACTACTATGTGGGGACTGGTTGTTGATGATAAAGCCAAGGCGCAAATAGCGGCTACGCAAAGTACCGTGTTACCGATGAACTTCTATGCATCGAATAATTTGGGGGGATATTGTGAAAGCTTGGCACAGCCAAAAATAACCGTGAATGCCAACATGGCTTGGCCGCATTAGCTGCGCGCCTTTGATGTCGGGTGATTTATGTTATTATCTACTTAAATCACCCAGTAACAAAGACCAGCATGACTGAACGTACAACCAAAATTACAGCTGAAGAGATAACTTTAAGTAACAGCCTCAAAAGTCCCCCTGCCAGTCACGTCAGTACGACTGACATTGAGACTGATAGTGATAGTGATAGTGTTCTTGCAGCGGCGACCGAGGATAGCGTTACCGACAGCGATATTAATTTAGCACTTACGCCAGAGCAGATTGAAGCTGACGAACGCTGGATGCAACATGCGATCATGCTTGCAGGCAAAGCGGAAGCGATTGATGAGGTGCCTGTTGGTGCGGTTGTCATACTCGATGGTGAAATCATTGGTGAAGGTTGGAATCAAGCGATTAATTTACACGATGCCACAGCACATGCTGAAATCATCGCGTTACGTGCAGCGGGTAAAACAGTCGAAAATTATCGCCTTATTGACGCTACGCTGTATGTGACGTTAGAGCCTTGTTCTATGTGTGCAGGGGCAATGGTGCATAGCAGAGTGAAGCGTTTAGTTTATGGGGCGGTAGATTTAAAAACGGGGGCGGCAGGCTCGGTATTTAACTTGGTAGAGCATGCACAGTTGAATCATCAAATTGAAGTACGTTCAGGGGTTTTTGCTAGTGAGACCGGCGCATTATTAAGTAATTTCTTCAAACGTCGCCGTAAAGAGAAAAAAGCCCTGAAGCGCTTATTGAAAGGTTAGTCTAGAATCGCGGGCTGGCCATCAAATTCATTTTGTAAAAAGAAAGCGCGCTGACGGTTGAGTAGCGAACGATTGGTTCTTGAACGTGTTATTTGACGTCTTGGTGATTTTACTTTTAATTTTGCTCTTTTCTTTAGCATCATGCTTTCCTTTAATTTTCGCTGCCTAGTCCTAGGCGTTTTTTATCTTTATGTTCATTAACATACAGTAATATAAATAACTTGCACATGAAACTTTTATGTCAGTTTTATGTGGCTATTGTGACAGCAGTTAAATGTTACTCTACTTCACTCAATACTGGCTCTTGATCTGGTCTTGTAGATATTTCAAGACCAAGGTCTCGGGCAACTTGTTCAGTCATGTTAATTTGTTCATCAAACCAGCGCAAGCTATCATAATATTTACGAATATTACTGACATACTTTACTGCTTCATTACCTCTGGCGTAACCAAAACGTGTGTATTTATACCATTTACGTTGCTGCAGTAACGGAATGATGGCTTTTACTTCAGCCCAGCTATTTTCATTGCCACCGAGTTTTTCGGTAATTTTACGCGCATCAATTAAATGGCTGTAACCTATATTATAGGCTGCTAATGCAAACCAGGGTTTTTCATGTTCTGAAATCGTATCTGGTAAGCGGTTTATGAGTTTAGCTAAATAGGCTGAGCCCGCTTTTACGCTTTGCACTGGATCGACTCGCGAGGTTACACCAAACTCTCGCGCCGTCGGCCACGTTAGCATCATCATGCCACGAACACCTGTAGGTGAGCGCGCCTTGGGATTCCAGTGTGACTCTTGATAACTCACCGCGGCTAATAAGCGCCAGTCTAATTGTCCTGCATATTTGCGGAATAAAGCTTCGTACTTAGGTAATTGTGAATCAACACGACGTAGAAAAGTGCGGGTATCCACAAAATCAAATGTGTCTATATGGCCAAAATATTTTTCTTGTAATAACTCCATCGATCCGGTGATTTGCTGTAAGGTAAAGAAAGCTAACACGGCATTGGCAAATGAATCATCATCATTTTTATCCATCAGCCAAACGACATCAAGCTCATCTTCAAGCACAAACGCTTTATTTAAATGCGGATAGTAATATTGATGCTGCGACAGTGAAGTATCGTCGGCAATCGCGAGTTTTATCTTTCCTGCTTCTAAGTTGCTGAATAGCAGGTCTTCATCAGGTAAGGTTTTATAAGTCAGGTTGAGTTCGGGATTATCACGTTGCAGTTTTTGCACGTACTCCTCGTGACTTGAGCTTTTTACAACATATATAGGGTCGACAACTTGTTGTAGATTGCGGGGTCTCAGACTACCTTTACGATAAATGAGCAGTTGTTTGACCTCGTAGTAACTTGGGCCCATGCGATAATCATCTAATCGTTTCTCGGTGCGGGTTAAACCTGCAGCGGATAATGCAAACGGTTTTGCTCTGGTTTTTTCAGCGTCAAGCATCGTTTTTAGTGAGTGATATGGGTGAATAATTAATTCGACACCGAGGTAATCACTAAATTGTTTCAATAATTCATATTCAAGTCCAGTCGGTTTATTATCATCAAGATAATAGTTGGCTGGGCCATAGATCGTTTTTACGTGTAATTCTCCAGCATCTTGGATTTGTTCAAGCTGAGTGCGTTCATCATTTTCTTGTATGCAGCCAGACACGAGCGCGGCTAAAGCAATGATCAGGGCCAGTTTGAAAAAATGTTGTAAGCGTACTAAGAATATCTGCAAGTCATAACCTTTTAATATGAAAATATAAATATCTATATGTGATCTATCTTTATAGCGTTTTCATTGTCATTACACAATACTTATTCACAATAAGCTGTATAAAAAAACAGTGTCTATATGTCTATGAAATGACAATGTTATCAGTACTGTTAATGTTGTTATCGGCTAAGGCGCCAAAAAACTTATTAGTAAATGAACTTGTTGTTCATGTAACGCTATCGTTATGGCCATAATTTGCATATAATGGCCGGGATTTTTCCCCAGTAACCCTTTTAGTGAGAAAAAGTTAATGCATATAATGCGAGGAGCGCCAGCGCTTTCTGAGTTTCGTACTAGCAAACTAGTCGAACGATGTAATGATGTAGGATTATCGGATATAACAATTTACGCGGAGTACGTCCATTTTGCCGATGTAACAACCCCGCTCAGTGACAAAGAACGGAGTGTCCTGGAAAAATTGTTGACCTACGGGCCAAGAATTACAGAGCACGCTCCTGAAGGAACTCTCCTTCTTGTTACTCCTCGTCCCGGCACTATCTCTCCTTGGTCTTCTAAATCTACCGACATCGCAATCAACTGCGGCCTTTCTAACGTAAAACGTCTTGAACGTGGCATCGCTTACTACATCTCTTCAAAAACACCACTTACAGCTACCCAACTACAAACTGCAGCAAGCTTGATGCACGACCGTATGATGGAAACTGTATTTGATTGTCTAGATGCAGCTGAACAATTATTTGTTCAAGCACAAGCGCGCCCATTAAAGTCTGTTGATATCTTAGTAGGTGGCCGTGAGGCACTTGTTGATGCGAATGTTAAATTAGGTTTAGCATTGGCTGAAGATGAAATTGATTATTTGATTGCCAGTTTTACGCAGTTAAAGCGTAATCCAAATGACATCGAATTAATGATGTTTGCGCAAGCAAACTCAGAGCATTGTCGTCATAAGATTTTTAATGCGGATTGGACTATTGATGGCCAAGACCAAGAAAAATCATTATTTAAGATGATCAAGAACACCTTCGAACAAACGGGTGATCATGTTTTATCTGCTTATAAAGATAATGCTTCTGTAATGGAAGGTTCAAAAGCCGGCCGTTTCTTCCCAGATCCACAAACTCAGCAGTATGAATATCACCAAGAAGATATTCAAATCCTGATGAAAGTTGAGACTCACAATCACCCAACAGCAATCTCTCCTTGGCCTGGTGCCGCGACAGGTTCTGGTGGTGAAATTCGTGATGAAGGCGCAACGGGTCGTGGTTCGAAGCCAAAAGCAGGTTTAGTTGGTTTTAGCGTATCTAACTTACGTATTCCAGCATTTGAACAGCCTTGGGAAACCGACTTTGGTAAGCCAGGTCGTATCGTTAGTGCATTAGACATTATGCTAGAAGGTCCACTTGGTGGCGCTGCATTTAATAACGAATTTGGTCGTCCTAACCTATTAGGTTACTTCCGTACATATGAAGCTGAAGTTAACAGCCATAACGGTGTGGAAGTACGTGGTTACCACAAGCCAATTATGCTTGCTGGTGGTCTTGGTAATATCCGTGACCAGCACGTTCAAAAAGGTGATATCCCAGTTGGCGCTAAATTAATCGCGCTAGGTGGTCCGGCAATGAACATTGGTTTAGGTGGCAGTGCTGCTTCATCAATGGATTCAGGCCAATCACACGAAGATTTAGACTTTGCTTCAGTACAACGTGAAAACCCAGAAATGGAACGTCGTTGTCAGGAAGTTATCGACCGTTGTTGGCAGATGGGTGAAGACAATCCAATTGCCTTCATTCATGATGTGGGCGCGGGCGGTTTATCCAACGCATTCCCTGAACTGGTACATGACGGTGGTCGTGGCGCGCAGTTTGAATTACGTGATATTAACAACGATGAACCAGGCATGTCACCGCTTGAAATTTGGTGTAATGAATCACAAGAACGTTACGTGATGGCTGTTGCACCTGAAAACATGGCAACATTTGAAGCGATTTGTAAACGTGAACGTACGCCATTCTCTGTGGTTGGTGTTGCGACTGAAGAGTTGCATTTATCAGTAACGGATTCGTTATTAGACGAAACGCCAATTGATATGCCAATGGAAGTATTATTAGGTAAAGCACCTAAGATGCACCGTGAAGCAACAACACTAGTAACGGAAGGTCAAGCATTAGACTTTACCGGCATTACCGTTAAAGACGCTTCAGAACGTTTATTACGTTTACCTGCAATTGCTGAAAAAACCTTCTTGATCACCATCGGTGACCGCTCGGTAACAGGTTTGGTTGCACGTGATCAAATGGTTGGTCCTTGGCAGGTTCCAGTTGCCGATTGCGCAGTCACAGCAGCAAGTTTTGATACTTACGCTGGTGAAGCAATGGCAATCGGTGAACGTACGCCACTTGCCTTGTTAAACTTCCCTGCATCAAGCCGTATGGCGGTTGCTGAAGCATTAACAAATATCGCAGCAACTGAAATCGGTGATCTAACACGCATCAACCTTTCTGCTAACTGGATGTCTGCAGCTGGTCACCCAGGTGAAGACGCGGGTTTATACGCGGCGGTTAAAGCGGTAGGTGAAGAACTTTGTCCTGAATTGAACCTGACTATTCCAGTCGGTAAAGATTCAATGTCAATGAAGACGCGCTGGGAAGATGAAGGTGAGAACAAAGAAGTTACTTCACCATTGTCACTGATTATTACTGCATTCGGTCGTGTGACTGATGTACGTAAAACAGTCACACCACAGCTACGCACTGATAAAGGCGCGACAGACCTTATCCTTATCGATTTAGGTAATGGTCAAAACCGTCTCGGTGCATCTTCATTAGCACAAGTATACAAGCAACTGGGTCAACACACACCAGATGTGGATAGCTCAGAGCAGCTGAAAGGCTTCTTCGATGCAATGCAAGTGTTAGTGAAAGAGCAATCTTTACTGGCTTATCATGACCGTAGTGACGGTGGTTTATTCTCAACAGTAACAGAGATGGCATTTGCCGGTCACTGTGGTGTTGATGTTGAACTTGATATGTTAGGTACAGATGATCTTGCGGCACTTTACTCAGAAGAGTTAGGTGCGGTTATCCAAGTTTCTTCAGCAATGAAAGAGCAAGTACTAACAACACTAGCAGGCCACGGTCTCGCTGCATGTTGCCATGTCATTGGTTCGACAAACACGGACGATATGGTGCGTTTCACCCGTAATGGCGAAAACGTATTAGCGGAAAGCCGTACTTACTTCCGTGCAATTTGGGCTGAAACAACGCTTAAGATGCAAGCATTACGTGATAACCCGAGCTGTGCACAGCAAGAGTTTGATCTTAAACTTGACGTGAAAGACCCTGGTCTAAACGTTAACTTAAGCTTTGATGTTAACGAAGATATTGCTGCACCTTACATCATGACTGGTGTACAACCTAAAATGGCTATTCTCCGTGAGCAGGGTGTAAACTCGCAAACGGAAATGGCGGCTGCATTTGATCGTGCAGGCTTCGCTGCTCAAGATATTCACATGAGTGATATTTTAAGTGGTCGCGTTAACCTAGAAGACTTCGCTGGCCTTGCGGCTTGTGGTGGTTTCTCTTACGGTGATGTATTAGGCGCGGGTGAAGGTTGGGCTAAATCAATCTTATTCAACCCACAAGCACGTGATCAGTTTGCAGCTTTCTTCGCACGTGAAGACAGTTTTTCACTGGGTGTATGTAATGGTTGTCAGATGTTATCTAACTTGGGTGAACTTATCCCGGGTTCAGAATTATGGCCACGTTTCGTTACCAACCAATCTGAGCGTTTTGAAGCACGTTTCAGCTTAGTTGAAGTACCGAAAAACCCGTCATTATTCTTAGGTGACCTTGCTGGTTCAAGAATGCCTATCGCTGTATCTCACGGTGAAGGTCGTATTGAATTACGTGATGAAGCGCATCTGCAAGCACTGAGTAACAGTGGTACGGTTGCACTTAACTTCGTTGATAACTACGGTCAACCAACGACGCAATACCCATCTAATCCAAATGGTTCGCCATTAGGTATTACGGGTCTTACGACGACCGATGGTCGCGTAACTATCATGATGCCACATCCGGAACGTGTATTCCGCACTGTGAGCAACTCATGGCATCCAGAAGAATGGGGCGAAGATAGCCCGTGGATGCGTATGTTCCGCAACGCACGCGTTAACTTAGGTTAATAACTTACATTGATGTGTTGATAAATCAAAGGTCGCTATTGTAGCGGCCTTTTTTTTACCTTTAATATCTCATATTTAAGTATCAATTGTGCAGCCTTAAGTCGCTTAGCGTTATATCTGCGTGATAACAAAATTAATATACTTAATCATGCTATAGTCGTAAGTGTTTAATCGTATTATTAGTCAATGAGTAAGGAAAGTAATGAGTCAGTCACAAGGTTTATTATTGTTTAAGTTAAATCTGCAGCAAAAATTTGCTATCGGCACGTTAAAAGTACAAGAAATTGTGCCTTCTACACGGCTTTATTCCTTACCTGGTTCTCACCCTATGGTGATGGGCGCTGCGACATTACGTGGTAAAACGATTCCTATTATTGATATGGCAAGCGCTGTCGGTTATCGCGCTGTAACAAAAGAAGAATACGATTCGTGTAATATTATTATTACTGATTGTAGCCGCCAAGTGGTAGGATTCTTAGTGCGTCATATCGACAAGATCATGGAATGCAGCTGGAAAGATATTTCTGCGCCGAGCGCAACACTAGGTTGTAATATCTACACCACAGGGGTTATGCACGTTGACGACAAGTTAGTGCAGCTCATGGATGTTGAGCGTTTATTAGCAGATATTTATCCGGATGATGAGCATATTGAATTACCGCAATTCAGTGCCGCAGAACTCGAAGAACTACGTAACAAAGAGATCTTGGTTGTCGATGATTCGATGGTTGCACGTAACCAGTTGGGCAGTGCGCTAGATGCTGCGGGTATCCATTATCAAGTTTCTAAGAATGGTCAAGATGCACTAACGGCGATGCAAGCTGCTGTAGAGTCTGGTAAACCAATTGATGTATTGGTGAGTGACATCGAAATGCCGGGATTAGATGGTTATGAAGTGGCATTTGAAGTGCGTAGTACACCGAATGTATCGGCGACCTATATTATTTTGCATACCTCATTATCAAGCATGATCAGTACTGAACGTGCACAGCAGATTGGTGCTGATGAAGCGCTGACTAAGTTTGATGCCAGTGAGCTATTACAAGCCATTTTACGTGGTGTTAAAGGCCGTGAAAATATTACTTAATATTATATTCAGTTATAAAAAGCGGACATAAAAAAAGCGCTAATAAGCGCTTTTTTTGTATTTGTCTTTTACTGCAGACATGTCGGTATCGCTAGCGGTATGCTGCTTAGCTTAATTCACCGCAAAAACGGTAACCTTCACCGTGGATCGTTGCAATGATTTCTGGCGTATCTGCAATACTTTCGAAATGCTTACGGATACGACGAATTGTTACATCAACAGTACGATCATGTGGTTTCAATTCTCGGCCTGTCATTTTTTTCAATAACATTGCACGTGTTTGAATCTTACCTGGGTTTTCTACGAAGTGTAGCATCGCACGGAATTCACTACGAGGTAGTTTAAATGAATCATCCAGCGGGCTAATTAAAGAACGGCTGTTGATATTTAAACGCCAACCATTGAACTCATATTCTTCAACGATAGCTTTTTCTTCATCTGCTACTGGCAGTTTAGTAAAAGTACGGCCAAGTAGGTTACGTGCACGAATCGTTAATTCACGTGGGTTAAACGGTTTAGTAATGTAATCGTCAGCACCAATTTCTAGACCTAAAATCTTGTCAACTTCATTGTCGCGACCAGTTAAAAACATTAGTGCTACATTATGTTGGTCACGTAGTTCACGTGCTAACAATAAGCCATTTTTTCCTGGAAGGTTAATATCCATGATTACCAAGCTGATAGGATTATTGGCAATGATCTCATACATTTCATCGCCGTTACTTGCTTCATGTACTGAATAGCCTTCAGCTTCGAAGATGCTTTTTAGGGTGTTACGTGTAACGAGTTCATCTTCTACGATAAGAATGTTTGGGGTTTGCATAAACGTACCTAGTTCCGCTTTGGATCAAATAATGCCCTGACTATTGATATTATCCATTAAATACGAATATCAATAAACCGGGAGTAAGAGTAATACATCCATGAAATATAAGACTATTTATCTATAACAGCTCGCTGCGGCAGAATATCTAGTTTTATGGCTTCCTTAACTATAGGATTATATGTTATTAACAGCCGTATAACAACCTTATGTAATTATGTTACGTAATAACTCAACATGATTTGATATTTATCAAATAACCCTGATTAGATATACTGTAATTAAATTAGTTGGTTATAAAATGATAGTTAATGGATATACTGCATTGTTATATGGTAATTTATGGTATTTTAATTTATATAAATCAGGTTGTTATGTTTATATGTTGAATTTTTAACTTTGTTTTAAAGTCGTGTCTATTAGGCTAAATCAACAGCGTATTTATCGTTATTGCCTGTTGTACCTGGTTATTTAAGATTAAAAAATATTTATGAATTGGCGTTTTCTCCCTACTAATCTGTATTTATGCCCGCTACTACTGGTGTTTGGTGTTGATTTACGCTGCTTTTTACTTTAAATGTAACAGTGTGTTATTTATTTTCAATCGCTTATTTAGGGGATTAAAATACGCTTTATGAAAGCATATTTTAATCCATAAAGGTGTAATCAAATTACAACTTGGTAAGTTTTATTGATTCGTCATCGTCAATGTATGGACTTTGTTAATTAATTATAGATTGGAATAATTGTTCTGCGTTAATATGTTAGCAGTTATCGTCAATTTTGCGTGATCAACGCATCAGTAAAATGACGATTAACCTGTAATGAGAAATGTGTAATGACAAACGATAACAACGTTAAGGATGGACTATGTTAGACCTATTACCCGATCTGTGTGATCAACATTTTGATAAATTATCTGTGATGGATCCTATTTTTCAAAGTTATGGCAAAGCGACTATTTTTAGTGGCCAAGCGGTAACCGTGAAATGTTTTGAAGATAATTCCTTGGTGAAAGAGCTCGCTGGTACGCCAGGGCAAGGGCGTATTTTAGTGATTGATGGCGGCGGTTCGACAAGGCGTGCATTACTGGGTGATATGATTGCTGAAAACGCGGTGAGCAATGGCTGGGCTGGCTTCGTTATTTACGGGGCCGTTAGAGACGTCGCGACGATTAATACCCTCGACCTTGGTGTAAAAGCGATCACGGCTTGTCCGGTCAAAACAGAAAAACGGGGATTGGGCGATGCAGGTATCGATTTACAGTTTGCTGGGGTGAGTATTGTAGAAGGCGATTACATTTACGCGGATTTAAATGGTGTTGTTGTTGCCAAAGAGCCATTGCTTTAACAGGCATAGACAAGGTTTTAACAGGTATAGGCTAGGCAGTGTCGGTGATGAGGTTAAATCCAATTAACCCCATCCTATTTTTAGCTAACTAGTTATGTCTTTATGTCGTTAGTTAGTATGGTCGCCATCAGCATTGCGTTCAAAACGGCGGGCTCGACGATAAGGGAAGACATCATTGTATTTGCCGCGACTGATATTATCCTGCAACCCTTTCCAGTAGTTCGCATCAAGCAGGTCTGAATGATACTTCTTAAACAGTTTATTAATTTCAGGTCGTGATAGTAAGAAAGTCTCGAACTCTTCCGGAAATACATCGTTCGGTGCCACGGCAAACCAAGGCTGCGCCATCATCATATCTTCTGGATAACGCGGTTTGGGAATATAACGAAAGTTCACTTCATGCATATAGGATATCTCATCATAATCGTAGAAGATCACGCGGTTATGACGGGTCACACCAAAGTTCTTAAACAACATATCACCCGGGAATATATCTGCGGCCGCGAGTTGTTTGATCGCATTACCGTATTCATCAATGGCATTATCAAGTTCTTCTTCATTGGCCTGTTCGAGGTACATGTTCAGCGGGATCATCTTGCGTTCAATATACAGATGCTTGATCACCACTTTACTGTTGGTCAACTTGATCACAGACGGCGCGACGGCTAATAACTCATCGAGCAGTTCCTGACTGAAGCGATCTTTGGGAAAAGCAAAGTTCTTAAATTGTTGGGTGTCTGCCATGCGGCCAACACGATCGTGGGATTTTACGATCTGATACTTGGCTTTTACCGTGGCATGATCGATTTGTTTCGGCGGTGCAAATTCATCCTTAATGATCTTAAATACCACATCATAAGAAGGCAGCGTAAATACGCTCATCACCATGCCTTTAATACCAGGGGCAATAATAAACTTATCATCAGAATTATTGAGGTGTTTTATGTAATTGCGGAAAAACTCAGTTTTCGCGTGCTTCTGGCAACCAATGGCCGAGTAGATCTCGAAGTTAGTTTTATTTGGGATCATTGGTTTTAAAAACTGCACAATCGCACCGGGCTCAGGCGCATAGACAAAGAAATAAGCGCGGGCAAAACCAAACAGAATACTGGTTTCTTCTTTTTCAAAAATAACCGTATCCAAATAGATCTCGTTTTCTTCGTTATTTAAGATCGGGAATACCAGCGGGTACATGTGCCCATCAGCAAAGATCTTGCCCATCAGGTAAGCGCCCTTGTTACGATAAAACACTTCATTAAGCATGTGCACTTCGATGTGCTTGGCATCGGTCAGCTGTTTTGGGGCGTGTTGATTAAGGTAATCGACAACATTCGCTAGGTCACGATCTAAATTTTCCCAACGAGCGGTAAAGGTATAACCTGAAATGATTTTGCGTAAGATCACCGAAAAGTTACCGCCGCGGGTATAGCTGCGATAAAAATTGTTGGGATAACCCGGATCTCGAATGCGGTTGGCGTTGGTGATAAATAATTGGTCTTTATAGATATTGGTGTGCTTAAAGACGCGACGATAAACAGAGTTAAAGAAACTCTCGGCAATTTCAAAATTGGGGTAGTGCTGTAACAGCGCTTCGTACTCACATTTTATGTTTTGTAGAAAGGGTTGTTCGGCGGTTGTGTCAGCGGCGAGCGCTTGAATTTGTTGTGCTGTTTTACCGACGTGATAGTCATATAGGCTAATACGTTTTTTTGCTGCGATTTGCACACCATGCCAATCGGCGTTTTCAAAACGTAACTTTGCACCACGGGTAACTTCTAAAAAACGGCTATAAAAAGCATCACATGACGCTAATATAGAACCCGCTATTTGCGCTTCTAATACTTTTTCCATACAACAAATCCTTGGACGTAAGACATTACTCAATATCGCAATGTTTTTACATTATTTCAACATCTTTACACCTGTTTAGCGATGTAGAGTGAAACAACTAAATCCATTTTAAACTTGATTAACGTCGCATTTTTTGATATTGCTATAGGTATTGAAATTATAAATAAATTAATTAGCAGATTATATAAATAATATGATGACTTATTGCCTAGCGTTCATTACCACCACCATTATTAACACTGTTATTACAACGGTGGGATGACACGTAGGGCTAAGACAGAAATAATGAAAAAGCCCGTTACCATTTAGGAACGGGCTTTTTTGTATCAACAAGGAGCAAAGGATGCGAGTTTTAAAATTTGGTGGTACATCGTTAGCAAATGCTGAACGATTTGCCTGTGCAGCTGATATATCAGTGAGTAACATTGAACAGTCACAGGTAGCATTAGTGTTATCGGCGCCAGCCAAAGTAACCAACAATTTAGTTGCCGCGGTGCAACAAACAGTTCGCGGTCTTGACGCTGAATCTTCATTAGAAGAAATCGACGGTATTTTTAAAGCGCTTGTTGCAGGGTTAAAAACGCAATACGTTAATTTTAATGCTGACATCGCATTAACGCAGGTTGAAGCTGCATTAGCGACATTAAGAGAATATTTACACGGCGTAAAATTATTATCGCAATGCCCTGAAAATATTGAAGCTAAGATTTTAAGCACAGGTGAAAAGCTCAGTATTGTTTGCATGGAGCAGCTATTACTGGCCCGCGGTTTTAAAGTTGAAGTGCTCGTGCCACAAGACAAACTTGTCGGTAAAGGCAGTGTATTAGAAGCATCGGTAGATATTGATGCCTCACGTGCGCGTTTCGAACAAGACCCCATTAAAACTGACCACATCTATTTAATGCCTGGTTTCACTGCAGGCGACGAACAGGGCAACACGGTTGTACTTGGTCGTAATGGTTCGGATTATTCTGCTGCCGTATTAGCGGCGTGTCTGTATGCTGATTGCTGTGAGATCTGGACCGATGTAGACGGTGTTTACGCCTGCGATCCACGCTTAGTAAAAGATGCAAAATTACTTAAAACATTAAGTTATCCAGAAGCAATGGAACTGTCATATTTTGGCGCGAAAGTATTACACCCAAAAACGATTGCACCGATTGCTCAGCACCACATTCCTTGCTTGATTAAGAATACAAAAAATCCAGAAGGCGAAGGCACGTTAATTGGCGGCTTAATGTCAAAAACCCAAGCTGAAGTGAAGTCATTATCAGAGCTAAGTGGCATGACAATGATTAACGTATCTGGCCCAGGTATGAAAGGCATGGTTGGCATGGCTGGCCGTATCTTTGAAACGGTTTCTCGTGCCGGCGTATCAATCGCCCTTATTACCCAATCATCATCAGAATATAGCGTCAGTTTTTGTATCCACAGCTATGATGCGGGTAAAGCTAAATTAGCACTGAACAATGAGTTTAATCTTGAGATCAGCAACCAGTTACTTGAACCTATCGAAATGCGTGATGGTTTAGCGATTGTGTCGCTCGTGGGTGATGGTATGCGTAAAGCCAATGGCATCGCAGCACGTTTCTTCACGGCATTAGCACAAGCATCGGTTAACCTCGTTGCGATTGCGCAAGGTTCTTCAGAGCGTTCTATTTCTGCGGTGATTGATGAAAGCCAAGCGAATGATGCCATTAAAGCATCACACAATATCTTCTTTGGTAAGCAACAGTATATTGACTTGTTCTTATTAGGCTGTGGTGGTGTTGGCGCGGCATTGGTTGAGCAAATTAAACGTCAAAAAGAATTTTTAGCGGAGCGTCAAATTGAGATCCGTGTATGCGGTATCGCTAACAGCCGTCAAATGTTGCTTGATTCAGAAGGGTTAGCATTAACCAACTGGGCAGATGATCTTGCTGCCAGCAATATTGAATTCTCTTTAACTGCGGTTGAAGACCTGGTTAAAAACAGCCATATCATTAATCCTGTTATTGTTGATTGTACCAGCAATGATAACCTCGCTAGCCAATATGTTGATTTCCTTGGCAGTGGTTTCCACGTGGTCGCGGCAAACAAAAAAGCCAATACCATGAGCATGGATTATTATCACGATCTACGTACAACAGCATTGAAAACCCGTCGTCGCTTCTTATACGATACCAACGTAGGTGCTGGTCTGCCTGTGATTGAAAATCTGCAGAATCTATTAAGCGCAGGTGATGAGCTAGTACGCTTTAACGGTATTTTGTCAGGTTCTATGTCATATATCTTTGGTAAATTAGATGAAGGCATGAGTTTTTCGCAAGCGACTGCACAAGCCCGTGATAATGGTTTTACTGAACCGGATCCGCGTGAAGATCTGAGCGGCATGGATATCGCGCGTAAATTATTGATTATTGCACGTGAAGCAGGCATGAACTTAACCTTAGACCAAGTTGAAGTTGAAGAAGCTATTCCAGCTGGCTTTGATGCAACAGGCACTAACGAAGAATTCATGGCGAACTTGCCAAAAGCCGATGCGTATTTTGCTGACTTACAAGCAACAGCCGCGGAAGAAGGCAAAGTATTACGTTATATTGGTCAGATTGAAGACGGTAAGTGCAAAGTATCCATTGCTGCCGTACCAGAATCTGATCCACTGAATAAAGTCAAAGATGGCGAGAATGCACTCGCATTTTACAGCCGTTATTATCAACCAATCCCAATGGTATTACGTGGTTACGGCGCAGGTTCTGAAGTGACTGCAGCGGGCGTATTTGCCGATGTATTACGTACCCTTAATTGGCAGCAGGAGATTTAATCATGAGCATTGTTGTATTCGCACCGGCATCGGTAGCAAATGTAAGTGCAGGTTTTGATGCATTAGGTTTTCCAATCGCGCCGATCGACGGTTCACTCATCGGCGATAAAGTATTCATTACTGATGCTGACTCGGCGTTTAGTTTAGTTTCTAGTGGTCGTTTTAAGCATAAATTACCCGACGATTACCGTGAAAACATCATCTATGATTGTTATCTTGGTTATGCTGCAGCGTTAGAAAAACGCGGTTTGAAGATCAAAAGTATCGCCATGGAGTTAGAGAAAAACTTACCGATTGGCAGTGGGCTAGGTTCAAGTGCCGCATCAATTGTAGCTGGTCTAGAAGCGTTGAATGTATTTCATGATAACAGCCTTGAAGAACACGAAATGGTGTTATTAATGGGCGAGCTGGAAGGCAAGATCAGCGGTAGCGTACATTATGATAATGTCGCACCTTGTGCCTTGGGTGGCATGCAATTAATGCTCAACGAAAATGGGGTGGTTAGTCAATCAGTGCCATGCTTCGATGAATGGTATTGGGTTGTTGCTTATCCGGGCATTAACATCTCGACGGCTGCTGCACGTGATATATTACCGACACAATACAGCCGTGCTGATTGTTTAACGTATGGCCGTCATTTAGCGGGCTTTATTCATGCTTGTTATAGCAAACAGCAAGACTTGGCTGCCGCTATGTTACAAGACGTGATTGCGGAACCGTACCGCTCACAGCTTATTCCAAAGTTTGATGACGTGCGTGACTATGCCAAAGAACTCGGCGCGTTAGCAACCGGTATTTCAGGCTCAGGCCCAACGGTATTTAACGTCATGACAGACTTAGCCCAAGCTGAAAAGTTAAAAGCTTGGTTAGACGCTAACTTTATCCAGAACGATGATGGTTTTACTCACATCTGTAAGCTGGATAAAGAGGGCGCTCGTGTTGTTGGTCGTGAGTTATAACCAAAGGTTGTAATAAGCTTCAGTAATAAAGAGACAAGTACTGCATGATGTCTGTTGAATCCAAGTAATAAGGGTTATATGCTCTACCGATGTTCAGGGCTTCGTTGTCAAGGATATGGTACAAAGGCAATCGTTATCATGCAGGTAGCACAAAGATGTTTTAGGGAATGAACAACAATGAAATTATATAGCATTAAAGATCACGCAGAGACAGTAAGCTTTGCACAAGCAGTGAAACAAGGCATGGGTAAAAACCAAGGTTTGTTCTTTCCAAGCGAAATCAAGCCGATTGACGATATTGATGCCCTACTAGAGATGAACCTAGTAGATCGTAGTCGCGTTATTTTACAATCACTGATCGGTGATGAATTTAGCCAACAAGAATTGCATGATATTGTCGAAGGTGCGTTTAACTTTCCAGCGCCAGTCACGAAAGTGAGCGACAAAATCAGTGCATTAGAATTATTCCACGGTCCAACATTGGCGTTTAAAGACTTTGGCGGCCGTTTCATGGCGCAATGTCTTTCACGTTTAACGTCAGGCGAAAAAATTACCATCCTAACTGCAACATCAGGTGATACTGGCGCAGCGGTTGCACATGCTTTTTACGGTATCGACAATATCGAAGTCGTGGTAATGTATCCAAAAGGTAAGATCAGCTTCTTACAAGAACAGATGTTCTGTACTTTAGGTGGCAACATCCGCACGATCGCCGTTGATGGTGACTTTGATGCGTGTCAGGCGTTAATGAAGCAATCATTTGATGATGCGGAACTGCGTCAAGCGATTGGCCTTAACTCGGCTAACTCAATTAACATCAGCCGCCTAATGGCACAAATTTGTTATTACTTTGAAGCATTCGCCCAACTGCCAAAAGCACAACGTGCTCAGACAGTAGTGTCAGTGCCAAGTGGTAACTTCGGCAACCTAACTGCGGGCTTACTGGCTAAAACATTAGGTCTACCGGTTAAGCGCTTTATTGCCGCAACCAATATTAATGATACTGTGCCGCGTTATTTACAAAGCGGTGAATGGGATCCAAAAGCAACACAAGCAACACTTTCGAATGCGATGGATGTGAGCGTACCAAGCAACTGGCCACGAATTGAAGAACTTGCACGTGTTAAAGGTTGGGACTTATCTGAGTTGGCATCTGACTTCTTATCTGATGAAGATACTAAGCAAGCTGTTGCCGCATTAGACGAGCAGGGCTACTTATGTGAACCCCATGGCGCGATTGCCTATGATCGTTTAGCGGCGCAATTAAGCGAAGATGAATTCGGTTTATTCTTATGTACAGCGCACCCTGCGAAGTTTAAAGAATCAGTGGAAGACATCCTTGGCCGTGATATAGGTTTACCGCAAGAACTGGCTGATTGTGCAGATAAGCCAAACTTATCGGTTGATATGGCAAATGATTTTGCTGCATTACGTGCATTATTGATGGCGTAGACTACCCTTAGTAACGGGCTCTCACATTTTGTGAGTATACCTTGTTGTTATGTCTCTATAGGTGACATGACCACAAGGTATTTTTTTGTCTGCATTTCCACAACTAATCCACAACTAAGCTGATGTTTAGGGCTTAAACGCTCGATTTAGTTAATGTAATGTTATTTCAGCGCTGCAATATCAGTAATTATCGCTTGAATATCTTTGTTAACAGGGGTAGCGTTGCCCATTCGTACTAAAATAACAAGCTGAATTCAGAATAAGGCATTTATGGGTAAGGTATTAAAAGATCTTCTTGGACAGTTAACATTAGAAACCATTGAAGAAGGAATTTATCGTGGTCAAAGCCAAGATTTAGGGTTTGGCGCAGTATTTGGCGGCCAAGTGATGGGGCAAGCATTATCGGCAGCGAAAGAAACTGTTTCCGCTGATCGTAAGGTGCACTCTTTTCATTCTTACTTCCTGCGTGCTGGTGACGTCAAAAAGCCGATCGTGTATGAAGTTGAAAAAATTCGCGATGGCGGTTCCATTACCACTCGCCGTATTCGAGCCATTCAAAATGGCCAAGCTATCTTTTACATGACAGCATCTTATCAGATTGAACGTGAAGGTTACGACCATCAAGATCTGATGCCGGATGTACCACCACCGGAAGACCTGCTTTCAGAACAAGACCACGTATTATCATTACGTAATGAGTTACCAGATGATATTTGCGCCAAATTTGTTTGTGAGCGACCGATTGAAATGCGCCCAGTGCATTATCTTGATCCCCTTAATGAATCGAAGTCGGCGCCAGAGCGTTATATTTGGTTTAAAGCCAATGGCCAAATGCCAGACGATGCACGTATTCATAAGTACTTATTGGCTTATGCATCTGACTTTTGTTTCTTACCAACCGCACTACAGCCACACGGCAAAGGCTTTATGAGTCCAAACATGCAAGTCGTGACGATTGATCATTCAATGTGGTTTCACCGTGATTTCCGCATGGATGACTGGTTACTGTATGCCGTGGATAGTTCGAGTGCGTCAGGCTCTCGTGGTCTGGTTCGTGGTCGTTTCTTTACACGTGATGGCAAAATGGTCGCAACCACGATGCAAGAAGGATTAATTCGTAACAGAGAGATCGCTTAATTACGTACTTAATTACCTAATAGCTCAACATTTCGGTCAAAATGGCCGTAATGTTGTTTTATTACGAAAATTTGTGGGCGGGATCATGCTTTCCTGAAATTTATAAACATTTCCTACCTCGGCATATTCGCTTATGGGTAATTTTACTCTACAATGAAGTTCGTTTCTTGTTATTAGGTATTCAACCCCGATTATGCCAGTGAGAGTTGCCATTAATGGTTATGGACGAATTGGACGCAGTGTTGTCCGAGCGTTATATGAAAGTAACCGTCAGGATCAAATCCAGATCGTTGTTATTAACGAACTAGCCGATCCTGAAGCGATAGTACATTTAACTCAATACGATTCAACGCATGGTCGTTTCCCCTTCCCAGTACAGCTGGGCGATAACCTATTACAAATTGAAAATGATTGTATTCATTTAGTCCGTCATCCTGAGCTTGCAGACCTACCTTGGCACGAACATGATATTGATATCGTACTTGATTGTACGGGTATCTACGGCACTAAAGCAGACGCTGAAGCACACATAGCTGCAGGCGCTAAAAAAGTTATTTTTTCTCATCCAGCAAGTGCTGATGTTGACGCGACCGTTGTCTTCGGCGTAAATCATCAACAGCTAACCGGCGCTGAAACGTTTATATCAGGTGCATCTTGTACAACTAATTGCATGGTGCCTGTTATTAGTGTTTTAGATAAAGCGTTTGATATTAAATGTGGCACGATCACCACGATTCATTCCGCGATGAATGATCAACCTGTTATTGATTCTTATCATTCCGATTTGCGCCGTACACGTGCTGCAAGTCATTCTATTATTCCGGTTGATACAAAATTAGCGGCAGGTATTGAACGTATCTTGCCAAAATTTGCGAACAAGTTTGAAGCGATTGCGGTGCGTGTTCCGACGTTGAATGTGACTGCGATGGATTTAAGTATCACGGTGAGCAAAAACGTCACGGTTGAAGATATTAATCGTTGCTTACTTGCTGCATCAGAAACTGAATTAAAAGGCATCCTGGGTTATACCGAGGCGCCATTAGTATCGATAGACTTTAATCACGACCCACGCTCTAGCATCATTGATGGTAGCCAAACACGGGTAAGTGATGGACATTTAGTTAAATTGTTAGCCTGGTGTGATAACGAATGGGGCTTTGCAAACCGTCTACTTGATACAACGTATTACGTCGCTGTTTTAGCGCATAAATAGATTGAAATAAATTTTATAAATTTGATATTTAAGGATTGAACGATGAATATTATTAAAATGGCAGATCTTGATCTTGCAGGTCTACGTGTATTAATTCGTGCTGATTTAAACGTACCAGTTAAAGATGGCAAAGTAACATCTGACGCGCGTATCCGTGCTTCACTACCAACAATCAAACTGGCGCTTGCTGCTGGCGCTAAAGTGATGGTTACATCACATCTTGGCCGTCCAACTGAAGGTGAATTTGCACAAGAGTTCTCACTAGAGCCTGTTGTAAACTATCTTAAAGAAGCATTAGAAAATAACGTTGTACTAGCAACTGATTACCTAGACGGTTTAGCACTAAACGCAGGTGAATTAGTTGTACTAGAAAACGTACGCTTTAACAAAGGCGAAAAGAAAAACGAAGAAGGTCTATCAAAAGCATACGCAGCATTATGTGACGTATTCGTAATGGATGCATTTGGTACGGCTCACCGTGCCCAAGCATCTACACACGGTGTCGGTACGTTTGCTCCTGTTGCTTGTGCTGGTCCACTATTAAGTGCAGAACTTGAAGCACTAGGCAAAGCAATGGACAAGCCTGCTCGTCCAATGTTAGCAATTGTTGGTGGTTCTAAAGTATCAACTAAACTAACAGTGCTAGATTCATTATCAACGATTGCTGACCAGTTAGTGGTTGGTGGCGGTATCGCTAATACATTCATCGCAGCACAAGGCCACAACGTTGGTAAATCACTGTGTGAACATGACTTAGTTGATACAGCTAAAGCGTTAATGGCTAAATGTGAAATCCCAGTAGCAACTGACGTACTTGTTGCTAGCGAGTTCTCTGAAACGGCTGAAGCAACACTGAAAGCAGCATCAGAAGTAGGCGATGCAGACATGATCTTCGATTTAGGTCCTGAATCTGCAAACAAACTTGCTGAAATGATTAAAGAAGCTAAAACAATTATCTGGAATGGTCCAGTTGGCGTATTTGAATTCGCTAACTTTTCACAAGGTACAGAAATCATTGGCCGCGCAATTGCAGAAAGTGAAGCTTTCTCTATCGCTGGTGGCGGTGACACATTAGCAGCTATCGACCAATTCGGTCTAACTGACGGTATCTCTTATATCTCTACAGGTGGCGGCGCGTTCCTTGAGTTTGTAGAAGGTAAAGTATTACCAGCAGTAGCTATGTTAGAAGAACGTGCGAAAAACGGCTAACAGCTAGCGCATAACTAATCGTTGTTTTGCTGTCACGGCTGCTGACTATATAAAGAGTTAGGTTAACCGTGATGGCAAAAAATATTTTAAAAATTCGTGCTGAATGATTCAGTACTTAAATATGTAAACAATAAGGCTAATATTATGTCTAAGATCTTTGATGTTGTAAAACCAGGTGTTGTAACAGGCGATGACGTGCAAAAAGTTTTTGCTATTGCTAAAGAAAACAACTTCGCTTTACCAGCTGTAAACATGGTAAGCACTGATTCAATCAACGGTACTTTAGAAGCAGCTGCAAAAGCTAAATCTCCAGTGATCATCCAGTTCTCACACGGCGGCGCTGCATTCTTCGCTGGTAAAGGTATTGGTCTTGAAGGTCACGGCGGTTCTATCATGGGCGCTATCGCCGGTGCTAAATACGTACACGTTATGGCTGAATCTTATGGTGTTCCAGTTATCATCCATACCGATCACGCGGCTAAGAAATTACTTCCTTGGATCGACGGACTACTAGACGCTGGTGAAGAATTCTTCGCACAAACTGGTAAGCCACTATTCAGCTCACACATGTTAGATCTTTCTGAAGAATCACTAGAAGAAAACATCGCAACTTGTGGTGAATACCTAGCGCGTATGTCTAAAATGGACATGACTATCGAAATCGAACTAGGTTGTACTGGTGGTGAAGAAGATGGCGTAGATAACTCTGACATGGACGCATCTGAGCTTTACACTTCGCCAGAAGACGTTGCATACGCTTACGAAAAACTGAATGCTATCAGCCCACGTTTCACTATCGCTGCTTCTTTCGGTAACGTACACGGTGTATACAAGCCAGGTAACGTTGTACTTACTCCAACTATCCTACGTGATTCACAAGCATACGTTTCAGAGAAATTTGGCCTACCAGCTAACTCGCTAAACTTCGTATTCCACGGTGGTTCAGGTTCTTCAGAAGCTGAAATCCAAGAATCAATCGGTTACGGTGTTATCAAAATGAACATCGATACTGATACACAGTGGGCTACTTGGGAAGGTATCAAGAACTACTACGAAGGCAAGAAAGAATTCCTTCAAGGTCAGATTGGTAACCCAACTGGCGCAGATGCGCCAAACAAGAAACATTATGATCCACGTGTATGGTTACGCGCTGGTCAAACAAGTCTTGTAGCTCGTCTAGAACAAGCTCACAAAGATCTAAACAGTGTAGACGTACTATAATTATCCGTTAATATTCGGATTATTTAGACGGTTACTTGTTAATGCCGCAGACCTTAGGTCTGCGGCATTTTTTTTACCATAAATAACGCATAACAAAAAGGAAGTAGTTGAAGGATAATATATTTTAAGTAAACTCTGTGTTTCCATCTTATTGATTAACATGTAAATAAATCTGTATAACTGAATGTATATAATTAAATGTATAAGCTGGCTAGTCATTAGTTGTATTGTTGGCGCTAAACTGTCAATCGCAGCATCAGTCACAGTCACAGTTCCAGAATCAGTATCAGCACCCAAGGTTGAGCTAGGACGCTATCTTTTTAACGATGTCAGATTATCTAAATTTGGTAATCGTAGCTGTGCACTTTGCCATTCCCCTTATCACGGTTGGAGTAACACCTTTAGCAAGACGCCTGATATTCATGGCAATATATCTACGCTAAATACCCCATCCTTACTTAATGCAGCCGACTTCACGACTTATATGCAAGCCAGTCGAGATTTAACAGATTTGGCCGAAACGATTAAACGGCCGTTATTATCAACATCCCCAGAAGAAATGGGCATGCTAGAACCGTTGTTGATATCACGGTTGCAGCGTTCATCTTCGCTCTATGCGCCCTTATTTATACGTGCTTTTGGCAGTTCGACAGTAACCCTAGACAAAGTATTGTTAGCCTTGGCTGAATACGTAAAGACAATTCGCTCTACTGACACGCCTTATCATCGTTATCTTGAGCAAGCAGATATAAACCCATTAACACCAGCACAGCAGAAAGGCTTGGTGCTGTTTAAAAGTAAACGGTTGAATTGTACCGCTTGCCACAGTGGCGTGCTGCTGGATCGTCGCACAGATGCACGCAAGACTAATTTTGCTAATACCGGTCTCTATGGCATTGAATCCGAGAGGGGATATATCTATCCGCCAGCCGCATCAGGTTTGCAGAGTACAAGCGGGCGAATTGAAGATAATGGTAAATTTAGGATCCCGTCTTTAATCAATGTCACTGCCACAGGACCTTGGGGTCATGATGGTAGCTTTAGCACACTCGGCGCTGTTATTGACAGTTATGCTCGCGGTGGACGATTAACGGTATCAGGACCTAATCAAGGGGACGGTAACAAGCACCCAAAAAAAGATCGATTAATCACAGGTTTTAGTTTAACTCAATTAGAAAAATCGCAATTATTAGGCTTTTTAGCAGCGCTCGCGATCCCAGTTCCAGCACAATTAATTCAGCATGCCTCGCCATTCTGCGCCTTGGTGACATTACCTGGCAGGGTCGATGTGGCTGATTGCATTTTGCCGTTTATCTATCGCGGCAGTGAAAATACCGATTAGTACTATTTATAATTCGAGCTATTTATCATTAGAGCTACTTATAATTCGAGCTATCCCCAACACAGTAAACACACAGGAAACATGGAATGATGAAGTTAAAAAAAGTGGTATTAACGTCAGTCTTACTGCTAGTGAATACAGCTGTTTTTGCCGCTGTCGATGATGCGAAAAAAGCAGTCGATAACCAACAGCGAAATGCATATTTTCAACAAGATTATGCAAATGCATGTACGCAATTACTGCAATCTGATTTGCAACTTCCTGCGACAAAGGAAATCGCGGCGCAGCATGAAATCAATGTAAATATTGATAGTGGTTATCGCCTAAAAATGAATGAAAACGGGCAGGGCTACTTACAGCTCGCGATCACCGAATGGAATGAGAAATTGGTTTTATTCTCAAGTAAAAACATGAAGGTAGCGATCGAAGGTGCTGATATTACTGCTGCAGGTATTACTAATTTGACTTGTGAAGATAAAAGTAAACAAATTACCCATGTTAATACCCATGAGTGGGGCAGCTATATCATGACGTTAACGGCAGCGCCAAATAGCTGGGTTGAATTGACTATCGTGAAAGAAGTCACTAAAGGTTAACCGGTATTGTTCGTCGTTATCCGTTTTGATTAACTTTTATCATTAAATAATTATTTTTTAGCTATATATTCTAGTTACTTGGCTTTGTTTGTTATTACTGGCTATTAAATTGAGTATTTGACTATGAATGTGATCGTTTTGAATGTATATTCAATATTAATGAATAAATAACTGGTTTGAATGTTGCGTTAATTGCGTGACCAAGGAAGGATAACGAAATGGAACAAACAGATATTAGCTCACTATTACCTATCATCATTACGTTGGTGCTGTCGCTGACGACACGGAATGTCGTGATTGGCTTATTCGCTGGTGTGTTAACTGGCGTCTTTATGCTGAATGGATTACAGCCTTTAGATGCGTTCGGCATTATGGTTAAAGATCACTTGGTGCCACAATTAACCGATGGTTATAACGCCGGCGTATTAGTGTTACTGGTCTTCATTGGTGGCTTTGTTGCTTTGATGGAACAGTCGGGTGGTGGTCAAGCTTTCGCCGCGAAAGTAACACACTGGATCAGCACGAAATGTAAAGCGCAGTTATCCGCTTGGTTTGGCGGTATTTTTATCTTCTTCTCGGATCTGGGTACACCATTAATTGTCGGTCCAGTGTTCCGCCCACTGTTTGAAAAATTAAAATTATCTCGTCAAAAACTGGCCTTCATTATTGATTCAACGTCTTCACCTGTGGCTATCCTTATTCCGTTTATCGGCTGGGGTGTGTATATCATGGGACTGATTCAAAAAGAGTTCACGGCACTATCACTAGAAACCTCTGACTGGCAGGCGTTTGTGAATGCTATCCCATTTCAGTTCTATGCGTTCCTCGCTATTTTCATCGTGCCGCTAGTGGCGATTAAGAAACTCGACTTTGGCCCAATGGCTGAAGCGGAAGCAAAAGCGCAACAAGGTATATTCACAGGAAAAAGCCAAGAAACACTGACTGCGTTTACGCATAAAAATGCTAAACCGTCATTTGTGTGGGCTCCGTTATTAGTCATGGCTGTGGTATTGGTTAGCATGTTAGGGCCACTGGGTTTCCCATTTGAAAAAGTATCGGGTTCAGCATTTAGAGCGGCGTTATCTACGTCATATTTGTTTGCTGCAATGACGTTATTGATTTTGATGGCGGTATACGGCGTGCGTAACTTAACAGATGGCATTGCGGTGTACTTAAAAGGCATGGGTAATATGATGCAAGTGGCGATCATATTAGTGTTAGCTTGGACATTAAGTGGTATTGGTAAAGACTTAGGTACTGCGGCATATATTGCTGAACAAGCACAAGGTGGCTTCCCTAGTTGGTTGGTGCCTGCGGTAGCGTTCTTACTTGCGGCGATTATTTCGTTTGCGACAGGTTCTTCATGGGGGACGTTCGCTATCATGATGCCGCTAGTGATACCAACGGCTGTTGCCATTGACGCACCGCTATACGCCAGTATTGGCGCGGTATTATCTGGCGGCTTGTTTGGCGATCATTGTTCACCTATTTCGGAAACCACGATCCTATCATCAACTGGTGCAGGCTGTGACCAGTACGAGCATTTCCGTACCCAATTACCGTATGCGTTATTAAATGGCGGTATCGCGCTAATCAGCTTTGTTGTCGCGGGGATTTTTGAAACACCGCTGGTATTAGTGGCTGCGTTAGTGTTGCAAGTTTGCGCTGTGTATATGTTGTCGCAATGGCATCAATATAATCAAGCGCTAACCCCATCCTAGCCTCCCCTTGAAAAAGGGAAGGGACAGGGCGAACTCTCTTCCCACCCCCTTTACCTGTTATAGCAGGTAAACAGTAAACAATTGGTAAAAAGTTACTGTTAAATAAGACAAAAAAAAGCCTGCCACTTCATTTAAAATGAAACTGACAGGCTTTTTTGATCCCCTCCCTTTGTATTCAGGGGAGGGTTAGGGTGGGGTCTAACCTAGCGTAATAAACGCGCGCGGATAGTACCGTCAATTGTTTTCAGTTTTGCTAAACCACGTTCAGCATGATCACTTTCAACATCAATAACCACATAACCAATATCGCCTACTGTTTGCAGATATTGACCTGAAATATTCACACCTTCTTCAGAAAATGCTTGCGTGATCTGGCTTAGAATACCCGGTTGGTTATGGTGAATATGCATCAAACGGCTTGCGCCAGCATGTGTCGGTAGTGAAACCTCAGGGAAGTTAACCGCAGACAAGGTAGAACCATTATCTGAATATTTCGTTAGTTTACCTGCTACTTCATAGCCGATGTTCTCTTGTGCTTCCTGGGTGCTACCACCAACGTGCGGTGTTAGGATCACGTTATCAAATTCACGTAACGGTGAAATAAACTCATCGTTATTTGATGACGGTTCAACAGGGAATACATCAACAGCAGCGCCAGCGATCTTCTTCGTTGCCAATGCTGAAGCAAGTGCGTCAATATCAACAACCGTGCCGCGTGAAGCATTGATGAAGATTGCACCTTGTTTCATTTGTGCGAACTCAACTTCGCCCATCATCAGTTTTGTTTGTGGCGTTTCTGGTACATGTAGCGAGATAATATCTGACGTTGCTAACAATTCTTGCATGCTCATGATCTGCTGAGCGTTACCCAAAGAAAGTTTCGTTTCAACATCATAATACTTAACGCGTAGCCCTAAGTTTTCAGCCAAAATACTCAGTTGGATACCAATATGGCCATAACCAATAATACCTAACTGCTTACCACGTGCTTCATAAGAACCCGTTGCTGACTTAAGCCATTCGCCACGGTGTGCTTTGGCATTCTTTTCTGGAATACCACGTAATAATAATAAAATTTCGCCAAGTACTAATTCTGCCACACTACGGGTGTTCGAGAATGGGGCATTGAATACCGGGATCGCTGCTTTTTGAGCGGCAGCCAGATCAACCTGATTAGTACCAATACAAAAACAACCAATACCCACTAGTCTTTCAGCTGCAGCAATGACGTTTGCATTTAGGTGAGTACGTGAACGAATACCAACAAAATGGACATCTTTAATTTTTTCACACAGTTCTTCTTCACTTAATGCTGTTTTAATCGACTCGATATTGGTATAGCCGGCATCAGTAAATGTATCAACTGCACTTTGGTGTAGTCCTTCAAGAAGTAATATCTTGATTTTATCTTTCTGAAGAGAGAAGTTGGTCATGTAAATTCCTTTATCACATAATTCGTAAATCGCACTAACTGTTTTTTTTAATCATATTTTGTAAATCGAACTAATTGCTAAAGTAGCAGGTTTCTTTTCATTAGTGAATGTTTGTGACGAAAATCAAACAAAATAGTCATTTTGTGATTGACGGTGGGTTGATTTACTTAGAAATTTACACTTTTCGGACTATGAAAATGTTTAACTATCAAATATAGTTTAATATAACTGGTTGTTATACTTATATAATATAGTTTGTTGATGAATGACATAGTGCATTTTTAGGAGTATGGCGAGGCAGTCGGAAACATTCTTGAGACGTGAGATAAACATTGAAAAAGGAGGAGTTGGCGCGGTTATATAACACCAACTCCGCGTTATTATTTAGTGGTAATAACGCCATTTTGTGTACCAGTTAGCACAACGTCTGCACCGCGAGCCGCGAACAAACCATTTGTTACTACGCCAACGATAGCGTTAATCGCGATTTCGAGGGCTTTTGGATCTTTAATCTGCATGTGGTAAACATCAATAATAATATTACCGTTATCTGTGACTACACCTTCACGGTAAACGGGATCACCGCCAAGTTTCAATAATTCACGTGCCACATAAGAACGCGCCATCGGGATCACTTCAACCGGTAATGGGAAATCACCTAATACGTCAACATTTTTAGTGTCATCAATAATACACACGAACTTTTTAGCGACCGCAGAAACAATCTTTTCACGTGTTAGCGCTGCGCCACCACCTTTAATCATGTTTTTGCCGCCATCAATTTCATCTGCGCCATCGACATAGATATCTAGTTGCGCGACGCTGTTTAAATCAAATACTTCAATACCCAGTGCTTCTAGACGTTGCGTTGATGCGATTGAGCTTGAAACGGCACCTTGAATATCTTCACGGATTGTACCCAGTGCATCAATAAAATGATTAACGGTTGAACCGGTACCCACACCAACGATGCTATCTTTTTCAACATATTCTAATGCTGCCCAGCCTGCTGCTTTTTTTAATTCATCTTGAGTCATGTTATATCCATTTATATTGGTTGGTATGTCGCGTGATCGTGTTGTATTACGTATTGATTATACCCAAACGGCCTGAAGATACTAGCGTATCGTCAGGGTTATATGGGCGATATATGGCTAACTAAATTGCAATGTTCTTGACGGGGTGATGATTTCTTTAATCGGCATATCCCACGGCGCAATCGGTAAATTAGCATGTTGCTGGCAGTCGTGAGCCAAACCTAATACGTAGGGCGGTTGTTGACCATTACGCACAAATTGATGCTGAGAAAAGGTGCGATCGTAATAACCCCCGCCCATGCCCAAACGATTACCGGCTAAATCAAAAGCCACTAACGGACTGCACACCAGATCTAATTCAAGATAAGGGATCACGTTGGTCACATTTAATCGTGGTTCACTAATACCGTACTTGTTTTTAACTAAAGGGGTCGTCGCGGTGAGTCGGGTAAACAATAATTGTTTGTGACTAAACGGATGTAAAATAGGAATGTAGACTTGTTTGCCTTGTTGCCAACACCAGTCGATAACGGCTTGGGTATCGAGTTCGCCATCATTATGTAAATAAATAGCAATGTGTTGAGCAGCTTGCACTTGGATATGCTGGCTAAATTGACGAACAAGATCATGACCGGCCTGTTGTTGCTGCAAGGTTGAAAGTTGCTGGCGGCGCTGGCGTATTTGTTGTCTTATTTGGCTGCGATTGGTTGTTAGTACGTGTGTTATATCAGGCATAAATTGGATCCCATACTCGTCAATATCGGTGATGGATATTGCAATCATGGAGTGATGTTAACACAAGAAGAGGGCCCCAGGGTGCGGCTACAAGGTTTAGTCCTGAACCAGAAGGTTCAGGTTGGCTATTCAAGCTGTTGCCTCAGGCTTCTCAGTACGAGCTGAGCTTGCACAATAGCAACAGGAATGAAAGCCTATAAAGTGTGATTATCGGCTCAGGGACATAACCCGCATACCAATCACCCCAGGGTTATTTGGTTATACTATCGACGTTTCGCTATCAACTTTATTATTGACTAACGCGCGCTCAATTGTATCTTGTAACAATTGGATACGGTCATCGACTGTATTAGTATATTCTGTTGTTTTATGACGTTCTTGGCGAAGCTCATGACAAAAATTAAGTGCGGCCATTACAGCTAAATGCTCTAAATTTTTGATATTGGTCTTCGACCGTATTTCTTCTAACTTAGTATTTAGCACAGCTGCTGTTTGATGAAGTTCATCAACTTCTTCAGTCGGACTACCTACTTTAAAGTGGCGACCCAAGATTGCAATATCAACCGCAGTTGTACTCATGGCTATACTCTAAGTTATCTGGCTACAAGGGCTATATCAAGCACCTCGGCTGATACGTCTGAACTGACTATATCTCGCAATAGTGAGCATTGCAAGGGGTTATCTAATTGAAATTTTTAGTTGCGGATCGAGATTAATCAAGTTGCCCATAAATCCAACAGCTTAGTATTACTTTCGGGTTTAGGTATCGATTAATCGGTATAAAATACGGGGATTTACAGGCTAAAAGTCAACATTGGGGTTAACTATTTTACTCTAATTTACCGGGGGATTTGACCGCCATCACAGGAAAGATAGCGGTCGTCATTACTTAGGCTGTGACGCCGACAGTGTCAGCTGCGGTTTCCGTTGCCAGTGGCTTGTGGTGCGCTTGTTTAGCAATTCGTTTATTTTTCGCTTCTACTTTTGCTAACCACAATAACGGCAGAATAATAAAGGCAGTACCAATCGCCATGCCAATATCAGGGATTTCATCAAACCAGATAAGGCCAACAACCACAGCGCCTATTAGACCACTGTATTCAGCACTGGCGATTTTGCTGGCTTCACCAGAACGATAAGCGACCACACAAAAACCTGCATAGATAAGGATAAACAAGGTTGAACCCGCTGCGGTTAATAGCGGTGCAAAATCCCACGGTTTTCCTTCCCATACAGCAAGCCCTAATGATGCTGGCATACCAACTACATTAGTCAGCAGTAATGTTTGAAATACCGTTTGGTGTTTTGGTAGTTTACGGATCAATAAATTATTCGCTGCTAAGGTAAAAGCAACAACAAGCGCTGCCATGGCTGCCCAATCGATCTCGGTCGGACGGATCACGATCAATACACCGATAAAGCCTAATACGCCTGCGGTAATAGACGGCACGGTAAGTTTTTCTTGGAACCACAGCATCGCCATTGGCAACATGATGAGTGGGGCCGCGTAAAAGATCGCATTCGCAGTCGCGAGTGGCATTGCATTGATTGAGTAAACCATGAACACCGCGCCGAGTAGCCAAATATGCCCGCGTACCGCATGCCATTTAAGGCCATTAACCAAACTCTTTCTGCTGCTGGTTAAGCAAAATGGGATAAGCAGTAATACGGCCGTGAGCTGTCGGAAAAACACAAATTGATAAACGGCCGCATCATCTGATAATGTCTTAATTAAAGCATCAGAAAAAACAGCGATTACGTTACCAATAATTAGCAAGGTCATTGCTAAACCGACAGTCATTTGGGGCATGGTATGTTCCTACCTATATAAAGTATACACAGCAAACAAGGCTGTATAATTGAAAAGACAAAGTGTGATGTGTGTAGCATATTCGAAAACCTATGATGAAGTATAATGATAAATATATTTTTAGTATGAGCTGAGCTAATAATGAAACTTCCCCCGTTACGCGCCTTACAATGTTTTGAAGCGGTTGCGCGTTTTAATAGTTTTTCTAAAGCCGCCGATCAACTCAATATCACCCAAAGTGCGGTGAGTCATCAGGTACGTCAGTTGGAAGAATATCTCGGCGAATCAATGTTTAACCGTAAAGGTCGTACCTTGTCGCTGACTGACATGGGCGAGCGTTATTATGAAGAAGTCAGCCAATCGATGGCGAATATATCCAACGCCAGTCAGCAGATCCGTGAGGGTAAATCGGGCAAGATCCGTTTAGCCTTATACAGTTCATTAGCGGTGAAATGGTTGATCCCACGCTTAGATAGTTTACGTCAGCAATACCCTGAGATTGAGTTGTCGTTGAATATGGTGGCGGATGAACCAGACTGCAGCGATCAAGTGGCAGATTGCTTTATTACTGTGTACCCGCCGAAACGTAACTTTGTGAGTCAGCTGCTCTATGCCGAGCGGTTATATCCGGTGTGTGGCAAGAAGATCTGGCAGCAGATCCAAGATAAATCCTTGCCTGAGGCGTTGTGGGAATATCCGTTATTGTCGGTGCAGTCGGTGTTTCCCAATAGTGCGTTAGGTGAAGATTGGCAACGCTGGTGCGAGTTAGGTGGATTTACCTTGCCAAAAACCGTGAAGATGAACTACTTCAGCCATATGTTAATGGCGGCTGAAGCGGCACGTTATGATCAGGGCATCACCTTGGTGAACCATTACTTAATGAACGATCAAGACCGCCAGCATAACTTTGTGCGTATTCCGATGCACGAGATCTTAACCGGTGATAGTTTTTACTTTGTTTATAAAAAATCCCGCGCCAAGCAAACTGATATCGTCAAGCTTGGGCGTTGGCTCAAACAGCAATGTTATGATCAAGACCAACACGGCTGCGAATAATATCTTTGTGATCACCAGGCTATCGCTAGCGATTAAGGATTAGGCACTGCAAGGTGGGCCTTGTTTGGCTATGGTCTTGATCTGGGTGAAATGCTAATATGTTCTCCATTATTCTAAATACATTAATCAATTGGTAAGGTCCTCACATGGATAAAGTTAAACTTCCTCTTTTTGCTGACGTAAACGCGCAGCTACAACAAAGCGATTTATTAGTGAACCCTGCCGATGTGCACGGTGTGATCTGTGGTTTATTATGTGGCGGCGTAAAGCTAGACAACAAAGCATGGTTAGTCCCGTTTGACGAACTCATTAACGAAGGTCTAGGTATCCCTGACTCACTACAGCCAATCTTAGCGGATGTATACAGCAGCAGTGAAGCAGCATTAAAGGACATGACATTAGGTTTTGAATTGTTGTTACCTGACATGGACCAAGCGTTAGAGATCCGTATGGAAGCATTAGCAGAATGGGTTCAAGGTTTCCTTGGCGGTTTTGGTATGGTGCATTCAACAGAAACCAAAGCCAGCGATGATGTGAAAGAACTGATTGCTGACTTTGCCAGTATTGCGCAAATGGACGTAGATACAGATGACGACAGTAATGAAGCGGAAGAAGCTTTTTACGAGATCGTTGAATACGTGCGTATGGGCGCGACTTATTGCTTCAACGAATTAAGCGATGGTGATATCCCTGCGGTACCTGTACTGCACTAGTACGACATAAGTACTGCATTAATGCGATAAAAGATGATTTATCGCAAGCGCAACATTGCCTTAGCTCGCTATGATAATGTTGCGCATATTGGCTTTACCGGAATGGAAATTAATCGCTGGATGGCGATATCTAACTTAAACAGTTAGCATTAAATGAATAGGACAAGGAGTGTTTTATGTCTTTAATAAACAAATTAACGGCGCAGTGGAATCATAAATCAAAAGCCGCTGCACCTGTCGTTTGGCCTGAATCTGCATTTACCGCTGAGCAACATGCCGCGCGTAATAAGCAATTTAGTCAGACTTACCATGCTTATACTAATCCACAGCAAGCCTTTGAGTTTTGTCGAGCACAAGCCGATGAAGGTGTGGTTTTGGCGCTATATTTATTGGCGTTGCAGTATGAGCAAGGTGATGGCCAGCAAACCTATTTAAGCCAAGCGTTAAGTTGTTACCAACGCGCTGGCGATTGTGGCCACCCAGAGTCATTATTTAATCTGGCGCTGTTGTATTTACAAGGGAATTTACCAGGGCAAGGACCGCAGGGTAAACCTAATGCGGTATTGGCGTTTAGCTATTTTGAGCAAGCTGCCACACTCGGGTTAGTACAGGCGCAGTATAATCTCGCCAGTATGTTGGATCAGGGGGCGGGTTGTTTTCAAGATCAAAGCAAAGCGTTTGACTGGTACAACAAAGCTGCTGAGCAAGGTTATACCCAAGCATGGCAGAACATTGCGGTGATGTATTACCGTGGTGAAGGCGTTGAAGCCGATAAATTAAAGGCGTACGCGTGGACATTATTAGCGGCAAAGGCCGGTGTCGACGAGGCTATCGCCGCAGAACCAGAGATGACACAAGCGTTAAACTCGACCGAGATCTTGGTGGGTAAAGCGCAGTTTGATCACTTACAACAAGGCTTTTTAGCTTATTTACCAATAGAAACCCGATTCGAAGGCTGATGCTGTAATTATATAAACTTTGCCGCATATAGATTAAAGACGCTGCCACGCCATGAACCCATCCCTGGGGGCTTGGGGCTGGCATCCATGCCAGCAACAGGCAGCTTTCTTTAATCGATATGCTAATAATGGTGAGCCTAGCTACTTATCTTAGCTATTTGCCTTAGTTATGTATGTTAATACGGTTTTATTGTTCGGGTTTGTTGGCTTTGTTATAGTGTCATCGTTTTTAATTTCAATAACTTGTTAGGATCGAAATGTCAGTGGTTGAATATGATATTGCAATTGTAGGCGCCGGTATGGTCGGTGCAACACTTGCACACGCGGTAAGCCAAATACAACACCAAGATGGTCGTCAATTATCCATCGCGTTAATTGATGCCAATCCACCAACGACCAGTAACCACCCTGGTTTTGATGCGCGGGTGATTGCTTTATCGTATGGCTCACAACAGATCTTAAATCAGTTTAAGCTGTGGCATAAGATCGCCCCGACAGCGACAGCGATTGAACATATTCATGTATCCGATCGTGGCCATTGGGGATTCACCCGTCTGGATCACAGCGAATATAACTTGCCTGCACTAGGGCAGGTGATCGAGCTGCAAACCGCGGGACATATTTTCCAACAAGATCTTGCTAACATGGACAATATTAACTGGTATTGCCCGAATCAATTAGTCAGCTTAGATCGCCACATTACGCATACCGATCTTACCTTGGATGACGGTCAGCAAATACGTTGTAAGTTATTAATCGGTGCCGACGGTAACAACTCTATGGTACGTCAGTTAACGAACGTGCCTATTGAAGTGACCGACTTTGAACAAACGGCGATCATTGCCAATGTCACCACCAGTAAATTGCACGAAGGCAAAGCTTTTGAGCGCTTTACCGATACTGGTCCATTAGCCTTATTGCCGATGACAGAGCAACGCAGTTCTTTAGTCTGGTCAGTGCGTAGCGATGAAGTTGATGCGATCATGGCCTTAAATGATAAAGATTTCTTAGCGCGTTTACAGCAGCGTTTTGGTTACCGTTTAGGGAAATTTACCAAAACTGGCCAGCGTTTTTCATATCCGTTGCTATTAACAGAAGCGTTAGAACCAACCCAACATCGCAGTGTGGTGATTGGTAATGCGGCGCATGCACTACACCCGATTGCGGGTCAGGGTTATAACCTGGGCTTACGTGATGTGGCGGTATTGCATCATCAAATTGAACAAGCCTTTTTAAACGATCAAGATGTCGGCAATCAAGCCGTCACTAAAGGTTATTGGCATAAGCGTCAAGGCGATCATCAGAAAACGATTTGGATGACGACCTCATTAGCGACCTTGTTTGCTAATGACTACGCGCCGCTGGTGGCTGGTCGTAATCTCGCCCTACATACTATGGGCTACAAACCAGAATATAAACGCGCACTGGCACGTCAAGCACTTGGCGCGTTCAAGCTATTTTAACTATTTAAGACCTTAAAATTAGAGTCAGGATATTATATGCAATCTTATGATATTGCGGTTGTTGGCGGTGGCATGGTTGGACTTGCTTTTGCTGCAGCGTTAAAGGAAACCACCCTTAAGATCGTGGTTATCGAAGGTAATGCACCGGATCGCGAATTAGGTGAATCACCAGAATTACGCGTCAGTGCACTGAGCCGTGCGAGCCAAAACATACTGAAAAATGTTGATGCGTGGACTGGTATCGTAAGCCGTCGCCATCAAGCTTATGGCGCAATGCAAGTGTGGGATCGTAACGGCTTTGGCCAGATCGATTTCGACGGCGATGCGTTAATGACAGATACCTTAGGTCACTTAGTTGAAAACAAAGTGATCCAGTTAGCACTGTTAGAACAAATAGAAAAAGCCAGTAACATTACCTTATTAACCGATACACGTATTAGTAAGTTAAGCCGTGGCGATGACGCTGCTTGTTTAACCCTAGACGGTCAAGAACCTGTGTACGCGAAACTGATCGTCGGTGCTGATGGTGCTAATTCATGGACCCGTTCACAAGTGGATATTCCACTGACGACATGGGATTATAATCACCATGCGATCGTGGCCAATATCCGCACTGTGGAACCGCATCAATCTTGTGCGCGTCAGATCTTTAATCCAGAAGGGCCATTAGCTTTCTTACCTTTGTGGCAACCGGATCTGTGTTCTATCGTGTGGTCATTACCACCCGAGCGTGCCACTGAACTGCTCGCTATGGACGAAAGCGAATTCAACAAGCAATTGACCGTGGCGTTTGATGGCCGTTTAGGTTTGTGTAAAGTGGAAGGCCAACGTCAGGCATTTCCACTTAGGATGCGTTATGCCCGTAGTTTTGCCAGTGATCGTGTGGCGTTAATTGGCGATGCTGCACATACCATTCACCCGTTAGCAGGGCAGGGTGTTAACCTTGGTTTGTTAGATGCGGCGAGTTTGGCACAATGTGTATTAGAAAATCACCTTGCCAATAAAGACATTGGTAGCCATGCGCACTTGCGTAAATTTGAACGCTGGCGTAAAGCTGAAGCAGCGGTGATGATCTCAAGCATGGAAGGGTTAAAACGTTTATTCAGTGGCGGCCATCCCGCGAAACGCATTTTCCGCGATATTGGCTTAACCTTATCGAATACATTACCGGGGTTAAAGTTAAGCTTTATTAAACGGGCGATGGGGTTGGAAGGTGAGTTACCTGATCTTGCTAAATCAGACAGTAGTCGTTAAGCTGATCACACTAAACCCTGAAAATAGTGTAATTAATCAGCCTGATTAATCGCACTATTGATGAGAATAACTAATGTAAACACCCTGTTTGCATTAGTTATAATAATGTTACGTGCTGCTGTTTTTATCATCTTAATAGCTTAATCATTGTTAATATAGCCAATAATCGATAAATCTAGCTGCCTTCAATGCATTTTTTGTGATCTACAACGTCATTATCCCCCTCAAATAACTTTTCTCGCTATTTAAGTGTTAGCCTCCTCGGCATTATTATTTTGTTAACCATTAGATTTTCTATTCTTTAAATAATTTTTAACGAATGCTATCTAGGGGTATAATAAAATCATTGTCATGTAATAGGCTTTACATGACCGTTTTATATAAAGCCTTATATAGGACTTTATCTAAAGCAAAAAGCAATTTTACTTGATCCCAAAGTCTTGATTAATAACTGTCAATTAAAGGAATTATAGAATGGCTCAACAAACAGTACTGTTCCCGAAGCACGTAGAAGCAGGGGCAAAAATGGTGGACTTTCATGGTTGGGATATGCCAATCAATTACGGTTCCCAGATTGCTGAACATAATGCTGTACGCGAAGATGCGGGTATGTTCGATGTGTCACACATGACCATCGTTGATATTAAAGGCTCTGATGCAAAGTCGTTCTTACGTTATTTACTTGCCAACGATGTGGCAAAATTAACTGTTTCTGGTAAAGCACTTTATACCGGAATGTTACAACAAGATGGTGGGGTTATTGATGACCTTATCGTTTACTTCTTCAATGATGAATACTACCGTTTAGTGGTTAACTCAGCGACCCGTGTTAAAGATTTAGCCTGGATCAACAAACAAGCTGCAGATTTCTCTGTTGCTGTTACTGAGTTACCTGAACTCGCAATGATTGCGGTTCAAGGCCCTAAAGCGAAAGAAAAAGCTGCAACCGTTTTCACAGCCGAGCAAAACGCCGCTGTTGAAGGCATGAAGCCATTCTTTGGTGTACAAGCGGGTAGTTTGTTTATTGCTACAACGGGTTATACCGGTGAAGCAGGTTATGAAATCGTTGTGCCACAAGACCAAGCTTGCGATTTATGGCAGCAACTTGTGGACGCAGGTGTTCAACCAGCAGGACTAGGCGCACGTGATACACTACGCTTAGAAGCTGGCATGAACCTTTATGGTTTAGATATGGATGAAACCGTATCACCGCTAGCCGCTAATATGGGCTGGACGATTGCTTGGGAACCACAAGAACGTGACTTTATTGGTCGCGCTGCACTTACTGCTCAAAAAGCAGCAGGTACAGATAAACTTGTTGGTTTGGTTCTGGAAGCTAAAGGTATTTTACGTACTGGTCAAAAAGTCGTATTTACTAACGCTGCAGGCGAAGCATGTGAAGGCGTTATCACTAGTGGTAGCTTCTCACCAACGTTAGGTTACAGCATTGCATTTGCACGTGTTCCAGCATCAATCGGCGAAACAGCTGAAGTTGAAATGCGTAAGAAGTTTGTACCAGTTGCAGTGACTAAACCCGCGTTTGTTCGTAATGGTAAAAAACTGGTTTAACTTATTTAGTGCTACCAAATAAAAACATAATCATTTAAGTATAAGACAAAAGGAATTTCAACAATGAGCAATATCCCAGCTGAACTAAAATATGCAACTTCACATGAATGGGTTCGTCGAGAAGAAGACGGTACATTTACTGTTGGTATTACTGAACATGCCCAAGGCTTACTTGGTGACATGGTATTCATCGATTTACCTGATGTTGGTGATGAAGTTGAAGCCGGCGAAGATTGTGCTGTAGGCGAATCTGTTAAAGCTGCTTCAGACATCTACGCACCGATTTCTGGTGAAGTTGTTGCAATCAATGAAGAGCTTGAAGATTCTCCAGAGCTAGTTAACTCGGATGCATTCGGCGAAGGCTGGTTGTTCCGCGTTAAAGCGTCTGACGAAAGCCAACTAGAAGCGTTACTTGACGCTGCTGGTTATGCAGAATCAATCGAAGACTAATTGTTGTTGAAACCCTGAGCTTGCCTCGGGGTTTTTTTTAATTTTGTAAACGCTATTTTTATTTTGTAATAGTAAAATATACAGGGAATTGCATGAAAACCCATACCCCACTTGCCCAGTTAGAGCAGAATGATAACTTCGCCCGTCGCCACATTGGCCCTTGCAGCGAAGAAACTAAAGCAATGTTAACGAAAGTTGGCGCTGACTCTTTAGAAGACCTTATCCAACAAACTGTACCTAGTTCAATCTTATTGGCAGAAGACGTTGTTGCTGGCCATCAGTTATCTGAAGTTGCCGCACTGCAAGAATTAAAAGCCATCGCAGCGAAGAACACAGTCAACAAAAGCTACATTGGTATGGGCTATTACGGTACAAACGTGCCGAATGTTATCCTCCGTAACGTATTCGAAAATCCAGGCTGGTACACGGCTTATACGCCTTACCAACCAGAAATTGCACAAGGTCGTTTAGAAGCGCTACTTAACTTCCAAACTATGACTTGTGACTTAACAGGCATGGACCTAGCAAGCGCATCACTACTTGACGAAGCAACAGCAGCAGCTGAAGCAATGGCAATGTGTAAGCGTGTTTCTAAAAACAAAAAATGTGATAACTTCTTTATCGCCGACAGCGTACACCCACAAGTAGCTGACGTGATGATCGAACGTGCGGAGCACTTCGGTTTCACTATTCTTCGCGGCCCTGCAGAAACAGCGCCCGAGCATGACTTGTTTGGTGCGGTACTTCAGTACCCAGGTACTAACGGTGACGTTACAGATATCAGCGACATTATTGCTGCTATCCAAGCGAAAAAAGGTGTTGTTGCAGTTGGCTCTGATTTATTAGCACTAACCCGTATTAAATCACCGGCAGAACTTGGCGCAGACATGGCGTTTGGTAGTTCACAACGCTTTGGTGTACCTATGGGTTATGGCGGTCCACACGCGGCGTTCTTCGCAAGCTGTGACAAACATAAGCGTTCTATGCCAGGTCGTATCATTGGTGTTTCTAAAGACACCCATGGTAAACCCGCATTACGTATGGCAATGCAAACGCGCGAACAACACATTCGCCGTGAAAAAGCGAACTCAAACATCTGTACTGCACAGGTATTATTAGCGAATATGGCTGGTTTCTACGCAACATATCACGGCCCTCAAGGCCTAAAAGATATTGCTAAGCGTGTTAACCGTTTCACTGACTTATTAGCAGCTGGTGTTGTTAAAGGCGGTCTAAGCCTAGTGAACAATACTTGGTTTGATACCATTACAGTGAAACTTGATAACGAGTTACTGGACAATAAAGAGAAAGTTGTGACACGCGCATTAGCGGCTGGCATCAACTTCCGTCTGGATACTGATCACCAAGTGGGTATCAGCATCGATGAAACGATCACCCAAGCTGATCTGGCAACATTATTCGACGTACTACTTGGTGATAACCACGGTATCTCGATTGATGCACTAGAAGCTGAACTGGCTGCAACAGGTAGCACGTCTATCCCAGCATCAGTTGAACGTGAATCAGAGTTCCTAACACACCCAGTATTTAACTCTCATCATTCAGAAACAGAAATGATGCGTTATATTAAATCTCTGGAAAATAAAGATTTAGCCCTTAACCATTCAATGATTTCATTAGGCTCTTGCACAATGAAACTCAATGCAGTTGCAGAAATGATCCCAGTAACATGGCCTGAATTCAGCAACATGCACCCGTTCTGCCCAGCAGATCAAGCGGTTGGTTATAAAGTGATGATTGACTTGTTAGAAGACTGGTTAGTGACTATCACTGGTTACGATTCAATTTGTATGCAACCTAACTCGGGTGCTCAAGGCGAATACGCTGGTCTATTAGCAATTCACAAATACCATGAGTCTCGTGGCGATTCACACCGTAACATCTGTCTGATCCCTAGCTCTGCGCACGGTACTAACCCTGCATCAGCGCAAATGGCGGGTCTGAAAGTTGTGGTAACTAAGTGTGATGAAAACGGTAACGTTGACGTTGCAGACTTACGTGAAAAAGCGGAAGAGCTGAAAGACAACCTTTCTTGCATCATGATCACGTACCCATCGACACACGGTGTATACGAAGAAACGATCAAAGAAATCTGTCAAATCATTCATGACAACGGCGGCCAAGTTTACATGGACGGCGCGAACATGAACGCACAGGTAGGTCTTACTTCACCTGGTTCTATGGGCTCTGACGTTTCTCACCTGAATTTACATAAAACATTCGCTATCCCACACGGTGGCGGTGGTCCAGGTATGGGTCCTATCGGCGTTAAAGCGCATTTAGCACCATTTGTTGCTGGTCACTCAGTAGCAGACACAGGTAAAGAAAGCCGTAACAACGGTGCGGTATCTGCTGCACAGTTCGGTAGCGCAAGCATCTTGCCTATTACGTGGATGTACATCAACATGTTGGGTACAGATGGCCTGAAAGCGTCTACACAGACAGCTATCTTAAACGCTAACTACCTAGCTCAAAACTTAGACCCACTGTTCCCAGTGCTTTATAAAGGCCGTAATGATCGTGTTGCGCACGAGTGCATCATTGATTTACGCCCACTTAAAGAAGCAACGGGTATCAGCGAGTCTGATGTGGCTAAACGTCTAATGGATTATGGTTTCCACGCGCCAACAATGAGCTTCCCAGTTGCGGGTACGCTGATGATTGAGCCGACTGAATCAGAATCTAAAGCTGAATTAGATCGCTTCATTGAAGCAATGACAGGCATCCGTGCTGAGATAGCTAAAGTTGAATCGGGTGAGTGGACTGCAGAACAAAGCCCACTACATAACGCACCACACACACTGGCTGATATTGTTGACGCTAACTGGGATCGTGCTTATGACCGTGAAACTGCGGTTTACCCTGCACCTTACGTGAAGAAAGACAAGTTCTGGCCTAAAGTAAACCGCATCGATGATGTGTATGGCGACCGTAACTTATTCTGCTCATGCCCACCAATTGAAGCGTATAACGACTAATTTTGGTTGTAGCGGTGCATTAAAAAAATAGACAAAGGTATTAAAAAATAGACAAACTAATGTTTGTCTATTTTTTTGTCTAAAGAAAAGATAGCTTCATTTATTTACCATTCAAACCTTTCACTAGTTTCTTTTTCCCGCTCACTTTCTTTTAGATACTCATTTTTTATTAAATCTTGCCATTGAGTTTTCTTGTCTGTAGCCCAAGCTGATACTTCATCTCTTATATGTATTATTAATACATCAAACAAAGGTAGTTTTGATTCAAGGATTTGTGCTCTAGAGCCTGTCCATGAGGTGGGGTAAAGATTCGATGAATATTCATCAAGAACCTTAATTGGCTCTGGTGCGTTTTTTAATAATTCGATAGCGAGCGGAGTCCATTCTATGGATTGTTCAGTAGAGCGGTCGGGGGTAATAATTGATGCTAGTTTGAGATAGCGATCTTCAGGGTTTTTATCACACCATTCTAGTGTACTTTGGGTTTCAACCGTTGAAAATGGGCTTGTTTTTTTGTCGAATCTACTTTTTATTGCATTTCTTAGTAGAGGGCTAACTTCACTTCCATCACCGATGAATACTTCAAGAGCTAATATTGGATGCATCTGAATCATTGCAGACAGGAAATCAGGAAGATCGATACGACCAATTGTGTGGTCTAAAATACGTTTTTTGATATTAGTAAAAACTGAAACAGCATGGTCTTTGTTAGTATTGTTTGAAAAGCAAACGTTTGCTATTTGAGTAAAGCTATAATCTTTGTTATTAAAGTGGTTTCTTTTCTTTGAGTAATCGAATAATGCTAGTAATGAAGCTGACTTACTCTTAAGTAAATCAGAAACTATATAGTCTTTTTTATTTTTAAATCCATGAAAACGCATGGATAATAAATCTATAGCTACTTCTTGGCCATCACTTTTCTGCCAAATCAAATCCAAAATATCACAGAGTATGTCGTCAGGTATAGGTTCGTGCTTACGTCCACAAGCTAAGTTTTTGTACATCCAAATTGGAGATATATTTTCTTTTAAATCCTTAAGGATACGAATAATAGCCTCGGAATTAATCGTGTAACTTAGCTGAACCCATATAAAGTGTTGTTTTAGTATTGGGTTAACTATTAGGTTGTCTAAGAAAGTATTAGTAAGTTCGATATTATGCTTTGAAAGATAATTTATTTGGCCACGCAAGAAGTCGAGGTTACGCTTTTTTTCAGGAATCTGTTCTAGTGCTGCGACTGTTATATATAATAGTTCATTATTGTTCTGAATACCCTGAGCACATCCTGTTCCAAACTCGAATAAATTAGAACTAGTACCGCCATATGAAAGTAAAATGGTTAATAAACTTTCCAATAACTCGCTATCAGTACCAGCTAATTTGAAACCTAATTCTTGGGAGTATTCCTCTCCTTTTTTATATCCATGTTCAATTAATTTACCTTCATCATCAAATTCCTCTAGCTCATAGAACGCCCATTTGTCAGCCAGAACATACATTTCTATATCATCAATTATAGATTTAGGTGATAGTTGTTCAGCGAGCGATTTCAGTCTTTCTATTTCGTTTTCATCTGAAGATTTACAATCAAATCTTAAGATTGAATTTATTGCAGAAAAGCCATCATTCCACATTCCTGAACTCACTATTTTTAAACAAGAGCTTTCAATTAAGTCTCTTAAATTATTTTGTCGCCACAAGCTACGCAGGTTTTTTCCTAGTATTTCTTTTGCTGGTATTGAGCTTGATGAACCGCTAGTGATTAATTTAACCGTATAGTTAATAAATAAAGTATACCAGTCTTTAATATCTTGATTAGTCTTTGGGGTATAGCCAAAGTCTCTTGAATTGGCACCGAAATCGAAATTATAGCTAGAAGAAAAGTGCGATGCTTCAAGAGATGAGTCTAAAAGCTCTAAAGCGAGCTCTTGATGAGTTTGGGTGGCAGTATTAATCAAGCCATTTATGACATTTAGGCGTTGCTCTTTTGTTGCGTGCGTACCTGAAAGGTAAAGCTGAAATAATGATTTTAAAATTTCTCTAATGGAGTTGTTATTTTCTCCTTTATTTTCAGATAATGCGAATTTGCAGAGTAATTTTGCACATTGATCAAAATGCTGTACTTCATATGAAATTGACCTGATGAGTCTTGTAATATCGATATATTGCTTGTTATGTCTAGTACAAAAATCAGGTTGTTTGGCTAATTGTTCAATGTAATTCAAAACTTCTTTTACTGAAATCGGTGCAATATTCCCAATTAATACCCATACTAAATCGTTTCGATTATTTGAATATAACTTATCGAATAAACCATCTTTGCTAAACCAATTGTTAATAATAACTTCAGCTTCATAACATTGAGGTAAATAGCCTAGGCGTCTAGAAAAAGACTTTAAAAGTCTTTCATCTGTAGTTTCATTAAAGTTACTTAAAATTATAGCTGGGCTTATATTTTCTAAAGCATGTTTAGCTAGTTTATTAGCTATGGGGTGAGGTAATACTGCCATCCATATACTGCGCTGTTGCACTAGGTTTCGTCGTTTTAGTTCTATAGCAGCCTGATATATCTCTTTTGGTGAGATTTCAAATAAATTACTCATGAAAGTTATATCATCACTATAGATCTTATCGCTGTTAATCTGAAAAGAATAGACTAACGATAAAACCTGAGCTGTTTTTTCAAGTGACTTCTCTTTGTCGTGACGCTGGTGAAATAACCTTTTGAAAAGCTCTTCATCTTTTAAGCTAGAAATGTTTTCGTCTTTGTCAATCGTTTCGGCTAAGGCTATTGCTATTCTTGAGTTACCGCCAGAGAATTCACTGATAGTTCTTGAGTTTTGTTGCCCTAAATAATTATATCTAGCGTTGATTATTTTTTCTATTAGATCTATTGATGATGGTTCGAGAGAGTATACTTCTGTTTGTTCAGGTTGATCTTCTCTAATGTCATACTCGATTGTTAATAGGCTTACTTTACTACCATCAGCAGTACTTGCGGATGTTAATACTCGGTGTAATTCAGGAGGGCAATTATCGACAACTATTTGAGCTTTTTTACCTTCAGATACTAGTTTTTCGACCAGTTCTCTAGGTGCTGGTGAAGGCCCGTTAGCCATATCTGTATAAAAGACACTTTCAATCGGTATTGGGTTCTCACCTATGCGATCATCGAATAATGCTTGCGCGAATCTAGTTTTACCTACTCCAGACAAACCAACCAGTCTTATCGATGAGTTACTAACTAATAATTTTTTACGTAAAGCATTCAGACCTTCTAAGCCGTTTAAACCTTCACTATTTTTTGATGATGAGTCAATTAACCGTACTTTGTCGTCTACTAGATATTCTTCTGATACTCCGAGAGGACATTTTGCCCAATTGGCGTATCCTTCCCATGAGTTGACGTCACTAGTAAATTTTGATGTTAGCCAAACTTCATGATTAGCTCTTTTTTTTTGAGCTATGAAATTACTTACGTGAACATAAACATCATCATCTTTGTCTATTGGTTTACAGATTTGTTCATGGTCCGCTTTTATTGGAACAGGGCGAGTACCTACGAAACCAGGGTCTGCACTGTCCGGTTTTACAACTTTGAGAATGCCATATAATTTTTTAGTTTCGATAAGGACTAAATGTCTAATATTAGAATGGTGACTCCATTCTCGATACCAAGTATTCAATGCTCTCAGATTAGGGTCGTTGCGACTTAATGATGCTGTCGCTGCTGATGGCCCTAACGTTGTAAATCCTCGTATTAGTAAGCTAGATATAGGCTGATTCGCCATTAAAGCAATATCTGAACCCAAATGCGGAGTAGCTAAAAATGCGATGCCGGACACTCGACCTATAAATTCTTGAGCAAGATTATTTTTAACCTGTTCATTTGCAATTCTTACTATTTGTTTAACTATCAACCCACCTAGGCTGTGACAAATAAAGATTAACTCACCTTCAAGTAGTTCTTTGGTCACGATAATTCGTTCAAAAATATTACTAGCAAGATCGATTAAGCCCATCCCTCCATCGGTAAGCTTAAGTTTTGGTGCGGAATACCCAATTGACCAAATATTAAGTTCTTCGTTATCTTCAATTAACCATAAAGGCCAAGCTTCTTTTTGAGCACTACGGCTTAACCATGTTTTATCTGAATCACCGCCTAAACCATGAACAAAAATCACATGCTTATTCGCTAATTTTTTACTGTCTGAAAGTAATTTAATTTTTGCCATAATGTTATTCTTAATCCGCTTATTTATATTTTGTGTGCTTAAGTAAGGGGGGGCACTGTAGATGATTCAGTTTTAGTGAGGGGTGAATCGAAAAAATTTTTATTATAAATACAATAAGTTAATAATATTAGGTAATGGTATTAATTACAATTAAATTCATGTGGTTACTGAAGGTGAAACCTAGGAAATATTGAATGTTCGGTTCTGTAGTTATCTTGCAGAATTGTAGATGAGTTATACCATCACCTGAAAATAGCCCCTTGAGTTCTTCTCGTCTCTCACTTTGAAAACTGTCCAAGCTAGAAGTGACCATTGATGCTGTCCAAGTATCCACTTTGTTAGAATATCCAGTACAGTGTATTCGTGCTGATCTACTATGTTTTCCTTGTCTATAGCTTCCCCTTTTTCACATTGAATTTATTTTTACGAGTGCCCAGTAATGCTATTAAGCCCTGTCTTTTAGGTGTGGAAAATAAAAGTTAATCGGCTTATTTATCAAATGGTTAAGTCTACACTTATGAGTGTTTTACTATAATGTTAATATATTCAAAAGCTTAAGGTTAGCGCTATTCTTGACGGAACCTATTTGTTTAACCATGCTTAATAGTATTAAACATGAAAAATCATCAGTAAATTAAAGATGAAATGAATGACAAGGAAGTCTCTTTTGGAGTTTTTAATGAAGAGAAGAGTTGATATTACTCATGCATTGAGAGACAGATGGATTGAAATTTGGAAATTAGAGAATCAGCGCAGTCCTCACTGGGTGTCTTTCATTAAAAGCCAAGACATGAAGTCCTCAGGTTCTAAGTCTCGAACACCTGATTTTGCTGAACCAGGGCAGGATAGAGATCTACTTTCAACAAATGAACGTCACTTTTTCTATCGATTAAGATTTTCAGGAGAATTATTATGGATTAAAGAGCAATACCCTCTATTGTCTCTTGAGCGTTCCGCCGCTATAGCAAAGCAACTTGGTGTTCGTCATCCCACCTATCCGTATACCGCGAATGTGCAAGTCGTTATGACTAGTGATTTTTACTGTAGATCGATTATAGGTAACAAAATTGTTTATTCAATTAAAGATTCTGAGGCTTATAAAAAACTAACAAAAAGGCAGAAAGCTAACCTAGAGATCAAACTAAAAATAGAACAAGTATTTTGGGAATCCCAAGGCGTTAAGTGGCACCTGATCATGAGTGAAGATATAAAAACAATATTCTCTCAAAATTTAGAACAGCTTTTTTCTTTTTACTCAATCGATTTGAAATTAACTATATTGCTGCCACGTTGGCTGAGCAGTTTTGAATCCTTAATTAAGGATCATGATGATATATCGCTTAGTGACTTAATTTCAGAGTTAGCAGATCAAATAAATTTAAGCTATCAGGACTCCGTAGCTATTTTTGAACACTGCATATGGCACAAAAAAATAATAGCAGATCTTAATCAATTACTTCGATTTGAAAAATCAGCAGCAGAATTTAAATTGAGGGTTAATGCGTATGGATGAGGTATTTCTTCAATTAAACGATCTTTTAGTGCCCATAAAAGGTGAAGATAATGGGTTTATAGATGCTCCGCATGTCATTATTTTTATTGATGCTACGACTGATCGTGTCTTTGCCATGGATATGCAAAAAGATAAAAAGCCAACTCAATTCAGCTATCAGATGTTGCTTGAAGCGTTAGGAGAGGGTTATGTAATAAAAGGTATATTGGACTGCCCTGAATATATGGCAATGCCTGAACGCTTTATTAAACCGAATCAATTAAAGGTTAGAGATCAAAAGTTTGATGTGATTAAGCCGATCATTAAAAATATAGAACTATTTTTGGTATCTCGACGTTATGGAAGTCATGCAGTAGAAATATGTCTAGAAGTTGCCTCTAATGTTGGTATCAATGCTAAGCGTCCTCAAATTTATAAATGGCTGTATCGATATTTACGGGCTGGTTGTAACGTAAATGCATTTTTGAGAAAACCTGGTTCTGGACAAGGTGAGAATAAAAATTATGCTAATAAAACAGGACCGAAAAGAGGAAGTGGTGCTGTTGGTCGAATGAAAGATAGTAAAGATGAAAAAAATATCCGCTATATCGTCAATAAACATATTAAATGTAATGCACCTAAATCCTACCCTAAAGCCTTTGTTGAATATGAAGATCGTTTTGCTAGTGATCCTGTTGTAGATGGAATAACTGGGGAAATTAGTAGTTTTAAGCGATTTAATGAAGAACTTCGAATTAGCTATGAGCAATTCAAAAATTATGCCCGAGCTTACGTTAAGGGGCACGTAGATGTTATTCGTACCGCACAAGGAGAAACGGATAAATTCAATAAAGATCACAAAGGGTTAAAAGGTAATATCGAAGAGTTCTATGCAGAAGGCCCCGGTCATGTGTACCAAGTAGATGAAACGCCTCTCAACGTAGAACTTGTTGATGAGTTTGATAAAACGAGAACTATACGTATGGGTAAACCCACTTGTTATTCTGTTATTGACATGTTTTCTCGTACTTGGGTTGCCTTACTGCTTACCTTTGCTAAAGCCTCTGCACATACGGCTCGCGAAGTTATTCTGGTAGCCTTTAGGGATAAAAATAAATTCTGTGAAGAGATTGGTGTAAAGCTAACCGAGCCATGGGATATTTCTGGAAAGTGCCGGATGATTTTTGTCGATAATGCAGAATTCAAGGCTGAATTGGAACGTTCATTAAGTAAAGATGCGCAAATTGAACAGATATATAACACCGAAGGTAACTCGCAGCAAAAGGGTCTTGTAGAGCGAAGACATAAATCGCTTGAGGATTTTTTATATGGCGTGGTTCCTGGAGCTGGAAAAAAGAATATTGCGGAATATATACAAAGACGTCTTCGTAAAAATGCATTACTAAATATCCGAGAATTGTACCAAGTACTTATCGATTTCATTACTAGGTATAACAATTATTATCCAATAGAAGGGCTACCTCTCAGCAAAGAAATGAGGCTTGATGGAGTCGACCCAATTCCGATGGATAAATTTAAATGGGGACTTAAAAATCGTCCCGGTTACTTGAAACCTGTTGATGAAAATGAACTTTATCAAAGCTTACTTGAGGTTGGTGAGGTAACTATACATCGAGACCATTTATTTTTGAAAGGTAGGTATTTAGGCCGTAGAGAGGTGAGACAATCGACTAAAGGACTTAAATACACATGTGAATGGACACTAGATAAAGGGTTACAGGATCGTGAAAGTCGTAAGCATTTATCTAAACTCCCTTGTCGATTTATGCGTTACTCCTTGAGTACTATTTATATTGAAACACCAGAAGGCTTCTATCCTGCGATACTGCAAAGTTCAGATATGATGTATCAAAATATGTCTGATGAAGCAATTCAATATGATAAGAATAAGCAATCAGTTGTGCATGAAAAGCTTAAAGAAAAACATGATGAAAAGCAAAGTGAAACGCGTATTACGGCTAGTAATTTAATTATCTCAGCCAAGCATGAACAAGTTCCGATTAATGTAAACCAGGCTAATACACAGGATATCTCTACGCATAGGGAGGAAGCTATTCAGCGTGAAATAGTTGCTTCTAAAAAACAATTTAATCAAATGCTTGGAGTTGAAGATAATCAGGTAGAAAATCTATCGCCCGTACCGGCAGAAAAACAACATCCTGAGAATACTATTTCAACAATTTTTGCAGCGAAAAGTGCTGAAAAAAGACGTCAAAGAAGGAAATCATAGTGTCATTTCAAATCGCTAAATACACGCTATCAAAAAATAGTGATTACCGAGGAAATCCATTTATCGAAACATTACCAATGCGTCTTAGCGCAAGCGATTTTTGGGATGCTGTGGTTGATGTGGTTGAGCTACCTGAAAATATTGCTGAATTGGATGTGGAAACATTAGAGCAAAAAGCTGCCAATATAATGAAGTCAGTTTTGCCTACGTCTCAATATTACGATATTTACTGTGATTTTCTTAATATTCTTAAAGAAGGCTATCAAGAACGTAACCCTCTCAACGAAGATACACAGCGTTGGCAAAATCAAGTGGCGACTGAAAATTATCATAGGACAAGAACAACAGCGCCTTCTCTGAAATTTACGGGATTTAGTGGCATGGGTAAAACAACTCTATTCAATAGTCTACTGACTCTGATTCCCCCCGTTTTATCGCACCCTAAAGAGGGGCCAATGGGAAAAGATGTTTTTCAGTTTGTTTACATAAAAGTAGATATTCCAGGCGAAGCCGATAGTAAAGAGATATGCCTTATTATTGCTCGCGAAATTGATAAAGTGTTAGGTACAACGGACTATCAAATTCAGTACGAGAAGCTAACTCGCAAGCGGTGCATAAGCAAAGTCATCACCTTATGTTCAACGTTACTTATTGGCGTGATTATCTTTGATGAAATTCAAAATATTTGTTTTGCATCACCAAACGAAAGAAAACAAATTTTTACACTTTTTGATCAACTAACTCAAGTTGCTCATGTTCCGACAGTGAAAATTGGTACTTCTAAAGCTAATCGCTTGTCAGAAAAAGAATTTACCAATGCTCGTCGTTTAGGTATTCCGCATGAATGGGTAAACTTTTCTAAACTGGATATTGATTGGAAGTCACTGGTTGAATATGCTTGGGATTATCAGTTATTACCTGAGTTTATAAAGTTAACCCCCGCATTAGAAAATAAGATTTATAGCCTCACACAAGGCATACCATATTGTTTGTTTTTCTTGATTGAACAAACAAACAAGCATTGTATTCGAGACTGTCTACCGTGTTTTTCAGGTGAAGTCTTTGATCATATTTTTGATTCGAAATTTTCAATTATGAAACCAGCAATTATTGCATTAAGGCATGGGAAGTTTGATGCGTTTGATGATTTAATGAATACAAATTTTGAGCTTGATCAAAAAGTAAAAAAGGAAGTTAAAAAATTATTAAAGATTGCAGCTGAACATAGATTTAAAGGTCAAGAAGCAAAAGCCATATATGAGCAAGTTGAGCGTTATTTACCTGAGTATAAGTTGACTAAAAAAGAAGAACAAACAGTAAAGATATTAGAAAAAGAATTGGCAATGAATTCCTCTACTATGCCTATCGATAATCTTGGTTATGAGGGTATTCCTTTATGAACTTACCTGTATTTAATCTATTACCAAATGAGCACCTTCTCTCCTGGTTAGTTCGAGCTTATAAGTTATCAGGTTATAGCTCTTTCTTAAATTTTCAAGAAACATTAGGTTTTCAAGATCGATTCCTTTATTCCAATCAAGTATTCACGCCAGCTTCGAAGGGCGTTATTAATCTGGTTAAAGAACGTGATAGCTTAGTTAGAATTCATACAGTGATACCAATTTGGCAAGTTTCAGTTGGACAGATTCTTGAGAAAAATGATTTTGGATTGGGTCATTTAGGTCATGCTAGTGAGATGACGCACTTTGGCTTTGGCTTTGATATTAGCTGGCACAGTTGTAAAAAATGTAGAGAATATGATTTAGATAAATATGGAACCACTTATTGGCATTCGTGGCATCAATTACCGAGTGTTTTGGAGTGTTATAAACATAATCGTATACTGGAGAAAGGGAAAAAATCAATTAGAAACCTCTTCAAAGCAACCCTACCGCATCAAGTAAATGCTTGGGAACCGATTCGGTTACATATATCTAAAGAGCTAAGTTCTTGGCAATCCTTTGTGTTTAAAATTAATGAAATATCTCATGAAAGACCTACCATCGCGGCTAGTATTAAATTTCAATTAATTGAACTTTTAGGATTAAACATAGAAAGTTCAACAATAAAGTCATTTATATGCAAGCTATATAGTCCACATTTTGAATCTTATTTGGGTCCTGAGTTAATTAAACATATTTTTAGAAACTACACTAATTTAATACTAGAAGGGAGGAGGGATTTTTTAAGTATGATGTTTATTCACAGGTCTCAAACTAGCCTTGTTAGGAACCCTGTTTATTTGATTGCACTTGCTTATTGGCAGAGAGCTAATCTTAATTTTGATTAAGAGAGGTATCACTTATGCCGGATATACTGTTTCCTGATGCACTACCTGATGAAACTATTTTTAGTTGGCTATGTAGATATCACCTCATTGCTGCCCATTCTAGTTTTCGCCACTATACACTACCAATGCTTGGTATTAATGGGTCTAGACCTACAAATGAGTTCCCTGTTTTTCTGCCTCAACTATCCGATCTTTCTGGTGTTAGCTTAAATGATCTAATTAACCATATGAGGAGCCTTCATTATTACGAACCATTCCTATTAGAAAGAGACTATAAATTAGCTTTTGAAGCACTTAAATCTGGAGATTCAGCCAGCTTGCAAAGTAAATTAGGTATGGTGGCAAACCGAATCGCATCAGGGCAATATCTAAAATACTGCCCACTATGTGTAGTTTCAGACTGCGAGAAGTATGGCGTCGCATATTGGCACAAAGTACATCAACTCATTGGGGTTCTGGTGTGTCCCGTCCATAACTGCCATTTAAATGGACTTAGGAGAGGCTCTGTTAAAGTATTATTGCCAGAGTCAAATCATGATGCCCAAGAGCGCGGTACTACTGAGGAGAGTGAGTTAAGCCGTCTTATTGCTGATGAATTTAGTGAATACCCATTAAACTTAACTATAAGTAACATCAACCAGCAATATATGGTGCAGTTACGAAGACTTGGACTTCAAACAAGCACAGGAAGAGTAAGACAAAAGTTACTGAAGAGTCTTTTACTCGATAAATTGAACTTGTTACCTCAACTTTCCCCCGCATTTCAACGATTAGCTGTTCAGGTACAAAAAGGGCAGTACCCAGAATGTTTATTCTACCGCACTCAGTGTAATCACCAACCGCTTAAACATTTTTTATTGATCTATGTTCTTTTTGGAAGTTGGCTCAATTTTAGTCGCTGTATATCAGATAGTGTTGTTGATTTGGAATCTAAAGTACCTAAGCAGAAGCGTATAGTTAAGCGTGAACCTCAGTGGAGTAAGGCTATTGCATGCTTAAAGCAAGGTGAGAGCTTACGTACTTTAGCGGATATGTTTTCTACGACCGTTAGCACCCTAAAAATAAAAGCTCAACAGCAGGGCGTTGACGTTAATACAAGACCATCTAAGGTTTATGAAAATATTGAACGAGCCATCTGGCGTAAGCTTTTTGTTGGTGAAAAGACACTCTCTATAGCAACTGAATTTTGTTTGTCTGTTGCAGCTATCGAGAAGGTGTTAACTAAGCATCCAGAACTTAAATTATTAAGAAAGCGTATCTGGTATTTTGCCGATTTCACTCGTCATCAGAAACAAATATTTAACTATGTTCAAGCAAATAAAAATGTGACTAGAAATAAGATAAAGCTTGCGAGAGCTGCTAGTTATATATGGTTGTATAAACATGAGAAAGAGTGGTTATATCAGAATATACCAACAGGTATTCCCAGAAATAAAAGATATGTTCGGTAGGTGTTAGTTTGGGGCTTGGGGGGGGAATGCCGTTAGAACAGTAACATATTGTGGTTTGTAAGTAATAATAGCGTTCATACCTTTATTTTAATCTTTTATTATTTGGTAATCTGTTTTAAGATATTCCATAAAGGCTTTACCGGCTTCTCGCTTAATAGCACTATTACCATTAACAAAGCGTGAGATTACTTGACGTTCAAGTCCAATGCGGTCTGTAGTTTCTTTACCGCACCCTGCCGTTGTGGTAAGTCGGCTACCTTTATAAGTTAAACGGTAAATTCCGTTAATTGATTCAATTTTACAAGTAAAACTTTCCATGATTTGTCTCCTGTGTTGATTCGTCTGTTTATAAATTTATTATATGCGGCTAGATATTAACTTATACAATAAATATAAGCCATGCATGTCCAGAACTAGGCTCTGTCCCTTAATTATCTCTGGCCAAGTCCCCTCGCGCTTAATAACGTGAATCCCTCTAGATACTGGCTTAGATTACCTGCTGTTAAATCGTTTCCCCCATTCGTATCCAACCTGACGCGATTTTATGGTTTGGCGTAGTACACATAAAAATAAATGATTTTCGTTATTCATCAATATAGATTCAGCTATCAATTATTTTTTCATACCAGCAGATAATTATATAGTTTTTAATTAAATCCTTTATCCCTCTCATTTCTCTTTATTTTCAATGACTTTACGGTTCCGGTTACTGTATATTGGTTCACAGGTTTAAACGCTTACCTCTTACACATCCTTTTCATAAAGAGAATTCCTTATGGTCGACTTCACAAAAAGATTAAAACAAAAAGTAATTGAAAAAAAGATAGAACCATCAGAAATTTATAACTCATTAGATAGACGTAGTGAAGCTGGTCCTCTAAGGGACTCACAAGAAAAAATACTTACAGAGTGGTTTAATGATAAAAGAGATCAAAAAAATACAATAATTAAACTCCATACGGGTGAGGGGAAAACTCTCATAGGGCTGTTAATTTTACAATCAAAAATAAATGAAGGAAAAGGTCCGGGAGTATTTGTTTGTCCAAACAAATATTTAGCTAAGCAAGTAAAGGAAGAAGCAATAAAATTTGGTATTCCTTTTTGTGATTTTTCAAATGGAAGAGAATTACCTGATGAGTTTCTATTAGGGAAAAAAATACTCATTACCCATGTCCAAAAAGTATTTAATGGTAAAACTATTTTTGGAATCTGGAGTAAAGCAACGCCAGTAGGTACGATCGTACTTGACGATTCTCATGCTTGCATTGATTCAATTAAAAACTCCTTAACAATTAAAGTTAATAAAAATCATAAACTTTATAAGAAAATAATAGCTATTTTTGAGGGCGATCTAAAAGAACAAGGGGAAGGAAGCTTTTTAGAAATAGAAAGTGGGGAATACAATACTATGCTTCCCATACCGTACTGGAGTTGGGAAGATAAGAAGGCTGAAGTTCTTAATGCCATTTTAGAGTCTAAAGAGGAAAGGGAGGTCGCTTTTGCTTGGCCTGTAATTAAAGATCATATAGCCAACTGTCAGGCCTTTATTTCAGGTCATGGTCTTGAAATATCACCAACTTTAATGCCTATTGATGCTTTTGGTAGCTTCAGTAATGCTAACCATCGAGTATTAATGTCTGCTACTACGCAAGATGACTCCTTTTTTATCAAGGGACTTGGTTTTGATGTTGAATCTGTATCCAAGCCGTTAAGTGATGAAGAGTTGAAGTGGTCTGGGGAGAAAATGATATTAATACCATCACTTATTGATGAAGAATTAGATCGGGATGCAATTATTAGTTGGATTTTGAAACCTATGGCTCGTAATTTTGGGGCTGTTTCTTTAATTCCAAGTTTTAATCGTACAAAACAATATGAAAGTATCGGTGCACATGTAGCTAAATCAGAAGATCTTTTTGAGAGTGTTCAAAAATTAAAAAACGGGGTGTTTGACAAGGCAATGACGTTTGTTAACAGATATGATGGAATAGACCTCCCTGATGATGCATGCCGTATTTTAATTTTAGATTCTAAACCTTACTTTGATTCATTGTTAGATCGATACGAAGAAGATTGTCGCGTTACTAGTGATATTATTAATATTAGAATTGCTCAAAAAGTAGAGCAAGGGTTAGGCAGAAGTGTTAGGGGTGAAAAAGATTATAGCGCGATACTATTAGTCGGTGGTGATTTAGTCCAGTTTGCTAAAAGTCCAAATACCAAAAAATATTTTTCTTCGCAGACACAAAAGCAAATTGATATTGGAATGCAAATTGCCGAGTTTGCCATTGAAGACTCTAAAGGCATAGCAAATGTTAATTCGTATCAAATTTTAGTTGATACCATCAATCAAATGCTCAACAGAGATGAAGGATGGAAAAGTTACTACTCAGAAGAGATGAACGGGCTAGTTGCAGGAGATGGTAAACAAAATGTTTATAGATCCTTAGAGTTAGAATACCGTGCAGAAAAATTATTTTCAATTGGAGAGTATGATAAGGCTTGTCAATTAGCTCAAGAGTTAATTGACAAGCACTCTTCAGATAAATTGGAGCGAGGTTGGTACTTGCAATTAATGGCAAGATACAAATATAGAACTAGTAAAGTTGATTCAAATAGTTTTCAAAAAATAGCTTTTCAAAATAATCTTCAACTACTTAAACCAATAGATGGCGTTAGTTACAAAAAACTTGAATACATGAATCATAATCGTATCACCAGAATAAAAGAATGGATAAGCCAACATGATACTTATGAAAATATGATGTTAGCTGTAGACGGCATACTTCAAAATTTATCCTTTGGAATGCCTTCTGAAAAATTTGAATTTTCATTGCAAGCATTAGGTGAAATGATTGGCTTTTTAAGCCAACGACCAGATAAAGAAATTAAGAAAGGACCTGATAATTTATGGTGTGGAGTTGATGATTATTTCTTCTTATTAGAATGTAAAAATGAAGTAAATGATGATAGACCTGAAATATCAAAGCATGAAGCGGGCCAAATGAATTCGCATTGCGGCTGGTTTGAAAGTGAATACGGCGATAAACGATGTAAAAGAATATTGGTAATCCCAACAAACAAGCTTTCTTACCATGGAGATTTCACTCATCATGTTGAAATAATGAGAAAAAATAGATTAAACAAATTGAAGGTTAATGTTAAGAATTTATTTAAAGAGTTTGCAAAATTTAATATTCATGACGTAAGAAACCAAGAAATTCAAAAATTTATTGATACCCATGAATTGGATTTAGAATCTCTAAAAGAGAAATATTCAGAAAATTATAAAAAAGCAAATAAGTAAATTCATTGATGGATTGAGAAAATAGCATTTTGTTCATTGTAGTGGCTAAGGAATATTAGCCACTAATTTAAGCTTAAGCACTTTCTGAATGCGAATATTATATGCTGTTTGACGTAAATGATTAGTTAATGTGTTATTAGGTTGATTTACCGTGACTTCTATTTTTACGCGTATTAATAATATAAATTGTTAATATTGCTTAAATTTCTTATGGTGGATAAACAAGGTAGATGGAAAAGTTACGTTTAATAAGCGTTATGAATTTTAAGCGAGATGTACATAGTGAATTTTAACGAAAGATTAAAGTGTCGAACATGTGAAGGGCTAGTAGACTGCCGGTTTGGAATGTCTAATCGTGATGTTCAGCCTTTCAGGTTTGCATGTCCCTCTTGTGGTTCTGCAATCGAACTAACAGTTGAACAGGGGAAAAAGCCCAAATTGTATGGGGCTGAAAGTTATCCATTAGAAGAGCATTTTACAGGGGAAAATCCATTTATCGATCTTCATATTGACTTCCCTGTATCATTTGAACCTTATGTTATGGGGCAGACTCCTTTCCTTAAGGCTATTGGTCGAATAGGTCAGGAAAATTTTGAAATTCATAACTTTAGATTGAATGCTTTAAATGATCTGTATAAAAAGCATGAGGTGATTGAGCGGGTAGTAAATTTACATAAAAGAAAAAGAAATAAAATCCTCTCTGAGCTTGCAGACAAAGAGTTTAATGAGCCTGCTAAATCATTTAAAGACTGTGATATTAATATGATGATGTACTGTATCATTGCGAAGGTTTTTTATCCTTTTTCAACACCAACATCTAACTCAGAAGATGTGAGCCTATACCTGACTACATTCAATGAAATTATCGCAACCGACAAAAATAAAATGGATTCTTTTGTTAAAGAGTTAATAGAATCAAAGTTTCTCTTTAACCTTCAGGAAGACTGCTTCGAAATATACCCAAGGATTTTGGAGTTAGAGCTTGCATTAAGACCTGCATTGTTTTTGGATTACGACAAAGAATATATTGGTGGAGATGAAAAGGTCCCATATAGGGTGTCATCCCGCGAGTTTAAAAACTACAAAGACCTTTATAAAGATATTTCTGAGATAATATCTAGGCAAATTGTACTCGTAGCGGGCGTAAATAACTTACTAAAACGTAAGAATCATAATAAATTTTCAGATGATAAAATTAAAAGTTTGAATGACTTTGCCAATAAGCCATTTGGTAAAAAAATAGAGTTTATTGATGATACTTGGTTGCCTATCTCAAAAAGTGTAGCGGACAATCAGTTGAGGAATGCTGTGGCTCATTATAAAGCAGAGTACGATGAAGTCTCTCAAATGATTACATATTTCCCGAGGCAGGAAGGTATGAAACAAGAAAAACCAAATGAGATATATTTTCTAGGCTTTACTCGTAAAATACTTGATTCATACCGTTTAATGCATTCACTAAATCAGCTGATAAAGTGTCTTTTGAATTATGATTTCTTCATGAGGAAAGAAAAGTAATAACAAGTTTAAGGTTTCCAGAAATTTTCCTTATCCGGATGAGGCGAGTTAGTCTTATGCTCTAATTCGGTTATTGTCCAATAATTAGTTACTGAACACTGACACCATCTGAACTCTGACACCATCTTAGCTTTCATCCATTCACAAAGGTGGTGAAAGCAATGACCAGATTACCTTTTAACGGTAATAAAATTAAGTTTGTCTAAAATTTAAATACACTATACAGTTACTTTTGGAAGAGACCAATAAGGCTTCGTGAGCAGCTTTGTCTATTTTTTTAATACACGGCGACATGGTTAATTTAGCGTGTAACAGCGCTAAAGACATGAAGTGATTAGAGCGAGTCCTGCGAAAGTAGGGCTCGCTTTTTTGTTGGGTTGGATTAATTTACAATCAGTTATTCTTTAGGGAAGTGATGATATGGAATACCTGATTCTTGTAATATTTTCTCGAGTGCTTCCTGAATCATATAATCAGGGTCCTTACGAACTAATGATGTTCTAAATGATTCTCCGGTTACTAATAATTGTTTACTTTCTGCATTCCTAAAATCAATTTTAATTTTGATTAAGTAATTGGTCATATCCCACTGCCAGTTATCTACATAGGTAATTCTAATATCAGCATCTTTTGGGACTTCATTTGAATCTAGAGGTGTTGCAGGGTGACCGAGTAAAGTAAGTTTATCTGCAATAATATAATGTAAATTACGTTTATCTGGTGCGAAAGGTACAACATAAATTTTACTTTGATTTAAATTATCTAATGACTGACCCGGAGATACAGTAGCTTCGAGTCTTGTCGCACAGCCCGTCATCACGAAGGCCATGCTTAGTAGCATTAGTGTTTTAATCACATTCATTTATTAATAATCCTTTTAATTTATGGTTTTATAGTTAAATGACGCACAAAAATTGTGCATTTTAATATTGAAATGTAAGTCTATCACTAAGTATTACTTAAGAGGTGTTTTGTGGGGCGTTAATTTATTTTAACAATAGAACTTATATTAACTAAAGTTAAATCAGGATCGTGCTTATGACCATGAAACGGCGGTTTACCCAGCACCTTACGTGAAGAAAGACAAGTTCTGGCCTACAGTAAACCGCATCGATGATGTGTATGGCGACCGTAACTTATTCTGCTAATGCCCAGAAATTGAAGCGTATAACGATTAATTTTGGTTAATTTAGCGTGTAACAGCGCTAAAGACATGAAGTGATCAGAGCAAGTCCTGCGAAAGTAGGGTTCGCTTTTTTATTGGGTTGGAAATGTTGCTAGGGGCGGGGGGAGTTGAAGCCCAAAACACCACTGGATGAATTTACAGTTTTAATTTTTTGTAATCGGTAGCCCTGTCCATATATGTCCAATACGACCCATTCTATGCCGCCAAAGTGCCGCCGTGGTTAATTATAAATGATGGTTTTATATAGCATTATTTGTTGATTTCTTAGTTGAATCACTCTTTTATCAGAGCGGAGTCTTATTTTTTCTTGAGCTGAATTAAAAATTAAATAGAATCAATTATATATTGGTCACTACTTACTAGGGTGAATCGATGTGGGACATCGAGACGTCCTGCTATACAAAACGTTAGATTTTACAGGGAGAACGTATGAGTATTTTTAGTTGGTTTACAGGATTATTTTCTGATACCTCGGCTAGCGAGGAAAGTTGCACTGATTTTAGTCACGACTCCATAAGTAGTGGCATCGATGATTCATTTAGTAGTGGCATCGATGATAGTTTTGGAAGTGGCTTCGATGATTCATTTAGTAGTGGCATCGATGATAGTTTTGGAAGTAGCTTCGATGATTCATTTAGTAGTGGCGGGGGATTTGATGATTGGTAATCATCAATGATTGAGTAGAGTGAATCTAACAAGTTTAGCCAGCGGAACTGCAAAGATACGTTTTGTTTTATTGTTCGTTGTGTAGTGGTTCATTGAATTTGGCCTCCTAGTTGGAGGCTTTTTTGATTTAGAGATAAATTCAGCGAAATAGGGTCTATTGAACATAATGACTCTAATGCGTAGTGCCAGAGCGGCACTCGATTAAAATGTCTCATTAGCTCCTTATTTCTTACAGCTTAAGCCTTTAAATATACCATATATCCCCAAGATGATTCTGAACTAAACTAGTGCATTTATGTTTCGGATAAAATATAACGTGAACATTGATTTTCTACATTACATTACTTTCCTTGCTGGAATTACGTGTACTTATTTGTAATCTCAGTCACATTTTGGATTCAAATAGTCTTTATTTTCGTTTAGGTATATCAAAAGATTAACAAAACAAATGTTACCCAGTATTATCAATGATATAGGGTGTTTAAAGGGATGCGGATAAGGTAATGTATAAAGACAAACTACTTACAGAGCAAGAATATGAAGTCGAAGCCAAAAAGCATATTGACTGGCTTAATTGGATATTTGGAATTACAACATTTTTACTAACCTTAACATCACTTCAATTTGCTCAACCATGGAAAGTGTGTTTTGTTGGTAGTTTCTTAATTGTTCCAATGTATATATATGGTTATAGGTCATTCCCTCCTTCGCTCATAATATTGAGAGGGTTGCGTAAAGAGTATCCTAAAGACGATGAGTTAAAGGAATTAACTGGGCGCTTGGAGAAAAAATTCCATGGGATACGAGTTTTCATCTCAGCAGCTCCATTCTGGATCTCTATGGTATTTTACACTTTTGTTTTCGGCACTATGATTGAGTTCTTTGGTTTTGTGCTCCCGTGGATCGAATGGATTAAAACTTAATAAATATTTTACTTGTTCTCATTAAAGGAAATGAATATAAATGAGTTGGTTTGAGATCGTACCTACATTCTTGTCCGCTATTGCGTCGATAGGGGCTGCAATAGCAGCAATTATTTCACTACGTATAAGCAAGCAAGCCATATCGATTTCAGAATCAAATGCGCTTGCGAGTCATCATTTATCTGCAACATTAAAATATACAGAACTAGTTAAGGAGCTACAAGAAGCTTCATCAGCACTTTCCGAAATTAGTTTTGAACTTTGGGGTAAGTGGACTAGAGATATTGAGTGCTTTGACAATTATCATAGAGGCGGAACTAATCCTAGGCCATTAAGGCATGTCCTCTCTAATGGCAGTGAAATGTTAGCAAATTATGGGGAAAATAATGTTCGCTGGGGACGTTCATCTAGCAGAGCAATTTTGTCTATTATTCGATTTGGAATTTGCGAATTTAGTGAAAAAGAATACGAAAAATTCTTAAAGAAAGCTGATGGTGAATATCAAAACTTCGATGAGATATTTGGTAAACCTAAAAAATCTGAAGATATCGGCGCTGCTCCTGCTTTTCGTTGGGCATGTTATCAACTAAATAAGCGTGTCGGCTTTGAAGATTGGCGGAAAATATGGGATAAGGCATGGCTTGAAAATGAGTGGTTCTATAATTATGAGGCCGAATATTTAAAGGTGAAACCTATTTTTGAAAGAGCAAATGAACTACTTAAACTAGAAAAATCTAGGTTGGCTCACTCAGCATTTCCTCTAAATAGTAATGCGGCTCTCAATCAAAAATACGATCAAATATTTACAATTATTAATCATGTAATTGAAGACGCCGATAGCGATAGCCTAGTGGCATATAAAGATTGGAAATTTCCTGAGGAATTAAGTCATTTAGTTTTATGCTCAATGGCAACTAGGCTTAGCTTGCATAGGAAGTTAGATGACCTATATATTTTAGCTCATGAATAGCTTATTACAGGAAGCAGCTAACAACGTGATTAAGTCGAATTTCAAACGCGTGCCGACTTTCGAATACTTAAATACATCATACGTTTATCACCGTTTATTACGGCGTTACTTGATAAAATAGATGTTTCAGGCTTATTTTAGCTGAAACATTGATTCCCCAATTTAGTGCAAAATTATCCCACCTCTTTTAGTCCGTTATAGCTTACTTAACATGTATAAATAAGTCCTTTAATGGCATTCTTAAGTGAGTATGTTTATGGTTGTTATGGCAAGTTTAAAATGTCACATCGGTTATTTATTTAGAAATGTCACATTGTTTATCTCCTTAATCCCGAGATGAACTTGCCTTGAACTCTACGTCAGTAAGGTAAACCGGGTTCATCGCTCGCTTGGGGGCCTTTCGGCTTGCCATTCTTGAGTTGCGGTTACGACTCGGTTCTTTTTCTCTTTCGTCCTGTGAACGTTTTGCAGCCGCTAAGACCGCGCCCAATCGTTTGTTACTCACAACCTCACCTTGCTGAACATTTCTCAGCTTATCAAATATGCTGTATTCAAATGATTCACCGCAATGTTGAATCGAAAGCGTGCCGTCAGGGTAATCATAAATCATGACTTTTTTACCGACCAAGCACTTAGCTTTATCAGTCGGAGTGAGTATATAAATGACTTTATCGTACTGCAGTGTAAGTGATGAGGTTAAGCTACGGCTCACCTGACGCGCAAATATATCATCAAGCTCTATGCTAGATTCTTGGAGTAGGCGATGCTTATCGTCAGTACTATGAGGTAAGCAAGCAAAGCGGGTGTTATGGATTGAAATATAGTGTGGCACCCAGGCATTAGCTTCTTCAATCGTATTGATACCTGCAAGCCTCATCTCTTTGATTAATCTATCTTGCAGAGTAAAGTTTGCACGTTCGACACGTCCTTTAGCTTGCGAACTATTCGCACAAATAAGCTCGATGTTCAACTCATATAACGCGCGACTATACTGCGTCATTTGCTTACTGGTTTTACGACTCGGACTGTTGATTTTAAAGACGGAATGCTTGTCGCTATAGAGTGCAATTGGTTTCCCATGTTCAGCAATATACTGACGGGTTACGTTCATATAATCATAGGTGGTTTCAGCTTCGCAGAAATAAAGGGACATTAATTTACTGGTCGCATCATCAATAAAAACGAGTAGGCAGCATTTAGGTGACCGGCCTTCGAACCAATCATGATGAGAACCATCGATTTGAATTAATTCACCAACACAATCGCGTCTATAGCGAGGCTGATAGATTTGCCGTTTTTTACGACGGCGAACAGTCCATAGGCCATCTGCAACCATCCATTGACGGAGCGTTTCGCTAGATAGGCTAATGTTGTGATTCTCTAAGAGTTTCTCACAAGCAAAAGTGGGTTTGAAATCGCTGTATTTATCTTTGACTATGTTGAGGATTTGTTCTTTAAATTCGGTTGGGTAACGCCGATTACTAGGCATGTTACGGCGTTTAGAGACTAATCCAATATCGCCATGAAGGCGGTATTGATTAACAAGTCGCTGAACATGTCTACGGGTTAAATTTAACAGTGTAGCGGCCGCTACTTGGGTGATCCGCTTATGACAAATATCTTTAATAACACCTAAACGATGCAGTTCTTTTTCGCACATAGTAATCAACATGGCACAACTCGACGCTTGAATTAATTACTATCAAGCATACCAAAATGTGACATCTCTAAATTGTTAGAATGTGACATTACTATATTGCACTTACAGAGTATGTTTATGGTTCTGCGTGTTACGTACTATATGTTAAATGGGGCTTTAATCTGTAAATTTTAGATGTGTTTTGGCATAACATACAATATGTTAAATTCACTAGAGCCTTATTCAGTAAATTTTGATGGTTTTACATAGCATGCGTTATGCGCAGTGGTTTTAACCTTTTAGCTTGTGGCCAAATTAGCTATCCCACTATAGATCAGTTATAACTGCAAAATAGCAAAATAGCAAAATAGCAAAATAGCAAAATAGCATAATTCAGTTATTAATCCACTCAACTATCGATTGTGAAATTATCGCTCCATTTGACAGACTCAGTATACTGACAAGCAAAGTGTTCTTCTGAAATACCGAGTACGTTACAATAATGATTTACTTGTTTCCAATCGGCTTCCTCGTAACATTTCACTGCATTAAGCAGGTTTCCAAGATCTCCTTTACCTTCGTTCAATGCCAATTTAAGTTCGTCACTGAGAGGTAAATTGGTTAGGAGTTGAGACATAGGTTGATCCAGTAAAGCATCCAGCAAAGAGAACATTCCCATTAAAAAGGCTTGGCTAGGCTCTATTTTAAATAATCCTTTAGTAACTAGCAGTTCACAAACTCTCGCTCGCTGGATAGATAGAACATATAGATACTGAGGTTTATGTTGGTTGGCATGAGCGACTGTCATTAAAGAAATAAATAGGCGCAACTTATCATGCCCTAGATAAATAAGAGCATGTTTAAATGAGGTGATGGCTTTAATAATGACAGATGATTCATTTACATATTTAAGTAGTTTATAAGATAGGGTTACATCGCTGGCTATCAATTTCTCTATAGCAGCATAATTAAGTTCTGGGCTCGATATTTCTTTGCACAATTGTAATGTGACTAGTTCTGATGGTTCAATTATTCGTTGTTGTAACATCTCTGGTTTACTAAAAAAATAACCTTGAAAGTAATCAAAACCTATTTTTTTCGCCTGTTTAAATTCATCGTAGGTTTCTACTTTTTCAGCTAAGAATTTGATCTTATAATTGAGATGGCGATGAATAAAAGACTTTGCCTCAGCGAGTGGGAAAACTTGGATATCAAACTTAATAAAATCGATGTAAGGTAGAAAACGCTCCCAGCGAGAGTCAGGGATAAAATCATCGAGGGCCAGTTTGTAGCCTTTTTTAGACAAAATTATTACCGCTTGTAACAGTTCATCTGTCGGTTCGCAATCTTCCAGAATCTCAACAATAAGTTTATCTTTGGGGAGTAACGTTGGGATGAGCCTAATTAAGCTGCTGTATGGAAAGTTGATAAAAGCAAGTTTATTCCCTGTCGTATTGCCACATGAATTCATAAACTGCTCTGATAGCAAGCGACTGGTTGCTTGCTCTGCGTCCATATCGGGAAACGAGTTTTTTGGACCATCTCTAAATAGCAGCTCATAACCGATCGTATTTTTATCGGTATCTAAGATTGAAGTGGTTTAATGAATCTGTACACCTAAATGGGATAGAATACCCTCAACATAAAAACGGTGTACACAATGACAAAAGCGCGAACAACATATTCAGTAGCATTCAAGCATGATGCTGCAAACTTAGTCCTGGATAAAGGCTACTCGATACAAGAAGCCTGTGATGCCGTCGGTGTTGGATACACGGCAATGAGACGATGGGTAGCTCAACTTAAGCAAGAACATGGCGGGATAACACCGACTGCAAAGGCTATGACGCCAGACCAAATACGTATTCAAGAGCTTGAAGCCAAAATTAAGCAAATTGAATGGGAGAAAGACATATTAAAAAAAGCTTCCGCTCTTTTAATGCAGGACAGCATCAAACGATAGATTTGATAGCCGCGTTATCAAGAGATAATCATTCAATAAAGAAGCTATGTGTGTTATTTGAAATACCTCGCAGTAGCTTCCATTATCGACTTAAATACCGCGGTGTAACAAAGCCGGAACGAGCTGTATTACGTCAAAAAGTCATTGCTATACACAGCCGTAGTCGAGGTTCAGCTGGCGCGAGAACCATCTCAGGCCAACTTAATCAAGCAGGGGAAAGTGTCGGTAGATACAAAGCAGCAAGATTGATGGAAGAAGTCGGCATTGTCAGTAAACAGCCGAATAAACATAAGTATAAGATATCTGAGGATGTATCGAAAATCGCACCGAACCGACTAAATAGGCAGTTTGATGTTGAAACAGTCAATCAAGTTTGGTGTGGCGATGTGACCTATGTTTGGGCTGGAAATAAATGGATGTACCTAGCTGTAGTCATGGATTTATTTGCACGTAAAATTGTGGGTTGGGCATGCTCAGATAGCCCAAACACAGATTTAACTTGTGCGGCGCTACGTATGGCTTACGAAAGCCGAGGCCGACCAAAAAATGTGATGTTTCATTCAGACCAAGGTTGTCATTACACGAGCCTTCAATTCAGACAAGCGTTGTGGAAATACCAAATAACGCAAAGTATGAGTCGACGCGGAAATTGTTGGGACAACGCCCCAATGGAACGATTTTTTAGAAGTTTTAAAACAGAGTGGATGCCAAAGGAATGCTATAACACCTTTGCTGAAGCTGAGCGAGATACGCTCAAATATATACTGCAGCATTACAATACAAAACGAGGCCATAGTTATAATAACTATTTGTCGCCAGTGATTATGGAAGCTGCAGCTTAATTTAAACGCCTATCTAGGTGTACAGTTTTACTTGACCACTACAGATCGGTTGTCTGGCTACGTATGAATACATGTGTTATTACCTATTTTATATTGCCCCCTGTCGTACTGGGTATTATTACACCGTTTTAATCAAAAAACATATACTTGCATAACGTTGTTTGGTAAGTGCGTCATAATATTTATATGACACAAACTAAGTCTACCCCCATACAAACCCTTACACTCACAAATATATTTATCTCTATAATCGAGTGTACATCTTCTCGATTTAGGGACATTACTTTATGCACTTTTTTACACTGAAAAACTCTGCGATATTATCCGTCACTGCTACCCTGTATTTAGCGGCTTGCACTCATACCGCGCAAGCTAGCAACGTTGTTAAAACAGTCACTAACGGTGCATTAACCCCAAGAGTTTATGGCCAATGGTGTGGTCTTTGGCGCTGTGACGCTAGGAGTACTCGATGATATTGGTTATCAGGTTTCTTATAGTGGGGCAGAAAGTTATCAGCCATAAAGTCTGATATAGAATTCATGGATGATACCTTAAGTGAGATTGCAGGGCTGGGAACCTTTTATCAAATCCTATTAAAAGTGAACGATCGTACACTTTAATCTAAATACCAATGTCAGCAATAAGAAAGGTGTATATAAGTACACTTTTTCTTGCTTATAGCCATATGAAGGCCTAAAGTAACCATAAGTACACTTTTTTAGGGCTGTAGAATGGTTACTCAACTTGATCCAATCACTTTAGGTAAATTGATTAAAGACCATAGAAAGGCTGCATCGATGACTCAGGAAATCGCAGCGTCATTTTGTGGTGTTACCAAAAAGACCTTGATCAGAGTTGAAAAGGGCGAAGATGTATACTTTTCAACAATAGTTAAAATCCTTAATGGTCTTGGTATCAGCCTCGCTGCAGATACGCCTAGTAGCAAAAATACAGTAGGTGGCAGCAATGAGTGGTTCTAACTTTAATACGCTAGAAATGCATTTCAGGGGGATGATCATAGGTGAAATATGTTTCGACATTGATACTCAATATTTTTCTATCGAATACACCAAAGAGTGGCAGGAAAAGGGTTTTCCGATCTCGCCAAAGCTTCCACTCAGTGGCCGAGTACCTAGTTCACAGATCTCGATTTATCTAACCAACTTACTGCCCGAAAACAAAGGACTTGATTACCTCATTGAGGCCCTCGGTATTTCCAAAAACAATACATTTGCCCTAATCAAAGGGATTGGCTTCGATACATCTGGCGCTATATTGTATTTGCCTGTGGACGCGAAACCACAAGTCACCTCTTTTACTTCGATCTGCGAAGATGACCTTATAAAGCGAATCGAAGATCCTGAAATGTGGCCGATGGAAGTTTGGGACGGCAAACCACGTCTTTCAGTGGCAGGGGTTCAGTCTAAATTGAACCTATTCCACATCGATAATAAATATGGGTTTGGTGAAGGAGAACTTTGTTCAACCCACATAGTTAAATTTGAAAAAAACACTCAGCAACATCTGGTGCTCAATGAGTTCATTACCATGAAACTTGCTGAGCTTATTGGTATGCAGGTTGCGAAAGTCGAGGCTATGCCAATAGGGAAGTATAAAGCCCTATCTGTTACGCGTTTCGACCGTATGTATAATGCGGAACGAAAAATCGTAATGCGTCGCCATATGATTGATGCCTGCCAGGCGCTTGGATTTTCGGTTGCTAGAAAGTATGAACGAAATTTAGGTAGCAGCCGTGACGTAAAAGAGATCCGTGAAGGCGTGAGCTTAGAAAAGCTGTTTAGTATTGCACAGCACTGTGTTAATCCCGCACAAGCTAAATATGACATGCTTCGTTGGACCATTTTTAATTTACTTATCTGCAATGCGGATTCTCATGGCAAAAATTATTCGTTCTATGTGACCGCTGATGGATTGGAACCTACTCCATGGTACGATCTCGTTAATGTGCAGATGTATCCAGAGTTTGATCAAGAGCTTGCGATGGCTATTGGTGATGAATTCGAACCTGATGAAGTGCATGCTTATCAGCTAATGCTCTTTGCTGAAGAATGTGGGATAAAGCAGAGCGTACTTGAAATAACGCTTAAACAGCTAGCGAAAGCGATTATCAATAATGTAGATAAAGCAGTAAATCTAGCTTGGGAACTCTCGGATGCAGAGTTTGAATATACTGAAAAGTATAAACATAGTATTCAAGCACGTTGTGAGTATTACTTAGCTCAGACAGAAGAGATGAAACATATCCTGCTTTAATTGAATAGCCGCTCGCGCTTTACCCCAAGATCAACAAAGCCTCCAACCAGGAGGCTAACTTCAATGAATCAGAAAGCTCAGTTCTTTTATTACCCTCGATATATTAACGAACTAAGTCGAGTAATTTATCGGTACTGTCCACGTTACAGTACCCAAAATTCAAGGCCGCCATAAATGCACTATGAACATGAATGGCAGGAACGGTGACACCATTAAATTCAAGTTCTAGTGTTGCACAAGCATCATGCGCGACATGACATTCATATCCCAAATCAACCGCTGCACGGGTCACTGCATCGATACACATATGACTCATTGCACCCACAATAATCAACTTATCAACGTTAAGGTCTTTCAATATATTATTTAATTCAGTGTCACGAAAACTGTTTATTTGCTGCTTCAAAATGACGGGCTCACCTTGTATTGGCGCGACACTCGTATGAATTTTTGCACCATCTGATTCTGGTAGAAAAAAGGGTGCATCATTTGAAGGAAACTCATGACGGACATGAATGACGGGCAAGCTCTGTTTGCGGAATGCTGCTAATAACGTTGCTGCATTCGATGCTGCAGTTTCAGTACCTGATAGCGCCCATTTCGCATCGGTATATGTTGAGTAATAGTCATTTTGAAAATCAATTAATAATAATGCGGTATTAGACATAATAAGCTCTCTTGTGTTGTTACGACGTTTTGTTAAGGCTATTATGCAAAATATAAATCAACGACACCCATGGCGTTGTTGCCACAAAGCAGGGCAAAAATGACAAGTCCTATCCGTATTGTAATTATCGACTACCCTAATGCCTTGCAAAGTGCAGTTCAGGGCCTTAAAGAACTGTTTTTAATCGCGAATAAAATAATCATAGATAGTCAGTTTGATATGCAATTTACTGTGAGTGTTGTTCAGTCTGATAGCGAGTTCGGTCGTAATAGCCAAAGTGATATTGTGATCCTGCCGCCTAATTTTGATGGTCATTATTACCGTGCACCTCAACCAGAAGTATTACAATTTCTGCATGATGCCCACAATAAGGGCGCTGTATTATGCAGTGCTTGTGCTGGCACATTTATATTGGCCCAAACTGGCTTGCTAGATAACCGGCCGGCAACGACGCACTGGCAGTTAGCCGAAGAATTTAATGCTCTGTACCCTAAAATATCGCTTAACGTCGAGAGTTTGCTTATTAATGATGGCGACATAATAACGGCGGGGGGTCTTATGTCATGGATTGATTTAGGATTAGAGATAGTGGCACAATTTACGCGGCCACACATAATGCGAACCCTTGGGAAATATCTTATTGTCGATACAGGGAAGCGAGAGCAACGTTATTATGGCAGCTTTACGCCAAAATTTAATCATGGGAATCAACGCATACTACAAGTTCAACATTATATTCAAGCAAACTATAATCAAGCGTTAAATATTGCTTTGTTAGCCGGATTAGCGTGTATGACTGAGCGAACATTTCTACGTCAATTTACCCATGCGACAAGCTTAAAGCCGATTAAATATGTTCAAAAAGTGAGAGTTCAAAAAGCATGTGAACGACTAGAATCGACCACTCAAAGCTTTGAGCTGATTGCGCAGAATATGGGGTACGATGATGTAAGTAGTTTTCGTAAAGTGTTTATAACCATTATTGGGCTAAGTCCGTCGGATTTTAAAGCAAGGTTTGTTTGAACTGCATTGTTTAGGGTCGGTTAGTTTAGGTTAGGTTAGGTTAGGGGTGTCATTATCAATATTATCTATTGCAGAGTCTGGCTCGATTTACCAGTGCGGTGCATCAGATATGGAACCAATGCACAGCGTTAATCTATACTTCTACACAATGTCAGTAATACATCATTTACCTTGGATCAATCACCAGAGGTGTGAAGGTTGCTCTTGCATTGCCCCCTGAACCAGAGTGGTTTGTGTATGTTTCACCTTCTTGTAATGTGTAATAGGCATCGACAAAATCATCATCATTCGTAAACCAGGCATCCGGTAAGGCTTTGAGTATGCCATTGGTGATGGTGGCTACAATAGCAAAGCCTTGTACTTCTGGATCTGGAATTGATTTTAAAATTGTTTCAGCTGCAGAGAGAAGAGCCGTAGCAAGTTCTTTGTAATTAGTGCCGTCATCATGCTCCATCAATATCATATCTGCTGCAGCCCAGCGATAGCGCTCCCAATGAATGACGACTTGATTTGGGTAGTATTCTTTTTCTGCATAATCAAGGTAAGGCATTTCAATGATATCTAGTACTGGCTCATCACGGCTTGGGTTTACGCCATTTACTATCGCGTATACCTCTGCAGCGCCTGATATCCAAGGTTCTTGATCATCTTGTAAGCTTATTTGATTAATCACTGTGGTCGATATCGGTTTATCAGCAGTTCTAGACGCGCTGCGCTGAAGATGAACAGACTTGAGTGGTTTTGCTGAATCACCGTTTTGCGCTAAGATCTCGCGCATGACAGCTAGCCCTTCATGCACCGTTTGTTGTTTATCTAATTCAACCACGAAAACCGGTCTGTCCGGCAGTTGGTACACATCTAGCAGCTGAATATTACCATCTACATCATAAGCTTCAATATTAGCCCAGTCTTTATCATTGCCCGCTGGTTCAAAGGCAAATAACGGTAGTACACCTTGCTGCCAGTCACTTAGCATACTGGCGTCAGCGAGACGAAATTGCACTATATTCGGATTCTCAACACGCATAAAAGCGGAGCTTTGTGCTGATCGAGTTGATAAACCTTTTGCCGAGCGAATTGCTTGTTCGCTTTTATGCAATGCTTTAGTGGCCACGCCGCTCGACTGTAATACTTGCTCCGCATTGACGGTTAAATTATATCGATTGATGTCAGATTGTAGCGTCGGCAAGATTTGAATATATTGTCGACTAAGTTCCAAGGCTATTTCACGTTTAGCATTGGAAACACTGATACCGTGTTCAGGTTGTTTTTGAATTATTTGTTTTGTATCGTTAGATTGCGCTGCAGAAACAAAGGAGGAATTAATTAACGTGAGAGGTGCGATAACCAGCATCGCTAAAGTTACTTTTTTCATAGAACATCCTTATCAATTGTTACCCATTTAACCGTAACGGGTCTGAATCAAATCGTATTGATAATGATTATCAGTGTCAAATAGTTTGTTTGAACTATGCTGTGCTAGATTGTTTTTCTGTATTAGGGAGCTTTTAAGTGTGATTAAAGTCGTTATTCACTTATGGATATTTTTAGTTCTTATGTTTATACACACTTTACCCAAGATCAAAAAAGCCTCCAATCAGGAGGCTAACTTCAATTAACTATAATAGTTAACGCATTATTATGCTTCAGTAGTTTCTTTTGCTTTAACTACTTTTTTTGGTGCAGTAGCAGGAACAGTATTTAGCTCTGCAATCATTGTAGTAAGTTGGTCAATTTTAGCTTCTACTTCACTTATTTTTGAACCTTGGTCGCCAGTAAAACGGCTAGTGATGCTTTTCGTTTTAGCTTCAACAGAACCTAGCGTGATCTTTTTAGAAAAGATTGCAGACGTTTGCTCTTTCAGTTTCGGCTCAACTTGTGCGCCGCGCTCAACAAGAGATTCAAACAGTTGCGTTGCTTTATCTGATGATTTTGATGCTTCATCAACGATGGTGCCATAAACACCAAAACCAGCAGTGACAGATGTTTTTGCAGTGTTTTTTGCAACAGTTAAGATAGTTTGTGCTTGGTTAAGTAAGTTACTCATGATAATCACTCCTAGTTAAATAATTTAGATTAAGGTTTCTTTCAACTGAGTTAATCATATTGGTTTTATTTAGAAAGGTCATACCAGAGTAAAAATAAATTATTTAATTTTCGTTACAAGTACTTTTCAATCGGCAATAATTGTAAAAATCCAGATTTAAAGCGTTGCCATTGGCTTGTCTCTGGATCATGATCCCAACTTTGTGTTGCTGAATGCCAACGCACATCGCCGTCGTCTAAATCTAGACTCCAACTGTTATCTATATGCATCGCTTGCTCAATATCATTTGCCAAACTTATCGCGACAGCTTCATTTTCAATAATTAAAATAGACTCTGTATTGAGGTAGGTTGAGCGTAAGTTGTAGTTAAACGAACCGATCACCGCGACTTTACGGTCAAACACCGCCGACTTTGCATGCAGACCATAGGCCGCGATTGGCGCGCACTTGGTTAGGTCTTTGGTTGATGCTGCACACAGACTCGCATCAGGCTTTAACTCAAACAATTGCATGCCGTTTTCAAGCATGTCTTCACGTCGCGCTGCGTAACCAGAATGATTAGCCACTAGGTCGTTAGAGGCTTGTGAGTTAGTCAGCGCTTTTACCTGCACGCCTTTGCTGGTTAATGTCTGCAATTTGTCGAGTTGGCCATCATCGAATATCAGGTAAGCAGATTCTAAGAGCACTTCTTGCTCGGCGTTAACCGCTAATTCGCCGAGTGTTTGGGCTGTCAGTTTCGGTTTGTTGGTATCGCTGCTATCAATAGGCACTGGCTGGTCGTAAACAAAACGCGCTTCTACCCAAGACCAGTTATTCATTGCATTATTTAACAAGCGTTTGGCAGTTTGCTGGTCTGCTGGTAACGCAGGATAGTTTTTGTAGTGGGGCGTTGCAACTTCATCTAGCTGGGTGAATTCGATAGGTTCTACACTGTTTTTTGGTAAATTGCTTTGTAGAGCGTCATTTGCTGCATTACCGTCTGTCAGTAAATTAACCGGATAAGACCATTGGCTGTTCCAGTATTGAGTAAAGCTGGTTTGAATATCGTTAACCACAGAACCTGCCACCAGTACATCGCGGTCGCGGAAATTAATGTCATCAGACAGGTCAAAATACTCATCACCAATATTACGGCCACCGACTATAGACAAAGCACCGTCGACGGTAAATGATTTGTTGTGCATGCGGCGGTTTAGGCGAGAAAAGTCACCCATGAAATTAAACCACTTAGTGTATCCGCGAGCGGGTATCGGATTAAATATGCGAATGTCTATTTGCGGGTGACTATCAAGTGTCGCCAGCAAAGCCTCTCGTTCGTTAAGGTTGATATCATCAAGCATGACTCGCACCTTAACGCCGCGATCTGCTGCTGCCAACAGACGACTGGCTAGGTAGCTTCCTGATCGGTCGCTGTTCCAAATATAATATTGGATATCAATGCTGTGCTCTGCTGTTTCGATAAGTGCCAGGCGCTGCGCCAATGCATCCCAACCGCTATCTAATAACAGTACCGCGCTCATTGCTGCTTGCGCTTGATTTGGCAAAGCTTGTTCTAGTTCTAGTTCTAGTTCTAGTTCTAGCTCAGCTTTATGGGTATCAACCAATGTCGATAAGGTACTGACTGGCTGCGTGACCAAGGGCTCTGCAGGATGTTGAATCTCTTCGGGCAATGACGCGCACCCTGTAAGCGTGACGATTAAAAATAGGGTGGCAGTGATCTGTTGCAGCACAGGCATTGGTAATACTTCCTTTGGTTATTTAGGTCACCATATCATTAGGGACTATTTTCTGCTTATTTTTTTATATATTGTGTCTATATGGAAGTCGCAATATGTGAATAGTTATATTCAGGAGTCATGATGAATAGTAGATTAAAATGTACGGCTACAGCGCTGGTGCTGTTTTTATCTGGGTGTAGTGCTAAGACAGAAACTATCGAAATTATTAACCCTACCGACTTTATTGACAACACCGCTGCGGTTAACACGATCGATACGATTAACAATTCACAACTGATTGGTGTGACGGGGTTTGACATCATGTTGAACAACGCGCCTGCAGTCGGTGTGGCAATTGGTATTGTACCTCGTGTTAATAACGAGCCGTCATCACAAAACTTTGTTGAAGTGACTACGCTAAGGAGCTTGATTGCCGCGGATACCACGATAACCGCTACAGCCAACAACAATGCCAATATCTCGATATCCACTTATTGGCGTGACCAGCGTTATGTCCAATCGACTGCGCACGATACCCACGTTACTTTACGCATTCTTAGCTTAGACAGGCTGAGTAAAACCGGGTTTATTTCAGTACAAGCAAGGTTGGTCGATTTAGACTCTGGCGAGTTTATTCATGTTGAACAAGAGCAGGTCGTAATAACAGGGCAAGATTTTATTAACTTGGTCGGGCGTTAGGTTAATAACGTTAGCTCTACTCTATATTACGATTAGAGGTGTATTAAGCATGGTTTAATACCTCGTCAATACTAGTCGGTTCTTGATGATATTGTTTTGTCAGGTTATTTATATCGTTAAGACTACCGACACTTTCAAGTAACATCAAAAGCGGTATGAAGAGATAGCATACTAAATCCAGTTGTTACTATTGTGACATAACTGCCGCAACGCACGTTAACTGGGATCTTGCTTAATAAGATCACGGAGCTCGTTTCTGACATGAAGATAAGCTGAGAGATTGGCAGTGCTGCAATCACAAATTTAATTCATTTCTGCTTTTGTCGAAATAATTTTGACATCGTTTTATCATATCGGTATATTGCAACTATTCCAGAAATATCGAAATATTAATTCGAAACAACAAGAAAGAACAGAGGCAGAAATTATGTTTGAAATTACACAAGACATGGTGATGGACACACTCGGAATGTTCGCATTCCTCGCAGTTGAATTAACAATTTTATTTTTATTGATTAGCTACATCGTTGGCGTTTTACAAGAATATATTCCGCCAGCAAAGATACAAAGTATTCTCAGTGGTAAAAATGGTAAGGGTTATTTTGTTGCAGGCCTACTCGGTGCCATAACACCGTTCTGCTCATGTTCTACAATTCCTTTTCTTAAAGGGCTGTTAAGAGCAAAAGCCGGGTTTGGTACTATGATGGTATTCTTATTCGCAAGCCCACTGCTTAACCCTATCATCATTGGTTTATTTGCAGTCACATTCGGCCTTGAAGTAACGGTATTCTACTTCGCTATCGCCATGGGTGTATCGGTTATCGCGGGTTACACATTAGAAAAATTAGGTTTTGAAAAATACGTTAAAGCAGAAGCATATATAACGCCAGAAGCAAAAGGTTGTGCGACAGCGTGTGGTGGCAAAAAAGCGCCAGTGAACAAATGGAGACGTATTTGGAACACAACTTGGGTTGATTTCAAAAAAGTAGTACCGTATTTAATCGGTGGTATTGCCCTTGGTTCAATGATTTACGGCTTTATGCCAACAGAATTTGTCGCGAGTGTAGCCAGTGCTGACAACCCATTAGCTATCCCAGTTGCTGCTATCATTGGTATTCCACTGTATATCAGAGCTGAAGCGGTTATTCCTTTAAGTGCAGCGTTAGCAGCAAAAGGCATGGGACTTGGCGCGGTAATGGCATTGATTATTGGTAGTGCAGGTGCAAGTTTAACGGAAGTGGTATTACTAAAATCTATCTTCAAAAACCAAATGATTGCAGCGTTCTTATTCGTCATCATTGGCATGGCAATTAGTGCGGGTTTCCTCTACGAATTTATTTTCTAGGGCATTTATTAGGACATGTTTAGGTAAAGGTCACATAAGGTAAAGGTCACATAACTGTGCAGAAAAATGCTATTGCTATCGCAAACAGACATGGCCATGGATGGCCATGTCTAAGCGAACAGGGATGTCTTGAGCGGTTTGCAGGAGCAATAGCATTTTGATCACTTAATTTTCGGAATTGCTATTTATATTAAAATATCATGTGCGCACAAAGTGCGATGATAGGTAATGTAACCAGGGTACGCAGAATAAAGATTGCCATTAATTCCACAATGTTCACTGGGATCTTGCTTGATAAGATAACCGAGCCTGTTTCTGACATGAAGATAAGCTGAGAGATAGACAGTGCGGCAATCACAAACTTAGTGATGTCACTTTCAATCGTTGATGCGGCGATAATTGATGGTACATACATATCGGTAAAACCAACTAATACTGTTTCTGCTGCTGCTTGTGCTTCAGGTAGGTTTAATAGATTTAATAGCGGTACAAACGGCATGCCTAACCAGGCAAATAACGGTGTTGTTTCGGCAATCACTAAACCCATGGTACCCACTGCCATGATCACAGGTAATACCCCAAACATCATATCTAATGAATTTTGTAGGCCTTCCGCAATTGTCGATCTGACGCTGGTGACTTTACTCGCTCTTTCCAACGCTAATTGGTAACCATATTTAACCGCTGACATTGATTCAGGGATCAGTTCGTTATCTAGATCGGGTGCGCTACCGTCAATGTAGGTGTCTTTTTTATAGCTTAACGGTGGCAAGAACTGAATAATCATTGCAGCCACAATACCTGATAAGCAAATAGTTAAGTAGAAAGGCACGAAGTAGTTTTCTAAACCAACCTGGGTTAATACCACTAACGAAAACGAAATGCCCACAGGCGAGAACATAGTTGCTACAACCGCAGCTTCTCTTTGGGTATATTTTTTCTCTTCATATTGCTTGCTGGTTAAGATCACACCCACGGTGCCGTCACCTAACCACGATGAAATACAGTCAATCGCAGAACGACCTGGTAAGCGAAATACCGGACGCATTACCTTGCTTAGCATAGTGCCTAGAAACTCTAATAGGCCGAAGTTTAATAATAATGGCAGTAACAAACCGGCGAAGAAGAAGGTCACCAGCAGCGATGGCAGTAGGTCATGCAATACTAGTCCACCCGTATTCGCGCTCCAAATGAACTCAGGACCAACCTGATTCAATGCTAATAAAGTGAATGCAGCACCCAGTACACGGATCACAACCCAAACCGGAGTAAGCATAAATAAACGCGTTAATAATGCTGAGTTAACAATAAAGGCCGGTTTAATGGTATTTGCGAATACCGAAATCAGTGCTGAAAAACAAATAATAACCGTGATTAATGGGTGAATTGCATCACCTAGCAAGCTCTTTACACCCTTCGCCATTAACGCCAATGGGAAGGTGAAATTACCGTCGACACTGAGTGGGGCAAGAAAGAAAAATAACCCGAATAAAGAGGGGATTAAAAACACTAATATATTTTTTCTGGTATTACTCATTAAATTCGCCTTGATTTTTTATTCATTAAAACTGAGTTTTTATTCTATTGGGCGATTTTACTTTTATATGCAACATAGTCAATATATAAATCTAGTTATATTGGTAATTACCATACTCTAAGTTGCTGGTGGCGGATTATGCATGTAAAACGTCTTTACTGGTATTTTGAGTTTGAAACACAAGGGGAGGGATATTCAAAGTACCTTTCTATAACAAAGTACGTTTCTATAAAAAAATACCTTTCTATAACAAAGTCACGTTCCTATAACAAAACGAATATGAACAGAAGCTGAACGAGGCTTGGCTAATGTTACTGGTGGTCATTTATTTAGCTATTTAGTGAACAAAATGCTGGGATAAGTAAAGTAAAGTCAGCAAGTTAGTAGTTAAAGTAAAGTACAGTAAGAAAATTTAGTTCAATTTGATTTCACTAAGTATTTTAAATACATTGGCGCGGCTGACGAAGCTCGACTTAGTTTATATACTATTTTGAGTCACGTTCTTGCCGTTACGTAACTGTAACTATTACTTAATTATCGCCTTTAAAAAACGGAACTGTTCATGAATAATATCAATAAAGCATTGTCTCTTACATTGACCGCACTGGTATCTACAGCTGCTATTGCAGACGATAAAAACACCAACGAATTTTCTTTTGGTGGACGTGTTGAAGCACAAGGTTTTCTTACTGATAGTTTTTATTCCGATGAATTTACAGCTCGCTTACATGGTCAAGGCAAATACCAACTGAATGATGCTATTACGGCAGTTGGTAAATTAGAACTTGAATCTGAACTTCTAACCTCTTTATCTAATACGAGTTTTTCAGATTATACTCGTTATGCCTATGCGGGTGTTGAAACGGCTTATGGTACGCTAACATACGGTACGCAAGATAATGCGGTTACCTATCTAACAGACTTTACCGATATGGCTGAAGTTTATAGCGGTTATACCAACTCCAATATTATCGCAAGTGATGATCGTGCTGAAAGTACGTTGCTTTATAGTGTGGGCAAGGGTGATTTTAAATTTAATGCCTCAGCAAATTTCGACGATAATGAAAAAGGTGGCGGCGTGATGCTTGCTTACCAATTACGTCCCGATGTTGAAGTGAGTGCGGGTTATGCTACAACAGAAGCGACTGAGTTTTTATCAGACTCGTCAGAGGTATACATGCTTGGTGCTCGCTATATTAAAGACGGCTTATTACTGTCTGGCTTAGTGCAAAAAGGTACGCTATTCGATGATGACTTTAATGCTGTGGATGCATTTGCGTCTTATGGCTTTGGTGAAAACACGGTTAGTCTTTCGTATAACTATTTAAGTGCTGATGCACGGGAAAATATAGATATTAACTTCCTTGCCGTTGAATATGGTCGTTATTTTGGTGGCGTCGCGCTATATACAGGTTATAAAGTTGCATTAAGCTCTGATACTTCAGCTGCGCTAGGTAAAAATGCAGATGAGTTCATGTTGGGTGCTCGTTACGAGTTCTAACTTTATCCCAAGATCAAAAAAGCCCCCAAGGAAGGAGGCTAATAACAATAAAGCGCTAAGCTGTCAGTATGGTTATACTTTTGTTGGTTCAGCTTTTTTAACGCGGATCGTAACTAAGGACTAAAACGTAGTTAACTGCAGCATTTTATGCAAACGCTCTAAGGCAACAGGACTCGCTTTCATGGTAATACGGATACCAGACTCGTGATACTCTTCTTCAATAACCTGCATTTTACTGTGAATTTCACCCATCACACCACTGGCAGTGTAAGGGATATCAAAACACGCAGAACACATTTTCTTTTCAAGTAAGTTTTGAATTTCTTTATGCACGAACGCGACATCACCTTTGTCATGCGCGCTGATTTGCAGGGCATCAGGATAGCGTTCTAGCAGGTCTAATTGCTGTTCTTCAGTTAAACAATCAACTTTGTTTAACAATAATACCTTGTTATTTAAATCGATATTTAGCTGATCTAATACATGGTCAACAATGGCTAACTGCGAAGTGAAATTCGGATCTGAAGCATCAACGACGTAAAGCAACAGGTCGGCATTTTTAGCTTCTTCCAACGTAGAATGAAACGATGCCACTAAATCATGTGGCAGTTTTTGAATAAAACCAACGGTGTCCGAGATTAAAATACGCGGTTGTGTTGGCGGCTGTAGCGTTCGCACCGTGGTATCTAGCGTCGCAAACAGTTTGTCTTCAACCAAGACTTCGGTTTCTGTTAAAGCGCGCATTAATGATGATTTACCAGCATTGGTATAACCAACAAGTGCCACTGTTAACTGTTCAACACGACCACTACTGCGTCCTTCCATTTCACGTTGTAATTTGACTAGCTCACGTCTTAGTTCGGCGATTTGATTACGAACACGGCGACGACTAATCTCAAACACGGTTTCACTGATTGAGCGGCCTTTTTGACGTTCACGATCGCCACTGCTTTCATCACGTAATCGTGGTGTTAAGTAGTTAAGTCGCGCGATCTCTACTTGCAGCTTCGCAGTACGAGTACGTGCGTGTTTACTGAAAATTTCGATAATAACGCGGGTACGATCGTAAACTTCGACGCCGAGTGCGGCTTCAACATTACTTAATTGATTCGGGCTGAGTTCGCAATCGAATACCACAACGTTAGCTTGGCATGTAACATCTGTTGTTGCTAATAATTGGCTTAACTCGTCTTGGTCTAATTCAATCTGCACATCGTCTTCATAAAATGTGCTTTCACCTGTTAATGTGGCTAACTCTTCTAATTTACCTGAGCCTAATACTGACAGCTGTTTGGTCGATCTTTGGCGTTGGGTTTTTGCTCCAACCACAGAAAATCCAAGGGTATTAACTAAACGGCCTAATTCAGATAATGATTCGTCTACTTCCTGCTGGCTAACACAAGGCGTGCGAATAGCGATTAATAAGGCGCGGCTAACGGAGTGTTCTGTTGTTGCGATCGACATGTCGGTACTCATTTTAAGTAATATGGGGTGCATCCTACCCGTTTGTGCTCTGCTTTTATATATGCATTTCGAGTTTCTCTGTTTAGAATAAAGCGATAGATGCTTTTTAGTGTATCGATACTGTTACCGGTATGCTTTTTCGGCGGATAATAACGGCTCTTACGTTGTCGTACACCCAGTTGAAGATAAAAGCATAAATAGTAATGAAAACCGTCACCATAATATCCATCATAAACGCATCGACAATACTGATCGTTAAAATATAAGCCATCACAGGTACGGTGAGTACTAATAGTCCCAATTCAAAAATGATGACATGAAATAACCGTAGCTTCATGGTCCGCTTGTTTTTATCTCCAGTGAAGAATAGATCGAATAGCCAATTAAAGAAAAAATTCCACGCCATGGCCATACTCGCGATGACTATCATGGTACCTGATAAGATCTGAGGGTCATGATCGGTAAAGATGATTAATCCGAGGATGGAAAGCGAAACCGCTAATACTTCAAATAGCAGGGCGTGAAAAATACGTTCTAGTGTCGACATGGCTGTGCTCTTTATGTTTGATAGTTATGGTTGATAGTTATGTTTGATAGCTGTTATTGATGTTATGTTTTAGCTGATTGTTTATTTAAAAAACAGTCTTGGTAGTCATGGTGAGGATTATTGCACTGCTGTGATGTAGCACCAAGTTAACAGCCATCACAAAGTGTGATAGCTTGGAGGATTAATGACAATGTGGGTGGAAAGTGGATGTACAGTTTTGAGCAACTGAAAATATTTGTCTGTGTGTGCGAGTGTGGCTCTTTTTCAGCTGCGGCTCGGCAATTAAAACGGGCGCAATCAGGTGTCAGCCAATCGATCTCGAATTTGGAAATTGCGGTCGATCAAGCGCTCTTTTCACGCGATAAAAATACCCCAGTGTTAACCGAAAATGGTAAGGCTTTGCTGCCAATTGCCCGTGCGATCTTGCATCAACAGCATTTTTTCGATCAAAAAGTTGAATCGTTAAGCAGCCTCGATGAACATGAATTGGTGATCGCCATTGATGAAAGTGCCGTTAATCAGATTTTGCTCGATTTACTTTGTGCATGCGCAGAGCGATTTCCGCTAACGCATATTGAAATCTTATTAGGCCCGACGTTTGATGTTGAAGACATGGTGCGAAGTGGCAGAGCACAGGTGGGCATTCTTTATTTTAATGGCTTACTGAAAAGCGATATGGATCATTATATTATTGGCCACAATAAATTCATCACGATTGTGTCTCCTGAACATGCTTTAAATGTGTTACCACAAGTGACCGAGGCTGATTTACAAGCGCATCGTCAAATTGTATATCGTAGTGCGGAATATAAAGAATTGTGGTTTAGTTATGGCATCAGTACTCATTCTTGGTATGCCAATAGTCACCAAATGCTATTAGATCTGGCGACAGGCGGTGTCGGTTGGGCTGTGGTTCCTGAAAGTATGGCGGCGGCTTATTTATGCGATAAAAGGCTGGTGGCATTACCTGTGGTATTTGAACCCAATGGCTGGATGACGGCAGTGGGCTGCTTGGTATCAAGAAGGCAGAAGAGTGGCCCGGTGTTGGAACATATATTGTCGATGTTGCAGACGAAATATGATGTCACTACCTAGAAAGCGTATAACAGTGTCATGTTGGTTTCTGTATCTGTGTTTTCTTTATTATCAAGCGGGGTATTGTTGTAACGTACTATCACAGCAAACTTCATTGCTAGTGCATCGATAATATTGGCGGTGATGGATGTTTCCGAACGTGCTTCAAAGACTTCACCATATTCGCCGATGAACATCTGCTTGAACTTAGAACTTGTCGATATTTTTCTCTCGTAGTTCATCACCCCATAAGCTAACCATGTATTGTCGGTATCGTAACCTGCTTCAGCGGCACTTTCGTCGTCTAAACGTTTAAATTTATAACCTGGACCGGCTTCAATATTAAACTCGGTTTTATCATTATTAATAAATTTATGGCCGTAACCTGAAGAAATTGTCGTGGTTGAGGTAAAACCAGTGAAGGGGTCTACTTCATGATTGGCGGTGGCAAATATATAATTAACATTGGATAACTGATAATCACCCTGTATCCGAGCAAGGTAACGTTTACCTGTCACTTCACCACTATCTTTTTTGTATAAAGCTTCCAGTAAATATTGGTTCTCCCAGTTACCCCAATTATGATCCATATCTAAACGGGCTTTTACTGAGGTGGTCTCGGTATTACCTGTGGTGATAGTCGCGCCTAACTCGGCGTCGCCACTAAAGCTATCTTGTTTCTCGACGGTAGCTGTATCCGCTTCGGCTTGTGCTAGAAAAGGGCAGGCGATCAAGATCGCAGACGCGATGAGTATTTTATTCATTATCATGTTACTCCGGAAGATTAAATCCTTTAACACAGAGGTAGGGGGACACTTACTAAATTCAATACGTTATAAGTATAATCTAGACTTTTAATATCGCACGACTTTACTTGTCGCTAAAACAGAAAAAGGCTATAAAAGCATTAAATAAAAAGTAATCAGCTAAAAATTTGGCGGCAATATGGTTTCATTATTACATCGTCACGCTTAATCCGCTCTGGTATAGTGGCTGTCCACATTCGTGCGAACCGTATCGTAACTTACTAAGGAATAAGATAAATGAGTCAATTACTTGAACATGCTTTGACCGTGTTTATGGCCTTTTTTGCAATCATGAATCCAATTGCAAATACCACTGTATTTGCTGGTCTAACAGGGTCGATGGGGAAAGCGAAACAAATGAAGGTGGCGATTAAATCGCTCACGATCACGTTTGTTATTATCGTCTTATTTTCTATTTTGGGTAAATCAATCTTTCATCTTTTTGGTATTACACTTCCGGCATTACGTATCACAGGCGGTATTCTGGTATTTCTGGTCGGTTATCATATGCTGCAAGGAAAAAGCTCGAAGTTACATACGGCAGAGGAAAGTGATGACTCGGATATTGCAGTCTCTCCACTCGCCGTTCCCTTGCTTGCAGGCCCAGGCACAATCGCGACAGCAATGAATTATTCGTCAGCTGGTGGCTGGAGTGAAATTATTATTACGGTAGCTGCATTTGCGGTGCTATGTCTGATTACTTTTGTGTGTTTTATTTTTTCGTCAAAGATTATAGCGGCAATCGGTGAGAGTGGTCTTAGTATTGTGACCCGCCTGATGGGACTGATTTTGGCTGTTATTGGCATGCAAATGTTGATTGGTGGCGTAACGGAAGTGATGAGAACGATAAGCTAATCAGTCATACTGGTCGTAAGCATGTAAAAATGGCTATCAGTTGATAGCCTTTTTTAATCATATTTTTCCACTCAAGCCGAACAAAGCTTAATGTGTAGATGGCTAATTACGTTAGCTCAGGACCTAAACGTAGACGCGCTTCATAGTCGTCGTAGTAATCTTTTTCGGCTAATAATACGGTCAGTTTATCTAATGTGAATGCGTGCTCATTTATGCCATTTTCTAGGCGTTGTAGACAATGGCCAATCGCGGTCTGCTCGTCTTGCTCTAAATATTCGCGGCAAAAGTACAGTGGTGGTAAGCCATAAGCAAATGACGTTAATTGGGCAATGTGCATGGCATCGAGTGATTGTGTTAATTGTGCGATAGAAATGTTAGCAGTTGACTGATTTTGACAGGTATTTGACATTGAAAGCGCTCATATAAGAAAGACCTAAATATACTACAGTAAAATAATTTTTATTACTGAGCTTATTATGAATAAATTTTAGATTGACGCACTATATTACCGCTGTCTAACCATTGTTGATTGGGGATATAGCTGTGTAACCAGTTTGGCAGCGCAGCAGCTGGCATCGGCCGTGCAATGCCATAACCCTGGCCAGCATAACACCCCATTTCGATTAGCATTAAACCGTGTTCTGTTGTTTCAACACCTTCGGCAATTACGTCTCGATTAAACGATCCCGCGAGTGCGAGTACGCCATTGATGATGGCATAGTCATCAGATTCCTCGAGCATGTTTTTGACAAAACTCTGATCTATTTTAATGGTGTTTGCAGGTAAGTCTTTGAGATGAGTCAGTGATGAATAGCCAGTACCAAAATCATCCAGTGCGATGTTAACGCCAAACTCATTGCGGCAAGTATTGAGAATGCCGCGCATGGTATCGAGGTCTGTCAGCGCACCGCTTTCTAATATTTCTAATTGTAAGTATTTAGCATTAAAGTGGGGATAGCTGGCTAATGCATTTTTCAATTGAGCTAAAAAGGTGGCCGAGATCAAATGATAACAAGCGATATTGACACTGACTTCAATAAAGATACCTTGTTTTTGCCATGTAACGGCTTGTTGTAGTGCTTGATTGATGACCCAGTCACCGACCTTAATTTCTAGCGCAGACCCTTCTATAATGGGTAAAAAATCCAATGGGGGGATCAAGCCTTTTTCAGGGTGTAACCACCGGATTAAGGCTTCAGCACCATACACTTCGCCGGTCTTCATATTTATTTTTGGTTGGTAATATAACGTAAACTCGTTATTAGATAAGGCTTGCTCAATTTCATCAAGCAGCTGGTTTTTTTGAGTTTTTTGTTTGTATTGTTCTGGGTTAAACAAATGAATTCGATTTTTACCGGCGAGTTTGGCTTGGTACATCGAGTAATCAGCGTGACGCAATAAGGTATCTAAATCCGCATTATTATCTGGATACAGGGTAACGCCTATCGATGCGCTGATATTAAATGTATACCCGGCAATAAGATAAGGCTGGGCAAGCGCGTTATTAATGCGTGCTAATATTTCTTTGCAATGGTCCAGAGATTTTATGTCTTCTAATAATAAGACAAATTCATCTCCACCTTGGCGTGACGCGGTATCTTGAACATCAATATTGATACTTAGACGTTGCGCTACCTCGATAAGTAATTGATCGCCAATATCATGACCATAACTATCATTAACGGGTTTGAAATTGTCCAAATCAAGAAAACAGACAGCGAGCATACTGCCAGATTGCTGGCTATGAACGGTCCCTAATTTAAAACGCTCTGCCAGTAATGAGCGATTGGGTAATTTGGTGAGTATGTCGTAATGCGCCATTAATTCTAATTTTTGCTGCTGTTGCTTACGCTGTGATATATCGGTGTGTACACCTGTGCACCAGAGTGGTTTCTGTTGCTCATCCCATGCGGTGAATTCGCCGATGGTTTGGATCCATAACCAATGGCCATCTTTACTTTTTCTTCTATATTCTAATTCAAATGGGACGCCCTTGAGCAAAGATTGTTGATATTTCTTTGAGGCAGACTCAAGGTCATCGGGATGAATGCTTTGTAACCAGAACTGTAATGTCGTTTTCATGTCGGCTGCTGCATAGCCTGCCATTTTTCCGGTTTGACCACCAAATGAAATGTCACCACTTTGTACGTTAAGTTCAAACCAGATTTGACCGGCAGAGGTTAAGGCGAGATTTAAACGTTTTAAATTATCGTCTAATTCTTTGGTTCGCGCTGTGACAATGTTTTTAAGGCCTGCTTTGTCGTCTCTTATCCGCAATATTGAGATGGCAGAAAAGGTGACGAGTATTGTCAAAACGATGCCCAGCAGCGACATCATTAAAATCGAAATATAATGAGCACCAGCTTTATTGTTAGATACTTTTAACGTCCAAGTCACGTTGGCAATGTTGATTTTATTGATAATCGGATCTGCTGATAGTGCTGTCGGTGATCTTGTTAAAACTTGTGTTTCTGCGGTATCGGGGTGGACACGGGATAATTCATAGGATAATCCAGCATCGACTAAAGCGGATAATTTTACTGGTGCCAAGACTTGAGGAAAGCGCAGTAATACCGTCGCGAAGCCCCAGAAATAGGCTTCACCGTTGGGGCGGTCTAAATATATTGGTAAACGCCCCGCTGCGCCATAGCCACCTTGTACTAAATCAAAGGGGCCTGCCAAGGTTAATTTACCGCTATTTTTGGTGGCGACAGATTCTTTGTTTCTATTTGGCGCTGTGAGTAAGTTATGTCCTATGGCTTTTTCGTTGCCTGCTAAGGGGGCTGTATAGCGAATAATACCGCCTGGGGCGAGTTGCAGCGCGGCGATATTAGGATAGAAGGGGAGCATTTCAGTCGCAAACTGGCTGAATTGATCGGCACTAATTTGTTGTTTTTTGACCATAGCAGCCAGTGGAAATGTCGCTGATAATGCTTGGTTGATTGTGCTCTCAATTAGATTGACATAAATATGCGATAAGTTTTGAATGGCTAAACGTGCTTTCTGATGCTGGTAACTGTAAATAGAATAAATAGTAATTGCAGATAATGCGATAGACACGACAAAGATAAGCTGTATAACGATAGATGCCTTTAATTTTTTTAACATGGGATCCTTTAAGGTGCGTGATGCCTGTTTTGTTATACAACTGATGACCCCGCTTGATCGGGGATAAATGCTATTAGTAACATTATGCTGAAGGACGGGATATATACATTAAGTATTATTTATGTGTTTGTGAGTTGTATGACTCATCGTCTGTTACCTGTCATGTTTTTCACATTGGCCATCACGGTATTCACTGCCAGTGCTGATATGCCCGCTAAAATGTTAGTAATAAAACGAATGTTATTTGTGTGATGTCACTAAATATGTGATCTTACGCTTTAAATTACTCATTTGTGATTACTTTTGGTCGTTTAAATTGATCGGTTCGTATAAAAAAATATCTAACATGTGCTTTAATTTCAAATCATAATAAAGTTATCTTCGATCCTGACGATATACTTATATCCCATAATTTTTATAGAAGTGCTGTTAATGAATTTAAAAACCCAATCATATTTGCTTGCTGGCATCATATTATCAGCACTTGTCGCTATTACTGCTGTGGGTCTGTGGACGCTTAAAGCATCAAGTTCTGCGGATAATAAATCACGCGTAACTGAAGTTTTTCAAACGACTTATAATTTTATTAGTGAAATGGAAAAGATGGTATCAGCTGGCGAGTTAGAAGAAGCGCAAGCTAAAGGTATTGCCATCCGTGTATTGCAAAATAATATTTATAAAGATAATGAATATGTGTACGTCGCAGATGAAAACTTAATGTTTATTGCAGCGCCTCTGGATCCACAATTGCACGGTACTAGCTTTAATGATTTTAAAGACAGTGCAGGTAAAAGTGTAGGACAGATATTACAAAATGCAGTGAATCGTCAAGGTAACAAGCTTGCTGAATACACTTGGACGCAAAGATTGCCTGATGGTTCGATTGAAGAAAAACACTCTATTGCGGAAAGAACCGTGCGTTGGGGTTGGATCGTGGGAACCGGTATCGGTGAAAATGAAGTCAATGCGCGTTTTTGGTCAAGTGCTCAATGGCAGTTTGGTCTATGTTTTGTTATTGCGAGCATTATATTTGGGCTGTTGTTGACGTCTATTAAGCGTATGACCGCGATCATTGGTGGTGAGCCGAGTGATGTATTAGCGGCGATACAGGCCGTTGCCGATGGTAAAATCAGTACATCATTTAATGAGTCAGCACCAAGAGACAGTATTTATGGTGCAGTACAAACAATGAGTATGTCTTTGGGTGAGTTGGTTCAGCATCTTGGTAATGCGATGAATGCATTAAGCTCAGAATTGCATAATGTCGACGCTCGCGCTAAACAAATGAGTGAACTGACTGAAACACAACGACAGTCAACGGTAATGATCGCTACGGCAATGACCGAAATGGCTGAGTCGGCTAATGGTGTGGCAGATTCTGCTCAAGCCACTGCGCAGAATACCTTGGATGCGGATAAACAAAGTGTTGATACCCATAATTTAATTGATTCGACGGTGAATAATATCCAAGGTCTTGCTGATCAGTTACACACGGCAAGTTCTGCGGTATCTTCATTAGATAGTGATGTGAATAACATTACCAAAATCTTAGATGTGATTGGTGATATTGCTGAGCAGACTAATTTGCTAGCTTTAAATGCGGCGATTGAAGCGGCGCGTGCTGGTGAACAGGGGCGTGGTTTTGCGGTAGTTGCTGATGAAGTGCGTAATCTCGCCGGGCGTACCCAAAATTGCACGAAAGAAATTCAGCAAATGGTGACGAACCTACAAACTGGCTCGCGTAATGCGATTTCAACAATGGATATTTGTGCTGATACTAGCGCTAGTACGGTCACAGAGTCACAACATGCATCGGCAGCGTTAGCGCAAATCGTTACCGCGCTAGAGACGATATCATCGATGAGCCATGAGATCGCCACTGCAGCCGAACAACAAAAAGTGGTGGGTGAAGACATTGCTATGCAGGTCAATATGATTGAGCAGAGCAGTTGCCAGTTATCAACAACGGTATCAGATGGTGCTGAAAGTTCGCAAAGCTTGGTGCGATTAACCGCTGATTTAGCTAGCTGGTTAAATAAATTCCAAGTGAAATAATCTTTATCAGTAAGATATTACAAGATGGTTAGTCGGTGATAAACTAAAAATCCAGTGTGCAATTAATTTTGCTACTGGATTTTTTTATGGGGCATTTTTACAATCGATATGATTTGGTGACTAACAATCTGTGACTGATAAGCCTGATATCAGTGATGATTTAAAAATTTATCGCGCAGCAAGTTGATCATACTGCGGGTTTTCTCGGGCAAAAACTGGCGTGATGAATACACTAACGTCATGGCTATTTCGGACTGGTAAATATCTGGTAGCAGATGTATTAGCTGACCTTGCTGCAATTGCTGTCGTACTAAAATCATCGGCAGTAAGGCAATGCCATGGCCTGATTGTGCCATCTTATTTACTAACCCCAAATCTTCAGATATTAACCGTATCGTTAACCCTTCTGGCAAGATACTAGAATCATAGCTACTGGTTAAAATCGCATGCTCAAACAGAGCGTTCACAGATTCTGGCCGCGGGTGATTAAGCAGGTAGTGTGGTGAACAAAATAGCCCTTTTTTAGACGGAAAAAACACTTGCTGCACATAGTCTTCATTAATGATGTCTACGACATCGGGCAGCAGTTGCAGATCGACGTTTTCACGTTTTAAATCGATACTTTCATGACGGTGAATAATTTCTAAGGTGATATCTGGAAATTGGCGCGCATAATCATCGAGCAATTCAGCAAACAAGGTTGAAGCAATAAACGCTGCAGGTACGGCAATGCGTAATACCCCTTGCAGGCTTTGTTGTTGATTTTTAAGCAGCGAGATAGCTTGGTTTACATCGCTTAATGGCTGGTTAATGTGTTGATACAACAAACGCCCATGTTCGGTGAGTTCTATTTGTCGGGTGGTGCGAATAAGCAACTGGCAACCCAGCGCTTTCTCTAACTCTTGCAGGCGACGACTGACCTTGGAGCGCTGCAGTCCATGGGCCTGTGCCGCAGCGCTAATACCGCCATGTCTTACCGTTAATATAAATAAGTACAGGTCATCCATCGATGCTTTCATTATTGGTCCTAATTATTCAATTATTTAGTATGTAAGAATACGGCGTCCTATTTATAGGACGCAAATGGTGATTTAATCATAGTATTTAATCAAGTGGAATATTTCTATAATCCGCACTGTTTTATTTGTTATCGGAAATTTATATGTCTCATACCCAGTCCGTTTTTCATCATTGGATGCGCCGCCTTATTGTCTTGTTCATTGTTTTTATGGCTTACATCATCGTTGCCGATAGATATGCCCCGTTAACCACTGAGAGTCGCGTTTATGGTTATGTGGTGCAATTAGCACCGGAAGTATCAGGACCAATCACTGGCGTTATGATCCGTAATAATCAAAGCGTTGAAAAAGGTCAGCTGTTGTTTACTATTAATGACAGTAAATACACTATCGCGGTTAACAAGGCCGAAGTGGCGCTGCAACAAGCCTATGAGCAAGAAGAATCCTTGTATGCGCAGGTTGAAGCAGCCATTGCCAATACTGCCAGTAGTAAGGCTAACTATACTAATGCGGTTGCCGAATATAAGCGTATCGGCAAATTAGCGAAAAACAATCTCGTCTCTAAATCAATGCAAGACAGTGCTTATGCACGGTATCAAGCTGCGGGTTCGACACTGCATGCCTATCAACAGCAAACATTGGTGATCAAGGCCAAGCTAGGCGATGACGTTGGTGGTAGTTCGCTGGTGATGGCGGCTAAAAATAACCTTGCTGAAGCGCAATTGAACCTATCTCATACGCAAATATTTGCGCCGAATAAAGGCGTGATCACCAATCTGCAATTGGAAGTAGGGGCGATGGCCATCGTGAATCAACCCATGCTGACGTTTATTTCCAGTGATTCATTATGGGTGGCGGCAGATTTTCGTGAAAAAGCCACTGCGCTTATTAGCAATACATCCGCGGCTTATGTCACTTATGATGCGCTGCCTGGGCAAGTCTTTGATTTCACCGTCGGCAGCCGTGACTTTGGCGTCGCGTCTGCACAGCAAACCGCCAGTGGTAAGTTAACATCAGTCGAAGTGAGTAACCGTTGGGTGCGTGATGCGCAGCGAATTAGGGTTAACTTAGTCAGTGAAGAGGTCATTCCTGTACAGCTGTTTGTGGGCTCGCGAGCGACTGTGGTGCTTTATCCTGCCGGTAATGTGTGGTGGCAAACATTAGCAAGTCTACAAATAAAGCTCGCAGGTTTACTGCATTATATATACTAATTCGATTTATTAATTAGATGTACTAACTCGATTTACTCATTCGATTTATTAATGCTGTTGAGTGCAGTGGGGAATACATGATGAAAACAATGCGACTTTGGTTTGCTTGTGTTTTTGGCTTAGCGTTAAGCATGGTGTTTGGTTGGTCGAATGGTTTTTTTGCTATATTGCTGCCGACGTTTATTATCGCCCGCGCCGATCATTTTAATATCAGCTTAATTAATCAAATGGTACTTGGTATTGTTTGGGTTAGTTTAGAAGTGAATTTTATTACCGGATTTTTACAGCCGTATCCGTGGTTAATGACTGTCGCCGTGGCTATTTTATTTATGAGTAAATGTATCGCCATGACTAAACCAAGCGGTTATCTGTTTGGTTTTACTGGCTTGCTGGTGGGCTCTATAGCGCTTAACTTTATGAGCTATTCAAGTTTTGATAACGAAGAGTTTACGCTGACATTGTGGGTCAGTGCGTTCGCGATCTATCCTATCTGCGGGCTAGCGTATTATTTATTTAGCGAACCAGCACTCGAAGCTGGGCACGAAGTAGATCACGAACCTGAACCTGCGAAATCACAACCAAGAATGTGCCCGTGCAGCACGACCATATTGGCATGTTACGACAAACAGCCATGGGGTGGACTATCTCCATGTTAGCTTTTTTAATCTTTCAGTTTGGCGACTTGAGTGATTCAGTCTCAGCGCAAGCGTCCATTTTTATTGTGCTCACGCCAATGACATTTATTGGCGCAATGGCGGCGGCTAAAATTCGTATTAGTGGCACATTACTTGGTTGTCTGGCGGGTATGGCGATCCAATTAGGTTTATCAAGTTGGGCTAACAATGGTCTGCTATTTTTGATGGCGTTTGCAATCGCGGTTGGTTTTTTTGCTTGGTTATTGGCTTTAGGTGGGGTTAAAGGCGGACTCGGGTTCTCGGCGATGAGTGCGTTAGCCGTGCCCCTGACAACCACTTTTCAGCCGGGACAGCAAGATGCATTCTTCGCTATTGTTTATCGCTTTAGCTCTATCACCTTTACCGTGATCCTCACATCGCTGGCAATATGGCTGGTACATTGTGTTTTAGTGAGAGTAATTAAAGTGTGACATTGAGCTTGGTGTGAAGCTTAATTTTATGAGCTATCCTGATTTTGATAGCTAAGAGTTTACGTTAACATTGTGGGTCAGTGAATTGGCTTATTTTTAACTAATAACTCTTTCCCACAACATCGGTATTCACCTTACATACCCTTACTTTTTTTTCTATTTACAAGATGATATTGTTCTGGTCCAACTATTTCAGCGGTAAACCTCTGAACTATTTAATTGTGGAATAAAATAATGTTAAAAAATTTAGGGTTCAAAAGACTCATCATATTGTCGGTAGTCATCTTACTGACTGCTATTTTACTTGTTGCAAATATAATTTCTTATAACATACTTAAATCTAAAACCATCAACGATGTGAACCTGCTGTCGAGTTCATTAGTCAGTTACGAAGCCAATAAAATTGAGAATTGGTTCACAGAAAAAACCGATGCACTTAATGTCCTCACCCAAAAGTATAAGTCCAATAGTCTAGGTGATAATTATGTCACTATCGCACGACTCATAAAAGAAACCAATGGCTTTGGTAGTGTGTTTTTCGCTTTTGATGACGGTGTGACTTATTCCACAGCAGTAGATCCAAGCTGGGTTAATGGCGTCGCTATTACAGCGCGTTATGATGCACGTCAACGTCCTTGGTATAATTTAGGTGAAAATGCGTCAACGTTCGATATTTCCGATGTTTATAACGACAAAGGCACTGGTCTGCCGATTATTTCAGTGGTGCGTAACATAGGTAATGGTGTGTTACGGGGTGATATTGATTTAAGCATCCTTGAAGAAACCGTTAAAAATGTTAACTATCCTGGCTCTGTTACTGCGATCATGGATAGTGATGGTAATGCATTAGCATCAAATTCAATAACATTGAGAACAGGTGTTAATTTCTCAGATATTGGCATGGGTAATGTGAAAATCGGTATGTTAAGTGAGCATGCGCACATCACGGCTTATACATTAGGTGGCGTTGATAAACTTGCCTTTACGCAAGAGATCAGCCTCGTTAATGGCAAAAGTTGGTATTTATTCATTGGTGTTGATAAATTAGTTGCTTATGCAGAAGTTGATGAAGCGTTAGAAACGTCGATTGTGGTTTCTATTATTCTGCTCGCTGTCGGTTTATTTTTGACTATTACAGTATTGAATATTGTTTATCGTCCGATCATTTCATTGAAAGAAGTGGTGACTGATTTATCTAAGGGTAATGGTGATTTAACACGCCGTTTACCAATTGATAGTAACGATGATCTCGGTGATATTTCCGCGGGTATTAATACTTTCATTGCCAATCTGCAAACACTGATGCTAGAGATTGATAATTCTTCACAACATATTTCAGAAAGTGTTGGCAAGTTAGAACAGCAAACTACAACGAACAACCAAGTATTGGAAGCACACTCTATTGAAACTGACCAAATTGCAGCGGCAGTAGAAGAAATGAGTGCCACTGCAAACGATGTTGCCAGTAATGCTGAAGAAGCGTCGCAATTTACCGATGCCATGAATAAGCAGGTAGGTACGTCGAAAGTAACGGTAAACACAACCACAACAACGGTATCTAAGTTAGTTGAAAATGTGGAAAGTTCATCAAAAAGTATTCAAGATATTGAGAACGATACCCAAGCCATTACCAAAGTACTTAATGTCATTGGTGCTATTGCAGAACAAACTAACCTACTAGCGCTTAACGCGGCAATTGAAGCGGCGCGAGCGGGCGAGCAAGGGCGTGGTTTTGCTGTTGTAGCTGATGAGGTGCGTGCGCTTGCAGCTAGAACACAAGTGAGTACGGCGGAAATTAAAGAGACGTTGGGTGCTTTAACAGCAGGTTCAAGTTCTGCAATTCTAGCGATGAATATGACCCAGGAAACATGCCAGAAAGCGGCTGAAAGTACTTATGCAGTAGCGGAAGATTTGGATCATATTGCTAGTTCTGTTACGCAAATTAATGATTTAAACACGCAAATTGCCACAGCAGCGGAAGAGCAGAGTAGTGTATCGCTGGAAGTGACGCGTAACATGACGGCGATCCGTGAAATGGCGCAAGAGTTAGCGATCAATGGTCAATCTACCGCGCAAGAGTCAGTAAACGTGGCAGTCGCTAACGAGCAACTAAAATCAATCGTAGGTCAATTTAAACTTAGATAACCTTTCATCTGATTAAATTAGATGTAATAAAAAGCCATTAAGTGTCATCACTTAATGGCTTTTTAATGGTTATATGTGAATAAACTGTTGCGGTGAATGCCCAGCAGCTTCTAATAAACATTCTGTTGGTTGCATTTTGCCTTGATAACGCTCTAGCATTCGGCGCAAAGCCAAGTAATTTCCGAGATATTTTGTCGACACTCCATGGAAGCGGATCATCCATTCTTTAAGCCTACTATCGAAGGCATTTACATTTTGAATGTGAAATACGCCTCTCGCGCTGGCGGTGCCACTCACAACAGCTTTTCAACCTGGACAACAAGATGCATTCTTCTCTATTGTCTATCGTTTCAGTTCGATTACCTTTACCGTGATCCTGACATCGCTGGCAATATGGATTGTTCATTGTGTTTTAGTGAGAGTGATTAAGGAGGCTTGCGCATGAGTAAAAAAGTAGCATAATGCATGTATTTAAAGATACTTTTAGTATCTTAGTCTCGAGGTTTATTGATGTTTATGCTATTTTATCGATTATGTAAGGTATGTTTAGTCGTTTAATGATGATTTTTTTATAATAAAGTGGTATCTAATTGCGCGCGTTATTGTATTGGTTACTAGACTCAATTCATGGCGTTAAAAATAACGATTATTTTATTTTTAAATCAAAGAAATAGGTATTATATGTTAGACATTGTGATTATCGAAGATGATCAACAATTGCGAGAAATGTTGTGCTACTTTCTTTCTGCAATCGAAGGTTATGATATCGACAGCCTTGATACCGGTGAAGGTGCTGTCGAATTTATTATAGAAAAACAACCCAAGCTCGTACTGCTTGATATACAACTTCCGCATACTTCAGGCTTAAGTGTGCTGAAAGCATTAAAAGAGCAAAAGTTTGCAGCGCCGATAGTGATGATGACCGCGAATGATAATGAACTAACGGAAACAAACTCCTTGCTTTTAGGCGCTGACGATTATGTTACTAAACCAATTAGAACTAAGGTATTAAGTGAACGAATCAAACGCCAACTGAATAACTATTTGGTGGAAGAATTACAAGATACGAGTTGCAACCGTGATCAGCTTTATTTAAATACGCAAGAGTCGAGCTTGTTTTATAATCAATTACAGATAAAATTGATCCCGTCTGAATTCGAATTATTAGAAATTTTATCAGATGCTGGGCAGCCTGTTCTCGTCTCTGTTTTATTTGAAAAAATTCACGGGTTTAGTTACCACGAAGAAGACCGCTCAATCTATATGCGTATTTCTTCATTAAGGAAGAAATTGAGTGTTGAGTTACCCGGTATTGAACTGATCAAAAATAGACGAGCCAAAGGTTTTTATCTCGCTCATTCCATCATAAAACAATGAAAACATTTATCGCACAGATATTTACCTCGGTAATGTTAGGCTATATTGTTAGTGCTAGCATTTCAGTAGTATTCATAGCCCCTGAAAAAAAAGCACTTGTAGAACAGCTTAATCTCAGCCGTGTCGAAATGGTGATAAATGGTTTCGTCAACCACGACAATCATGCGCATAGCGATACCGCAATATGGGAGTTTCAATGTCATGCAGATGTAGATGCAGATGTAGATGCAGATGCAGATGCAGATGCAGATTGTCTGGACAATGCCTCTCAAAATAATTTGCATTCGGTTACCCGCAGTTATGATGATGCAAAGTTTATTCGCGCGACGTTTAATAGCGAGGCTTACGCCAATGATGCCATCGTTAATGAGCTTAAAAGCATTGAGTTAATTGATGATGCTATCCAGGTGTTTTGTACGTTAGTTATTTTGTTAATATCACTGCGGACATGGAGCAAGGGTATTGTGTCTCTGCATGTGTTGTCGGAAAGCTATGCTGAAGGCAAGTTTAAAAATAGGGTCGAAGAAGTCGGTCCTGAGTCTATTCGTAGTCTAATTCGCAATCAGCACAAAATGGCGAATACGATTGATGAACTTATGACTAAGCAAAAGATGCTCTATGCCACGTTACCCCATGACATTCGGACTCCCTTGGCTGCGATTCAGTTAACCAGCGATATATTAGTATCACACCAAGGTAATAATGACTTTCTGTTAGCACGTTTAGACACGCAAGTTTGCAGCTTAAACACCTTATGTGAAAGTAGTCTCCACTTGTTTAAATTGTTGAATAAAGAAGTCGTGCAGTCTCAAGAAAACATTAATTTCACCGATGTGTTAGACCTTACTATCGCCACATTTGGTGGTCGAAAAAAATTCGAACTCTTTAACTGTAACCAAATAATTTGCAGTGATAAAAAACTACTCCGCGTGTTATTTCTTAACATATTGTCTAATGCCGAGCGTTATGCCAATGAAACGATTGGGATTTCATTTACCGCTTATTTACATCATGATGTAGTGAGAGTAAAGGATGACGGTAAGGGTTTTTCAGCGCAAATAATATCGGCGTTTAATAATGGTGATATCACTAATATCTTGAGTAAAGATGGCTTTGGTATTGGTTTCGTATTGATTCTTGAATTGACGAAGTTATTAGACGGCAGAGTTATTCTTGATAATCATGAACGCGGTGGTCAGGTTACTATTGTTATGAATCGCTAATCATAAATCGATTTTCCCTTATGCTAATTATTCGTACTAAATAGCATAAGGGGAATACAGAGTTATTACCACTTGTACGATCATATTTTTACTTCAATACCAATACCAATACCTTAGCTTGGTAAATCAACGAGCTGTTTAATTGTGTCTGACAATTCAGTAAGTGACTTATGTGCACGCATATTTATCTGATATTGACCATTTACAATGATCGTTGGTATTTGCATTATGCTGGCTTGTGCTGTGAGCTTTTCGGCGCGCAGTAGTTGAGTCTCTACTTGAGCATGCTGCTCTGGAGTTAATTTATTTATTGGTACTAGTTGATATCGGTTAAACAAGCCCGTTAAGGTTGTTCCATTAACGGGGGCATTCGCTTGCGTAAGGAGAAACAGTTCACTGATAAACCGATCAGGTAGTGTTTCACTTTGAATAGCCGCAGAGTAATAGATAGTTGCTGCTGCGTGCGTGGTATCATTGAATATGACGTGCGTTTTATAGATAGTCTGTTGACTCTGTTTGCTGATGCTAGGCAACATCCTACTTAGACTCAAGCAAGGTCTACAGGTTAATGAAAAAAACTTCTCTACACCAAGGCTCTCTTCAGTGAAATTATTTGTAATCTTATCGTAATGATTACCTTCCGTCGGGGCAGCGTAAACGCTAACTGCCTGACATAATATCAATGCGACAAACATCGATTTTATTATTGAATATGCTGGTTTCATCATTGCATTTACTCCTTTCATTGTGTCCTCGTTATTGCTATTTCATCGTTGATCGCACCTAGAGTTTAAGTAATCAATAATGACCTGTCTTTAAGAGAGTGTAAGCGCAGTATCCTACAAGCTCTTAATTAGCCTTAACTTTCCTTAGTGTGTATTTCATTTGATTTTTGTTTAAATAAGTAACGCCTTGATTAGGGGCTATAACAGAAATGAATATAACCATTTCATAATAATTTTATTAATAGGGTAGACAAGATGATCACTAAATTATATGTAAAATCAGCGGTTGCACTACAAGAATTTAAAAAAGATCAACGCGGTGTAACTGCGATTGAATATGCAATTATCGGTGTTGCTATTTCATCAATTGTTTTAGCGGTATTCAATGGTGCTTTACGCGAATCATTAACAGCCGCTATGACGACGGTCACGGACAATATTAGCGCTGCCAATGAACCTAACACCTAATAAGAACTAAGTATGCTTTTGTATGTGTGGCTATTGCTAGCCACATTATCTGTGTTTATCTGGATATCTGATGCGAATCGAAGACATATATCGAATTTTAATTGCGTGTGTGTATTTGTATTGTGCGTTGTTATTTTTATTCATAGCGATCGCTATATCAGTATGCTGTATGTAGCGCCATATTCAGCCGCGTGCTCGGTACTCTATACCATATCCACTTTAGTTGGTGGGTTTATTATGAATCGATTAGGCATCATAGGTGGCGGTGATGCAAAACTGTTTTTTGCTTTTTCAATAGCGATTGCGCCGAATTATTTACCGATAACCATCATGTTAATTGCTGTTATTGGTGGGCTACAAGCGATGCTACTTGTATTTTTTTCATGGTCCCAAAATCAACTCTATACACGAGGAGTACCTTATGGTTTCGCTATTTGTGTTGGCTGTTTATTTGGTATCGCAGCTTCCATTTAGGAAACTTCTATGAAGTCTAAAATCATTTTAAGTCTTGCTATAGGGTTAATTATCCTTGGCTTATATGGTATTGCTGACAGTCTCAGTCATATCGAAAAGGATCTGCCTAATATTCCGCTGGCAGAGAATATTGCCCCCGTAGTTAAAATTAAAACGTGGTGGCTGAAAGAGGATGTACAACGTGGGACATTGGTTAAACGTAGTGATTTTGACGTTCAGTATTTAGTGCAAGTCGATGCGAATAAACGAGGTATTTATACCGATGTGAATATTAATTTCACCTCCGGTGCAGTTTATCGACAAGATCAGGTTCAGGGCACGTTGTTTTTTCCTGACATGCTGGTGCCGCCACAACATGATGCCTATATAGACGTTGTTTTGGCCCCTGGTCAAGTGCCTTATGTGTTGAGCGTACCTGCTAAATCCGTCGTCGGCGGTACTGTCAGTAATAACATGCGAGTTGACTTGGTTGCACTAACACTACCGCAATATCAAATGAGTATTGAGGTCGGTTCAGAATTGTCAAAAAAAGCAAGAATGATCGGAGTAACTCCGGTGATGATGAATATCAAAGTGATTAAAGTCATCCAACAAACTCAGATTATTAGTGGTGAGTTAGAACCGAGCTCTGCGAATGTCGATATTGTCTTGGAATTGACGCGCAAACAAGTGGCGATATTAACGGTCGCGAAGCGTATTGCGGAGATAGAAATACACAAATCTATAGGTGATTTTTCAGCTGCAGATTTAAAGGCCGATGCTGGAGATGTGTTACCTGATTTTAAATCGGTGACCGAAATGCGTGGCAATAATATGGTGATAAAATAAATGACTAATATAAGTGTTCAGACACCCCTGCTATTGAAGATACTCATCGTATTATGTTTATTCTCATTACCTCATTATTCATATTCTGCGGAATGGATTTATATCGATAATGGTGATGCACATACCGTTACCACTAAGGCTGAAATAGGGACTGTTTTTATTAGCGATCCCAGTATTGCAGATTATCAAGTTATCGATAAACACAAAGTCATAATCTATGCTAAAAAACGCAGCCAAACACACTTGATTATCTTTGATGAAGATGGCCAAAGCATTCGTAATTATAAAATAGTCGTGGCGCGAAATCTTACCAATATTCGTCACCAAATTAGTGCTTTATATCCAGAGCAGCAAGTGAGACTCATCAATGTGGGCAAACAAATTTTGGTACGTGGCAAAGTGTCTTCTCAAGATGTTATTGATAAGATTTTACATTTGGTTTCAACGTCGTTAAGTGATTCAAAAAATCAAGATACGACCAGGCTGTATCTGAAGAAAAAAGTGTATACGGGCGTATTAAATGAACTTGAAGTGGCGATGACTAAGCAGGTCAATGTTAAATTGTCGATAGCAGAAGTATCGCACTCTTTTCTGGAAGATATTGGTGTTGAGTACGGCACTATCCTTAACCAAAACTTCGTTGCCGGAGAGTTTATGAAAAACCTAGTAACAGGCGAAAGTAGCGATGTTTTTTCTTGGATCACTGCATCAGGTAATGACTCATTAGGGCAAATATTAGCAGAACCTAATTTGTCGGTTATCTCTGGTGAGTCAGCTGAATTTTTAGTTGGTGGTGAATTACCTGTTATTTATCAGGAGGATGGTGGAACCAGGGTGACGTACAAAGAGTACGGTGTCAAATTGACTGTCTCTGCAGAAGTACTACAAGACAATAAAATTAGATTATCTCTTGAACCTGAAGTCAGTAATTTAGATACCCAGTACGCATATGACATACCTGCACTTAAAACACGTAAAGCAAGTACGACTGTTGAACTGGGTGATGGTCAGAGTTTTCTGCTTGGTGGACTATTGAGTACGGAAGATAAAGAAATGTTAAATAAAGTACCTTTACTGTCTGAAATCCCTATTTTAGGCGCGCTATTTAGAAAAACAGAAACTTCACGCAATAAAACTGAGTTGGTCATTGTAGCTACCGTTAATCTGGTTAAACCGATCAGTGCAGCAAAAATCCAATTACCAACGATCCAAAGAACCACCACATTTAAGCGTTTATTTGCGGTTGAACGTAATTTCTCGACTGCACAAACGCAATGGACCGACGAGTTACTATCAAATGGAGGGTTTAAGCTGTGAGAATTTTTAAAATATTAATGATGAGTACTCTGTTGTTAACTGCGTGTGCAGACCGAGCTGAAAGCACACGTGGTATTCATATAGATATCGTGCCGACCTATTATACCTTGTCATTAAATTTGAATAAGAATAAAGATGCTCAGCATCGGTTGGATACGTTTTTTATTGAGCAACACGAGCGCATTTTATCTGGTCAAGTCGAGATATTCGTTGCTACTGATACCGCGTACAACTTCGCCTTACAAGCTGAATCTAAATTGCATGGACAAGGTATTGATGCAATGACTATCGCGATCACTCGAGTTAAGAAACCGATTAACCAGCGTTTCGATTATGTTGTTCAGATTAGCAATCATCAAGCGATAGTGCCTATTTGTCGTTCTGCTCAATCGGGCTATTTTTTTAACCGAGATTTAGGTTGCTCAATGGACTCGACACGCTGGAAGTCGATGGTCCGTCCTGATGCCGTATTGAATCAATCTGACTTGGATAGCCGTCCATCAAAGGATTCGTAATGCTTAATATTGTTGATATACTTAAATTAAAAAATGATGACGCAGTCGGAAAGCAAGATACCTTCTCCGCAGTATTATTCAATCAAACATTAGAATGTAAAGAATTGGTCCAAGAAGCTTTTCGTTTTGAGGGACTCACGACACCTACAACTTTAGAAAACACCGACGAAAATATCCGCCGTCATGTCAGAGAGTCGTTAATCGATGTTGTGCTTGTTGATCTTAACCGCAGTAATGATGTGGCTAAAGATATGGAGCGGATCTCGCATCTACTACCTAACCATGCTTCGGTGATTGTTATTGGTAGTGAAGACGCGATATCAACAATTCGAAATTTAAAAAACATGGGTTTTTATTACCTATTTTGGCCAATTACTAAAGCGGAATTGGTTGATTTTGTTAAACACGTTTATGAGAACCGTAAACAACAAGCGGGATTAGGTAAAAACCGAATCGCTAAGAAAGTCGCTTTCTGGGGCACCAAAGGCGGGTCGGGGGTGACGCTGCTAACCTGTGAAGTTGCACTTATTTTAAGTAATCTCAAAAACAGCTCGTGCGTGGTTGTAGATCATCACTTTAGTGGTGGCGATATCGATATTTTTTTAGGTATCCCAGACTTTGAAAAACGCGCAGTGCAAAAAGGTGGATTGACAGCCAACATGGACTTTAGTTATGCCACAAGCATGACCAAAAAATTGAATGATATGTTGTCGGTACTTTCAATCGAGTCGCCTGAGTTAAATGAATTAGAGCTGAAAGAATATGTCCGCATTTTTTCCACGGAATTAGCCAGTCAGAATAATTTTATTTTGGAAGATTTATCGTGTTCGGTGAACTGTAAAAAGGATCTGATTTATGTCTCGCAAGAATGCGATATTTTCGTGTTAACCATTGACCCTAGTATATCGAGTGTCAGGGAAGCGGGACGGATTATTTCTGTGCTAGATAAAATAGGATCGCCGCTAAGGTGCATTTTGGTGATGAACTACACTAGACCGGAACTGTCTGCAACAATCACTCTCGCCGAAGTTGAAAAGTGTTTAGGACAAAAAGTGGATGTCGTGTGTGGTTTTAATAAAAGTACGAGTAAAGACATTATTGCAGGTAAACATATTTATCAGCTTGATAACGCCTTGTCGGACAAGATCCATAAGCTTACAGATTTGATTTTAGGTCAACAGTATATGCCTCCTACACGCTTTTCAATTAAGCAGCTTTTTAAGAGAAAACCCTAATGGAAATGTCTGTTTATGCCAAACTGAGATTACAAATCTTTGACGCGTTAGAACTGGAAGTCGTTAATAGTCTGACTAAAGAGCAGCTTGGGAGGCAATTGTCAGGCGCGATTGATTTATTGGCTGAACGCCTAAGTTTACCGCTTACCGAAATGCTAAGAGCTGAATTTGTCACGAGTCTGATTGACGAAATTCATGGCTTAGGCCCTTTGCAGTCCTTAATGGATGACGATGGTATCAGCGACATTATGATCAATGGTTGGAGTCAGATTTATATCGAACGTAATGGTTTGGTAGAGCGTTCAATGGCGTCATTTATTGACGAGCAACAACTGCTACAAATAGCTAAACGTATTGCTAATAGAGTCGGACGACGTGTGGACGAATCGCAACCAACCTGTGATGCTCGCCTAGCAGACGGCAGTCGTGTGAATATCGTTATTCCTCCTGTGGCCTTAGATGGTACATCTATCTCTATACGTAAATTCAAAAAAAGCAGTTTGGGTTTAGATAATCTTGCAGAGCTTGGTGCAATGTCACCAGAAATGGCCGAATTACTGATGATCGCGGCTCGTTGTCGTTTGAATATTTTAATTTCGGGTGGTACGGGCTCAGGTAAAACCACCATGATGAACGCGCTTTCTCAATATATTTCTGAAAACGAAAGGATTGTCAGCATTGAAGATGCGGCCGAGCTTAAATTGCAGCAACCGCATGTGGTGCGACTTGAAACTAGAACCGCCGGTATTGAAGGTAATGGTGCGATTACACAACGCGATCTCGTTATTAATTCATTACGGATGAGACCCGATCGAATCATTGTCGGCGAGTGTCGAGGATCGGAAGCATTTGAAATGTTGCAAGCAATGAATACGGGTCATGATGGTTCCATGTCAACGTTGCATGCTAATACACCAAGAGACGCGCTTGCTCGTGTTGAATCTATGGTGATGATGGCAACGAATAATTTACCTTTAGAAGCTATTCGACGAACCATTGTCAGCGCTGTTGATTTAGTTATTCAAATTAGTCGTTTGCATGATGGTAGCCGCAAAGTAATGAGTATTACTGAGGTGGTTAGTTTGGAGGGCTGTAATGTCGTGTTAGAAGAAATTTTTCGTTTTCAACCTAATATGTCCCAATCTCAGAGTGGTAAGGTCAACGGTAATTTTATTACAGCTGGTTTAATGCAGCGCTCAATATTAATGGAAAAGGCCCGTTTCTTTGGCTTAGAAGATAAGTTATCAGCTGCATTCCGTGTTGGTGAACCGGAGTTTAAAGTAGGAGAGCAGGCATGATAGCCAGCCTATGCGTTTGCCTTGGTGGCGGACTACTACTTTTAAGCTTGAAACCAAGTAGCAAAACCAAAAAAAAATACCTTGAAGGGCTGAACCGCACTGTATTGGTTAGTTCGATGGATGATGATAAGCAAGCGTTAAACTTTAACTCGTTGACAACGCTAAATTGGAAACAAAAGTGGCAAAGGTTGTGGTTTAATTTACAGCGTTATCTCGGGAAGGGGGCAGCGCTTAAAGTTGGTCTGTTTATGGTGGTGATTATGATGTTATCACAGGTTGTTAATACCACTTTCTTTCGAGTTAATTGGTTGTTTGTTTCACTGCCTATGTGCCTTTTTTCTTCTGTTGCGGGTTATTTTTGGTTGGTAAAGCGCGCGCAGAAAAAATTTGAAGCGTCTTTTCCTGATGCGCTTAATATGCTCGCTAGTGCTGTGAGTGCCGGTGACAGTATTATGCATGCGATTATTTTTGTTGGCCAGTCGTTAGATGATGATGTCGGTCGGGAGTTTAAGATAATGGGCGAGCGACTACAGTTAGGTGAAACACCGGACAAAGTTTTTCAAAAATCATGTATACGTTATCCCTATCCTACGTTTCAATTTTTTGTTATTACGTTGCGTGCGAATATGCAGCGAGGTGGTCAGTTGAAAGAAATAATAACGCGATTAAACCGTTTGATCTTCGATTCTAATGCAATTGAAAAGAAAAAGTATGCGATGACCTCTGAAGCCAGAACATCGGCTAAAATTGTCGGCGCAATTCCTTTTATATTTTTGTTTATGTTGCAATATCTAAGCCCAGAAAATTTCGAATTTGTAATGTTTAGTGCCTCTGGTAAACCGATCCTTTATTACGTATTAGTAAGTGAATTAATTGGTATGACCATTATTTGGTCTTTGATGAAAGGCGTAAAGTAATGCTGAGCGATAAACATAAATTATTCTTTATGCTGTTGTTGGTGAGTATTGGTTTCGGGCTCATTATATTTAATCTGACTATTTTTTGGATTCGTAGAAAGGCATTCTCTAAGCTCCATGTTTTTAAATATACAGGAATGGATGGGCCACGGTCTGCGTTGGCAAAGTCGCAGGTCAATAAAAAACGCCATGATCGAACAAAGATAACCAAGAATAGATTTGAGTCCGCAGGTTTCTACCATGTGACTTGGGGTGAAAACTATCTAAAAATTAAATATACGTTATTGGTTATCGGCTTATTTACTTATTATTTCTTGCTGCCTAACCTGTCGATAAAAATCAGTCAACATGTGATATTCATCGCAATATGGGTGTTGATTTGTGTGATACTGCCAGATTTTTATCTTGATTCTAGGAGCAAGCAATTACGTTATAAAATTGCTAATAAACTACCTTATTTATTAGATCTGATGGCAGTTTGTATACAAACTGGTATGACGATTGAATCGTCGATACGCTACCTATCCAAAGAGATGGCAGCATTTGACAAGGATATATGTCATTACCTTAGTAAGACTAATGAACGCTCACAGATTGTCGGGTTGGAAAAAGCCTTAGACGAATTACATGAGTTAGTTCCCAGCAATGAAATGCGTAGTTTTGTCGTGACGCTTAAACAGAGTTTGAGATACGGTTCGTCGATATACACTATTTTAACAACGTTAGCTAAGGATATACGTGAATTACAAATGTTGAGTATAGAAGAAAAAATCGGTCAGTTGGCGGCTAAAATGTCAATTCCACTTATTTTATTTATTATGGTGCCAATTGTTATTCTTATCGCAGCGCCAGGGATCATGAGGTTGTTGGAAAGTGCATAAATATATGATGTTCACTATGCTGTTGCTTATTTCTGGCTGCGCGGCGAATAACGATGAGTCGATGTCTAACTCACTCGATTTTTATGAACAAACGCATAACTATCACAAGATGATTGACTTGTATAAGGCTGAGTTAAAGAAGAGTGATAGCACTAGCATACGAACAAAACTGGCGAACACTTATTTGTTGATTGATGACTATGAATCAAGTTTGTTTACGCTAGTTCCCTTGCTCGAGAAAAATGATGTTTCCAGTGAAATATTGTCGATAAAGGCCAAGGCTCTTTATAAAATTAACGATTTTTATAATGCACAATTAACGTGTGAAACCATCTTGGCGAATGAGAGTATTAATGCCGAAATTGAAAATATGATGGGGCTAATTCATGCTGAAAATAACCGCTATGAAGAATCAAGATTATATTTTAATCGTGCGAGGACTCATTTTCATGACGATACCATTATTCAAAATAATTTAGCTGTTTTAGATTTGTTTGAGAGAAAGCCTCAGGCTGCGATATCGCGATTAACACCGCTTTACAGGCAAGATAAAAATGATATTAAAATTAAGTCTAATCTGCTTATCGCTTTTGCTCAAATTGACGATGTAAGTGCAGTAAGAAGTATCTTAATGTCGCAATATTCACAAAGTGAAATAGACGGGATTATAGCTGAATTACTTGAATTAAAATTGTGATATGGAGTCATTGTAATGAATAAAATGTTGAGGCCACAGAGTGGCGTTGCGACGATAGAGTTTGTGCTTGGCTTAATTCCGTTTTGGTTATTAGTTTGTGCCTGGGTTGAAATGAGCTACGTCTCTTATATATCGGGCTTGACGGATTTGGCATTGGCTGAATCTTCTCGCGTAGTTAAGAAACGTGACGGTGACTATATGAATCAATTTCGACGCAGTATCAAAAGTAATGGCTCGTTATGGTCTGAGTTTCTTGATACCAGCAAGTTTAAAGTATCTATTCATTATATTACAGATTTGAAGATGCTGAAGAGTATCACAGCAGCTTGTAAAACCGGAGATGACAAGTTCAAAGAATGCGGAGTAAAAAATAATAGTCCTATTGCCATATACCGAGTTGAGTATGAATATGATCCGATATTCAATTATTTTTTAACTGATGAGCAATTACTGGTTCGAGAGTCCATTGTTATACAGGAGTATGAACGAGATGCATTTAAGTTTTAAACAAGGTGGTAACTTTACCGTTGAATTTGCCATTGTTGGGGTGATGTTTTCTTTAATTCTGGTTTTTAGCACGGATGTGATTATTAAATTATCACTCAAAGGTAAGTTAGATCGACTCAGTTACTCAGTAGCAAATATTCTTAGAGAGCGAACCCAATTTCAATATGAAAACTATGTATTAGCTAATAAGGAAGTCGAGATCCTTAATAGGATTGCAAAAAGCAGTATGCGCAGAACATCTCATAATTTTGATGGAAAGCGATGGGGGTTGTCTATTGAAGCATTACAGTTTAATGCTCAAAATGAGATGTCTGTATCCTCGTTTCGTGGAGGTAATCAATCTATTACGCCTTATGTCGCAATGAATGAGTTAGCTAATTTAGCGGTTCAGACTAGTTGGGGGCGAAAGGCGACTATTTATCGTGTGACTATGATGTATAAAACAGATAATTGGTTTGGAGAATTAATCGGTGAAGAATTTAATCGCGTTTCGTCTAGCTCTGTCATTATAGGCCGATGATATGAATTTATATTACCAGCATCAAAAAGGCCATGCAGCACTGTTATTTACCATGATAATACCGGTGTTATTTGGCATTTTTACATTAGCGACTGATGGGGTTCGTGCATTACAAAACAAAGCGAGATTAGGGGATGCTGCAGAAGTTGCAGTGCTAACGATATCGGCAACAAATGCTAATAATAAAGATACTCGATTTGATGGTAGTGGTTCCGAAATTAATCGCTCACTAGCCAGTAGTATCATTTCTAATTACTTTTATGGTCAGGTAGATGTATTACCTAATCAGCTTAAGATAAATCGTTTATCGTGTGCTGATAATCTAGAATGCCAAGCAGGGTTAAAAAAAGGTGGTAGTCGTTTTTATGAATATAGAATTGAAGCCCAAACTCGCCATGATACCTGGTTTCCAGGCAATGAATCCATTGTTGGCTTTGGCGATACATTCACAGTTGGGCATAGTGCGAAATCCAGAAAATACGTTAATAAAGCGGTTGATGTTGTTTTTGTCGCGGATTTTTCAGGTTCAATGAAACATCCCTGGAACGGGAAGGCAAAGATAGATACCCTTAAACGCGTAATGAAAAGTCTTACCGACGAAATAAAAAAAATGGATAAAAAAACTAAGGGTGAAAATAACGTTGGGGTAGTCCCCTTCACTTATTTCACTGTTGATTCAAGACAGAATCAAATCCTGAACTATAAGAATAATGCAGACGTTACGATCCGTTCCCTTTGGAACAAAGGTTTTAACTCACCGCAGAATTCATATAGATCATATTATTATGATATCCCTTTAACTAATGATTACGATGATTTTATTCGCCGTTTTGAAGCTTTTCAGCCTGGAGGTGGTACATCTTCATATGAAGGGATTATTAGCGGAGCTCAAATGCTTAAACAAGGAAGTAACTCGAGAAGGTTGCTGGTCGTACTTTCAGATGGCATTGATTCAAGAATTCGGACTCATAGGTCATTAAATGAAAGGGGATATTGTAAATTAATTACAAATGGACTTTCGACAGGTGAAAATGCTAATGGGGAGCAGTACTCTGCTAAATTAGCTGCTATTTCCTTTGGTGATGAGCTCGACGAAAATAAAGAATTAGCGCGGTGTGTCGGCAATGAAAACATTTATGAAGTCGACAATGAACAACAAATAATAGATAAAATATTAGAGTTAATCTCTGAAGAAATTGGCCATCTACAATAGCAGTGAAGGGAATGTATGAAATATAAAATAATGTTGTTAGCCACACTATCAGCTTGTACTAGTGTCTCTGTACAGGCGATGAAACAAAGCGAGTTTATTGCCTATTGCTCAGACGAAAAGAAAGAATATCAAGTCGATGTTGCAGTCGGTCAGGCTACACGAGTTTACGAAAAGCAGCATCAAATTATGGCCGTCACAACCAGTAGTGATACTGATTATGTACTTAACATTATGACGCAAAGCTTTGCTGATATGGGCTTAAAAGAGCAGTGCGCTACGTATTTATATAAAAATAGTACGCTAAGCGCTGGCGATAAAGGTATTTTTGCTCGCGTTAACTTTGCGTTTGACGAGCATGAATTAACGGATGAAAGTCGTTATACTTTAAAGGGACTCGCTCAGAGTATTAAATATTCAAGTAGTCACTTACAGTTAACTGGCCATGCTGATGCTATTGGTAAAGATGTATATAATTACGAACTTGGTATAAGACGTTCGCAAAGAGTGAAGCAGTATTTAATCGAGAATAATGTTAACGAACAAGGGATTGCATTTGATTCTGAAGGAGAGGGAAAACCTGATTTTAATAATGATACAGCAGCTGGAAGAGAGCTAAATAGGCGAGTAGAGGTTGATATTATTCGTTTGTAATACTTGTTGATTAACATGGACGTTATACCAGCTTACATTTGCTTAAAGTAAAGAAGCGTAAAGCTCGATAGACTGATTTCTTGATCCAGCAAGTTAATCGAAATTGAGTGTACCACTATTATGAAGCCTATTTTTTACACATTTAGTCCATATGTATTTTACTTGTTGCTGTTTTTTATCTTTTTAACGCCGGCTTATGCCAATTGTGGTTTAACTGCTGCTGTAATCGATAAATCATCTTATCAGAATGAAACTATCAAAATTGGCCTTGTTAGCGATAGCTTATACACCAGGGAAGTAGCTAATGGCAGCTCTGCATATGAAGTTATTACAGAGTCAATAGAGCGCTGTTCAGGGCTGAATATCCTGATTATTGAAAAGAATTTAATTGAATTAACTGCTCTGGCTAAGGATGAAAAAGTTGATGTTATTTTTGATCTATCTAAGACCCAACTTAGACAGCAGTATCTCGATTTTTCAGTAAAGTTAAGCGATGAAACCCCTTATATTGTCAGTAATGGCCCGTTACTGGAACAACTTCAATCGGGACAAGCGATAGAGACACTTAAAGGCTCTGCTTGGGTTGAGTTGACTGAGGCATTTCTAGCGTCAGTTGGATTAAGCAATCCAATTAAATTAGTTGGCTCTATTTCAGAGCTAAACAAAGCCTCTTTATTCGTATCCGGAAGCTCACACATAAGCTATTACCATCATTTAAAAATGCCTATATCGACAGCATTGAGTAGTCATATAGCTGTGATTAAAAGCAAAAGTGCTGCGCTATTACCCATGATAAATGCCATTATTGGCAGCGTAGAAAATATACCATCTGAGACTGGCAATACGCAATATTTACCCTTGTCCAGTGCAGAACTACAGAATAGTAAGCCTGTTAATATACTGATTAGTTTTCATTTATTTCCTTTTTATGGCGATAAATATACCGATTTCTTGATTTTTAACAAGTATAAGAGTTTGGCGGAAGAGCTATATGATATTGATCTTATAGCTCAGGATTGCCATGATGATAACTGTTTTGATTTGTATGATGATGACGTCAAAATGGCGTTATATGATCCCGGGGTATTGGAGCAAAATTTAGCCACAAAGACCTTAGGGTTAGTGCGAGTTGCGCTATTTAAAAATACGCGAGTTAACGAAGTTCAGCGTATTGGTATAATGAAAAGCATGCCCCAAGATCTGCACTCAATACCAGCTGAGTATATTGAGTTTTCGCATCAAGCTGAGCTTATCGAATCTTTTAAGCAAGGTGAGATAGATGCCTTTATTTCAACTGATCTAGATGGCAGATTATTATTTGCGGAAGACCTAGATTTAAATATCATTGAAATTCCATTAGGTCTGAAATCGGTCGTGTTTTTAGTCCCGAAATTAAACTCTGAAAGTAATGCCTTGTTATCTATATTAAATTCACTAATCGAGATATCCAACAACACCGGTTATGTCGGAATGAGTAATCATACCAGAGACCTTATTCTACAATCGGTTATGGAGGGTGAAATGGCATTGAGATCAAGAGATTTTTACTCTTATATTATTCTATCTATTATTTTGGTGATTTGTATTTATACTTATTATAAAAAAGTAAGTATTGATCCTAGCACTCAATTATTAAACCCGAATTTAATGCATAAATACCACAAGAAGAATAAATTTAATTATATAACTTATATTAGTATCGCTAACCTTGAAAGTCTTAAAAAATCAGAAGGTGTGGAATATTCTAATAATGTAATAAAAATATTTGCCGGTATTATTAAGGTATGTTTTTCATCGGGTGAAAAAATATTCCGTCTATACGGAGACCATTTTGTCGTTTTTTCTAAACAAGATTCAATTGAAAAAATACAAAGTCTGTTGGTGGCGTTAAAATATAATGCTCAAAAGAAACACATTATATTTAACTGTGGGATAAAAGAAATAACGACTGATATGAAGTCAGATCTGATTGCAAGTGCCGAAGCTATGTACGCGAACTCGCTGGATGATAACTGTTTATTCTACTCTTACGAGGAGACTAAAGAGGTAAAGGAGTACATTAATCGTAACATCATCAAAGATGTTATTAATAAAGCGTTAAAGGGTCAGTTGTTTGATATAAATTTCCAACCCAAGTTTGATTTGAATACGGGCCAGATATATGGCGCGGAAGCGTTGGCGCGTCTCTGTATCAATGGTACGCACTATTCTCCTCAGGTATTCGTGCACTATTTAGAGCAGTGTGGACGTATTCCAGAATTAGATTATATGGTGTTAGCAAAGACCATCTCCTTCATTAAAATAAATGGTTTTTTTGATGTTATTTTTTCTATTAACCTGAGTTCTGAAAGTATTGTTTGTGATGATTTCAAACGTGATTTACGCAAACTATTGACTCAAAATAGGATGCTGGAAAATTTAGAGTTTGAAATTACCGAATCAATCTTACCTGAACATAAGCATGAAGTTATCGCATTTATCACGGAAATTAGACGCGATTTTTCGGTGAGGTTCTCACTCGATGATTTCAGTACAGGTAACTCCTCGTTGGTTATGCTCAGTGAATTTAGATTTGATTGTGTAAAGCTAGACCGTAGTTTGTTTAATGCAATGCACAACAATGACACGTTTATATTATCGATAAAAGTACTAATTAATGAAATAAAAAAATTAAGTAATGAAATTGTATTTGAAGGTATTGAGAATGAACGAGATGAATCTCTTGCCGTAGAATTAGGTGTTAACAAAGTACAAGGTTGGAAATATTCAAAACCGATCGATCAAAATAGCTTTATTACATTGAAAAATAAATATTGAAATATGTGTTCTAGTGACGAAAATATCTATATTGGATGTACAAAAAAATGATTTTAAACGTTGGTGATATCGAGTGATGGCTAAAATAAGTTTAAGTAATATGATGCGTAAATCATTATATAGTTTATCTGAAAATATTTACTTAGGTGGGTTGTGTAATATTTTTGTAATGTTATTACCTATCCCGGTTATATCTGCGATACTTGATGGTTTAGCGTCATTATTTGATATGGCGAATTCTTACTTATTAAGTCATTTTTTCAAGACGGCTTCAGACGTTTTACGCATGCTCTATCCGATGTTATTATTAACATATTTTTCTCTATTTCTGTCTCAAAAAGAAAATATCTCTCGAGTATTGGTGATGACAGCTTCTTTCGCAATAGTGTTTATGATATGTGCTTCGACAAACTCTCTGACTGTAGGCGGTAATAGACCAATTAATTTGAACATACCGTTTTTAATTTTGGTATTAATTCCAATTTTAGTGTCTAAGTTAATTTTCTATATTGAAAGTAAAGAGTGGATTATACGAACTGAATTACCTAATGTCGTAGAGGAGTCGTTAAACCTTATAATAATAACTTTTCTCGTTATTGTTATTATTGGATTTCCAGTATTTTATTTATCAAATTTAATGATGTCTGCAACAGAAAATTGGTTTTTAGATTATAATATACATCCATTATTTGATGCGCTTATATTAGAAACAACTCGGAATCTACTTTGGTTTATTGGCATGAATGGCCATGCTGTAATTTCTAGTTATTCATTAGATTTTGATTGTAGTAATGTGGTTAATATAGTAGAGCTTAAATGTCATTCTGAGAATATTATAAATAGTATGTTTTTGACTACTTATGCCTCGATCGGTGGTGCTGGTAACTCGTTGAGTTTAGTTCTTTGCATGTTGCTTGCAAAAAGCAAAGGCTATTCTCGCCTTGGAATTGTGGCCTTGACGTTTAGTGTTTTTAATATTAATGAATTAGTTATATATGGTTTGCCTGTTATGTTTAACCCCATTTTAATTATTCCCTTTATTATGGTGCCAGTATTGTCTTTGTCCCTTGCCTATTTAGTGACGACATTAGGCTTTGTTGCTCCTATTACTATCCCTATTAGCTGGATGACTCCGACATTATACAGTGGTTATTTATCCACAGATGGTGATATTAATGCTGTAGTGCTACAAGTGGTAATTATTATTATTGGTTTTTTAATTTACGCGCCATTTTTCCGTCGTATAGACAGTATGACAATAGAAAATGGTTTGTTTTCAAAATCGCTGTCTAATAAATATTTTAATTATCAGAAGCTTAACGAAAGTAATCCTATTGGCGGAGTATTACCTGCAATGAATCAGAATCTGCTAGCGCAGGATCGTATAAATAAGTTGCAAGGTAGTGGTAGTTTTGTATTATTTTTTCAACCTCAATATGATATGAAAAATAAAAAAATAATATCTATCGAAGCCTTAATTCGTCATCAAGATCATAAGGGTAAAATAAGCCCCCCGACATTTATCGATGATTTTCATAAAGTGGGATTAGCATCAGATTTAGACTTTTGGGTACTGCATCGAGCGTTAGCTGAAACTGCGCCGTTCATTAAAGAATTTGGTATTACAGTCTCTATTAATGTGTCGCCAGAGACTTTCATTAAGGCAGGCTTTTTTAATATTGTTAAAAGTGAAATTGAAAAAATAAATGTACCATTTTCGAGTATCATATTAGAGATAACCGAAGGTGTATTGATCAAAGATGAGTTCAATACGGCGAGCACGATCCTAAAGTTTAGAGGGTTAGGGGTTAAAATTGCGTTAGATGATTTTGGTTCCGGTTATTCGTCACTCGGTTATTTATCAAAGTACGAGTTTGATATCGTCAAGATAGACCGAACATTGACAATGAATACACATAATAAGATTGGTGAAGAGCTATTTTTACTCACTTGTAAGATTGTCAGGGTACTCGGGGCAAAGATCGTGGTCGAGGGAGTTGAAACACTGCGTGAAGTTGAGCTAATGGAAAAGGAAAATATCCCAACAGTACAAGGGTTCTTTTTTGCTAAGCCAAAACCGATAGAAGATATTATCTTTTTAAATAATGTCCAATTTTAGATTCGGATATGTAATGAAATTTATTATTCTATTATTAGTATTTTTTATAACGCCCAATAAAGCTTTTGCTAAAAAATATCATGTCGGTTTCATTGAAAGTGACGTGATAAGTGCCTTTGTCTTTCGGAATATAGCAGATGAATTGTCGATTGATTTTGAATATCATTACTATGACAATCTTGATGAGTTATTGTCTTTATTGGATAAAGGATATTTAGATTTTTCGAGCGATCTAGCTTATACCGTTGAAAGAGAATCATTTTTGGACTTCAGTGCACCCGTCCATATTGATCCATCGTATATTTTTACAAGACATAAGTTTAGCAAATCACATATCCATCGGATCTTAACACCTAAGGGATCAGGCTATGAGAGCCTTATTCGGCAGCAATTATCTGGCATGTACTTTGAGGAGTATGATGATTCTGATTCCGTGTTTAGCTCTCTTGACAATGATGAGTTTGATGCTGTCATTGGTAGCGTCACAATGCTTGAGAATGCGCTTGACCAGGATTTTAAAGCTGAGCGTATATCCACTGTTTTTGATATATCACCGGTTTCAATTGCGACGAAAAAGGGACGAAATCCTGCGCTAATGAAAGTAATTAATCGCTTTCTTAGTAAGAATTTTTTGCAGAATCATGTCACGAAAATAATGAATACTAATGAGCGTAATACCAGAATTATATCACTACGTAAAAAGCTTATACTTAGCGACGTCGATGCTAATAATCCAATTATATTTAAAGTTGAAGACCTAGAAAAAGATGGCAATGCGCCAGTTAATGGTTTGAGTCTTTCTATTGTTAAAAGTGCATGCTCTATCTTAGGGCTAAATTGTCAATTAGTGAACTGTATTGATGAAGAGTGGGAGGATATTTATAACGCACTCGATAAAAAATCAATTGATATGATTACGGCTATGGTTATTTCTGAACAACGTAAAGAGCAATTTTATTTTAGTGATCCCTATTATCAACTCAAACTGTTGTTTGTCAGTCGTCTTGGCTATAAAACCAATCAATATCATCGCTTATCTGAATTAGTCGGTGAACGGATTGGTGTTATTAGCGGGGATTACTTTGATGACTTTATTACACAACGTTTACCGAAAAAACGAATTAACCGATTTAGTAACCAAAATGAAATGCTGGATGCGTTACTTAACGGAGACGTTGATTATATACCGCTAGGTGAAACTAATTTTAATAAGTTGATGAGAAATAAAGATAATTTATTACCTTTATCACATGTTAAATCTATTTCGACTGATATTAATATGGGTATCGCGATTGCTTTTCAATTTAATACGTTAGGTGAACATTATGCAAGGTTGTTTTCAGCAGCGCTACCTCTAGTCGATGTCGAGAGTATTATCAATCTCTACGGGGTACAACCGGACTGGAAGTCTGCTCTGCTCGCTGAAATAAAATACATACGGTTTACTCTGTTATCTTTTGCTGGTGTGGTTATATTACTGCTGTTATTTATCTATTCTCTCTATATTCAAACATCGACAGATTTATTGTCTAAATTAGGTAATCGGCGAGCGCTGGTTCAACGGTTTAAATCCGGTGTTAAAAGTGAATATGTTTTTGTTTATATGGATATTAATAATTTCAAACGGATTAATGATTATTATGGTCATCACGTCGGAGATAAAGTGTTGGTCGCACTAGCTCGAAATATTCAATGTTATTGGCCCGGTAAAGCATACCGTATCGGCGGCGATGAATTTGTTCTTACGTTTAATAAAATGCAAGCAGATGTAACAAACTCATTTCAACACTTACAGCGCTTTAGTTTTACGATTAAAGAGACAGGAGAAACGCTCGATGTTTCGCTTTCTTTAGGTATTTCATTAAGTCGTAATGAGTGCGTATCACTGGAAGATTTATTACGTGATATAGATAAAAAAATGTATCGAGATAAAAAGACTAATCGCGCATTAATCAGTGCTTAATTCCAGATTCAAAGCCTTACAACAGCCTTATATTTTGGTATGTTTAAGCTAGCCTTTATCAGTTCATTTTTAAGCATTTCGTTAAGTCCAACTTTTAGTTAATAAAGCGTGACATCGAACTTGGTGTCGCGCTTTTTTATGTTTGCTTAAAAAATCCAGCTATTATTAATAACACAGAAAAATAATTAAATATGACTTAATTATTTTTGACTTAAACGTATGTAACTAAATATTTTATGGGGCATACTATGGCCAATATCTAACAGGGAATGGAAACGTTTAACAGAGAGAGAAGATGGATTTTACTGCTGCTAAGAGGCACACGGCTTTACGCTTATTGGTTATGGTTCAGGGCATTTACGCAGTGGTTTGTGTTACGTCGAATATAATCATACTAGTACTGCTCAACAATTTATTTTAGAAACTACGGGTTGTTAATGTGAGAAAGGCTGGATATGTAATGAAACAGAGATGCACTTGGTGCGGAGACGATCCGCTGTACGTACGCTATCACGATGAAGAGTGGGGCGTCCCAGTTCATGACGAGCAACGTTTATTTGAATTTTTAATCTTAGAAGGCGCGCAAGCAGGACTCAGTTGGATCACGATATTAAGAAAGCGTGAAAATTACCGTGCTGCCTTACACCAATTCGATTATAAGCTCATTGCTAATTACAGCGAGGATGATGTTAACCGCTTACTTGAAAATGAAGGCATAGTGCGTAATAAGCTGAAAATTCGCTCTGTGATCAAAAATGCCCAAGGTTTTTTAAATATTCAAGCCGAGTTTGGTTCTTTTGATACGTATATCTGGGGTTTTGTTAACGGGGTTACTTTACAAAATTACTTGCCTTCACTGGCTGCTACGCCGGCTAAAACAGACATCTCAGAAGCGATGAGTAAGGATTTAAAAAAACGTGGCTTTAACTTTGTCGGGCCGACGATTTGTTATGCCTTTATGCAAGCAACCGGTATGGTTAACGATCACACCACCGACTGCTTCCGTCATCAACAAATACCGATTTAATTGATTTAGCTATTATTGATTACTTACTTATTAATTAATTCAGACTTCCCGGCAAACATCGCTAAACTAACCCAGATAAGACTTGTCGCGGCTGCGAGTATTAATGCCATATCCCAGCTGTTTGTTGCTTCATGCAGTGAACCAAAAATAATAGGGCTGGTTGCGGCAAATAAATAACCGATACATTGTGCCATACCTGATAATGAGGCGGCTTGATGGGCGTTGTGAGTACGTAGGCCGACAAAAGAGAGCCCAAGAATAAAACCACCACCACAGCTAAAGCCGAGTAATGTGACCCAAATTACCGCGTATTGATGCAGCATCAATAAACCTGTGATACCAATGAAAGCTAATATTGTCATCGCTAAACCTAAGGTGCGCTTGTCTTTTACTTTCGCCATTAATGGGATCAAAATAACCGCAGGTGCTGCTGATGCCAATTGTAAAACGCCGTGGATGTAACCTGCATCGTGTTCTGAATAACCATAGCTGACCAAAATACTAGGCAACCAGGCAATGAAGGCATACATGATAAATGAATTGAAGGCTAAGAATCCAGACACCTGCCACGCGGCTTTGTTGCGCCACATATAGCTGTGACTATCAATATTTGGCGTATCGACGGCTGGTTTGGTGTGGTTACTTAGCTGTGGTAACCAAATTAACATAGTGATAATTGGCAAGATAATAGTACCCGCCAGTGCAAATGCCCAGTTGGGGATAAAAGTGACATTTAGGTTATTAGCGACGTTCAGCATGGGTATGGTGGTGCTGGCACTGAGTGTTGCACCTACGCCCATGGTCAGCACATAAATCGCGGTTAACGTCGGACCTTGATTCGGAAAGTCGCGCTTTAATAAACTCGGTAGCAATACATTACCAATCGCAATACCGATGCCGATAACACACGTGCCTAGGTACAAGGTGAGGCTTGAGCCTGTTGAACGCAGAAGGATACCGCTAGTGATGGCAATAAGGGCAATCATAAGTGATGGTTCAAGTCCTATTCGTCGGGCTAATGCTGACGATATAGGTGAGAATATGGCAAAAGCGAGCAGGGGTAATGTGGTTAGCATACCGGCTTGTGTCGCTGATAAATTGAGGTTGTTAGAGATAAAATCTAAGATTGGCCCTATACCGGTAATGGGGCCACGTAAGTTACTGGCGATGAGTAAAATACTGATAATCAGCAGGATTGGGTGAGCAATATTCGGTTTGTTATTTTGTGTCATGACTAAGTCCTCTTAAGCGATGTCTTATATTACCCATTCCCAATCAATCTGAATTTATGTATATTGACAATTTATTGCTAAAAACAGCCATTGTGAAACTACCTCACTATGCAATTAGGCCACTATGCAACTACCTCAGTATAAAATAGGTTTCGATTCGGACAGATATACCGAAAGTGTCAATGCACTGCGAACATCGGGTCTGGAAAGAGCTTATGAAATGCCAGTCCATCAACATGTTAAATGTCAGTTAGTGATGCCCCTTACCGGTTTTGTACGCTGTTCAATTGCCGATGCAATCTGGATGGTACCTGCAAATTGTGCCGTTTGGATCCCAAGCCAAGTACCACACAGTAATCATATTTCTATCAGTGATGATGTATGCATGTTATTTGTCGATCCTGAAGTGGTGGGGATCCCTGATAAAATCTGTACCTTGTCTATTTCGCCATTATTACGTGAGTTAATTATTAGTTTGGCGAGTAAAGATCAGCATTACGGTGCGGATGTAAATACGGTGCGGTTAGCGCAAGTATTAATTGATGAGCTTATTTGCATGCCTAAAGAACATTTTGATTTTCCGATACCGGCAGAACCGAGGCTTAATCAGATTGCTAATCAGTTATTAGTGGATCCTGCAGACCGGAAAACCGTCGGGGAGTGGGCGGCGCTGTATGCTATGAGCGAAAGGACATTCTCCCGCTTAGTAAAGCAAGAAGTCGGCATGACATTTGGGCGTTGGCGTGGGCAACTTCATTTGGTGATGGCATTGCAAAAATTGTCATCAAATGAGTCGGTGCAACGTATATCCGAAGATTTAGGGTATGAATCGGTGAGTGCGTTTATTACTTTCTTTAAAAAGACCTTAGGGAAACCGCCAAAGCAATACATGAAACAGCCAATTTAAATAATTTAAACTAGCTGTTGCGATTATTACGGTGATGTTTCGCTATTTATTAAAAACTAAGTTGATATTTACTGGCACTGTGTCTGATAGCGCAAGGCCACCAACGGTCGCAGCTAACTTAGTTAGATTTGCTGCGGGGATCGAAAAATCACCGGCTTTAACGATAACTGACTTATACGAATTGACGATAATCGCGTCGGCAGTTTTAGTGATAATAACGGGAAAGTTAAATGTTTTTTTATGGCCATAGAAAGACACTTCTGCAGGCACTGTCATTTTTGAAACCGGTTGGGTTAGTGCGCTTAAATCAAACTGTCCGCTAACCATAATGACTGGGTTTTCAGACGAATCAAAGAACAATGAATTAAGACGTTCATTACGGATGGATACACCCGTGTCTATGTTTTTGATTGGTGCGATAACGGCAAATCTACCTTGCTCATCTAAGCTGCCTGTTAGTCCACTAATCGTTGCAGGTTCAACAACATATTGTTTTTTAATCGTCGCAAAGCTGATCGATGAAAAATCGGTGGTCAGGTTGAATTTTTCTGTAGCGAATGATTGAAATGACAATAAAGCCAGTGATAAAAGAAGTGTCTTTTTCATGTTTATTTTCCTTAATTAACGTTGTTTTAAATATAGCTTATATTGTTCACGAGCTTATCACGTCTTTATCACATTTATGATTAACACTTGTTATTATATGTGCGGGTAATTTTTCTTTATTGACTAAACCAGTATGGCTATCAAGTAGTTTTGTTAACTTTGGCGAGATGATATTTTCACAAAATGGCCGCTGTGGGTCGCTGTAGTAATAATTTTGCATGCTTTCGTCTGACGGTTTAAATTGGTTGAATTTATAGGCTCGGGTAATGAGAGGTAGTTCAAATTCATTTTGTAGTAAGGCTAAATTATGTTTTATTTCGGTGACTTGATAAGGTTCCATAGCATAAACAGCACTGCGGTATTTGTCCCGCATAGAGTGTACTTTGGTGCAGCTGTGAGTATGTAAATGAATGGCGATTAAATTTTTCAAACTGATCACGTCAGGGATATAACTCACGATAATACCTTCGGTAAACCAATCATCGTCAGCAAACGAAGATAGCCAACCTTGTTCTACTTTAGTTACCCCATGGAGTGATAAAAAGATCGCTTCGGTACACCAATAGCAGCTACCACTTAAGCCAATTTTTTTGCCTTTATGCTGTCGTTTATGATTACTGGTACTGTTTGTTGCTGCATTCGCCATTATACGTCCCTGTATTAATTTTTAGCTGTACCTGATATTGAATTGAGTACTGCTGCATCTGTTAAATTGATTTAATTATGGCTTATATAAATATGGAATCACGTGATTTCGTTAATTATTTTTAAATAACGCTAAAACATTATTCACGTTATGATAGCGAGTTGATGATCTTGCATGGTGTGTGTCCTTTGAATAACTATAAATTATTACCGGCGTTAATTTCAATATTACAAACTCGTAATTTGACCGAGTCTGCGCGACAGCTTAATGTCACGCAGTCGGCAATCAGTAAAACACTCACACAAATTCGCGCTGCGTTTCATGACAAGATAGTAATCCGAGAGGGAAATCAATTTGTATTAACGCGTAAGGGTGAGGAATTAAAAGCGCAGTTACCGTTATTAATGCAAACCTTGGATAATTTATATTTGCCCAGTGTGATGGATCCCAGCCTTTGCCAACGCCAGTTTACCTTGGCCTCAAGTGATTATGTTGCGCAAGCGATCTTGCCATCGATATGTTGTGAGTTAGCTGTCGATGGGAAAGATGCCAGTGTAGAATATCAGCTTTGGCATAAAGATAAGTTAACAGAACTCGCAGACATGCCGTTGGATCTCGTTAGTACTATCACTGATCATGTACCGGAAAACTTACACGGTAAAAGTCTTGGTGAAGATCAATTGATCGTAGTTTGCCGCCGCCAGCATCCTTTGTGTCAGGCTGATGCGCTCTCAATTAAGGAATATATTAATGCCAAGCACTTACTGATCAGCGGTGGTGGCGATAAAGATAGCCCGGTGGATCTAGCGTTATCAGGATTTGGCGAACAACGTAAGATTTTTGCATCGGTACCGTTTTTTCAGTCGGCGATCGAATTGTTATTAAAGACCGATACCTTGCTGACAACCCCGTTACATATTGCTGCTGATTTTGCGCAAACCCACGATCTGCGGATCATGGCGCTGCCGATCAAGTTACAACCACAGCAGTATTACTTGTTGTGGCATGCTAAACATCATCAAGATCCAGAACATACTTGGTTTAGAGAGTTGTGCTATCCATTTTTAAAAAATCATCTTGAGAGAACTAAAACACTAGGTATGAAATTACTTCATGATTGTTAGTATTAAATGCAACTTCCTCTCATGCTTAAGCTGGCTTATTATGACAACAGATAAACGTATTGAGCTGAATTAACAATTAACAACTTATAAATAATAAATAACAGTAGAGGTTGAGTATGGAATTAACTGCATGGATGTCTTTGGCGCTGATTTGTATGATGGGTGCGATGACTCCAGGTCCAAGTTTGGCAGTGGTATTAAAACATACGATCTCGGGTGGGCGAGTTAACGGTGTCGCGGCGAGTATTGCCCACGGTGTTGGTGTTGGTGTGTATGCGACGTTAACAGTGGTTGGTTTGGCCATCGTGATCCAGCAAACGCCGTGGTTATTCAATGTGATTAAATATGCTGGTGTAGCGATGTTATTACGTTTGGCTTATAAAGCGTTAACCTCAAAACCTGCGGTGGATAATGTTGATCAGCAACAACAAGTGGTGACCTTCAAAGACAGTATCGTTGAAGGTTTTATGATTGCATTTTTGAATCCTAAATTAGCCATTTTCTTTTTAGCTGTATTTGGTCAATTTGTTGAAGCAGATGCGGGGTGGTTACAAAACCTGATCATGGTTGGCACGGTATTTACGTTTGATACTTTGTGGTATTGCTTGATTGCGGTGGTGTTATCACAGTCGTCGTTATTAGCTAAATTAAAGAATAATGTGCACAAGATTGATAAAGTAACGGGCGTGGTATTACTGGCCGTTGCCGCACGAGTCGCGATCTAGACTTTTATAGAAATATAGAAATATAGAAATATAGAAATATAGAAATATAGAAATATAGAAATATAGAAATATAGAAAATAAAAGCACCACAACTGACGAGTAGATCACAGTCGTTGTGGTGCTTTTTTAGTATTCAGGGATTACGATTTAAACAGAGTGTACGATTACGCTGTTAACGTGATCTTACCTACTGCTTTGCCTGACCCTAGGTGATCGTGTGCTTGTGCTACTTCCCAGATAGAGAAGTTACTGTCGTCAATGATTGGCGTGATCTTACCTGCATCAACAAGCGTTGCAATTTCAGTTAAGATACGGCCGTGTGATTCGTGGTTAATGCCGTGACATAACGGGATCAACATTAATACACTGTGGAATGACAAGCTTTTAAGTGCCACTTGTAATACATTTTCAATCGGTAGAATTGTAGCTACGTGACCGTTATATTTCGCTGCTTCAAATGATTTTTGAATATTATCGCCAGCCACTGTATCAAAGATCTTATCAAAACCACTACCGCCAGTGTGCGCTTGCACATAGTCAGCTACTGTTGCCGTAGTGAAATCAACTAAGTTATCTGCACCCAGTGTTTTCGCTAGTTCAGCATTCGCTGGAGAGTGCGTTGACGTTACTGTTGCGCCAAGTACTTTTGCAAGTTGTACTGCGATGTGACCAACGCCACCTGTAGCGCCATGAATAAGTACATTGTCACCAGCTTGCACATTCATTTTATGTACGAGTGCTTCATATGATGTGATAGCAACCAGTGGTAATGCCGCCGCTTGTTTCATGGTTAGTGTTTTAGGCTTTAATGCCATTAGACGGGCATCAACTAACATGAATTCTGCTAGTGCACCGTCAACGCCATTAATACCGCCTGCCATGCCGTAAACTTCGTCGCCAACATTGAAGCTTGCAACGTCTTCACTTACTTCAACAACGATACCAGCAACATCACCGTGTAATACTTCAGGTAAGTTAGCAGACCAAGGTAGTTCAATTGAACGCAGCATAGTATCGAGTGGGTTAACACTTGTTGCTTTAACTTCAACAACCATGTGACCTGATTTTAATGTTGGTTTTGCTTTTTCTACTAATTGAAAAACGTCGCTTGCACCGATTTCTTTAATGATCATTGCTTTCATGGTTACTGCCTTTTGATGTAATTATTGGGACTTGCTTAACAAGATGGAGCTATTCTATGTTTTGTACAGTCAACCAACAATTACCCAGCAAGCAAACTACCTTTGCTTTTTAGGCAAAGGTTAGGTGTGTTATTATTTACAAGGCACTAACTTTTTAGCGGATTTCATCGGTGAGCGGTTAGACACATGCCTTAATGCAAAGACCAAGGCGACCATCAAAGTTTGTATGATAGACGTTGCGCCTAATACCATCCACCATCCACCGACTTGCCAGCAATAAATAAGAATAAAGCCACCGACACTACCGCCAGAATAATACATCACCAGGTATAGCGCGGTTGCCGTTGATTTACCTTGTGTGGCACTGCGGCCAATGTGGCTGTAAGCAAGTGCATGAATAAAGAATGCCCCTGCGCTTAATACCAGTAAACCAATAATGATGGTTAGCATTGTTTGCGCTGATAAGATCATCAGCCCAAGCAGACTAATACCGATACCGAGTAATAAGCCGCTGAATAAGGAATGGTTGTACATCCAACGACCGCTTAATTTGGCGGATAAAGTGCCACTGAGGTAACACAAGAACACCAATGATAATAAACTGGCAGGTAAGGAAATAGGCGCTGCAGATAGCTTAAATCCCATCACTGAAAATATATTAATGAATACCGAAAAGTTCAGCCCACCAATCAACATGGCAAAAAATAGTGTTGGTGTGTTGATATGCTTAAGCAGTTGTTTGCCGTGATGAGATAGGCGTCCTTGTTGGGCGACAAAGTGACGTTGTTTTAATATCAACGGGAAGATGATCAGCAGCGCGATAACACTGAGTATCGACATTGCAAGAATGGTCCATTGTAGTCCGATTGCATCTGTCATTACCCCGCCATATATACGGCCAATAATACCGCCTAGCGTGTTGGCGCTAATATAACCTCCAACCGCGATAATCAGTGCCGCAGGTGCCAATTCTTCAGCCATATAAGCTACAGCGACAGCAATGAACCCTGCCAGTGCGACACCGAGTAACGCCCGCAATATAATTAAGGTTTGTAAGTCTGGACTGATAAACATCAAAAAATTGATACAGGGAATAAGCACTAAACTGCAACGCATGATGGGGCGGCGGCCTATCACTTCAGACAAGATTGCCCAAGGTAATAGTGATACTGCGACGGCTAAAGTCGTGCTAGAGAATAACCAATTAACTTGTAATTCAGTGGCGTTAAACTTAACCATGAAATAGGGCAGTAATGGTTGGAAATAATATAAATTGCAAAACACCAGAAATGAACCGAGCCCAAGTCCTAGTGTGACTTTTTTATAATCTTGCGAATGCAGTGCAATCATTTATCCATCCAGCTGATGCTAAGGTATTAACTAAGGTAATAACTAAGGTAATAACTAAGGTATTAATGAGGGTAATAGCATGATCATCTTTATTGAGCTCACGCGGTACTAATAATGCTTATAGAGTAGAGGAGTAATGCTAATATGAAAAATATATAAATATCATGGAAGGTATCTATTTTAGTTATGCTTAATTCTAAAATACTACATTATTTTGCCACTATTGTTACACAGGGCAGTTATACCAAGGCGGCCGAGCATCTGGGTATCGCCCAATCAGCGCTGAGTATTGCCATGCGTAAATTTGAAGAGCAGCTTGGTATGCCGCTATTGATCCGTAGCAGTAAGGGCGTCGTTGTCACCAAAGAAGGTGAAGTACTGCTAGTTCACAGCAAGGATATTCTTGCTCGTATCCATGATGCTGAAACGGCGTTAAATGATTTACGTGGTTTAGAACAAGGCGAAGTCAGTATTGGTATTCCTGGCATGATGGGGTCGTATTTCTTTCCTGAAATACTCATGGCTTTTAAATTTAAATACCCAAATTTAAAATTGAGCATTATGGAAGGTGGCACCCAAACCATTAAAGAAAAGCTACTTTCGGGTGAGTTAGATTTAGGCGTGATCGTCGATGATCATCTGCCGGATAGTTTACAAGTCCAACGTTTTGTACGTCCACAAATGGTCGCCGCTGTGGGTAAAAATCATGCCTTAGCAGGTGCCAAATCGGTGACTTATGCTAATTTTTTTACCCATGAATTAGTGATGTTTAAAGCCGGTTATTTTCATCGTGAAGTTATTGATGGTTTGTGCGAAGCCAATAATATGACAGTGAACTACTCTTTTGAAACCAACCTGATCACGATGATCTTGAATATCGTCAAGAATGAATTTGCTATTACTGCACTGTTAGAGTTAGTCACAGATCAAGAAGCAGATGTAATGGGGATCCCGTTTGATCCGCCTATCTATTTGGATCTGGCGCTAGCATGGCGTAAAGATGGTTATTTGTCTCTCGCTAACAGGCGCTTTGTTGAGTTTACCTTGGCGCAAGTGAATAAATAGTAAAATGGCTTTGAGCTAATATTGCTTCAAATAAATGAGCAATATTGTACTATTAAATAATGCTCCAATACGATAAGAAGCAAGATGCCTAAAATAAGCAAAGAGAAAGCTGAATTTAAAATTGTAGATGCTTTTAACGGATTAGAAATTGTCGATGCTGATTATCAAGAACAGACATTTTCAAAACATGTCCATGAAGGTTATACAATAGGTGTGATTGATAAAGGGGCACAACGTTTTTATCGCAGTGGCAATACACATATAGCGGATGAAGACTCGATGATTCTAGTGAATGCTGATGATGTTCATACTGGCGAGTCTGCGACACTGGGAGGTTGGCGTTATCGCGCTATGTATCCGCATCCCTCACATTTTGAGAGCATTACTCATGATCTCTATGATGGTAAATTACATGCGCCTTATTTTAGTAATGCGGTGATCAAAGATCCTCAATTATCAGAACAACTAAGATTACTCTTTGCTCAAATCGATAGTCATGCTTCGAAATTACTCATTGAGACAATTTTGTATAGCATCATGATGAATATGACCCTGCGTCATTCATCAACAAGAGATATACCTTGTGATCTTTCTGGCAGTAAGCAGAGGCTGTTATTAGTTAAAGAGTATCTTGATGCATATCCTCAAGAAGATGTATCACTGGTAACGCTATCTACGATGGCTGGGTTAAGTCAATTTCATTTTATCCGTCAATTTAAAAAACAGTTTCATATGGCTCCCCACAGTTACCAGATTCAAGTTCGACTAAAGAAAGCTAAAGCATTATTAATGTTAGGTATTAAACCAGTTGAAGTTGCTATAGATTGTGGTTTTCATGATCAGAGTCACTTTAATCGCCATTTTAAAAGATCGATGGGAACATCACCGAGTAAATTTCAAAAACAAGCAGTTTTGTACAAGATGATATAGTTTTTTCATTCTAAGCTACTTCTAAATTTTGAAGGGGTTTATTTATGTTAAATGGAACTGATGTTGTTGCTAGCTCAAGAACAAACGATGTGAGAACAATGAGTAGTGCGGTAATCGATATTATGCCGTTAGCATTGGCGACTGTACCGTGGGGGATTTTGTGCGGTTCATTAGCAATTAAAATTGGACTCACCGCTATTCAGGCTCAACTGATGTCGCTATTGGTTTTTGCTGGGGCAGCACAACTTGCTAGCATTACGATAATGGGCGCAACGGGTGCAATTTCATCTATTTTTTCATCTACGTTTGTGATCAGTTCGCGCCACCTTTTATATTCAGCGGTGTTCAGAGAACATGTTCGGCAGCGTTCTTTTTTATCTCGAATTTGTATTGCATTTTTCCTAACGGATGAAATGTTTGCTGTCACTTGTGCTTACATTGAGAAGCATAGGGTTTTCTCTGCGTTATATGCGTTAAGTGCGGGAATTACGTTTTATGTCATTTGGAATTTATCCACTTTCGCTGGTATTGTTGCGGGTCAATACATACCAAACCTAGAACATATGGGGTTAGAGTTTGCGATAGCGGCGACTTTTATTGCCATCGTTATTCCCACCATTAAAGATGTTTCAATATTGATTTCTGCCGTCGTGAGTGGTTTTAGCGTCTTATTATTCTCAATTTACATACCTGACTATGCGTTGATAGTGGCTACTTTTTGTGGGATGTTAGCGGGCTATTTAAATCCGATGAAGGAGTATGATAATGGATAATTTTTGGTTGGTTTTAGCTGTGATGACATGTATTACTTTTTCATGTCGCTATTTGTTTTTATCGCGAACTATTTCATTTGAATTAAATCCGAAAATTAAGCGTGTTTTAAGTTTTACCGCTCCTGCGGTATTAACTGCAATGTGGATGCCGATTGTATTCCTGGGGCATACCGCTAGTGATGTCGCATTTTTCAATAGCCCTTTCTTGTATGCAGGTTTATTTACCGTGTTATTAAGTTTGAAAATGAAAAATACTTTAGCTGTGGTATTTCTGGGAATGTCTGCTTTTGTAATTTTTAGGATTATCTTATAGATATATCGCCTTAAATGTTTTATATATTATAGGATTACAAATATGTAGTAGAGGTAAGGATATGTTAATAACCACAGAGCGTTTAACGATGCGTCAAATTACCGAGTCTGATTGGCCGCTATTTTTACGTTTAAATACAGAGCCCTGTGTCATCGAAAAATGTTTTGATCAACCTTGTGTTGAGGATGTTCGCGCTAGATTTGCTTCACGTTTACCACGCTGGTCGGTGACGTCTGGTGCTTGGCTGTGTTTGGTTATCACTGATCGTGAGACTAATCAGGCGGTAGGAATCACGGGTTTTGATTATGATGGTCGATCTGCAGAAGTGGGTTATCTGTTATTACCGGAATATTTTGGCCTGGGCTATGCGACTGAATCATTACAGGGCGTTATCGCTTGGGCAACGCGGGTACATTTGATCTCGGCATTTCAAGGTATTGTGACAGAGGGGAATGTTGATTCAGAAAAGGTATTGGCTAAGTGCGGCTTTAAGTTACACGAGGTGATCGCGGATGCTTATTGTATCGGTGGGGTATTATACGCGGACCGGATTTATAAGCTGAATACCTGATGACTCGATTAATGAGTTAAAGGCATTCAGCTATGGATTATCGCTAAGCGGCTTGTGTGTGTTCTACGGTATTGTCAGTGCTATTTATAGTGCTATCTGTAGCGCCATTTATAATGTCATCTATAACGTTAGCGCTTGACTGAATTGCTGGTGGATTCATTAACCATGGCGCTAAATTGTTTGCCATGGCAATTTCACTATCATCCAGCCACTGGTAGCGTTTCGTATACATTTTACGCTTGGTTTTCTTCAATGTGAGAGGATCTTTTCGGGGCGTAAATACCGGTAAGCCATAGAAGTAAGTGTCTATTTTAGTCGCTTCAAACTCGTCCCACAGACCATCATAATCGAAAGTAACAGAGCTACGTTTAGAGCCGATATAACGTAATGCTTGATAGATATGACCTTTATTGGAAATCGCTTTTACTTCATCCACGCCTAAAACCCGCGCCAGCATTAACGCCATTTCAACGAGTAATGATTTAGTGCGTAAACCGTGTAATGATTTGGTTAAGACTTTAATTAGAGCGTGACGATCTTCGATTGAATCACGCGGACCTTGCAGCATACCAATATGCATTGTTTTAGTTGTAGTACCGGAAATATTACAGGCTAAAGCATAGACACTTTGCTCTTTGTCATTCACTAAACGAATACCTAGGCCACCTTCACGGCTGGCTCCGCGGTATAGTTGTACACGATATGTGTCCCCGTTTAAGCTTTCAAAATCTAAAATGGTTATCCCTTTGCTGGAAATAATGGCATTTGAATTTTCACCAAAGGTATCATCAATATATTGATAATGTTCTGTTATATGCTTAATGCGTTCTGAGTTAGACCAGTTTACGCAAAGAAAAGGTTTTAAAGGTTTTTCTAGGATCTCGGGATTGTTGGCTAAAATTGGCTTTAAATTATCATTAGCAAACAAAGTGGTCATTGCTTCGATGGCTTTACCGTTAGTCGCAGCCCAAAAATAAAATCTCGCTTTCTTTTTTATTTTCTTCAGGCCTTTGCTTTTTGGGTAAATCAGGTCGGCTAGTTCAGAGAGATTAGTTTTAGACATCGATTTTTTGTTCCTAGTCAACCACCTCACAGCGGATGATTTATATGTATATTTAAAGTTTAAGTGCGTATTTTCATTGCTATATCATTTTATGACTACGCAATAATCGAGATACACTATCAGCGATTTGTTTTGGGGAAGCCAACAGCATCGCTATGGAGGTTATGCTGTTAGCTGTAGTGATTGATGTAAAAATATGATTGGATAGAAAAGTACTATTGTATGCAAACACCCTTCATTAATATTTTGTTATACCAACTTAAAAAACTATGGTCGGTAGAATATTGCGTGCTTACTGCCGTCAATTCGCCATCACACTGCGCTATAAGTGATTGACGGGCATCATCAACATAGTTGGTGTTCGCAGCAAAGCCTAAAAACACATGCTGTTTAGTACTTGCTTCGACGTATTTATAATCAACGCCAGCGGGGATTGCTTGGTCGAAACCATCGGTATTGACCATGTGAATACTACTGGTGCAGCCATTTAATAACAGTACAGCAGACAGTAATGCCAAGGTGCTAAATGTGTTTTTTATCACACTCTTTACCACATTATTTATCACACTTTTTATCACATTATGTCCTTAGGTAGGCTGCAATACCCACTGACGATGACTTCGCGTTTAAATACTAGAAGGTAACTAGTGGTTTGGTGTTTGGTAAATACACCACTGATTTTACCGCCTACACACTGTGCTTTTAAATTATCTACAGCTCTGTCGGCAAAGTCATTTTGAGTGGTGAAATTGAGGAATACCCAGTCATGCGCATTCGCTTCAACAAGTTGATCTTTGTCTTTTGGGATTTGCGTCATTGATACTGTGTTTAAACCAACACAGCCACTGAGTGTTAGGGCAATAAATAGTAAACAAAATTTACGGATCATGATTAATTCCTTAGAGTATACAATCGGCATCGATACGCACAATTTCACCACTCGCGATGGCATAATCATTAGCTTCTCGAACGCTACGAATGGCTGTTATTTTGCCGGATTGGCATTGTGCATGGAGTTGGTTTAGTACATTTTGAGCATAAGCATCATTAAATACCGGGTTACCTGTTCTAGGTCCCATATTCATAAGCGCCCAGATAGTTCTGAGAGCTTCCACCTCATCACTGCCTGCTCCATTGCTTAATACGGCGTCGGTAAGCGCTAAAGTCGCGTCTACATTGACGGTATTTTCAGATACTTTGACTGAAATTGGCTTTAGCTTTCCCTGGCTCTGGTCTATATCACCGACCTGGATGTGATCCATGCGAGCGCAGGCCGTGAGCAATAATATTGGGGTAAGCAACAAATATTTTTTCATTGTAAATGTCCCATTGATTTAGCGAATGAGTGGCTGACGTTACCTTTATTTAGTATTCGTCGGACTCGTCGTCAGTTGTTTGTATAGAGGTATTGTAAACAGGACGGCTACGTTTGGGGGTAAGCTTGTGTATGGATTTGTCAACAAATCTACTGATGGGAATTTAATGCATCCGAAAAACGGATGGATACCAACTTTAAGTTGCGGTATTTTGAGATAGAATAGTCTGCATATTAAATATGAATAAAACATGTTCACGGTAATAACTGTGACATAAAGATGATGTGGAGAACGACAAAATGAGAACAAGATTAGACCGTATTAGACATGCTATTTTATTTGAGATAATTGGCTTAGTGGCAATTATGGGCGTGTTAAGCCAACTGGGTTTTGAGCTGGGTCACGTCGGTGCCATGGGGGTATTGTTCTCGGTTGTCGCGACGGGCTGGAATTATGTTTATAACATAGGTTTTGATAAATACATGTTGAAAAAAATGGGAACCGTGACGAAAACTACCCTGATCCGTATTGTTCATAGCATAGGTTTTGAAGGTGGTTTACTGTTTTTAACTATTCCGTTTATGGCTTGGTTCTTAGATTTAAGTTTATGGGATGCATTCCTGCTTGATATAGGTATGGTGGTGTTCTATTTGTTTTATGCTTATGGTTATAATTTAGCGTATGACAAGATATTCCCAGTGCCGACTACCACGGCATAATGGTACTAATAGCAATTCCGAAAATTAAGTGATCAAAATGCTATTGCTCCTGCAAACCGCTCAAGACATCCCTGTTCGCTTAGACAAGGCCATCCATGGCCATGTATGTTTGCGATAGCAATAGTATTTTTCTGCACAGTTATTTATAGGAATTGGTATAAAATACATTTGAAACCTGACGAGAATGCTGTTTATTCCACTTATGTTAAAAACACCTTGACCAAAATATGTATAACGCTTAGTGTTGTGGCTGTCTGGAAGTCCAGCGGTTCGGCCATCCATGGTGGTTGTTGAATATAATTATGACCACGGTTGTCGAATACAAGGAAATAGTATGTCAAATGCCAAGATAAAAAATATCACTACAGCGGCAGTGAGAGCAGGGATTAATACCGATGAGCATCATGGTGCAGTCGTTGCTCCTATTCATTTATCAAGTACTTATTCATTAAAAGGCTTTAATGATAAACGCCAGTTTGACTATTCTCGTACGGGAAATCCAACGAGAGCGACGTTTGCACAAGCGGTTGCTGATTTAGAGCAAGGTAGCGTGGGCATTGTTACCAGTACCGGTATGTCAGCTGTGCATCTTCTCTGTCAATTATTATCCACAGATGACTTAGTGGTTATTCCTCATGATTGTTATGGCGGCAGTTTCCGTTTATTTACTCATTTAGCTAAACGTGGTCAATTTAAACTTATTGTTGTTGATCAAAACGATCAAGTCGCATTGGCGAAAGCGTTAGCTGAAAAACCTAAGTTAGTGCTACTCGAAAGCCCAAGCAACCCATTGTTACGCTTAGTTGATATTGAGGCGGTGACTAAAGCATGCCACGAGGTTGGCGCTTTAGTGGCGGTAGATAACACCTTCCTTTCTCCGGCATTACAACAGCCGTTAGGGTTAGGTGCTGATATTGTTTTTCACTCGACGACGAAATACATTAATGGCCACAGTGATGTGGTTGGTGGTGTGTTAGTAACAAAAGAACAAGCCCTTGGTGAAGAGCTCGCTTGGTGGGCAAACTGCATTGGTATAACTGGTAGCGCTTTTGATAGCTTTTTAGCGTTACGAGGCCTAAAAACGTTGCCTATTAGAATGAAGCAGCACCAAGAAAATGCGTTGCAAGTGGCGAGCTTTTTAAAATCTAATGGTGCTATTGATAGCGTGTATTTTCCAGGTTTTGAAGATCACCCAGGCCATGATATTGCGAAAAAGCAGCAGGCGGGTTTTGGCGCTATGCTCAGTTTTGATGTTAAAGGTGGCGAAGCTGCAGTTAAAAAATTATTTGCTAATCTAGAGTTGTTTACGTTAGCGCAGTCATTAGGTGGTGTAGAAAGCCTTATTTCTCATCCTGCGACCATGACCCATGCTGGCATGGAAGAAAGTGCTCGTCTTGCTGCTGGGATTACCAATTCACTGGTCAGAATTTCTGTTGGTATTGAAGATATAGATGACATCTTAGCCGACTTAGCAAATGGCTTAACTCAGAGCCAGCTATAGTTAATAGTTAATAGTTAATAGTTTAGGGCTGAGAGTTTAAGATTGAGAATTAAAATAGGGTGATAACAATCACCCTATTTTATTGTGGGTCGTACCGGATTGAAAATAGGATATAATACCGACCTCATATCTTTATAATAGAAACCCGCATGACACAACCAACCACCATGACCTTCTTCGAACGCTTCGAGACCGATATTCTTAGCGGTAAAAAAACCATTACCATTCGTGATGAATCTGAAAATAACTATGTCCCGGGCTCGACTGTAACGGTTTCTACGCTGGAAGGCGGACGTGAATTTTGTCGATTAACGATCCTGTCTGTAGAGCCTATTTTATTTACCGAGTTAGCTGATTTTCATGCCGAACAAGAAAACATGACATTAGCTGTGCTGAAAGCTGTGATCCAAGATATTTACCCTGGCATTGAGCAGTTATACGTGGTGTCTTATAAATTGGTAGGCCAGTTATAAATGCGCCTGGATAAGTTTGTTTGTAAAAGTACCGCACTAAGCCGAGCACAAGCAACGGCGATGATCTGTGATGGTCACGTTGTGGTTAATCATGTTGTTATTGTTGATGTCGCTACGCAGGTGCATGAAGATAATCACATATCCTTAAAAGGTGAAGTGCTAACGGCAAGAAAGTCGCGTTATATTCTCATGCACAAACCAGCCGATACTATTTGTTCTAATATTGATGAAGCTTACCCGTCATTATTTAATTATATTGATGTCGAAAATGCATCGGAACTGCATGTTGCAGGGCGCTTGGATGCCGACACGACCGGGTTAGTATTAGTGACAGATGATGGTCGTTGGTCATTTAATATTATTACCCCCAGTCAACATTGCCAAAAGGTTTATCGGGTTGGATTATCACGCCCCATTAATGATGATGTCGCGGCTAAATTTACCCATGGCGTGCAATTACAAGGCGAGCAGCAATTAACACGCCCGGCGATATTAGAGATAGTGACACCAAAAGAAGTATTACTGACTATTACCGAAGGTAAGTTCCATCAAGTAAAGCGTATGTTTGCGGCTGTCGGTAATCGAGTGGTGAGTTTACATCGCGAAAGCATTGGCGCAATACAGCTAGATATTGAAGTCGGGCAGTGGCGTTATTTAACGGATAGTGAAGTGAACTCGTTTAGCTGTTAAAAGTATTATCGTAGTGATGATAATGGTCATGCTTTTGACTGAGCTAGAAGTATTTTTAATATAGTTAAGCACATAATGTTTTAAATCAAACAATTAATAGAGTTAGCGAGATGTCGAGCGTAGAATAAAAGTGTAAATACCTTCTATTCGACGACATTAAGGCTTTTCTCTGTGTACACTGAACAATTTATGATGCTGCTGGCAGTCTTTGAGCGTGCGGCATTGATGCTAATGGCATTATTCTTCTTAACGCGCACCAATTTATTCCAGCACATCGTTATAAAAACCCAACGACATCCGGTTGAAACCGCCCTCATTTCGGTACTGTTCATTCTATTTGCACTCTTTAGTAACTACACGGGGGTCAATGTCGAAGGCTCATTGATTAACGTGCGTATTATTGCAGTTTTGTCTGGTGGTATCATCTTTGGCCCTTGGGTCGCGATTCCTGCGGGCATAATCTCGGGTGTGCACCGTTATATTATCGACATGGACGGACCAACATCGGTAGCTTGTTTAATTTCCAGTACCATTGCCGGACTATTAGCAACTTGGATCCATTTTCGCTGTCACAAAAAATCGTATGCAAAATGGGGCATAATTGCTGGTATGTTTTGCGAGATTCTGACCATGATTTTAATTGTCGTGCTATCTGAAGATAAGGAACTTGCTTACACGATAGTTAAACACATTAGCGTGCCGATGATTGGTGGCGCGGTGTGCATTGGTTTGATTATCAAACTGGTGCAAGATTTAGATGATGAAAAAGATTTAATCGCCGCCAAACAAGCAAAACTTGCGCTTGATATTGCCAATAAAACCTTACCTTATTTTCGTAAAAACAATCGTGATTCACTGACTAAAGTATGCAGTATTATTCGTGCAGAAACCCATGCTGATGCGGTCGCTATTACCGATGTCAAAGACGTATTAGCTTATGTTGGTATCGGCCAAAAAGATTACTTAGATACTTATCACCAGATCAGTGAGATGACTCAGCAGGCGGTGAACAGCGGCGAACAAATCATCAGTAATAACCTCAATGTACACGGCTTTCATTCACTGTTAATTATTCCCTTGTGGGAAAGCGGTGCCGTTAGCGGTACTTTAAAAATATTTTATCGCCAACCTCACCATATTCGACCGTCATTACGTGAAATGGCTATCGGCTTATCGCAATTGATTTCTACGCAGATGGAAGTATCACGTTTAGAGCAATTGAAGACCATGACCAGTAAAGCCGAGCTGTCTGCATTACAAAGTAAAATTAACCCGCACTTTTTATTTAATGCATTGAATGCTATTTCGACGTTGGTGCGTATTAATCCTGATAAAGCTCGGCAATTGATTGCTAATTTAGCCGATTTCCTTCGCTATAACCTCGAACGTAATAATGACTTTATCGACATCCAAGAAGAGTTACAGCAAGTCAGAGATTATGTCGCGATTGAGCAAGCCCGCTTTGGGAACAAGCTGGAAGTAACCTTTGATGTCGATGATGTGCATCCGACGATCCCTTGTTTACTGATCCAGCCTTTGGTAGAGAATGCCATTCAGCATGGTATTCAACCTTTTCGCCAGCCTGGTCGGGTCAATATTGCGGTAAAACGCGATGGCCAACGGTTTAAAATTACCATTCAAAATACAGGTGTCGGCATCAGCCAAAATGTCATCGATAAGCTCTATAACGGCACGATGGAAAGTCATCATATTGGTTTGGTGAATGTGCACCAGCGGATCTTATTATTGTATGGCGAGGGGTTACACATCAAACGTCTTGAGCAAGGTACGGAAATCGTATTTTACGTCAATGAATTGAATTGAGTTAAAAGAATAGAAAGGAAAGCTAATAACATGTTGAAAGCCCTGATCGTAGAAGATGAATATTTAGCAAGGGAAGAGTTGACGTATTTAATTGAACGCCATAGTAATATCGAGATTGTTGCGACCTTTGATGATGGTTTGGAAGCCTTTAAATATTTACAAGCGCATAAGGTTGATATCGCTTTTTTAGATATTAATGTACCGTCAATCGATGGTATGTTGTTGGCGCGTAATATTCATCAATTTTCGGAAAAACCGCACATCGTTTTTACCACGGCATATAAAGAGTTTGCGGTGGATGCTTTTGAACTCGAAGCCTTTGATTATTTGTTAAAACCACTAAATGAAAAACGCATTGTCGGATTATTAGCTAAATTAGAAGCGACGCAAGTAGCCCAAACACAACCTCCAGAAGAAATTAAGGCTAAAACCATTAACCTGATTAAGGATAATCGCATTTTTGTTACTGCCATTGATGATATTTATTATGCTATGGCGAATGAAAAAGTGACTAGTGTGTTCACCAAAGATGACGCCTTTATTGTGCCTTTTACCATGAGTGAATTAATTAATCGTTTACCTCAGCAGCATTTCTTTCGCACTCATCGATCTTACTGTGTCAACACAGATAAAATCCAAGAGATCATCCCTTGGGTGAATTGTACCTATCAGCTAAAAGTGCATGATATTGGCAGCGAAATACCTGTCAGTCGCAGCAATATAAAAGCATTTCGTGAATTAATGAAATTGTAATTCATGCCGTTATATTGCACCTCATGCTGTACTTAGTGCATCTCATTTTTTATTGTTTTCCGCCTCTTGTTATCTCCTGCGGACCCCGTATTTTAGTGGCTTAACAAGGCGTGCATAACAGCCGCCTTCATGCTTTTAACTTCGTTGGAGATTTACTTATGACGACTCAAATATCAAACCGAGACCGACTATTAACCTTGCTTGGTACTATCATCACCCAATTTGCGTTAGGGTCGGTATATACGTGGAGTCTCTTTAATTCACAACTGGCAGACAAGTTATCAGTGCCAGTTAGCCGCGTGGCTTTTTCTTTTGGTATTTTAAGTTTGTCGTTAGCCATTGCTTCATCATTATCGGGCAAACTACAAGAGCGTTTCGGTGTGCGTAAAGTGACTATTTGTGCAGGTTTATTACTGGGTGCGAGTTTAACGCTAACTGCCTATGCATCTAATCTTATTTTACTGTATATCTTCGCTGGTTTGTTAGTTGGTTTTGCTGATGGTACTGGCTACCTGATGACATTATCTAACTGCGTGAAACTCTTTCCTGAACGTAAAGGTTTGGTCTCTGCGTGTGCGATTGGTGCATATGGTTTAGGTAGTCTTGGTTTTAAATACATCAACATGTATTTCCTTACTAACAGTGGCTTAGAAAATACCTTTAGTACTTGGGGTTTGATTGCTATGGTCATGGTTATTATTGGTGGTTTGATGATGAAAGATGCGCCGAAGCAAGCACCCCAATCGACAGCCGCAGCAGTAACGCCAGTGCGTGATTACACGCTAGCAGAAGCAGTGAGAAGTTCACAGTTTTGGATGTTAGCCTTAGTCTTTTTAACTGTGTGCATGAGCGGCTTGTACGTGATTGGCGTTGCCAAAGATATCGGTGAGAGTTATGTGCATTTACCTGTAGCCATTGCTGCAAGTTCGGTTGCGCTTATTGCGGTTGCCAATCTAAGTGGCCGTTTAGTTCTCGGGGTACTGTCTGATCGTATTAGCTGTATTAAAGTGATCGCGATTGCATTATTTATCTGTTTAGCGGGTGTTTCAGCATTACTTTTTGCACAGCAAAGCATGTTCAGTTTCTACTTTGCTGTGGTATGCATCGCCTTTAGTTTCGGTGGTACGATCACCGTATACCCATCATTGATCAGTGATTTCTTTGGCTTAAACAATCTAACTAAGAATTACGGCCTTATTTATCTTGGTTTTGGGCTTGGCAGTATTATTGGTTCTATTGTCGCGTCGGTGTTTGGTGGATTCGCAGCGACTTTCTATCTTATGTTAGGGCTGTTAGTTATCTCGCTTATTATTACGCTGACAATCAAACTACCTGGCTCACTAGCAACTAACCTTATCGTTACACCTAGACATCGCCCTACTGCGCAAGCCGCGATGCTTTAATTTGTAATAGATGAACTTGCAATAAACAAATCTGAAATACCTGCGCAGGATAAATGGTGTGGGTATAGGTTTTTCAACATTTCTTTTTCTTTGAAAATGTAAACAGAATACAAATGGCCAATCATTACCTATAATAATCAAGTATAGTTATCAACTAAAATAAATTTGAGTATAAAAATTAATGATAAACCCTATGTTACTCCGCAGCTTTTGTACGCTGGTGGAAATCGGCCATTTCACCCGTAGTGCTGAGCGCTTGAACATGACCCAATCGGGTATAAGTCAACATATCCGCAAGCTAGAGGAGCAGTTAGAGCAAGACTTGCTTATTCGTGAAGGTAAGCAGTTTACCCTGACGGATGCGGGGCAACGGTTATATACTGAAGGTAAGCAGATCATTAATTCATTATCTGAGCTTGAGCAACGAGTGACAACGGATCCGGCTTTTGAAGGGGTCGTCAGAGTGATGTCTCCCGGCAGTATAGGTTTGAAACTGTATCGTTATTTGCTGACGTTACAAGTGCAGTATCCTAAGTTGGTGATTGATTATCGTTTTGCACCTAATGCCACGATAGAAAAAGCCATTGCTGAACATACGGTCGATATTGGTTTTATGACCAGTTCATCGACATTAGCGGAAGTGAGTTTGAAACCGATAGCGGAAGAAGCGCTGTTGTTAGTTACTCCAGCCAATATCGAAGAACCAAGTTGGCAAGCACTCATGCAACTCGGTTTTATCGATCATCCTGATGGTGCATTCCACTCAAGTTTGCTGCTTGGGGCTAATTTCTCAGAATTTAAACATTATAATCAGTTTAAGAAGGCTGGATTCTCGAATCAAATCAGTCTGATTTTAGAGCCTGTGGCGATGGGACTGGGTTTTACGGTATTACCTGCACATGCGGTGGCGGCTTTTCCTCATCCAGAGCAAGTGAAGATCCACTACCTTAACACCCCGGTTACGGAGACCCTGTATCTTGGTGTGCACTTGAATAAATTTATGCCGAGTCGTGTTAATAGCGTGATGGTTGCAGCGAAGCACTGTTTAAAGTAAAGGCTTGCATAAGCTGTTATAATAAATAGTGTTATTGCAAATGAGATGTATTACTATTGATGGTCGTTATTATTAGGATGTTATATGTTTACTTTTCCGCAGTTATTGTCCCCATCGTTATCAGTACTAAAAAATTATAAACCTAGTGTCATGAGTATTTTTATGGTCTCTGCACTGGCTGGTTGCAGTGTATATCCGACTTCACAACAACCTTCAACAGAGACGGTCAAACCGGAAGTGACAACTTATTTTGATTATAATTTACAGTCTCCATCTGGTCAGGACATGAATGTAGCTGATTTTGTTGCTCAGATTAAAGATGCTGATGTCGTGCTGGTGGGTGAGTGGCACACGCATACCGGAATTCACCGTTTTCAAACCGAGTTATTACAAGCCATGCTTGTGGCTGGTGATGATGTGACATTATCAATGGAGCAGTTCACTCGTGATAATCAAGCCGTTGTTAATACTTACTTAGCTGGCGAGATAGGCGAGGGAGCATTAATAAAACAAGGTAATGCATGGCCAAATTACAGCAGTGATTATCGTCCATTAGTCGAACTGGCAAAGGTTAACAGCATTGATATTATTGCTGCCAATGCACCTAAGAATATTATCCGCTGTATCAGCAAGGAAGGCATTAGTTACGTTGATAAACTCCCAGCAGATGAACGCGCTTGGTTAGCTGAAAATATTAATACGCAAGACTCGCCGTATAAAACCCATTTTATGGCGTCGATGCATCATGGCGACGAAAGCCAAAATGAGAATAAGTTTGCCTCGCAGGTGACGTGGGATGAAACCATGGCCGAGAGCATTGTTAACTATCTCGTTGAGTATCCGGATAAACAAGTGCTGCACATTGCGGGTAAGTTCCATACCGAGAATGGCTTGGGAACCGCGGCGAGTATTCTGGCTCGCGCACCGGAGTTAAAAGTCGTTATCGTCACGCCTGTTGATGTAAATAATGCCCTTGTTGATAATAAAGGCACGGCAAGTGATTATCGATTACAAGTTATTACGCCACCGAAGCAATTCGTGAAAAAAGCAAATATGATGGCGTCATTTAAAAATTTATCTAAGCGTAATGATAAATTAATTTGTATTGAATAAAGCGCTGTTAGACATCGTTATTCACCGGTTTTAGTACGCAATCAGGATAGCGCTTTGGGTGGCTGTTCTGATTGATGTATTGCATGAGAGTCCTGTTTGATACAACGGGCTAAAATAGCAATAACAACAAAGCTAAACAGCAGACGTCCCCATAAAATAGCTATCAGATCAGCTCCCAATAATAAAATCAAAATAGTATCTTCAATGATGCTGTGGGTTAATCCTAAAAAGCACACGGCGAGGAAAATATCACGCTTACTGATTCTTCCTGTACGCGCTTCATCAATTAATAATCCCGCGCCAAAACTAAGCCCTAGTACTAAGCCGATGACACAGACATTGGTGGTTTCCTTACCTATGGTTAACGCTTTTAAAAACGGAGATAACAAGGTTTGCATCAGTTTTTCGATACCACACCATTTTAATAACCGCAGTAATATCATTAACGCGGCAATAATAAAGAAGATAGAAAATAGCATGCTGAGTTGCGCCATAGTCCAATCAAATAAACTTGAAGACGCAGGCGTCGGTTGCCAAACAATGACCGCAGGCTGTTGTTGCCAATTACCTAATTGATAGACTTGATTCGCGATCATCCCGAGGATAAAACCACCGCCAATACGCAAAGGCAGGGTGACACGCCAAGAGACACCCGATAATTTAGCTACCGCGCCTTCCACGGGTAAGGCGTGAGCCAGTAACATCATTATGCCTAGCACTGATACTTGCGCCACGGTTAATGGACTATCACCCGCTAAATCAAAATAGACCGCCATACCAGTATAGATGTTGGTAAGCATAGCGGTTGCCCATACCAAGCCCATTTCTTCCGGTAAGCCAACTTGGCTCATTAACGGCGCGAGTAGTTTGGCTAACCATTGCGTACCGCCGATCATGTCTAATATTTTGACGATAATAAGTGCTGGCACCATCACTTTAAGTAATGTGAGATAAACGCGCCAGACATCGAGAAATAATGATTTTAAGGTCGTGAACATGTGTTTGCTTCCTAGCTGCTAGATGAAATTGATATGGCTAATAAATAATGCTGTTTGATGTAACTAATTATATTCAACTGACTAGAAATAATTTCAAAGTTAACGTACAAGTGTTTATATAAATTTCTTATTTTCAGTGGTTTAGTTAATTATGTTTCTCGATCGACTGGATAAAGCAATATTACGCCAGCTACAACATGATGCTTCGGTGAGTAACTTACAATTAGCCTCACTGGTTGGTCTGTCTCCACCGGCCTGTTTTAAACGAGTGAAAAAATTAAAAAGTGCAGGTGTCATTGCTAGCCAAGTCGTACTGTTAGATCAAAATAAACTCGCGCGTGTTTACACATGATTGTTAATGTTGAAATGGAGCGAGACCGTTTAGATTTGAATGATGGATTTATTAAACGTATTCGTACGGCTTCTGAGGTAAGGGAGTGTTATCAAGTCACGGGCGACATTGATTTTGTGTTATTGGTGACTGTCGCAAATATGCCTGACTATGAAACCTTCTGCCAGCGTTATTTATACAGTGAAGCGAATATGAAAAATTTTAAAACGCAAATATCAATGAACCGAGTTAAATATGATACCTGCGCTGTTATTTCTGATTAGGCTATCAACGAGTCAGTTATAGCAATGCTTGCTTGATAAACAAGGCCATATTATCGATTGTTGTTTGTAAATGTGCTTGATGGGTAAAGCCACTTTTAACGCGTGGTTTTAAATCATGATCACCGTCTGTTAACCACAAGAATTCAATATCTTCTGGTAAACCATAACTGGCTACTTCTTCTTTTGTTCCTAACTTATCGCGATCGCCTTGGGCGATAAAAACGGGTTGCTGGATCAATGGAAAATGTTCGGTACGCAGTGATTCCGGTTTATTGGCTGGATGAAAAGGAAAACCTAAACAGGCGATGCCTTTTATTTTTGCGTTAACCGTTAATGCATCTGTGCTTGCATCGGAGGCGACTAATGTAGCCATGCGCCCACCCATTGATTTACCGCCAATGACCATGGGCTGGTCAATACTGGCAATCAATTGTTGAAGTTGAGCGATAAGTTTTGGCGCGCGCTCTGGTGGGCGACGCGTGCCATTATCAACACGTTGTTGCATGTAAGGAAAATTGAAACGTGCCACCCTAATGCCTTGTTGCGCGAGTCCTTTCGCAATCGTTTCCATTACATCAGACGTCGCTGGTGCACCGGCGCCGTGCGCAAATAAAAATAATGGGCCATCGACAGGGCCGTTATAAATGAGTTCCATGATCTTCCTATGCTGTGAATAGTATCTCAGTGAGATAACGCGTTAAAAATCATTATACGTGATTGCGAATGGAAGCCTAATTATCTGATTATATTAGCTGCATAGACGGTGAAAATAATAAGTGCTAGTGTTAATCAACTTGAGTGCACTTTACGTTATGCTCATCAATTTAGTCATAATAGACGTAACAATGGAACGTGGAGATATAACACATGGAAATGTATGATTCAGTTAATGTATTTGGGGAAAAGTTAGCGCTATGCGGCGAGGACCCTATCACTGGTTTCTATCGCGATGGCGCCTGTAATACCTGCAGCCAAGACGCAGGTTCGCATACTGTATGTATTGAAGTGTCTGTTGAATTTTTAGAATACTCACGTTTTAAAGGCAATGATTTATCAACTGCGGTACCGGAAGCTGGCTTTCCTGGTTTACGCGCGGGTGATCGCTGGTGCTTGTGTGCGATGCGCTGGTTACAAGCATTGGAAGAGAACATGGCGCCGAGAGTATACTTACAAAGAACACACATTAAAGCATTAGAGATTGTGCCGATGGAATTACTTAAACGCTATTCAATGGATTTGAGCTGAACAATTAAAATATAACCTTAAATTTGCACCGCAAATACCTTTACGAACGATAGATTACTGACATTCTCTTACAGTTCTTTTGTTTTCCATCCGGTATTTTGGGTGTATATATGACCACTAGTTTGTTTTATTTCAGTCATTAATCCCGTTAGTCGAGCCATCGTACTTGGTGTGATGGGACTGTAATATTGAGTGAGTAGTGTCCATAATTAAGGTATCAACAATGCACAGCAAGAGTATCCGAGAGTTAAGTTGGCTTGCCTATCCAGATTTGAACGAAAGTCCGTGTTCTAATGTGAAAATGCAACAGAAACAAAAAAAATACCGATCTAAATTTGTATTCAGAGCTATGATGCATTATCCGTATTTTCGTCAATTTCAACGTGGTATTAATGCTCCCTTTCTCCAAATGTTATTGCAACAAGATGTGCGTTTTTTAGGAAAAACGTTTCGTCCTTATTTGCATGTTGGTCATGGTATTGCAAGTAGAACTCAATTAGTCATTGGGCATTATCGTTTTATTAGCGAGTGCTTACCGACGCAAACAGGTCTTGCTATTTACAACACAACGCAGGGCATTGAAGTATCTCGATTTACGGTGGGTGAAGACGAATACAGTGTGACCTTAAGCTATTTTGCTTCAAATCATAAAGAAGGTGATTTGTGCATGAAGCTGCTGGACCCAAGTGGCAATATTTTTTATTCTATTACGTTCAGTGTGTATGATGATCCGATTAAGGGACGTACTATCACTGTCGGTAGTCTGCAAGGGCCGAAAAGCACGCCTGAAATCAATGATAGAATCAAATGCTTTACTAAACAACACTTTGGGCAGAGACCTAAAGATTTGATGGTTAAGATACTGACCATTATTGCCAATGTTTGGGACGTTAAATTGCTTTTGTTAGTGACTAATGAAGGGCATATTTATAGTTCTAAACGTTATGCTGATGACAAGTTAAAAACTAATTATAACGGCCACTGGGAATCATTAGGGGCGACGAAGTATAGTAAATACCTATACCAACTCGATCTGCTTGAAGTCAGAAAGTTACCGGAAGATGTAAAACGCAGTAAACGCGCTATGTACCGTAAACGTTATGAATGGCTTGATGCATTAATGCTAGAACTTGGCGATAAACTCGCGCTAAAAGTAACGATAAACAGTAATCACAATATCGGTACCATTCATTAAATTGATGAACCTGCCTACGATTATAATGTTATCTATTGGTACTAAGATGGTTCTTTGATTATATTTCTGTTAATATCGAAATATAGTTTGTAAAAAGATTTGTTTTATAAACAGATGGATTGTATAAAAAGAGGTACATAAATGGACATTGATATTATTGCTAAAGCGCTAAAAGAGCTTGGCCATCCGACGCGTTTAACTATTTTTAAAAGTATTATTCGTGCGGGTTATCAAGGTATTGCCGTGGGTGGTTTGCAAGAACAATTAGCAATCCCTGGCTCTACATTATCTCACCATATTTCTAGTTTAGCATCGGCTGGTTTATTGTCACAGCGCCGTGAAGGACGTACTTTGTATTGCGTCGCTGAGTATGACAAGTTAAAAGCGGTTATTGGATTTTTACAAGATGAGTGTTGTATTGATGAAGTCGAATTCAGCGCAACCGCATCTAATAAATAGCTATTACACGTTCCGTCATTCAACTTGAATGCGGAACGAACTTAACTGATCTGCTCATCGATGATTAAATCATTCTCTTCAAAATACGTTTCCCCATCACCTCATGTTTTAATAATGCCGCTAAATGACACAACACTAATAACGCTAACAATCGGCAAGTATATAAATGCAGAATTTCAAAAAAATGAATACTGGATTGATCGTGCACTAGCTGTGGAATAGTAAATAACCTAAATACGGCAATATCATGGCTCATCATTAATACCCCACTGACTAGCACCAATGACACTAATATGTAGAGTAAGGTGTGGCCTATGTGCGCCAGTTTTATTTCTAACCTAGTCATTGCCGAGTGTGCTTCGGGGGTACCCTGTTTTAGTCGGTGATAAATGCGCCAACAAAATAAGGGTATAAATACCGTTGTTATCGATACATTGAAACTTAAAATATGTTTTTTAATGTTTGGTGTGAGTTCGAAAAAAGCGATGTATAACCCCGATATACTTGCCCATAAGATCACCAGTGCAGAAATCCAGTGCAGATACTTCGCGGTGCGATCAAATTGATGCGTGAATTGATTCATATGCTTTCCTTGTTTTGCCCAGATAAAAAAACAGCGTAAATATGATTTACGCTGTTTGATTTAGATTATCGCTTGGTTGCTTTCATTACTCTTAGCCGCAACTATTAGTTACAACTCTTAATTACAGCTCTTAGTTACAACTCTTAGCAATAACTAGGCACATGGACCAACAATTACCCAGCCAGAGTAAGGCTGATCAGGTGTCATCCCTGTATCTGTCCAACGTTCTGCTTGATAGATATTCTCTTGATAAGACACTTTATCGCCTGGTTTGTATTGTTTGCTGATATCAACCGCTTGCACATCTTGGCAATCACCTGGAACGTCTGCATTGACGATGTTAAAGCTATTTGATTCTTGTAGTGATAAGTTACTATCATCATTAGAGTTAGCCACTGATACCAATTTAAAGGTGCCAGCTGTTACATCATCAAGTGATATCGTAAAGCTTTTCACTGTATCGTTAACGTGAGCAGATGCCGAGCCAATGGCTTTATTATTTGCATCAAAGACAGTGTTGGTGACATTTAAGTTACCAACCGCTTCAATATTAAAAGTAACCTCTACAGCATTGTTGTTGATTACATATTCATTTTCTAAGCCGACAACGGTGATGCTGTCATCAACAGGTATATCACCTTTAACAATATCAATTTCAACAGAGCTAAGGTTTGAATCTGCTTTTAGGTAGATAGGGTTGTTACCATAAATAGGGGTAAATACGTCATCACTACTCTTTACGCCAGATTTAGCATCTGTTTGTTCAGCATTGATTGCCATCGCCAGGTCGTAAGACCAAGTATTGCGTTGACCACTTGCCGTTGAGTTAATTTCAATGATGGTGTTGGTGGTGAAGGAACCCACTGATGAATCAAAGAAACGCGCTTTCACTTTATCGCCAGCAACTAAATCTTCTTTTGGTGCTATGGTCGTGCTTTGCTCCCAAACATCTGGTAATGGTGGTGGCGTTACACCATCTTCAAACTCCACGTCAATCACATTGTAAAATGCATTGGCTGTATCATCGATAGTCCAAACTGACAGGATAACTTGATAACCGCTTCGCTCTGGGACTGTACATGAGTGTGCATCACCTAGGTCTTTTGGCGGTTGTTGACCATCCATATTAATCACACAAAAAGGGTTAGCCAAGTCAAATGACGCGCGAGTCAGTGGCGCATTTTGATCCCAACCTGGTTTTGTGATGTAGTAAACGTAGTCGGTGGTTTTATGGTTGGCGGTACTAAACCAATGGAAATCATTCTGACCTGCTTGGATCTTGGTTTTGTACCATTTATTTGATGATTGTTGGTCAAGCACATCAAATGAACCACCTTTCTGCGCTGATGCGATCTTGCCATCTACAGGCCCTGTTGTTGGAAATCCTTTAGGCGCTTCTAAACTTTGTCTATCATATGATGCACTCGCACAGTCATTTTTTGATCCGTTCGTTGAGTGACATAAATTAACCCGCGAAGGGAACTCGCCTGCGACATAACCGTGTGCGAAAACTAAAGTCGGTGCCAGTGCTGCGACGGTTAAAGCGCCGAACGAGGCTAACATTGTTTTTTTCATATAATAAACTCCATGTTTAATCATTGTTAAATACGCTATTGCTGCGTTTTTTTATTGCTTCATATTTGAACAAATATGATAACGAGGTGTCATTTCTACCACTAGAGTAATAAGTTTTTCTATTTGTAAAAATGTGCCTAGTGTCTTGATGTTAAATATATTTATGGCGTAGGCATTTTTTTTATTAATATTAAAATTATTACTGTGGAATTAGTGTTTACATAAACATATATTTCAAAATATATTGTTTGGTGGTTTTACATTAGACTTATAGTGCGGTGGCTGTTGCACAGTGGCGATTATTAGGTTTGTTATGACGGTATTAGGTCTAGATGGAAGTGAAGATGGGATATAAAAAATACGCTTACCCAAAAGCAGTAATTATGAAAGTATTCTCTAGCTTTCTTAGAAAAGTGCGAACCGAACATGACCTTTCGCAGGAAGGTTTAAGGGCTTTATTAAATGATAAAAGTCATTCTTTTGATAGCTTAGATACCATCTCCATCAGTCGCTGGGAGCGTGGTATTAATACACCTTCGTTAACAAAACAGGCTGAGATTGCTGAAATATTCGATGATAATCTTTTTAATATTTACAGTTCTGATGCTGATTTTGTTGAAGAGTCTATTCACTCTATGCAGTTTTCTATTGGTGATAAGAATGATAAAACTACGCACCCTTATTTCCAAGATGAGCAATACCATACCGAATTCATTGACCTTGAACACGTTCATTTTGAACGATACCTTAAGCTTTGTTTAATATATGAAGGTAATCCGCGTTTATTACCTGCTTATGAACTAAGCTCATTTGTTGAAGTATTAAAGCAACTGACTTTAATTTCAGCTTTTTGTAATGCGAGTCAATTGGTTGGTCATTGCCTGTTTTGTAAAGTAAATAGTAAAGCCTTGTTTGAATTTATGAATAGCACAACGGGTATTCTTGATTTGCTAAATATGGTTAAACGAGATCGCGCGAATGTGCTGGTGGTATTTTCCTCATTTGGCGTTTCAGCAAAGATTGATAATCATATGATGTCCATTTATTTAAATCAGTTAGCGATGGATGATACGATTGAATATTTGAGTTTTAGTACTTGTGATAACAAGTTGAAACAAAAATTGATGCAAATGAAGATCCCGATGTTTAAAGTTAAACCGATTGAGCACCAAGCTAAAATGATACAAAATTATTCATTTATAATGAGTCGTTCAGAAGTCATGGCTAATCGAAATATGTTGATGCTTTCTGTTATACCAACGCAATACATGCAACCTAAGACTATCGAGATATAGCGGAGTAATGATGAATATTTTGATTGTTGATGATCAAGCGTTTATTAGAGAAGCGATAAAATCAGACCTTATCGAAAGTACGGTAGAGGGAGAGCTAAATTCGACATTTCAGAGCTTCGAAGCTGTGGACGCAAAAGAAGGCATTGAAGTCATCGTTGAGATGGAAGGTGATATCGATTTACTCATTTTAGATTTGAAAATGAATCAAAGTGATGGCATGGAAGTGATTAACTTTTTGTCGGTCAATCCTCTTTATTCTCACATACCATTGGCGGTAATTAGTTCATCAGATAAACGCACCCTTGAACTGGTTAGTGGTATTGCCTGTAACCTGAAGTTGAATGTAGTCGGCGTATTTGAAAAGCCAGTTAATGTCGATGTGATCTTATCTGAAACGCTACGTTTACAACAAACGATAGGCAATATTCCTGTCCTGGCAACGCCGGATGATGTTGTTGAATATGATATCAGTAAGTTACTTGAAGATGAACAAGTATTACTTTGCTTTCAACCTCAAGTCGATATGAAAAGTAAAAATATCAATGGCTTTGAAGTATTAGCGAGAATGTATGATGAAAATGGCTATATTTACCCTGATACATTTTTACCTTTGATTTATAACGCAGGGTTAAACGTAGAGTTTACCAAAGTCATTATCGCTAAAGCATTCAAGCTTTGGGTAAATGAAACCAATTTAATGGATTATACATTATCGATTAACGTGACAGCTGAAGACTTGATGAGTGAAGATTTGACTGATTATATCATTCACTACAAGCAAGCGCATACGCAGATAAAGCTGATCTTAGAGCTAACAGAGTCACAAGCGATTATTAATCAAGACAGTGTATTAAACTCTATTGCACGACTGATTATTAATGATATTGGTATATCATTGGATGACTTTGGTAAAAGCTATTCGACCTATGAACGTCTAGATATCATCCCCTTTAAGGAAATTAAAATAGATCGCTCTTTTGTGTGCGATATAGATACTAATGAGCAGCATCGTCTTATTGTTGAATCGACTATCGCATTAGCCAAAAAAATGTTGGTGAATGTTGTCGCTGAAGGTATTGAAACGGAAAGCGTGCTTAATATTCTAGATGATCTTGGCTGTGATATAGCACAAGGCTATTTATATAGCCCACCAATGGAAGGACGTTATTTGCAAGACTGGGTTAATCGCTATGAGCACCAAGAAGTAAATGCTAATGACAACTAGTGCTGATTTTATGGATATAGGTACTGACTTAAAAAGGTTTTTTAATCGCTATAGTGAACAGCGGCGTCTGGCTTTATATCAAGCATTAATGCGTGAGTTAGTGTCTATGCGTGCACAAAGCAAAGACGCTAAAAGCGTAGATGAAATGAATACACTTAAACATCAATTTAAAGGTATTTGCCGTTATCTGGTGCTTGATTTTGATGCCCCAATTGATGCGATACAGACGCGCGAAAAATTATTTTGTGCGGTCGATAGTATTTACACACAAGTTGTAGCGATTAAAGATGAGTTATAAGTTTAATCTGCGCAATTATGTTTGTGCATGCCTGTTGATTACGTTGGCGATCGTGGCGGTATTTAGTAGTTATAGTATCAGCAAGTTCAAAAAAAATCATGATACTAATGTCTCAACGCTGATGGCGCTAAATGAAGAGAATTATTTGCAGCACAGGCTGATTATGAATGCGACAAACTCTTTTTTTACAGCATCAGAAGGTGTGCAAGAGACTGAGTTTAGAATTTTCACCCAAGCGTTATTAGGTGAGAGAGAGGCGATATTTTTCACTTTGACGCCTAAATTGACAGTTGCTTATATTTCTAATGCTAAGGTGGTGGAGCATTTAGCTGAATTAACTGTGAGTATCGACAAAGAAGGGATGCTGAAGGGCTCTTTACCTCACTATCAACTAATCGGCTTTGAGATTGATGAGCCTGATATGCCGTATTTATTTTACGCGATACCAATGAAAAGCGTGTTATTTAGCCTCGATAAATTTAAGGGGTCTTGCCTAAAATATTCCAGTACACAACTCACGGAAGAAAATAAAAATTGTGTGCTTGAGCCAAAAAACATGTTCTTTGACCTGTTTCGTCATGAGACTGAACTAGATATTAGTATTCCAAGTTATAATTTTCATTACCTACTTACCATTGAATCCCAGGTATCGGAGTCAAGGCTGATGGAGTACTGCTTCTTTGTGCTGTCGACATTGGTAGCTTGTGGATTGGTATCTGTATTGCTGTATTTCAGGCTGATGAATAAGCATTTTTTTAATCGGATTGAGCGAGAGAACAAATTTAATGTCGCGATGGTATCAAGCATCAATCATGAGATAAGAACGCCGATCAATGCGCTACTTGGTTATAGCCAGATGTTGAGGGATATGCCCAAAATAAGTGATGAACACAGTGTGGTGATTGATAAAATGTTGTGGTCGGCAAATCTGTTGTATTCAGTTGCAGAGAACACGTTAAATTACAGTAAGTCAGCGACCGATGGCTTAATGTTAAATAATGCCCCGATTAATACGTTGCAATACTTCAATAATATCAAAGACTATTATAACAAATTGAGTATACCTGAGGGTAAGACACTCGGCTTTCATGTCAGTGATACATTACCTAAAACAATCAGTGTTGATAGTTCTAAATTATTTCAAGTGATCACGAATATGATTAATAATGCCTTGAAATACAGTACTGGCCAAGCGGTTAGTTGCCATGTTGATCTTTGCTCACGCCGTGTATTTAATGATCCCACGTCTGCAAATAGAGAGTTGTATTTACGGGTTCTAATCCAAGATACCGGACTGGGGATGTCGCAATCAACGAAAGAACTACTCACCGATCCTTTTGTTTTTGATCCTGAATCACAATTGAAAAAAGTATCAGGTATTGGTCTCGGACTGTATACCTGCAATCAGTTACTGACTCAGATTGGTGGTAAATTAAGGTTACACAGTGTCGAAAATGAAGGTACTAAAATCATGCTACATTTTCCACTGCGATGTGGGGAATACGTGTTATCGGAACCATTGAGTCCGCGTAATTATGCCGACAAACGCATTTTAATTGTCGATGATAATAGCTTCAACCTTGAGGTATGTAATGCCATGTTAGAGGATGAGCAATTTAATACTGTGTGTGCGGATAATTCTAAAGATGCATTAATGCGCTTTAGAGATAGCGATCCAGATGTGGTTATCGTTGATTATCGGCTCGATGAAATGAATGGCATCGATTTGATTGGTAAAATGAAATCGATACAAGCAGAAACCAAAACGCAGTATTTTATTTTATCGGCTAATGATAAAAACGAGATTGTAGATAATGAGCATTATCCAGATGTTTATTTTATGCAAAAACCGTTTAATACCGCGATATTCTTAAGTGGATTGGAACAAACAGGGTAAATAACGTCGGGCGTATAAGAGGCTCAAAAATTGAAATTAAGGCCTATTTCGACGTTATCTTGTGACTTTCTTTGTTGTTCTGGCGTTACTCGATAATTACCTTTGCTGTATTTAACGTAGGGACTTAACCAGGGCGTATTGAACGTGATTGTCGCATCCCAACTCGTTGCGACATTATCGTCCACCTGATTTGGGCTGTCAGTTAAATAATCAATACTATAAGTTGAAGATAGCGAGACCCATTGGTGTATTGAATAACTTACGCCCAAAGTATTTTTCCATTCATCTTCATCAAACAATCCCCAATTACCAGCGCCAGCAATATTGTCCTGTGTACGTCGCCAATCGTAAGCTGTGTTTGCAAATATCATTAAGTTTTCGTTCAGAGGCAGTCCTGCAAACATACCTATAGTATAAATATCTGTGGTGTCAGTTCGACCATAATTAAAGTAACCTTCTGCATAGGCGATATCAAAAATCAGGTCGCCATATGCCACGCCCAATTCAAGGTAACCGCTACTATCAAGCGTAGCATCAATGGCGATATGCTCATCGACATTGATGCTACCAGAGAAACTCGCATAATAATTATCGTCAATGTTGTAAGCGCTAAAGCTTAAATCGGGTTCTCGATATTTGTCTGATAATGGCGTTTCGGCAAATGTGTTACTACAGAATAAAGCACTAAAAACTAGAAAAAATAAATAGGTTATATTTTTCATCTTTATATCTCTCAAAAAGGAACTGCAAATAATGTACAGTTCCTTTTTATTATTCAGAGAGGGAATCTATCCTGAAAACACTCTCAATCATTTAGCTATGAGCGGGTTTGTAACTGCGTTTTTACTGCTTGTTTTATTTGTTGACGTTGCTCTGTGGTGAGCGCTTTTATACTATTTTTAAGTTCATCTTTCTGTTCTATAGTCAGTCGTTTCACTACAGGTAACTGCGCCGCCTCTTTGCTATTCTCATCTTGCGTTGGGATGGTGATATTCCCGCGGTCATCAACAACAATGCCATTACCAAATACCAGTTGGCCATCAATGATTTGGCCTTCGCCTTTGATAGCACCATGTCGGTCATAGATAGTGACATTACCACGTCCATCTTCAGCTGCTGTGTAATCAGTCGTCACTGACTGACCATCAACGGTAATAACGAGGTTATCACCATCAAGTGATACGCTTATTGCCCGCTTATTATCATCAGGATTTGCATCGTTTCCCCAGCCCGCGTCCACATTAACTATTGTAAAACCACCATCAGCAGACCAAGTTACGTGATTAGGTAAATCGTTACCTTTAAAACCGGTAATAATATATTCATTAGTCTCGGTTACGTAACCGTTAAACCAAAAACCATTAGCAGAGCCTACGCCAGAGAAGGTAAATTCACCTGTTACAGAGTCGATATGTATAACAGCGCTGCGTTGCACTCCATTTACAGAGAAGTTTAAGTAAGTATCTGTACCGTCATGTTCCACACTAATGAATGAGATTTTTGCATCGCCAACACGAATACCATCAAAATCCGGTTCAAACTCAGTGCTGTCGATAACTAAGCGGCCATCAACAACGTTCAATGTATAAGCTGTATCGCCAATGTAAGCGGTTGCCGTCCCATTTTCAGTCTTGATTTGGCCAACAGTGGCACCTTGGTCATTAACAATATCTTCACCTTGGATAGTAAAGATTTGGCCATCAAGGGAAATTGCAGCATTGCCATTACCATCTGCGATAATAATAGCGGTATTACCTTGATCACCGATAATGGCAGCACTATGTAAATCTTCATTATAAATGACGTCTGCAACGCCTTCTTGTGGAGGTGGTGTATCATTTTTAGAACTATTTGAAGAGCAACCAGCAAGAGCAGCGCTGGCGATGATTACGGCTAGGATATGTTTTTTCATAATTAAATCTCTCAATAATGGAGCGTTATGTGCGTTATGTGCGTTATGTCCATGCTTGTTTAGGCAGCGTTCCTGCTGATGAGAGAAGTATATTGAGATAGTGCTATAAGTAGAAATAATAAGTTGGAATGTAAGTTATTCCATTTAGTTATTTAATAAAGCTTTAATATGATTAAGTAACCAGGTTTGTTTTTTAGTGTTTTGTAGTTGTTTATGACTGTAACTGACAACCGGAAAAGCAGCGATATCATCTTCGCTAGAGAGAGAGATTTTTCTTAGATTTGAGGACTTGTTATGATTTAAAAAGCTTGAACTAGGGAACATCGCGTCACTATTTAGCACCTCATTAACTAATACACTTGGTAGCTCGCTGCGTAGGGTGACATGGGCTGGTAAGCCTCGCTTCTTTAATTCTATTTCTGCGATTGATTCAGTAAAGTTCCAATCAGCATTAACAACGGTAACGATCTGATGCTGAGATAACTGCTCACCAGTAATAAACTCACTCGTAAATGGATGGTTCTTTCTTACATAAATCGAAAATTTATCCTCTCCTAGTCGTTCAGTGACAACGTCTTTATAGCTATTGTCGATGATGTAATTTAGGCCTAAATCAATCTCTTTATTATGAATATGGCTTAATGTTTTCGAAGACCAGTTTAAAAGTAGCAATTGCACGTCAGGCGCTTCTTGATGAATGTTGTTATAAAGCGCATTACCAATGGCATGAATAAGAAATGGCGATATGCTTATTCTTAATTGGCCTGATAAATCTTCAGGCTTGAATTCAACCGTAGAGTTAACCGCATCACTCACCGAGCTGATAGCGGGGCCTAAATTTTTATAAAGGTTTTGAGCAAAGTCTGTCGGTAATAATCCATGGTAGCTGCGAATGAATAATTCATCACCGAAATGGTGGCGTAATTTAGCAAGCGCTTTACTCACTGCTGGCTGGGTTACATGCATGCGTTCTGCTGCTCGGCTTAAATTTCGTTCTTGATAAATAATTTGAAAAATTTTCAATAAATTAAGGTCAAGCGTCGTAAAAAGATCTTTTGCCATCAGCACTTCCAACATTATGAAGATATTTATAAGGTTAAAAGCTTATCATACTTGATGAACATAAATGGAGGTACATTTTTACATCTTCCCACTTGAGCTTACCCTCGGTATTATATGGTGTATCTCATAACGTTAAATACTGAATTTCGAGGTAATTTGATGGCTAAATATAAACCCGTTACTAAAATGCAAACCTATGGCATTCACTCCCAGTGGCAGAGTAAATCAAAAGACTTACCGAGTATTCAACAATTCACGACAGATATCCCTGCTGAAATTGATATCGAGTTTGGCTTTGTGGTGAATATTAAAAAAGCCCGTGGCGCGAAGATCCGTTTTTGTATTGCACATCCAGGTATTTTAGATAGTGAGGGCAATGTGCGCGCGCCATTTACTGGTGAGGTACATGTGACCAATAACGATTGGCTGTTTTATTTAGGTGACACAGTATGGGAACCAATTGCGGATAAATGCGGTGATTGGCGAATGACGATTGAACTTGACGGAAAAACATTAGCAGATAAAACTTTTAATATATCCTTAGCTCACGGTTAAAATAGCTCACGGTTAAAATAGAACACTGTTAAAATCTCCCCTTCATCATTATGTATAACTAACAAAGGCTGCAACTGTGGACGCTTTTATTTCCAAACAAATTGATAACTCAGCGTTAAGATCTCACCCATGGACGAATATGGTAACCGATGAGTCGAGTGTATATATGGACTTTAAACAACAGCCTGAATTGATCCGCAGTGCGCTAGAAGATCTATTGCCGTTTACAACATGGGATTTTGTTGAGCAGTTTTATCGTTTAATTGAATGGGTAAATGGTGCAAGCTCGTTATTAGAAAGTAATGATTGTACGTTTAATCCGCTCGAAGATAATACTGATCCACAATACCCGTATGCCAAAAAATGCAGTGCGCGATTGATGATTTTATTTCGCGATATCCCCGAGAATTGTCAGGAAAAAAGTATTGATTGGTTAATGAATAATATCCAGTCAATGGCATCATCGATGAAACCGAGCTTTAACGCGGGCGCGATTGGCTTATCACAATCACCAACTTGTTATTTAGCGCTGGGTGATAAACCGAATACGGGCGGTATGGGTTTGCAAGTGACGTTAAACTTCTTTGCTTATGGTGAGGATGAAAAAGGTTGTTATGCGAGCATGAAGGACGTATTGGCGATTGCCCAACATGCTCTGTTACGAGTCAATATGCGCATTAAAAATGGTGAAGTTGACGCGCTTTATCGTTAATGTGAGCTGTTACATCATGGCTAATAAAATAACGGCTTATTATTTTTCCGTGATTAAGTCGGTAATTGCGTTAAATCAACACGTAATAAACAGTTAAACTCTTTGCCAAAATCAACCGATATGCGGGCGTGTACAGCGCCTTGTTTATCGGCAAACTCTTGCTCTCCTTCAATAGCAAATACGCCTTCGTGCCAGATATTCGCATGAATATAGGCACCGCGATCACCATTGAAATAAAAGCACACAAAGTCTTGTGGTTTCACATCATCGCCAGGCAAGGCTAACGGTAATAAAAAGGGCTGATTAGACTTAGGGTAAAACATTTGACCGCCATCAGGATGGTAATTGGCATGCCATAAAATCAGTTGGCTGGGTTTATCATTATGGTTATCGACCGCGATTTCAGGGCGCTGGTTATAGCCGATAATATAATGGCCATCAACGGCTTTATTACGACCAAATAAATAATCCCCTTTCCAAGAGCTGATAAAAGTACCTTCCGTTACACCACCTTCATCGCCAGTATCTTCGTCGACTTTACGCCAACCTTGTGCTGGCCAACGCGTGATCTCAATATCAAATGTGTCAGGTTCGTCAACAAAGAACCCATAGCCTTTTAGGCTTTCAGGCGTAGCTTTAATAATAGGAATATCTAATAGCGCGAGGTCAGAAGCGATATCAGGATTTAAATAGTTAGGGGCAGTATTAGATACAGCATAAGGTTCATTATTTGAATTTGAATTTGAATCTATATTCGGATTGGCTGTTGTAGCGGTAGATGTCATGTTAACGCTCTATTTTGGCTGAATAGCGCATAAATTAGCATTCTATTATTTAATTTTAATGACAGTTGTTTAACTATAAAGCTAAAGGCATAAACCATTATATCTATAAAAACGGATATAAACTTATATAGCGTGATTTACATCACGTTTAGTTCGTTATGTTGTCTTGCATTTAATTGTCAAATAATGCTATAAGTGCGATTTTATTAAGATAGAATACGCGGCTAATTTACAGTTCTGAGCATATTATGACGTTGAAGTATAGAATCCTAGTTTTTTTCGCTTCCTTAGTAATTACTATTTGTGGTGCTATTACCTTTTTTGGTTATAGCGCCTTCGACAGTTTTAGCCACACTAACTATGAAGATAAAATGGATAGCCAATCGCGGTTAATCGCAAAAGCATTAGATGAAAAATTAATGCGTTATTTTGATGCTTTGAACGCCGTTTCTTTTGAGTTTGGTGATAACGGTGAACCAATATCGGTTGAACGTGCAGTACAGAAAACCCGTCACTTTATTAACAACATTGATGGTATTGAAAATATATTTATTGGCTTAAAAGATGGCCGTGCAATTGAAGGCGGCGGTTATGTTGCTAACTTCAATGCTAAAGCACTTAACCGTGAATGGTACAGCCGTATTTTCTATGATAATGAAAAAATAATTGTCACTGAAGCTTATCAAAATGCGTTAACCAAACAAAATATCATTTCTTTGGTTGTGCCTCTTTATCATAATAATCAAACTGTAGCAGCACTGTCGATTGATATCAATTTAGATAATATTACCGGTTTTATTACCTCGCTGACTAATGACAACCACATTTTTGTTTATCGCAGTGACGGTTATGTCATGTCGAGCAAAGATGCTCAGCTGCTAGGCAAGAACATGTTTCAAGTTCGCCCACAGTATAAGCAGGTAAACCAAGGTATTAGTCGTTTTACATATGAAGTTAACGGCGAAATGGTCTCTGTTGTCACCAACAAGCTGTCGGTTCGTAACTGGATCGTGGCGAGCTATGAATATGGGAAAGATATTAATGCGGCGAGTAATGCCAATCTCGTTGGTTCATTAATGTTCTTATTCATCGCGGTCATTGTGGCTATCGTTATTTTCTACTTCTTCATTGTTAAATATATTTATGCGCCAATTGGTGGCGAACCAGAAGATATTTCTAATTTAATGGAGAAAATGGCGCGTGGTGATTTAACTGCTGTGAGCACAACAGGTACAGAAACCACGGGTATTTATGCCAGTATGATCGTCCTGCTACATGAATTACAAGATGTAGTGCAGCGAACCCATGCTATTTCTGACAATGTATCATCGGCGTCGGTAGAACTGGCCGCTGTGATGGGGGAGGCCGCAACCAATTCACAACATGAAATTGCACAAATCGAGCAAGTCGCGACAGCCGTGAATGAACTGTCGAGTACTGCAGCGGAAGTCAGTCTAAATGCCAGTAATGCCGAAGATGCTGCCAGTAATGCGATTGATAGTGTGAGTCGTGGTAACGATGCGCTACAAGAATCAGATGCGATCACTAAGCGCATTGAAGTATCGGTGCAAGAGTCAACCTTGATGGTTAATCAGTTGAGAGCGTATTCGATTGAAATTGGTAGCGTTGTTGATGTCATTAATACTATTTCACAGCAAACTAATTTATTAGCCCTGAATGCGGCGATTGAAGCTGCGCGAGCGGGTGAGCAAGGCCGTGGTTTTGCTGTTGTTGCGGATGAAGTGCGGGCATTAGCGGCGAAAACACAAGAATCAACGGTGAATATTCAGGACATTATCACTAAGCTGCAAGAACAATCTGAAAAAGCGGACAGCTATATGAACAATAATGTTGAGTTGATCCAAGGGTCACGCGAGATTGCGCAAACGGTAAGTCATTGTTTTACTGATATCTCTCATTCAGTGTCACTGATTTCAGATATGAACACGCTGGTATCAACGGCCTCTCATGAACAATCTGCAGTGACCCAAGATATTGCAGCTAACGTGATGCAAGCCTCAGATATGGTGACTCAAAATGTGGCTGGTATTGATCAGAGTAATCAGGCGAGTGAAGAACTAGCGCGCTTATCGGAAGAACAAAAAACCATCTTGAATTTCTTTAAATTAAGCTAGTTGTTAGTTGTTAGTTGTTAGTTGTTAATCGTCATCTGCTGTTAATATTTCACATGATCGAAATATTAACAGCATAAAATTGTCATATATCCCCCCTAGAATGTGCACCATAAATACACTATTTAATGTTTAGATAGTTATCACTTAATCTATCAATAGGGATGTTATTGATGCACTTTGTTAAACAGTCATTACTTGCTGCTGCCGTTATTCTTGGCGTATCTTCTAACGCATTTGCGAAAGAAGAGCTGATCGTTTACACCTCTTTTGAAACTGACTTATTAGCCTTATTCAAAAATACCTTTGAAGAAAGCCATTCTGATATTGATATTAAATGGGTACGAGATTCGACAGGTGTCATGACGGCAAAGTTATTAGCTGAAGGCAAAAATGCCAAAGCGGATGTGGTCTGGGGGCTGGCTGGTTCATCATTAGCACTATTGAAAGATAGCGGTATTGTGAAGCCTTATACGCCTGCAAACCTTGATGGCATAAAAGCGAGCATGGTTGATCCAGAAGACAATAAAGCCTGGTTTGGTAATGACGCATTTTTCAATACGGTTTGTTTTAATACCATCGTTGCCAAGCAGCTTGGTTTACCAAAACCGAAGACGTGGGAAGATCTGTTAGATCCTGTCTATAAAGGTCATATAGTGATGCCTAATCCGGGATCATCAGGTACCGGTTATATCCAAGTAACAGCTTGGCTACAAGGTATGGGTGAGCAACAAGGTTGGGCCTATATGGATAAATTGGACAAAAACATTGCCCACTATACTCATTCAGGGTCTAAACCTTGCGTACAGTCAGCAATGGGTGAAACAGTTATCGGAATTTCTGTGGCGATCCGTGGTTCTAAATTGAAATCAAAAGGTGCGCCGATTGATCTTATCTTACCTAAGGGTATTGGTTGGGATACGGAATCGGTTGGTCTTGTAAATAACAGTTCAGCGGCGGCGAAACAGCTGATTGATTGGTCATTATCATTGGATGCCAACAAGATGTATAACACTATTTATCCAGTTGTTGGGCATAAAGACGTAAGTGGCGCCGTGGCAAATTATCCAAATGTGGAAGATGCAATTGTGGATATGGACTTTGGTAAAATGGCCAATGATCGTAGCGCGGTATTAACTAAATGGTCTGATAAGTTTAACAGTAAATCAGAATCTAAAGGTTAATTTAACTCTCTTTGAGTTAATCCGGTGCCGCAGGGGATTATGATGACCTTGCTGCATCGTCTTTTTATAATTGTCTTTGAATATCAGGACCTCGCGATGCTTACATTACACGATTCCCACCTTGTTTATAATAATCAGCCATTACATTACTTTTGGTTAAAAGATAATTGCCGTTGTAGCGCATGTTTACATTCGTCTGGCCAGCGCTTACAAGAGATCCTTGATTTGGATTTAACGATCCAACCAGAAGTAGTGAGGATTGAACGTGGTGAGCTATTTATTACCTGGCAAGATGGCCATCAAAGCCGTTATAGTCAGACTTTTTTAGGCAGCATGCATTATGATGAACAAGATGCTAATAATAATGCAGCGCTCGAACAGCCAGTTTTATGGGATGGAAAACTTGACGCGCCAGCGATCACTTTTGGTTATCCTGATGTACTGAGTCGTCAGGATATTAAACGTGATTGGTTAGCAGCTGTGAAGCAATTTGGGCTCGCATTTTTACAAGACGTGCCGAATGTTGATAAGCAGTTATTTAAGGTCGTCGAGCAATTCGGCTTTGTGCGAGATACCAACTACGGTAGTCACTTCGAAGTTATCGCGGAAGAAAATCCGGTTAATTTAGCCTATACCCCAAAACCATTAAGCCTACATACCGACAATGCTTATCGTCATCCAGTGCCGACATTACAGCTTTTACATTGCCTCGTCAGTGCTGAAAAAGGCGGAGTAACGGCTTTAACAGATGGCTTCTACGCCGCGGAATTGTTACAACAACGCTTTCCGCAGCAGTATCAGTTATTAACCTCGACACCAGTGACTTACCGTTTTAAGAATGCAGATACGGACCTTGAACACACGGGTTATATTATCGAATTAAATAATAACGGCAGCCTTGAGCGTATTCGTTTAAATAACCGTTCTATTCAAGCAATTAAATTACCGTTTGCAGAGATGGCTGGGTTTTACGCAGCCTATCAAAATTTCAGCCGTATTTTACACAGTGAAGAATGTAAATTCTTGTGCACTTTGAAGCCGGGTGAACTGATGATTTTTAATAATGAACGTATTTTACATGGTCGTGAAGTGGCTGCTGAAGGCGCTCGCCATCTGCAAGGTTGTTATGCTGATATTGACTCTTTAAAAAGCACCTTAGCCGTATTAGAGACGACCTTAGAATATCAAATGGAGACTAAATAATGGATATTATTGCGTTTATTAAACAGCAGTTCGAAGACAATGGTCATGTTGCTTATGGTGAGCATATCTCTATGGGTGAACATATGCTGCAGTCGGCTTATTATGCCGAGCAAAAAAATAGCAGTGATGCGATCATTACCGCGGCTTTATTACATGACTTTGGCCACTTAATTTTAGAGCTGCCTGAAGATATCGCCGAGCACGGTATTGATGGTTATCATGAAGATGTTGGGGCTCAGTTTTTAGCGCCATATTTCCCGAAACAGATCATTGATGGCATTGCGCTACATGTGCAAGCAAAGCGTTACTTGTGCGCCGTTAAGCCTAAATATCATGGTCAACTCAGCCAAGCATCGCAAGACAGTCTCGCAGTGCAAGGTGGACAAATGAATGCGCAAGAGATTGCCGAATTTGAGCAACTGCCATTTTATAAAGACGCCCTGCAAGTTCGCTTATTTGATGATTTGGGTAAAAATTTGGCGTTAGAACACCCTGATTTAGCGTACTACTTACATATTGCCCAGCAGTTTGTGACGAATAAGCCTCATGTCTTGTCACCGACAGAGGCTTGATAGTACTATTTTTAATACTATTGTTAGTGCTGGAAGATTAGTTTATCTGATCAAGTTTATACAGATTTGATCAGATCGATAAGTTGCTGTATTTCAGTTTCATCATTATAAATATGCGGTGATATTCGCATACCTTGCTGGCGGTTATCGACGCTAATATTATCTGCTATTAACGCTGATAATACCGCTTCTTGTTGTGAGCCAAAATGTAAAATTGCGGTGCCATTACGTTGAGTTTCTCGTGCTGGTGAAACTAATGCGGATGGAAAGGCATCGGCCAGCATGGTTAATAATCTTTGGTTATGTTGGCGTAATTTATCAATCCCTATTTGGGTAAAATATTCAATGCTATTTGCAGATATCACATAGGGCATGATAGAGGGCGTACCACCCCAAAACCGCAATGCCCCTTGATGGTCTTTAAAGTGATGAATATTAAACTCAAATGGCTGTTGATGTGAAAACCAACCGACATCTTTAGGCAAGCAATGTGCAAGTTGCGCTGGATTAACCCATAAATAACTGCTCCCAGGTCCCCCGCATAACCATTTTACACACGAACCTATCATAAAGTCTGGTCGTGTTGCCCTTAAATCTAACGGTATAATACCTGCTGACTGGGCCACGTCGACAATCGACAATACTTGATGTTGCCGCGCAAGAGTGAGTATGTCATCGAGTGGTGCTTGTTGACCGGTATTAGAATAAGCATGACTGATAAAAACCAGGTCAATACGATCATGCAGATACTCAGCCCAAACGAGCGGGTCGGTGATATCTAGGTTATTGGGAATAAAGGTGATTGTTGCTGTATCTGCGAGTGCCCGTTGCATTACAAATCCCATACTTGGAAAATCACTTTCACTCATTAATATCTGGGTATGTGGTTGTTGTAAACGTGCAACTGACATTAATACTTTGCTGAGCGCGCTGGATAGATTCACTTGTGGACAGAAATTATCGGCGTCGTCATTAAAGAGTTTACTCAAGGCCATTTGATAACGCGTGATCGCATTTAACCATTGCGGCCAAGGTTCGCTGTGGGAATCTTGCCAATGATCGAGAAAGTGGCTTTTGAACTGCTGTTCGGTGCTTTTAAGGGGGCGGCCAACAGAGTGGTTCAAAAGGTAGATATTATCTTTGAGTAAAAAATCATGTTTATACATAAGAGACCCTTTGTGTCATCGGGTGATAAGGTAATGGCACAAGGCCTAATTTAATGACGCCTGTAGCGTGAGAATGTCGTGATAGCGGGTTGCGATATCATTTCGTGGATTCGCCGCACGAAGATCTCGAAGCTTTTCTAATGACCGCAGTAATACGTGTAACGGCGGACCACTGGCCGTTAACTTGTTCATGTGCTGGGATTGCACCTTGCTCGCGGGTTGCGCGATATATTTATTCACCAGTTGGTCATGGTGTTGAATAGCAGTGGCGCCGTGCAATTCACAGACTGCTAAAAACACGGTTAAATTACGTTGGTACCAAGCTTGATTTTTATAATGTTGCTGACTAAGGAAGTCATCCATTAGATTTGAACCTTGCATGCAATTTCGTAATAGTTGCTGGTCTTCTGGCATCATGTAAGTGAATTTATCAACCAGCATTTGTGAGTAAAATGGTTCATTCGCGCGGCACAAGCCAAGCAACATGTCGACGATATTGATGCCGGCGAAATCACCAGCATTGGCACCACGATAAATCTGGGTACCGACACGATAAGGTTTGTAATAAGGGCGAACACAATGAAAGAAACGATCCGTATCGAGTTCACTGAATAAGATGGCGTTTGATTCAATCACCTCACTCAGTCCTTGTTTGGCCGCCAGTAATAAGTCATAACAAAGTGGGTGGGAGACACCCATGACATGTATTTTTTCTAGGGCTTCTGCGGCGCGTTTAAAGGCCAAAATGCTGCGGGTATTGTAATCGACAAATAAGCTTTCATCATGCAGGGTGGTAAAGCGTTTATAGATACCATTTTCAGCGACATTATGGGTGGTTAAATGAGCGGTAGAAAAGCGTGGTGCCATGCCTATTGTTGGTCCAAGGTGCATGGCAAGCGCTGATGCTTCGATAAGGGGGGAGCGGGTTTCTCGTGCGGGTTCTGTTAATTCATGACGACGACATGCGGCCATATACAATCCGACACTGCCGAGTAAATTAAAGGCGTTATCGAAATTCTGGCTAGTATTACCTTCAGCAAGTAAGACTTTTATGAGTGCGCGTCCCTCTGATTCAAGTTGACGTTTCAACCCCTCGCCAATACCCTCGACATTATCTCTGTCTTCTTGTTGCCAGTAGAGGCTTTCTAATTCGGTATTGATATCAACAAACGAACCTCGAATCCATTGATCAAATACCTGGGTCGCGTTACTACTGTGTTTCATTTTGTTATCTTTTGAGTGTGAATATTCGCTTGAATATTAACGCATTAAGTAATTTTTTTAGTGTATTCAAATTGTGACGAGCTTAGTGTGATTGAATCTTGGGTAGAAATATCCATTAGTCTTTAAGCTGTGTATTTTAATCGTTAAATAATAGTTTTTATGATATCTGCTTGATCCTGACAAAATTTACACTAGTTGACCCTAATCTCCACATTTTCTCCATATTTCCTTCTACCTTTTACGGTATTATAAGCTATCAAATTTTTAGGCTCGCTAGTCATGGATGATAGCAAGACACGCTCATTTTTATAGAAGAGATATAATGCATAAACGTACTTCCCTTGCGATCATTAGCGCACTGATGTTTAGTTTTTCGAGTTACACGATCCCAGTTCAGGCCAAAGGCGCTAAAGGTGGAAAAGGTCCTGAGCGTGTTGTATCTGTGTATACAGAAACGGTGCAATACCATGAAGTCTCACAATCTATCTCACTCATCGGTAAGTTACAGTCAACGCAGTTTGTCAGTGTGGCGCCAGAAGTCGCGGGCAAGGTTGATAGTATCAAGATCAAAGCTAATCAAACGGTGAAAGCTGGCCAGCTATTAGTACAACTTGATGACAGTAAAGCACAAGCAGCATTGCTAGAAGCGAAGGCTTATTATACTGACGAAAAACGTAAGCTAAATGAATATTCAACACTAGTAAAAAGTAACGCTATCACCCAAACTGAAGTATATGCACAATCAGCGATCGTTGCGATTGCGCAGGCGCGTTTAGCTGCAGCACAAGCTAATATGGATGATCATTATTTAACGGCGCCGTTTGCTGGCACTGTTGGCTTACTCGATTTTAGCCGTGGTAAAATGGTCTCTGTTGGTACTGAGCTACTTACTCTGGATGACTTATCGACAATGCAGCTCGATCTCGCGGTACCGGAACGTTATTTATCGCAACTATCTACGGGGATGGCAGTCACTTCAACCAGTCGTGCTTGGGATGGGCAATCGTTTAAAGGCGAGGTTGTAGCAATTGATTCTCGTATTAACGCGGAAACGCTCAACTTGCGTGTGCGGGTTAATTTTGAAAATAAAGATAACCACCTTAAGCCCGGCATGATGATGTCATCAAGTGTGGTTTTCCCTGCAATCAATGAACCTATTATTCCAGTGCAAGCGCTAGAATATTCAGGCACTAAGCGTTTTGTCTATGTGGTGGGAGACAATGAACGTGTTACTCGAACACAAGTATCACTTGGCGCGCGTATTGTTGATCAAGTATTGATTGAAGACGGTTTAGAAATTGGCGATCGTATTGTTGTCCAAGGTCTGGTTAATATGCGCAATGGACTACAAGTGAAAGATTTAACTGGCCAGCAGGAGACTAACTAATGTGGTTGTCTGATACTTCTGTCAAACGACCGGTTGTCGCGATAGTACTCAGCTTATTGTTGTGTGTTTTTGGCGCCGTGTCGTTTAGTAAACTTGCTGTACGTGAAATGCCGGATGTTGAAAGTCCTGTTGTGACCGTGATGACACGTTATGATGGTGCTGCAGCATCGATCATGGAAAGCCAAATAACCTCGATAATTGAAGATCAAATTACTGGTATTAGTGGTATCGATGAAGTGAAATCGGTGACGCGTAATGGTATGTCGCGTATCACAGTGACGTTCGATTTGGGCTGGAATCTAACCGAAGGTGTCAGTGATATTCGTGACGCGGTTGCCAAAGCACAGCGCAGCTTACCCGATGAAGCCGACGATCCTATCGTATCGAAAGATAATGGCAGTGGTGAGCCCTCGGTTTATATTAATTTAAATTCGACTGAAATGGATCGTACGCAGCTGACGGATTATGCCCAGCGGGTATTAGAAGATCGCTTTAGTCTGATCTCGGGCGTAAGCTCGGTTGATTTATCCGGCGGTTTATATCAGGTGATGTACGTTAAATTGTTCCCTGATTTAATGGCCGGTCGCGCCGTTACAACCAGCGATATTATTGATGCGCTAAAAACTGAAAATGTCGAGAATCCCGGTGGTGAAGTACGTAACGATACGACGGTGATGTCAGTACGTACTGCGCGTTTATATGCCGAACCACAAGACTTTGAATACCTGGTTGTGCGCACCACGAGTGACGGTTCGCCTGTGTATTTACGCGATGTCGCCCAAGTTTATGTTGGCGCTGAAAACGAAAGCTCTTCGTACAAAAGTAATGGTATCGTTAATCTCAGTTTAGGTGTGGTGACACAATCAGATGCTAACCCGCTCGACGTTGCGTCAGCGGTGCATGCAGAAGTTGATAAGATGCAAGGCTTCTTACCTAAAGGCATGAGCTTAGCGGTCGATTACGATTCAACAGTGTTTATTGACCAGTCAATTTCAGAGGTATATAGCACGCTCTTTATTACTGGTGGCCTAGTGGTATTAGTGCTGTACATCTTTATTGGTCAAGCGCGGGCGACACTGATCCCCGCGGTGACTGTGCCGGTGTCTTTGATTTCGTCATTTATCGCCGCTTATTATTTTGGCTTTTCAATTAACTTGATCACCTTAATGGCACTGATCTTATCCATTGGTTTGGTTGTTGATGATGCGATTGTGGTAGTCGAAAATATTTTCCATCATATTGAACAAGGCGAAAAACCATTATTAGCGGCCTATAAAGGCACACGCGAAGTGGGTTTTGCGGTTGTGGCGACAACCATGGTATTAGTGATGGTCTTCCTGCCTATTTCCTTTATGGATGGTATGGTTGGTCTGTTATTTACTGAGTTCTCAGTATTACTCGCAATGTCGGTGATCTTCTCGTCAGTGATAGCGTTGACGTTGACGCCAGTACTTGCCAGTAAAATGTTAAAATCAGAGCAAAAAACCAGTCGTTTCAGTGTGTGGATGGAAGGGGTATTCCAGTGCTTAGAGAACGGTTATCGCGGTATTGTTGCTAAGGCTGTGCAGTTTAGATTAGTTGCGCCTGTGGTTATTATTGCTTGTGTTGTTGGGAGTTTCTTGTTGATGAAGCAAGTACCATCACAGTTATCACCACAAGAAGATCGCGGGGTATTATTTGCCTTTGTGAAAGGGGCGGAAGGTACCAGTTTTAACCGTATGACAGCGAATATGGATATCGTTGAATCTCGCTTATTACCGCTTGTCGGTCAGGGTGTTATTAAGTCGTTTAATACTCAGGCACCTGCATTTGGTGGTCGCGCCGGAGATCAAACTGGCTTTGTGATCATCCTGCTTGAAGATTGGGCTGATCGTAATGTGAGTGCGGCTGAAGCATTGGGTATGGTTGCGAAAGCCTTGAAAGATATTCCTGATGTGATGGTTCGTCCATTAATGCCTGGTTTCCGTGGTGGTTCGAGTGATCCGGTACAATTTGTACTCGGTGGCTCTGATTATTCCGAGTTGGAAAAGTGGGCGGAGTTACTGAAAGCCAAAGCTGAAGAAGCGGGTGTGCTCGTTGGCGGTGATCTAGACTACTCAGAGAAAACCCCTGAACTTGTTGTCAGTATCGATAAAGAGCGTGCAGGTGAACTTGGTATCAGTGTTGATGAAGTATCGACAACGTTAGAGATCATGTTGGGCGGACGCAGCGAAACCAGTTATATCGAACGTGGTGAAGAATATGACGTGTACTTACGTGGTGATGAAAATAGCTTTAATAACGTGAATGATTTAAGCCAGATTTATATTCGTAGCGCCAAGGGGGATTTGATTACCTTAGATACCTTAACGACGATTGAAGAAGTGGCGTCGGCAAGTCGTCTATCGCACAATAATAAGCAAAAATCTATTACCTTAAGTGGCAGCATAGGTGATGGTTATACCTTGGGTGAAGTATTGGATTTCTTAGATGCACAGTCGGTGGAATCATTACCAAGTGATATTTCTATTGCTTATTCGGGCGAATCCAAGGACTTTAAAGAAAATCAGAGCAGTATTTTAATTGTCTTTGGCTTGGCTTTGCTGGTGGCTTATTTAGTATTAGCGGCGCAGTTTGAAAGCTTTATTAACCCAATGGTGGTGATGTTTACCGTACCTATGGGGGTATTTGGTGGTTTCTTAGGCTTGTATGCCATGGGCGGCGGACTGAATATTTACAGCCAAATTGGTATGATCATGCTGATTGGTATGGTGACTAAAAATGGTATTTTGATCGTTGAATTTGCCAATCAGTTACGCGATCGTGGTATTGCCATTGAACAAGCTATTATTGATGCGTCAGCGCGACGACTACGTCCGATCTTGATGACTGCATTCACGACGTTAGCGGGTTCTATACCGTTAATTCTATCGACGGGTGCGGGGTCTGAAAGTCGTATTGCTGTCGGTACCGTGGTGTTCTTTGGTATGGCATTTGCGACTTTAGTTACTTTACTGGTGATCCCGGCAATGTACCGTTTGATTTCTGGCACAACTCATTCACCTGGTTATGTTGAAGCGATGTTAGACGCAGAATTAGCAGAGCAAGCAGCAGAACAAGATGCTGAAGCAGAGGCGGATAAAGCGAAAAAGAAAGTAAGTGATGTGAGTATCGTAAAAGGTGTCGCTTAATCACCGTTTTTTAATATCGCTAATGTAGATATAAATAGCTCGTGAGCACATCGCGATCAGGTAGTGATGATAAGGGTAAGTATGATTAATATCATGCTTACCCTTTTTTGTGGTTAATCGGCCTGTCCAAATAAAAACTCTTCATTAGTTTCTAACCACTGTGGGTATTTTGCCATTGCTTTAGCAAAGCGTTGATCTTGTAAATGCTTGTTTAACCACTCACGTAAATGCGGTAAAGGCGCTTGTAGATACCATTGACGATCAACGCGCGCAAATTGGCGGATAAGCGGCAAAATAGCGTAATCGGCTAGGCTAACTTTATCACCCATTAAGTAGGCATGTTGGCTTAAGCGAGATTCCAGCATCATGGCATAATCAGCGCATTGGTTACGTAACGCAATTTCGTCATCGGAATGGTAACGCACTGCATATTTGTATTGACTCAATGCTGAAGTAAACACGGTATCGTGAACTTCAATCAAGGCGAGCATGGCTGGATAAGCATCAGAGCGTTCACTGTGAAGTAAGTTCAACGGGTCATTTTCATGCAGCGCCCAGATCATAATATCTAAACTTTCATCAATCACAGTGCCGTCATCGAGTACTAATACCGGTACGGTTGCTTTTGGTGATACAGCTAACATGGCGGCAGGTTTATTTTTCATTACCACAGCGCGTAGCATCACGCCCTGCTGCGCGAGTAGTAATCCTAATCGTGCGCGCATTGCATAAGGACAGTTTTGTAATGAGTATAAAATGGGCAATGACATGAAACATTTCCTTTGTATCGGGGAGGGCATAAAGTCTTGGTTTATCACTTGAAGCAGTGAGTGTGACAGGTGTTTTTTGATATTGATAGCAGTTAATTCTAATACCTAATTGTATATATTTTATATTCGATTTTTTAATTTTAAACGCAATATTATATAAAAAATAAAGCAGTATTATGACCCCATATCAAAACATAAACATATTAATTTATAGCGTGATTTATAAATTAGAACCTAGTTATCGAGGCTATTATGAACAAAGAACAAGTACAATACGTTATCCAATTATTACGCGAAGGTCATTCACTAACTGAAATTACTAAGTTAGCTAAAATTAACGTAATGTACGTGAGTGTTATCCGTAAATTAATGGTAATGGATTTACTAAACACTGAAGCGTAGATCATAATACCAATGATAAAGCGCTACAGTCTCTAGCGCTTTCTATTTTCCTGCATCATCGATTTTTTATCTGCTATTGCTATATCCTTGCCGTTTAATCCCTTCAGTATTCACACGCATTACAGCTCAAAATTGAAACGTAGAGTAAGGCCATTTCCGCGCTAGTACATTTACGGGTTTAGGCCTTTCTTTATGGTAATTTATTGTATTTAGTTGTTCTTGGCGTATGGTTAGAATTCTAATATCGTTATCGGGGTTATTATGGATAAGAAGCAAGTACAATATGTGATTAAGCTGCTACGTGAAGGGCATTCATTAACTAAAATTACTAAGTTAGCAAATATTAACGTGATGTACGTTAGTGTTATTCGCAAACTAATGGTGATGGATTTACTTGTCATGAAATAACTGGTCAGTAAAAAATTATGGCTATTGCGTAATTGATACGTTGAATAGCCATAGTGCTCACTGAGTTATCGCATCGTTCTGATATAGCTCTCAATATTAAAAATAAATATTTAAATCTACTCAGCTTTCTAAGACGCAGATATAACTTCTTCATGGTGCTGTTTTAATTGCTGATACAACACGTCTTTTAAATTAGCACGCTTTATTTTTAATTCTGTCATGTGCTTATCATCAGTCGGACTACCATCGATTTCTAATTGGCGAATGTCATAATCAAGAACATGATACTGTTTTGATTTTTCTCTGAATGATTCATTTTTATGATTTAAATGTACGATATCTTGTTTTAATTCTGGAAAGTCAAAAATAAGTGCATGATTCTCATTTAGCATGGTTTTTCCTCAAGAGTGAAAGTAAACGTTTACTCATTACAACGAACTGTCTACATATCAACTATAGCACTCCAGCCGTGACGAAAGTTGACCTAATCGAGGTTACAGATAATTCCAGGCGAAAAATCATGCTGCTATCGTATGGCTGTATTGAGGTTTTTCGGGCTGATATTTCTAGCTTAAAAGAGGAGTGGATAAATTATAAGTCGTGATAAGCGATTATGATATTAAGAGTTTGACGGGATTAACAAAAACGTACTTAATTAAAGTCGTTATACCTATATTTGTATATTCTTGACATATTAACAGCCTATTTCTTTAGGTGTACAAATTCATTAAGCCACAATAATAGCGGGGGTGCTTTCGCTATGCTGCATGACGTTCAAAGTGTCTACTTTGAAATAGGAATGATATATGTTGAATTATAGTGAAATAAATCAAATATTTAATCAAGATGAGGATACATCCATTCATCTTGATACCCTCTACAATGTTGCGATTGACAATTATCAAGGGTTGTCGCGATTATCAGTTATCATGATTAAGGATAATAACGCGTCTAATTATTTTGTACGCGATCGACTTTCGACAGCGCATAATGATGAGCTTTTTACTAAAAAAGTGAGTAAGGTTGGCGGTATTCCGATGATGATCAAGTCGCAATCAGAACGTATCATTAATGATTTATCTCATTTAACGCCAAACCCAAGGACATTGTTTTTATTGAACTGTGGTCATCGTAGTGGTTTTTCTTATCCTTTGTCATTTAAAGGTCAAGTGATTGCGATCGTGTTCTTTAATGCTTCTGAAGTAAATTTTTTTGCGAAGCGTTCTATACAGAAGGATATGTTATTTTTAGCCACGGTTATTCATTCTTTAATGGTTCGTCAATTTGAGAAAAAACAGTTTATCGATATTTCTTTAGCGATAGCCCTCAATATGGGGCATGTAAAGGATCCGGAAACCCAAGGTCACCTTAATCGTATGGAACGATATAGTTCAAAGTTGGCTTATTTATTGAGTGAAAAAAAAGAAATTGATCATGAGTTCATTCGTCGAATTGAAACCTTTGCGGCTTTTCATGATATTGGTAAGTATAAGATCCCCGATGAAATTTTATTCAGCTGTCATATTTTTACACCTGAAGAACGCAAGATCATGAATCAACATTGTGACCATGGTGTTGAGATTATCGATGAGGTATTGAGTCATTTTCCGGTGAGTATGCACTATGTTGAAGAGTATCGTTTCCTTAAAAATATTATTCTTCATCATCATGAACACTTCGACGGTAATGGTTATCCGATGGGATTAAAAGCAGAGGCAATTCCATTGGAAGCGAGGATTGTGATGGTTTCTGATGTATTTGATGCGCTATTAAGTAAACGTCTATATAAACAGGCTTGGAGTATTGATGAGGTGGTGACTTACATGGAGGCACATTCAGGTACTATGTTTGATCCTGATTGTGTTGATGCGCTGGTTACTCATCTTGCCGATTTTATTGTGATTTATGAAACTTATGCTGATGAATAAAATCGTTAAGAGTTAAACTGGCCTTTGTAAACTATTCTGATAACCATCGTTTGCAAGGTGTAACGGGAATCGGGTTTCTGTGTTTCCGTGTTTTGCTATGATTGTTATAGAATCTGCTTGTAATAAGGCTTTAAGCATTTCTGGCTGTATATCCGCTAAAATCAAATCGTTGACGGCATAAGTTGTTGTACTTAAATTAAATATGTCGCGTATCGCATTAAGTTCAACTTCAGTTAATATCTGATGATTGGTACTTTTTATCTGTGTATTCATTGTTTTGGTCATCATATTACCTTATTTGATCAAGTCATCGCCATTACGTAAACGCGATTAGATAGTGTGCATGTTCTGTTAGTGTAATCCCCGTTTACTTTATAGTCAGTCAGCTAAATTGATTAAAAGTTCGACACTTATTATTATTTTTACATTTTAATATAGCAATATGGTCTAAAAAAACATGGCTTATATCGCTAACTTATAGTTCAGTTTTAATTAACCTTATGTTAATTCCATTCTAATATTATTAACAAAAATGACAGGTTATACTGATTGCTCTTATAAATAGAGAGTTCCTATGTTTAAATCATTCACTAATTACTCATTCCAGAAAAAAGATTCATTATTTATTATTCTTGGTCTGCTGTGTTTAACGCCACTTATTTCATCACCTGTAGCGTTAATTCTTGGCTTTACACTCGCGACGTTAGGCTTTGTGCCGACCAGTATAGATTTAAGTGCGCTCACCAAAAAAACACTGGCGTATTCGATCGTCGGTTTAGGTTTCGGCATTAATTTAGATGAAGCGATTGTCGCCACGAAAGACGGCTTTGGTATTATTGTTACCTCGATATTTTGTACGCTGATACTGGGGTGGTTTTTAACGAAAGCGTTTAAAATAGATAAAAAAACGGGGTATTTAATTTCTGCGGGTACGGCTATTTGTGGTGGCAGTGCGATTGCAGCGGTAGCGCCGGCGATTAATGCTAAAAATGATCAAACGTCTCTGGCATTAGCGGTTGTATTCATTCTTAACTCAGTGGCTTTGTTTGTTTTTCCTGTGATTGGTCATCTATTAGAAATGAGTCAGCATGCATTTGGTGTGTGGAGCGCGATTGCGATTCACGATACGTCATCTGTGGTTGGTGCTGCGTCTGCTTATGGTGATGAGGCCTTGTTAACCGCGACAACATTAAAGCTAGCCCGCGCATTGTGGATAATTCCAGTTGCGTTTATTAGTGCGTTGTTATTTAAAGGCGATAGTAAAAAGATAACCGTGCCATTCTTTATTTTGTTTTATTGTTTCGCTATTTTTATTGCTTATGCACTACCTGATTATCAGGTTTTATATCAAGGTATTTTTAATATATCGAAGCAAGTATTAGTGATGTGCTTATTCTTGATTGGCGCTGGCATCACGGTGAAAAAAGTGAAAGATGCGGGTGTAAAACCATTAGTATTGGGCGTACTACTATGGATTGTTATTAGCACGAGCTCGTTGGTGTACATACTCTATTTTATGTAAGTAATAATTATTAGTCATAAATAGGCATAAAAAAAGCCCTATAAATAGTAATAAAAAGGAGGTTGTTTAACCTCCTTAATTTATGTTCGCACATTGCTTTTTTTAACATTGAATAAATAACCAATGAGTAATGAAAATGCGACAAGGTCGAGCGCTGATGATATAAGTCCTTGGGTAAATACCGATAGTAATATACACAAAAATACCAGTGTGATTATTAATTTATTAGTCAAAACATTAGCTCCTTTTATTAATGCTTAGACGTATTATTGGAGCAAATAAGGCTAAATAGGAAATACCATAAACTTATAACTCATAACTATTTTGTAAAGACACTTGTTGTTTTAACCAGGTTTTAAAGCATTCAATGGCAGGTGAGTGATGATGCTGAATTAAGTAATAGCCCGCCTTAGCATCGATAGGGGTGAATGGTGAGGCCAAGCCTTCTTTCGCTAAATCGGCCGTGGTTAAACCGGTATTAAATAGCGCACAACGGGCTAATGCGACACCTAATCCAGCGGCGGCTGCAGCCATCGCCATATCGGTACGATTGAAATAATGACCGTGTTTACTCAGGGCTTTTTGGCTTTTGCTGGTTAGCGACATTTGCTGCAACCAAAATTGCCACTCCACATTTTTGTTGGCATGTTGCCAGGGCATGGCGTCATGCAACAATGTCATATTCTGCCACAGTAAGGGATCCGCAAAGCGGGTAAGATTATGGGTATTATCACTGACGCTTAAATCAAACTTGCGCATATATTGCGGACTCATTACCGGTAATAATTGTTCCGCTAATAATAATTCGGCATTAATTTTTTTATCATTTGATTGATAAGGTGTTTGTCCGTAATCGATAGCCAGATCAAAATTGCTATCGTTATGATCGACTAATGCCCCTTCGGCAAAGGTGTGGATCTTGATATCAGGATATTGCTGATAGAAATCCTGCAAGCGCGGCACTAACCATTTATATGCAAAAGACGGAGTCAGTTTTAGGTGGATATCTCCTGCGTGACGATTGGCTTGTTGCAGTTGACTAATCATGTCGCCAATATCCGTTAAGCTTTGTTCGACAACCTGATGTAATTGCTGTCCTGTCGGGGTTAAGCGAATACCGCGAGAGTGGCGTTCAAATAAGGTTAACTGTAAATTTTGTTCCAGTTGTTTTATTTGTTGGCTGATCGCACCTGTGGTGATATGCAATTTTTCAGCAGCTTGAGTGAAACTATGGCAGCTTGCTGTTGTTGTAAATGTGGCTAAACCGGAGAGCAGATTATCGTTCACTTTTATCATCAAATACCTCTTGGCACACGCTTGCGTTTAGTTTTACTAAAGGCTGATATTAATACTTATGGATTGTTAAGTAAATGTAACCATCTTATGCTGCGTGATTATTCATTCTCGATGGTCGGTATAAATGGAAGTCATGGTATTAGGGTGTGGGGTTGTTGGCTTAACGTCGGCGTGGTATCTAGCACAAGCTGGACATGATGTGACAGTCATCGATCGTCAGCCAAGAGGGGCAGAGGAAACCAGTTTTGCTAATGCAGGCCAGATTTCTTATGGCTATTCTTCGCCTTGGGCGGCGCCTGGTATACCGGTTAAAGCGATCAAATGGTTAGCGCAAAAACATGCGCCTTTAAAAATTAAGCCGGGGTTGTCACCTGACCTGTATCTATGGGCTGCAAAAATGTTAGCCAACTGTAATCCTCGCAGTTATGAAGTGAATAAAGCGCGAATGTTGCGTATTGCTAACTATAGTCGCGACTGTTTGATTGATTTACGCCAGCAACAAAACTTGGCCTACGAAGGTCGACAACAAGGTACGTTACAGGTGTTTCGTCATGAATCTCAATTGGCAGCGATAGCAAAGGACATTAAAATATTGGCAGATAGCGGCACGGTATATCAAACGTTAGATGTTGCTGGTTGTCTCGCTGTCGAGCCGGGTTTGGCTGGTGTTAAGAATAAAATTGTCGGTGGATTACGTTTACCTGATGATGAAACGGGAGACTGTTATTTGTTTTGCCAGCAATTGACTGCATTAGCACAAGCTGCAGGAGTTAAATTTAAATTTGATGTGACGGTGAATAAATTGAACCATCAGAATGACAACATTAGTTCGGTGAGTACCAATGTAGGAGAGTTAACGGCTGATGCTTATGTTGTCGCGATGGGGAGTTATTCATCAGCGTTAATCGATCCGATTTTGTCGCCATTTGGACTCGCTATGCCGATTTATCCGGTAAAAGGCTATTCACTCACTGTGCCGATTGTGGATAGCAGTCAAGCACCGGTTTCAACTGTGATGGATGAAACCTATAAAGTAGCTATGACGCGTTTTGATAAGCGCATTCGGGTTGCGGGAACGGCTGAATTGGCGGGATATAATTTAGATTTAACCGATTCTCGTAAAGACACAATTGCGATGGTCATAAATGACTTATTTCCCCATGCGGGTGATATGAGCCAAGCGGAGTTTTGGACTGGGTTACGCCCGATGACGCCCGATGGCACGCCGATTATTGGTCGCACGCCAGTTGCTAATTTATTTACTAATTGCGGTCATGGCACCTTGGGCTGGACGATGGCGTGTGGTTCTGCGCGTTACCTTGCAGATATTGTCAGTGGCGTTACACCCGATATCGATAGTTGTGATTTAGATGTTTACCGCTACGGCCGCTAATGCTGTCTAGATAATATGTTCTAAGCCGTGCTATCTAAACAGCTCTGCATGGTGGCTGGCTAAAAATTTAGCCCCCATCTCATAGCCCATTTTATAATCGGCGGCTAAGGCCTCATCACTACTTCCCAGAATACGACTTGCGAGTGGCTGTGGTGGCGCTATTTCAATTATCTGCGTATCCGTTGGCGGGGTATGAATAAAGTCTACCGCATCACTGTAGGCATTTTCATGACCGGTAATAATATCGAGTACTTTTGGACAACGTTGTGAACTACACACCCAAGATTTGAGTTTATGCGCCCATGGCGTGCGTGTATTTTGATGTGCAGGCACGGTGCGTAATACAATTATTTTTTTTGCGCCACGATGATACGCTTCTTGAATTGGAATTGGTAATGCCACGCCGCCGTCAACGTAATGGCCATCGCCAATCGCCACACCTTTCTTATACAAATAGGGTAATGCACTGGATGCTTTCAACATGGTAAGCCAATTCTCTGTTGTCGGTTCAAGGAATACGGGGCAAAATCCATTAATCGTGGTCGCTGAAAAGAGCAATTGGCGGTTTTTCAGTTGTGCTTGTGCGCAGTTCATATTGAGCTGGTATTCAGGATCATTCACTTTATCAAAATACCAATCAAGATCGACAGTATTACGTCCTGATAGCGGGCGTTTCATATCAAAAAATGCAGGGTGCTTGGAAAGTTGCATGATGGAACGTTTAGCATGTCCTGATTGTTTAGTCATGTAACTGGATAAATTCTGGGCGCCAGCGGATGTACCGATCAGTAAGGAAAAGGGGTTAAAGTTATTGGCTAACCAACTGTCTAAGATACCCGCAGTAAAAATACCGCGTTGTCCGCCACCTTCGACAACTAGTGCTGCATCTTTTATGGGGGTAGTGGCGTCGCAGCTTGCGATATTGGTTAAAGTATTATTGTGTGGTTGGCTCATCTTTCCTCCTGCGGTAGCAAGAAGGTAATTTACCTTACAATTAAGCAAAGGTTAATTCGATTGTTTATTGTGAATTGATAGTTTTTGTTAATGGATTGGTTTTGTAAATGGATAGATGTTGTGAATGGATGATAGGTGAATGGATTAATGACATGAACCCGTACAAGGCGAATGTCATTAATCGTTGGCGCGTATTTTACGCCTCATTATTTTTTAAAAAGCTTAGTTTAAATAGTCTTGTTGGCTAACACTGTTAACGAGTAATTCAGGTTTAATTTTTTGTAAACTCGCGGTAATAATTTGGCGTACGCGTTCTCGAGACATAAATAGGCGTTCACCAATCGCGTTAAGCGTCTGGGGTTCTTCTCTTCCTAAACCAAATCTAAGTTCGACAATCTCTCTGTCACGATCGCAAAGGTGACTTAATACTTCGATTAGATAACTAGAGGTATCAGTATTTTCTATTTCATCATTAGGTTTGCAAATAGAGCTATCTTCAATAAGGTCGACTAATGCAGTATTTGATTCATTTTTGGTGGCGATTGTTTTGTCCAAACTTGCTTCCGTGAAGTAGTAAGAAAGTACATTGACCACGTCCTCGAATTGCAGTTCTAAGTTAGTCGCAATTGTTTGTAAGTCATTATTACATTTTAAATCGAGTACTTCCTCACGGGCATTTTTGAGAATGCGTTTGTAGGTTTTTCCGATGTGAATCGGTACGCGAATAGTGCGTGATTGATTCATGATAAAACGTTCGATATTGTTTTTAATCCACCATACCGCGTAAGTTGAGAATCGGAACCCTTTAGTGGCATCGAATTTTTCAACGGCGTGAATTAAGCCTGTATTACCTTCTTGGATTATATCAACAAGTGACAATGAAGTATGTTGATAGCGTTTAGCGATATTGATAACTAAGCGCAAGTTGGATTGGATCATACGTTGACGTGCTTTTTGATCACCTTCATGCGCAGCAATGGCAGTATCGTACTCTTGTTCCTTCGTGAGTAGGACACTGGTTTTGTTGACTTGTTGCATGTAAAGATCTAATGCGTTTGATTCGTTAAGTAATTCCATTTTTTAACCCCCAACGTATTTTATTCGTGATATTTTCTCATCCCTGAAAAATACGTATTTCTGTGACAATAGAAGATATTCGTAGTCGTGACAGCTTGTCTAATTATAATCCTCCTAATTTAAAAATATAGATAGCGGTAAAAATGGAAAAGAGGTCATGTTGTGAATAGGTTAAAAGAATAGAACAAATAGGAGTGATGTCTGACCAGTTTTTAGTAATTTCTATCTATTTTTGTATATGGGGGGCACATTTATACGGATATATGTTCTATATCAATTTAATCTGGCTAGTTAGGTAGAAAATAATGACTTACATATGTGCTTTACGTTCTTCTTCGCATTCATATGACGCCATTTCAAATATGCGGCATACCCAAGGTCTGTTCTCATAGATAGTGCACATCAATGTATCCCTATCGAGCGCAGCACACCAACCATCATGACCTTGTGCCATAACTTGGCCACCCCAATCATCCGTAGTGATATAACGCTTAGGTACACCTGTATCTGTCAGTAGCATTACCTCTAGGCGGCAGCAGCATGCTTCACAGTTTGAGCAGGTGATTTCTGTCACGGGTAGATTGGTTATTTCAATGGTCATTATTATACCTTTTCTACCGGTTTAATGCGGTTATTAACAAACTCATGGGCAGAAGGGGCAATATCAGCGCCTTCAGATTGTCTACCTAGGTTGGCAGCTGCAATTAAGGTTGCGCCGGAACCGAAGAAGGGATCAATAACAAGGTCATCGACATTTGAACTTTGCGTGATCAATTTTTCGATCAAAGGCACTGGTTTTTCGGTCGGGTAACCACGCCATACACGTTTTTCTTGTAGTACATCGGGCATACCTAAATCATTTAATTTACGTTTGCCTTTTTCGAAAAATAAAATAAATTCATAACGCGCACGATAATGATACCCCATGCCAATGGCACACTTATCCCAGACGATCGGTTTCCAAAACTTAAATCCGAGCTCTTCGGCAATAGGTTTAATCACAAACATGGTTTCTTGATCGCAAAATAAATAGAAGTGACTGTTTTTTTTCAGTACTCGATAAATTTGTTCAATTAATGCAGGAAAATCACTATTAGGAAAAATATCAAACCATTGGTTACTCGAACCCGCACTTTTTTTTAAGCGAGTCGTGGTGCCTATTTTACGGTGTTTTTCTAAGGACTCATAAGGGGGATCTGTTATTACGAGGTCCACACTGTCATTTGGAAGGCTCTTTAACCAGTCTACTGCATCAATCTTATGTAGCTTCATTTATTTATTTTCAATATATGTGCAGGTGACTGCATGAATTAGGGCGCCATGTTATCAGGTAAAGTCTGTAAACAGTAGTGTTGCATTCGGCAGGTAAAAATAGGCGTGAATTTTGATGCGAAATTATTGTTAGGTGCTACGTAAAATGACAGGGGGCATGGTGCCCCCTGTCGGTATTATTCTTCGCCGTAATCTAAATCTTCGTCTTCTTCATTGATCACGCGAATGCCATCTTTTACCAAGATTTCGATATAGAAAGATGCGTCTTTGTTCAGGTCTCCGCCATCAATAGATTTATTGATTTCTGATAGGTGAATTACCTGCGCTTCTTGTTCTGTTGCGCCATACTTACAATCAAAGTCCCAGTAATCTACGCCTTTAGGAAGCGTTTTTTTACGCTCTCTTTTGATATATTTTCTGATTTCGCTTTTTATAGCTTCAACTTGGCGAGCTGGAATAATTTTTGGGTGATTTAGTACAAACGTTTTTTTCATTTTTACCCTTTAAAGAATGACTGAATATTTCATAACATGGGGGATTATATCAGGGAAAAGAATAAATGGGGTGAAGAGTACACTTTGTCTGCACTTTTAATCGTGTTAGCCGTCGTTATTACTGACCATTAAGCATAAAAGTAGTGGGGTTGATGATGAAATATAATTTTTTAATACTCTTCTTTATACTATTAACCTCGACTGCGCAGGCGAGTTATTGTAGTGGTAAAAATTGGCAAGATACCTATCAATTTTACACCCTGAACATCGATTTACTTAATACGCATATTGATAGTTATAACGCCTTACTGAGTAAAGTTAACTTGTCTGACGAGGACGAGCAAAAATCACTCGATATAAAGTCTGCAATTAATGCGTTAGATGAACTCAATATTGATGTGGAAATATTAGCGCGTAAATTTGATAATGCGGAAAAACTCTGGCAGTTAATCAGTAAGCATTGTTTAGATGATGATGAACCTGACTACAATAACAAGGCGATTGAAAATGCACGTGGGGCTGAAATCGGTCGCACTGAGGTTTATGACTTGCTGTCTAAAATTGCATCCTTAAGAATTTACTTTTTCAAGCTGTTGAACTAATTGATAATTAATGTTAATTAAAAAAATTTACGCTAAATTACAATTTATTCTTTTGCCAAATTAATCACTTTATGATAATTATTAGCTTCATAAATATTCTTATAGAAGGTCATAATGACACTGTTAATAATTTACGCTGTAATCTCGATTGTGGTTTCGTTTATTTGTTCTATCTTAGAGGCTTCATTACTAAGTATGACACCAAGCTATATCGCTAAAATGCAACGTGAAGATCCTAAACTTGCAACAAAACTAGCTAAGTTGAAAGACAATCTCGATCGTCCTTTAGCAGCAATTTTAACACTTAATACGGTGGCCCATACTGCGGGTGCTGCTGGTGTAGGTGCGCAAGTAACGGCTATGTATGGTAGTGCATATTTAGGTATAGCATCTGCTGTGATGACGGTATTAATTTTGGTTTTGTCAGAAATTATCCCTAAAACAATGGGCGCGACATATTGGCGACAACTGGCGCCATCAAGTGTCAATATATTGAATACGATGATTTTCTGCTTAAAACCGTTTATCTTTATGTCAGAGCAAATCACCCGTCGTATCGGCAAAGGTCATAGTCATGACATTGATATGCGAGAAGAAATTATAGCGATGGCAGATGTCGCAAAAGATACTAATGAGATTAATGACGATGAAAGTAGGGTTATTTGTAATATATTAGATCTTCAAAACGTTAAAGTGAAAGACATTATGACACCACGAGGTGTGGTCTCGAGTGTTGATGCCAATATGAATGTGAGCGATTTTGACGCTTTAATTACGAATATTCCTTTTAGTCGTTTACCATTATTGACCAACGATGAGTTCTTTGGTTATGTGCATAAATCAGATATTTTACAGCATGACGGTGATACTAAACTGCTCACGTTAGCCAAACCACTCGAAGTGTATTTGCCGACGCAAAACGCCGAACATGTCTTTAATGATATGTTACGCTCTCGAAATCATCTGGCGAGTATTCATGATGAATTAGGTACTTGGTTAGGTATTATCACGATGGAAGATATTTTGGAAACTATCTTAGGTCGAGAAATTGTCGATGAAAGTGATACTAATGTTGATATGCGTAAGATTGCTAAAGCGAAATGGCAGAAACGATTAGCTAAATAATCGCTACTGTTGTGAAGCGATAGCTAGAAAATACTGGCAATAAAAAAGCGAGGTATATTTAATGCCTCGCTTTTTCGTTATTACTACTCTTATTTATTCTAATTCTCCGCGACTTGTTCTGCTCTATATTCGATATAAAATTCTTTCATTCGTTCGTAAGGGTCTATATAAGCTTGTTTGAAGGCTTCATAATCGCCTAGGCTAAAATATGTCGCATTGACTTTATCTACAGCTTGAACCGTGATTGATAGCTTATCAGGTTGTAAATAAGTTAATGGACTCAGGAAGTAATCAGTCCCTTTACCAACACTATCCCTTAATGTCGAAGGACCAAAGATTGGCCAGACAATATAGGGGCCATTACCGATACCATATTTCCCTAATGTCAGCCCCATATCTTGATTGTTTGGATGCCAATCTAGATAATCTTCAGCTGGATCCATGACACCTAATAAACCCACTGTCGTGTTAACAGCAAAACGGCCCAATTCAGTACCTGACGATTCAATGTCACCTTGCAGTACACTGCTGGTGAAGCGAATTGGCATGGTTATATTATGAAAAAAGTTAGCGACACCGACACGGAAAAATTGTGGTGTTATGGCTTTATAACCTACAGCTGTAGGACGTAACACCCAAAAATAGAGTTTATCATTGACATGAAACATGGCTTTATTAAAGTAATAAAACGGGTCGGATATTTCAGTTGTTGGCGCCGTTTCGGTGACGCTGTCATTACTGAATAAATCATCGTCATCATCTGCAAATAAGCCGTCATCTTCGAGTTGTTCATCGCTAAACTGTGCATCATCAAATAAGCCGTCATCTTCGAGTTGTTCATCGTTAAACTGTGCATCATCAAATAAGCCGTCATCTTCAATAAATTCAGTTTTAGACTCAGACTTAGCTTCAGGTAAAGAAATCGCGATTGCTAATACAGGTGCAATTTCAGTGGTGTTTTCGGTATTATTTTTTGAACTGGCACAGCCGCTCATCATCAAGATAAGCAGTGATATTGGCAGCTTAATTAAATACAACTGCGTATTATTGTGCAACATTATTACCCGTGTGCGCTAAGTTCTTTTCATTAAGTAATGCTAATAATTCATCCGGTGTCTTTTTTAATAATAGCGCCGAGTATTCTTTACGAAATGAGCTAATAAGGCTTCGCCCTTCAACTTTAACATCATAGATTCGCCATTCATCATCTTTAAAGCGCAATGAATAGTCGATGGCTGTTTTTTTATTAATTAAGCTGTTCACGCGCGCGCGTTGCATTTGACGTATTGGCTTCATTGCCGAAGACTTGGTTAATAACACCGAAAATTTGCTGTCGTTATTGAGACGGTCTAAATATAAATTACCCAAATGGATCGTGAATGCATCGGTAAATTCGGCTTGTTGTTCGCTGGTGAAACGGCGATCACTGTAATCCCCTAATGGGCTTGTCGATCCCGCCGAGAACTTGCCTAGTGTTAATTCTGAAATCAAATCGAAATCAAAATAGCTGGTCACGATAGGCCAGAGTTTTTCACGCTTAACTTCAGTTGTCAGTACGGGATCATTAATTATATCTAATGATTCGGTCATGGCATGGTCAATCAATGCCGTTGCTTGGTTTACGTTATTTGCATGTGCACTGACCGCCGTAGTAACGAGTAAAACGGTGGAAACACATAAAGTCATTATTTTGTTCATCTCATGCCTCTTAATACTAAGTTTGAATATTTAATCGTGGTTGCAACGAGATTATTCGCCTTCACTGCTAAATACATATTTGCTGATGAGATCTTCAATATCAAGCGCGGATTCTGTCTCTTCAATACTATCCCCTGCGACTAGGTACTCATCGCTACCGCCTGGTGTAAGCGATAAGTATCGGTCACCTAATAAGCCTGCGGTTTTAACAGATGCGATCACATCAACAGCAAGGCTGATATCGTTATCTATTTTTAACTGCACACGTGCAATTTTGATATTAGGTAATAGTACGACGTCTTCAATTTGACCGATTTTAACGCCAGCCATTTCGACATTTGCGCCACCTTTTAAACCGGTTGCAGAATTGAAATCTGCATACACGCTGTAATAGTTATCGCCGAGTAAGTCCATTTTTCCGAGTTTAATGGTGAGATAACCGACACATAAGATACCGATTAGTACAAATAAACCGACTGAGGTTTCGATGGATGATTTTTTCATAATAGTTCCAAATGTTACGTTAATCGATATTGAGTAATGATGACTCATGACCGTGGATAAAGGTTGAGATAACGGGATTGTCATCATTATTTAACTGCTCTGGAGTGCCTTGAAAAATAATGTCACCTTTGTTAAGTAATGCTACGCGTTGCGAAATACTAAATATTTCAGGGATTTCATGGCTGACGATGATCCCTGTAAAACCGAGTTTGCGCTGATAGTCTGCAATCATTTGATGAACTGCTTTTTTACGTATTGGATCGAGTCCTGTTGTTGGTTCATCAAATAAAATGATTTCAGGTTCAGTGACAAGCGCTCGAGCAAGAGCTACCCTTTTTCGCATACCGCCAGAAAGCTGTCCTGGGTATTGGTGTTCAGTGCCGACAATATCGAGTTGGGTCATACGCATTTCAACGCGTTGCTGTATTTCGCTTTTGCTTAAATTACTTGCTTCTTGTAATGGTAATGCAATATTTTCATACACGGTCATCGAATCAAACAATGCCGAATCTTGAAACATGTAACTCAATTTCTTTTTTAAGCTAAGTTGTTCTGTTGGTGAGTGCTTAGTAAAAGCTTTACCATTAAACAGTATAGTGCCTGAATCGGGCTTAAGTAGGCCAATGACATGTTTGAGTAACACACTTTTACCTTCACCACTCTTACCTATGATGGTGGTTATTTCACCTTTGTAAATGCTCAGGTTTATATTATTTAAGACTGTTTTTGTGTCGAATGTTTTACTGACATTACAAAACTGAATCAGTGGCGTATCCATAGCATTCCTATAATAAAAATGAAGTTAAAATGTAATCAATAACAAGAACCAAGATACTTGCTTGCACAACCGCTGTCGTTGTTGATAAACCAACACCTTTTGCACCATAATTATTACGGCGAGTATGCGTGTAATAACCGTGATAACAGCAAACAGAGATGACAGTAATGGCAAAAAATAGCGATTTAATAAAGCCTTCAGCTACATCCATTATGCTAACGCTACTTTCAACACGATAGAAATAAGTCGCGGGATTGATGCCTAATAATTGCGAACCAGTCAGGTAACCACCAAAGATACCAACAGTATCGAAGATGGCGGTTAATAATGGAAAGCTAATAAGTGCAGCAATAATGCGTGGGCTAACCAGAAATCGAATTGGATCTATGGTCATGGTTTTAAGCGCGTCGATTTGCTCTGATATACGCATAATGCCAATTTCAGCGGTCATTGCTGAACCAGCGCGGCCGATGATCATGATTGCCGTTAATACCGGACCTAATTCTCGAATCAGCGTTAGTGCGACTGCTGAGCCAAGGAGGCCAGTAGAACCAAATTGAGATAGGGTGTAATAACCTTGTAATCCAAGCACCATACCGGTAAATAAACCGGTAACACAAATTACGATAATCGATTTTGCGCCAATAAAATACAATTGTTCTATTACTCTGCGCCACTGCCAAGGGCGAGAAAACATATGTATTACACTATGTAGCAGGAATAAAGCTGCTTTACCAAAGCCTTGAAGCTGCGTGATTACAGCCCGGCCTAACCGGGCAAGTGGGTTCACGGAAAAAATTGCTAGGGGCATGTATACTCCTTAATACATTCGCTATTCTGATGTTTATGATGAGAGTACATAAATAAATCAGGGAATTTAGAATAGTATCAATTGGTTAATGTGTCAAAGCTGAAATTAAAAGGGTATTCATTATTATGAGGATATACACGAATTTAATTTTATATTATTTATTTTAGTTAATTATCGAGCAAATTAATGATGGTGTACTATATTTGTAATTAGGTCGACTGGTTATTATATGCCAACAACCTTCTGTGATATGTAAGAAAATGTAAGTGAAAATGTAAACGAAGACGAATAACGTATGTGAAAGATACGTGTTAGTGAAAAAGTTAGTGAAAAAGAAAGTGTAAGTGAAGATGAATAACGTACGTGAAAATGAAGACGAATAACGTATTTGAAAGATACGTGTTAGTGAAATGAAAATGAAAATGAAAATGAAAGTGTAAATGAAGACGAATAACGTATGTGAAAGATGCGTGTTATTGAAAAGAAAGTGTAAGAGAAGATGAATAACGTACGTGTAAGTGAAAATGAATAACGTACGTGTAAATGAAGAGCGTATGTGACAGATACGTGTTAGTGAAAGAAAGTGTAAGGAAGTTAGTTAGTGAAGACAGTAAGTAAAGTAAGTAAAGTAAGTAAGAAAAGTATTGCGAAGATAGAAGTGTATATTTCAGTCGACCCTCTTTTCCATTATATGTAAGTCAGGCTAACAACCTGACTTTTTTTTGTCTGATGATCCCCGATAACGCCTCAAACTTAAGAATCAATTTAATCCTGAGCAATACCAATACCAATACCAATACCAATAGCAAAAAAATCACGAAATGATGTATATCTAGACAAGTAGATTCCCATTTAACTGTGATTTTTAAGCGGTACTATTTTATAGATCGTATTATGAGGTATTGATTAGGTGTTTTTATGGGTTAATTGATGAGGGCTAATGTTTACTTGGATAAGTATGATAAGAGATGTATAGGGAAGAAGGGGGAGAGCATCCCGATATTAAAACTCTTCATAGTCAAAATATCGGGTATTGGTATTGATGTAATTAGCTATTAACTAGCATATCAATAAAGTTACGGCGTTCTTTTACTGTTGCAAGTTGAGCTATTTTCTCACCTTGTGAATCTGTAAATGCTACTCGGTTCTTGTGAACTGAAATAGAGTGTACCGGTTGTTTAACTTGGATTTGTGTACCATTAAAAATAATAGTCATAATAAAACTCACTATATAGGCGTAGCTCAAGCTAGCGCATTATTTGTAATAAGCTTCATTACCGTATAACGATAATATTCTGAAATCTCACTATCTTTATTCTTGTATAAATAGCTGACTTAATAAGAAGTGTTTACAGCACGCAACATTTGCTGTATTTCGTTGTTCAATAATTTAGCTTCATATGTTGGATTTTTTAATCTGGCTTACGGAATTTTCTAGGTAAGGCTTAATCGTTGATTTTTATTTCGAGGATTGTTATTAAATAAATCTGAGCTGATAGTAACAGCGTGTTTTCTTTTCTGCAAGTTTATTTTTGTTTATTGTTATATAAAATTTAATTATGGTTTAGCTACATCTCACTTTCCGCTATTATAGCCCATCAGAAGTCGTTGAGGTAACGTAATGATTCTATTCAGCGTTTACCTTTAAATACCGCTTTAATTTATTGTAACGGCTAGCCGTTGGAGAATTTTACCATGAAGTACCAATGGATCTTATTTGATGCCGATGAAACCTTATTTCATTTTGATGCGTTTAAAGGTTTGCAGTTGATGTTTTCACGCTTTTCTATCGATTTTGATCGAGATGACTTTAGCCATTATCAAACGGTTAATCTACCGTTATGGGTGGATTATCAAGATGGTAAAATTACCGCGACACAATTGCAAAACCGCCGTTTTCAATTATGGGCAGATAAATTAAAAGTCACCACACAAACTTTAAATAGTGCATTTATGACCGCGATGGCTGACATTTGTTGTTTGCTGCCGGGCGCTCTGGCACTGATTAATGCATTAAACGGCAAAGTTAAAATGGGTATTATTACCAATGGTTTTACTGAACTACAGCATGTTCGTTTAGAAAAAACAGGGTTAAAAGGTGTTTTTTCACCGCTGATCATTTCTGAAGAAGTAGGCGTGGCTAAACCTGATATTGGTATATTTGAGCATGCACTAACCCACATGGGAGAATTAAAGCGTGAGCAAGTATTAATGGTTGGTGACAATCCACACTCTGATATTTTAGGTGGGATGAATGCAGGCTTTGATACTTGTTGGCTCAATAGCGAAAGCGCGGCATTGCCGGAAGGTATTAGACCGAGTTATCAAGTGACATCATTAAGTCAATTACAGACATTATTATTACCACTTTAAAGTAAATCTTATTCATATTTTTAAATTGATTGCCGATATACTTTTAGCCACTATTTAATATTTAATTCGTTATAGGAAAGAATACACATGTTTAAGGTTTCAACGCTTGCAAGCATACCGTTACTTATTGTTGCGCCAACATTAATGGCAGAACCTTTTGGACATAATAATGCGCAGCTAAGTTATCGCGCTGAACATTGGGCGCTAAATGTTGAACGTGCTATCACTGAAGATTTTTATATTACCGGCTTTTACCACCATACTGATGACATAGCCTTAGGTTCAGACGTTAAAGCGAAAGCTAAAATTATAGGTGCTGGATTAATGACATCGACTAATATTGGTCACATGACTGAGTTTTATGCGGGGGCGAACCTAGCGCAGAGCTCGATAAGCTCTTGGGAGAATGGTGTTAGACGTGAAGACGAAGCTAATTTTTACCCGAGCATTATTGCTGGTATTAAGTTGTCTTCTAGCCCTGATTTTGAAGCTGATTTTAATGTAAATCATGGTTTTAGTAATAGTAAATATACTTATGATTATCTTGATTCAACGTCCTTTACCTTTGGCGGTAAATATTTTATCGATCAATCTATGGCGTTGGGTTTATCTTACGTGTGGATTAAAGAGCAAGATGAAGTAATTAGCTGGGATAATATCGGCTTGTCATTCAGTCTTTATTTTGAATAAGACTCGCGATATATAATGATAAAAAAGACGAGGTTACGCTCGTCTTTTTTGTATCTGCTGGAAACTCGGTTTGGTGTTATTGTACCAGAGAGTAAAAAATAGCAGTGATTGAAATAATGCCAACAAGTGTAATAAATACATTACTGAGTGCGCCAGAGTATTTGCGCATCGCAGGTACTTTATGAATTGCATACATCGGCATAATGAATAATAGTAGCGCAATGATTGGTCCACCTAAGCTTTCAATCATATGTAAGATGTTAGGGTTAATTGTTGCTACAGCCCACGCCGTTACCAGCATGAATATCGTAGTGAAACTGTTTAACGCTTTCTTGCTGACTTCTTTACCTTTACTACGCGCTGCTTTTACAACTAATCCGTTAAGACCTTCACTTGCCCCGATGTAATGCCCTAAGAATGACTTTGTGATTGCGATGATAGCAACAACGGGTGCAGCATAAGCGATAACGGGTGTATCGAAATGGTTAGCTAAATAAGTCAAAATAGATACGTTCATTTCTTTTGCTTCAGCAAGGTTAGCTGGTGATAAACTTAATACACAGCTGAAGACGAAAAACATGACCGTAGCAACCATCATGACGTGAGCGCATAATAAAATACGTGAACACTTCTTCTCGGCATCATCGCCGTATTCATTTCTTTTAGCCACTGCAAATGAAGAGATAACCGGTGAGTGATTAAACGAGAACACCATCACGGGTAATATTAACCAAACTGCCATCATGATTGAACTCATACCACCTTCAGCGGGCATTACTTGCTCGAAAATTGCGCCGTTCCAGTAAGGGATTAAGTAGCAGGCTAACATGATTAATACAGCAACGAATGGAAACACTAAAATGCTCATTGCTTTAATGATAAGTTGCTCACCTAAACGTACAATAGCGATTAAACCAAGAATCAATGCAAACGCTAAAAGTGCACGTGGTGGTGGTTGAATATCGAGTTGGTTGAGCATGAAATCTTGTACTGTGTTGGTTAGCGCAACGCTATATACAAGCAGAATTGGATAGATGGCAAAGAAATATAATAGTGTAATTAATTTACCCATGCCCACACCAAAATGTTCTTCAACAACTTCGGTAATATCTGCGCCAGGCTTAGATCCTGACAACACAAACCGTGTCATGCCACGATGAGCGAAGAAGGTCATCGGTAATGCTAATACGGCCATGATTAATAATGGGATTAGGCCGCCGACACCGGCTGTAATAGGTAAGAATAAAGTACCAGCACCCACGGCTGTACCATATAAACCGAGTACCCAAACGATGTCACTTTTAGTCCATGGCGAACTTTTTTTTGTCGTTGTATTTGTGCTTGTAGTTGAAATATTTGCTGTTAACGTATCCATTATGGATATCTCCTATAAGAGGTATAAACCTGCAAAGAGCTATAGTCATAATTCATCCGTGCTTCACTATAAAAGTGAACAAATGCGCATGCTTAATTGGTCATGTGCACTTCTATTTTGATACCTATTTAGTACTATATATCTTCTTTCAGACTGCAATTTATAAAATATAGTTTAATCTGTCAAATAAATTTGAGCGCCTAATAGCCCTTGTTGAAACAGTCATTAAATAGTGTGATCTAGCACCTGTTATTAGCTTGTTTTTACGAGGAGGTTGATGATGAATTAATCAAAATACAGCTAAATAAGATCAGATACAGGAGTTTATTGAGATAAAAACAGAGGAATGTTTAGGTTAATCGCGGTTATGAGTAATGATAAATAAATTACTTTATTTATCATTACTAAAGGTTAAAAATTATGGTTGGTGGGTTAGTTTGAGCATGTTATCTATTGGTTGTGGTTTTCCTATGCCATAGCCTTGTGCAAAATCGATTCCCATCGCTTCAATTTTTTGTTTGATGGCGTCGTTTTCAACGAATTCGGCAATGGTTTTTAATTCCATTAAGTGACCAATCTCATTGATTGATTTTACCATCGCAGCATCAATAGGGTTGGTTAAAATATCTTTAATAAAGATGCCATCAATTTTCAGGATATTGACGGGCAGGTTCTTGAGATAAGCAAAGGAAGACAAGCCACTGCCAAAATCATCTAAAGCAAATTGGCAGCCAAACGTACTTAATGTATTAATAAAGACGGTAGCATGAGCCAGGTTACTAATTGCGGCGGTTTCGGTTATTTCAAACATGATCTGTTGGGGACGGACATTCGCTTGAGTTATATTCGTCATAATATGTTGCAGTAGATCCTCATCGCCTAATGAGGCCCCTGATAAGTTAATACTGATGTGGTCAAACATATCAAGTTGTTGGCAGTGTGTTCGCATCCATAATAATGTTCGCTCGATGACCCAGCGGTCGATAGGCTGAGAGAGATTATAGCGCTCTGCGATTGGTAAAAATACACCTGGGGAGATAAGCTCGCCATGCTTATCTAACATGCGTAATAATACTTCAAACACAGGTTTATGCTCAGGCTCTTGGAGCGAAACGATGGGTTGAGCATAAAGTTCAAACCTATCTTCACTTAAGGCTTCCTTGATTTCATTGACCCAGCGAAATTCACCATCTCGAGTTGCTAATAATTCATCATTATCATGATAAGTATGAACCCTGTTACGGCCTAAATCTTTAGCGGCGTAACAGGCTAGATCTGCATGGATCAAGACTTCACTGGTATTGCCTGAGGTATTACTTATTTCAGCAACACCAATACTGACACCGACACTAAAACAACTTTTCTTCCAGATGAATTGGAATTTTTTTACTTTTGCTAATATTTCGTTAGCAATAATAACCGCGTCTGCAAGCTTACTGTTACGTATTAATATTGCAAATTCGTCACCACCTAGCCTTGCAAGTGTATCGTTGGCTTGCAGATTATCACCGATTAACCCTGCAATTTGGCGCAATAACTCATCGCCTGCAGCGTGACCACAAGTATCATTAATAATTTTGAATTGGTCTAAATCTAAGAAACATAATACGTGAGTAAGTCGACTACCTTGAGCGCTACAGACAGCATCAGTGAGTTGGTGTTCAAACTCGTAACGATTTATTAAACCAGTTAACATATCGTGTTTTGCTTGATAGGCTATTTGCTTTGATATCACTCTCGATTCGGTAATATCGACTTGAATACCGATAAAGTGAGTGATTTTACCACTTGAATTTGTCATCGGGATGATGGTTACTTTAGCCCAATATAATTGACCATTCTTACGTTTGTTTTGTACTTCACCTGTCCACTCTTCACCTTGTGAAATATTGCCCCATAGTTTGTTGTAAGTGGCATTTTGGGTTGTTTTTGAACGGAAAAAGTTGGCTTTATTACCAATGGCTTCGACAGAGGAGTAACCGGTCATTTGGGTAAATCGAGGGTTAACGTATTCAATAATACCATTCGTATTTGTAATCATGATTGCGTCTAAACTGCACTCGACGACGCGTGATAGTTTTTGTAAATTAGAGGTATTTTGTTGTTGTATGGTGATATCGTCACAAACTCCAACCCCACCGTCGATTTCACCGGCACTAGAATAGATCGGGACTAAGTCGACATTTAAGTATGTTTCTTTTCGGTGTGAAACTGAAACATACTCGCCTTTAAAGGTACTTATCTGTCCTTTGAGTGATGATTTAATTGCTTTGGAAAGGGCTTTATTTTGGATTTTGTTTAACATATCAAACCCGATCAAACCGTCTTTATTGGCGCCAATAATCGCTTCAAAATGTCGGTTGGTCCTGAGTAATACCCCTTGTTTATTGTAATGAACTATACCAACGGGGGAGTGTTCGAAAATTGAATTTAGCTTTGCTTCACTTTGGATTAGCTCATTGTTTCGCTGTGTAACAGTGTCGCGTAATTTTTTTACTTGTTGACGATAGTTTATTGTTTGAAATAAAAACACAGAAATAGTCAATGCAAGCAGAGTGAGGAAGGGCCTCACTTCGTTTAAATGCTGAATTTGGAAATAGCTATATATGGTTAAGACGCTAACAGAAAAAATATAAAGAGAGAGCGTAATATAAAGGCGTTTATTTAATTCAAAGAGCTGCATTCTTAGTGGACTATTATGGATTTTGATCTTTTTAATATGCCTTTTTTGCATGGTGATTGCAATATATCAGACTGATTTGCTCTATCTCTTTATGTATAAATATGAAGGATCTCACTCTGTGTTCTTTTCGTATCATTAGTAGCTGACTAATTAAGCATTAGATTAATTTGCGTTTGGCCTTTGATTTTGATTACGTAGTTGCCCTGGTGAAACATTAAAACGTTTGCGAAAAACTTTGCACAAATAGCTGCTATCTTGGAAACCAACTTCATCTGCGAGGCTGTCTAAGCTGTGGTCTGAATTGACTAATCGCCAATGCACATGCTGCAAGCGCATTTCGCTCCAGTATTGATGAGCTGAAAGCTTAAAATAAACCTTAAAATGCCGGTCTAATTGCCGACGGCTTAAACCTGTAATAGCGGCTAATTTTTCTATGGATGTGTTGCTGGCCATCAATTCTTGCATCAACGCAATCGTTCGTCCTAAGTGACGGTCGTGATGCTGTGTTTGCTGTCGTGATTTTAGCTGATGTAGTTGGCTGCGGCTTTCATCAATGAGCATATCTGCTAGCCCTTTAATTGCCCACGTTTGTCCAAGGTGGCGGCTGAGTATGGCTACGGCTAAATCAATGGCAGCACTGCCGCCTGAACAACTAATACGTTTATTATCAATGTTATACAATTGTTCATTTGCGATCGCTAAGCGAGGATATGCATGACTGAATTCATTGATATGCCGCCAGTGGACGGTGATTTTATGGTCATTTAAAAGACCTAATTCTGCTAACGTAAAACACGCATTATCAATACTAATTAAAGTAATACCCTGCGCGGCCGCTTGTTTTAAAAATGGTCCGTAATCTTGGGCCAGCAGTTGGGCTTTACGTGCACTGCGGGAGCCAAAAATAACTAAGTAATCATACTGACACACGTTTATATCTGTAGGCGTTGCAGGTATCTCGATAGGTATGCCACTACTTGATACAACATGACCATAATCTAAACCGACAACTTGCCATGAGCAATGCCGTTGCTGGCTATGATCTGCATCATCAGCAGAAAATCGCAGCTTATCTAAGAATCCACCAAACGGTAGCATATTAAATTCAGGTAAGGGAAGAAGTAGAAAACGCACGTCTGCTAAGTTCATAACTGGTGTCCATTGATGATGCAAGCGTACGACTTACGCTTGTCTATATAATACCATTAAACGTCCATATTATACCTGGGTTTTCTTGTGTGAGGTTTTATACTCGTTGTACTTTTATTTATGTGGATATGATGATGGCGTTTAATCTTTGGTTAGTATTTTTAGTTGCAGCAATGGGGTTAGCGGTTGTCCCTGGTCCTAATTCATTGCTGGCATTAAGTCATGGTGCGCGCTACGGACATCGACGGACATTGTTTACTATATGTGGTGGGGTATTGGGTTTTTTGATCTTGATTGCCATTGCTATGTTTGGTTTAGGCGCGATATTACAGGCACAACCAGAAGCCATGACGGCATTGCAGTGGGTTGGTGCGGCGTATCTCGTCTGGCTCGGGGTTAAGTTATGGTCTGCTCCCGCGCTAGAATTGACGGAGTTTGCTGAGAATCAAACATATAGCCCTGTGGCGTTGTTTCGCCAAGGTTTTTTTGCCGCGCTATCAAACCCTAAAGTATTGCTGTTTTTCACTGCATTTTTAGCCCAGTTCATCAATCCAACAGTAGCCTTGTTGCCGCAGTTTGTGGTTATTGCAGTCACCTTTGTTTGTGTCGAGTTTTTAGCAGAATATGGCATTGCTTGTGTTGCACATAGTATTCGCCCTAAATTAATGCAAAGCGGGCAGGGCTTTAATCAGTGCTGCGGTGTGCTGTTTATTGTGCTTGGTGTTTCGATGACTTTAGCCTAGCTAGAACAAATAGCATATTTATACTGTTTAACAGCTAGATTGTTTTGTATTTATATGAATTATTTATATATTTATTTACATGAAAGAAATCGTCTTTACATTTTATAATTTAAAGTCAGTATGTTAGCTCTATTTATTTTATGTAAGGGATTAACATGAATTTGTTTTTTAGAATGCTCATCATTATCTTTAGTGCCCGTAAGCAGGATGCGGTGGCACTGGTTGATAAACGCAGTGATCGGTTTCGAGTGTGGTTACACGACCTTGGTTGGCGTGATCACTTACCGAATTACCGGGTATTCAGTTTTATGGAATTAGGGCGCTTTGGTATCTGGCACGGCTCTCGATTAGCCCTGTCAGGCCGCTATAGCTTGCGCATGATTGCTGCACAAGACTTTATTTATTTAAAGCCTATTCGCCCGTTTCAAGCGTTTACCATGACGACCGAAATTTTGAGCTGGGATGAAAAATACTTCTATTATCAACACCAATTCTTTTGTGGTAAGAAATTGGTGGCGATTGGTTTGGTCAAAGAGATTAATTTGAAATCAGGCAAGGCGATAACGCCTCTATCATTATTAACCGCAGACTCTGAACTGAATGGTGCTGTTATTGATAGTAGCGATGATAAAACCCTGCACCCTGTGGTTGAAAAATGGCTAGCGATGCAACAGGCGATAAAAGATAATAGTTAATCTACATTTTATGATGTTATAGGGTTCATGGAAAAAGACCGAAGCGATGACTTAGGTCTTTTTATTTCTACTACTGAGTTATGCTCATCGTTGGCATTAAGCGAGTCGCTAAGTCATATCATCACACGGTATATTGGGCGATAGCTTGATCTAGGTTCTTAGCTTGGACTGCAACAGAACTGGCTGCTTGTGCGTTCTCATGAGTGATTTGTGAATTTTGGCTGGTGATATCACGAATTGAAGTAACGTTACGGCCAATTTCATCCGAGACCACGGTTTGCTGTTCGACTGCAGTCGCGATCTGGGTACTGGTATCCATGATGAGTTGCATGTCTGTCATAATTTGGCCTATTTTTGACTCCGCACTATCTGCTTGCTGAACACTTAATTCGCCCTGTTCGTGGCAGCGGGTTATGTGCATCACAACTTGGCCTGTTTGATCTTGTAACGTGGCAATGATACTGGTGATTTCTTCTGTTGATTGACGCGTTCTTAAGGCAAGAGATCGAACTTCATCTGCCACAACAGCAAACCCACGACCTTGTTCTCCAGCTCTTGCTGCTTCAATCGCCGCGTTAAGTGCAAGCAGGTTCGTTTGCTCTGCGATTGAGCGGATAACATCAAGCACTGAGCCAATATTATCTGATAGCGTCGATAGGTTGGAGATTTCATCACTCGTTTTAGATAAGTCATCGGATAAGGTGCGAATGCGATCTTTCGTCGCGCTGACTTCTGATAAACCTTCCATAGCACCATTATGACTATTGTCGGCATTACTTGCCGCGCTTTCAGTATTGTTAGCAATTTCGCGGATCGTTGAACCCATTTCAGTGATCGCTGTTGCCACTGCGTCAGTTTCAGCTTGTTGACGACTCACCGCTGTTTCTGAATCAACACTACGACTTTGTAATTCAGTCGAGGCTGAGCCAAGCTCATAGACAGCAGACTGTACATTACTGACAAGCTCACGCAGGTGGGTCAATAGGTAATTAAAGTTACCTGCCATATGCGATAGTTCATCGTTACCTTTTTCATCTGCAACGGCGGTTAAATCATGGCTCTGTGCGATGGTTGCCATTAACTCGCTAAGCGCTTGCATGCGACGTTGGATTGAACTGCTGATTAACCAAGAAAGTGTTAATAAGACCGCGATAACAATTAATACGGCCACGATAATCAGGTTCATGGTTCGTTGTTGTTGCCCTGCAATTTCATCATCAAGTTGTGCGCTAACAGTCTTAAATACTTTTTCGACTTGATGAGAATTTCCGCGCATATCACCACGTAACCCTTCGGTATGGGTATTACCAATAATATTGTATTGGCTAATAATTTCATCCATGGTGTCACGGAATTCGGTATAACGCTCACCAAAATCGAGAGCGAGTTGTTGATCGTAAAGTGCCAGCTTAGCCTGATAGTCAAGGTTGTACTCTGGCTTTCCAAGCAGTGCGAACATTTTTGCTGTTTGTGCAAGGTCGGTCGTGATCAAAAGATTACGATTGTAACGATCGGCTGTTTGCAGCAAACTCGCATAGCGGCTTTCAAGACGTTTTAGCAATCCCTCTTCGACGCTTAGCCCGAGAGTTTGATAATTATTCACCAGAGCTATCATGCTAGTGTCATAGTCTTGCATAGATACCGTTAATGTCGCGACGCTAGGAATACGGATATTAAGCGTCGCTAGTTCATCCTCTAATTGCTTTAATTCGCGTTGGAATAGCGTGTAATTATCTTTAAATTTGTCTAAATATTTAGTGTCATGTCGTAGTAAAAAATCTTTTTCGTTACGACGTAAATTTAATAACGTGACTTCAAGTTTTTTGACATCGGTAGCGGCGTGATTAATTCCCATCACAGTGTTATTAGCAACCCAAGACATACCGACTACGAGTAGTAGTGCACTCACTGAAATACCAGTAAGGCCTAATAATTTATCCCTAATTTTCATATTAACTCTACCTGTCTAATGAACATTGCCAAACCAGTGGCTAGGTCTATATAGTCGGCACTTTCGTTAAGATCTTTAAGGTTATTTAGTTGAAAAATAGTCGATGTTTACTCTGTATCTATAAACAGTTTTAAAATTAAATGCTTAGCTTGAGAAATAAAGTTGCACAAAATAAAACTATTATCAGTATTTATTGATCGTTAAAATAAAAGCGGTTATTTATTACTTATTTGTTGGTAACTATCGTGAGGTGGTTTTGTTCATCATGTGTCGCGCTTGTTTAACGTGATGTTTCAATATTAAATTCAAGTTCAAATAAACAGGTTTCTAAACCTGCAGGTAAATTTAATAACAGCCTATTTTCGTTAAGCTCAAACTCTATTTCTTGAAATTGGATGGCATCAAGAATATTAAGTTGCTCTGCGAATAATAATAACCCAGTTGTTACTAGCACTGTATAATGACATTGCTGTGATGACGTATCATCAGTTTCCATGATGGCTTTAAAGGTTTCTAAAAATAGGATGAGCAGTTGTTCAGTTTCTTTATCACGGTAAGATTCTTTGAGCTGAATTAATTGCCAATAAGTAAGGGTAAATTTATGCTCAAAATTACGTATGTTAATGCACACGCTGTTTTCTTTTTTATTATCACTATTTACAAATCGAGCAACGCTGTCACTTTTAATATCAACTAAAAAGCTGACGTTATTATCCCTACAATTTGATTTTTTAATTGTTTCAAGACTAACACCATCTTCATTTAAAATACTGATATGGTAGTTTAATATTGCTTTTATTAGTTCGTTTTTGCTGATACCGGCCTGTAGCATTTGCTGGTAAGTATCGGTAAGGTGAATACCTGCGATGTCAGATGATTGTTGTTGATATTCATCACTGTCGATAAAAGAGGCGATCACTTGCTTTGAAAATTCAAAGTTAAAACCATTCAAATGAATATACATATCAACTCCTTGTTAGCTATTGGCTAAAGCTGGGAGGAATAACGCAGTTGCTATAAGTATAACGGGTTAAATACGGTTAGGTGGATAGATTAAAAGCGTGTGGTTATCGTTAAGCAATATAAGCAGAGAAAAGTATGGTTTCCTCTGCTTCCAAATTAAGTTAATGCGTTAACATTATTTTAATTTTAGTGGCAGCGTTTCAAATTGAATACCTGACCAGCCTGTACGCATGAAGTAGCGGATGTTAGCGTGGTCATCGCCGTCTGGATTATTTAATACATCGTCACGGTAATAAGTACCGAAACATTCTAGCATTTGTTGCTTAGTAAATTTATTTAAACGGCCTAACGCAAACAATTTGCACGAACCTGTATTTTCAGTTGCTTCGTTAACTAGGTAGCCATTATAAAATTTAGTGGGAGTGAAATCATAGCTTGCATCAATAACAGCGATGACATCTTCGAACTGAGTTGTAGTAGGCTGTGCTGCTAATTTATTTAAAAAATCATTTAACATGGAGTGTCCCATCAATTTAAAGTATTTGCTATCTTCTCTTAATTTATCATAAATGTTAGTTAAATGAGTAATAATTTACCAATTAGTTTTAATGTTGGGCTATTTATACAATATAATTACGATGATATCGTATATATTCTTACCCAATTTGTGATTATTTTGTGATAAATCGAACCGAGTATTTGGTGTATGCTTTACTTAAAATAAGCAGTAACCAAAGGAGCCGTTATGGTAATAGATCCTGTAAAGCAGTTTAGAACAGTTATTAAAGGTAATGTCGAAGGCTTAGAACAGGGTATTGCTTTGCTGAGCGAGATGACAAATGAGCAGTATTGCATGCGTGCTAAGCCTCATATGAATAGTTGTATTGGGGAACATCTACGCCATATTCTCGATTTGTATTATGCGTTACAAGAAAGTGCGGCTATTAGGGTTATTGATTACGATGTGCGACGCCGAGGTGCATTGGTTGAATCTTGTCGCTTAACCGGTTTGGTGGAATTAACCCAGGTTAGAGCATGGTTATTAACATTACAGCCGGATATGATGGATGATAAATTTATGATGTCGACCGAAGTATCCGTTATTAATACAGCGGTGGCACAAGTCGAAACGTCATTAATCCGTGAGCTTATTTTTGTTAGTACGCATGCGATCCATCATTACGCATTAATGGATATTTCGGCTAAGTTATGTGATTTTGGTACCCCGAAAAATATGGGCATTGCCCCCGCGACACTCACGGCATTAAGGAATGATTCATCATGTGCACAGTAAGTTGGTTGTTGGCAAATGATGGCTATCAAGTATTCTTTAACCGAGATGAACAGAAAGGACGTGCACTTGCACACGCACCGAAATATTTTAATGATCTAGGCGTTAAATATTTAATGCCAGTGGACCCTGTCGGTGGTGGCAGCTGGATCGCGATGAACCAAGCGGGTTTATCGATATGTTTGCTGAATTATTATCAACAAAAGCCACCAGGTAAAGAGTTAATCAGCCGTGGTTTATTGGTTAAATCGCTGGTTAGTAATACCTCTCTGCCTAAAATCCGTAGCGCATTAAATAAACTACCGTTGCAACGCTATGCCGCCTTTACATTATTAGTATTCCCAAGCCATCTCACGGCAAAAACAGGCGATGTGTACGCTGTACGTTGGGATGGTTGCGAACTGAGCTCTGTGACCGCCGTATCGCCAATGGTGTCGTCATCTGTTGCGTTAGCTGAAGTGACTAATTACCGAGAAGATCATCACAACTCTATATTATTACAGCATCAAGTTTTATTTTCGGGTGAGGGCTGTAACGATGATCTCGATATCGAGAATGATTCCCAGAATAATACCGACAACAATACCGACAGTCATCGCCATACTAAGAGTGATGGCAAGGTTGATCGTGTCGAAGAGAACATTATAGAATTAACGAATCAACGCTGTCTCGATGATAAAAACAGCTTAGCCTTGACGCGTTTCCATGCTAGCCATGAGCCAACCCCGTCTTATTTATCTGTTTGTATGCATCGTGATGATGCACACACAGTGAGTTTCACCCATCTAATTGCTACCCGTAAGCAACTGAAAATGAATTACGTCTGTGGCTGTCCTTGTTCATCAAAGCAACATCAGTCTTATGCGTTATACCCGCAACGAGAAACGTATGTCGAAGTGGTTTAAACCTGATTGTGGGCATGTCAGTGATGTTAAGCCGTGCTCCTGCAGATAGATAAGCGAGACCACGGCTTTGCTGTTTATACGGAATGTTATAAGGGAATAGAGGTATTGATACGCTTATGTACTTGCTGGTATAACACATACACAGCAATTAAGGGCAAAACAGCCCAATAAATCTGACTCAAGCTAAGTGTTATTAGGCTTGATAAGGCTGATAACCCGGTAAAAAATAGTACTATCCCTAATTGAGAATACAGACTCTTACTGACTAAATAATGGTAGTTCGCTTGCTGTTTGGCTTTATCGTAGAAACGTTTATTGAAGTATAAACGAAACAGCGCGGTAGCAAAGGCAATACTCAATAACCCTAAACCAATCGCGAACCCGCTCCAATCTGCAGATATCCACCCACGCAGTAACCAACCTCCAAGATAAAGCAATGTCGCGACTTGATATAAGCGGTATTGAGGCTGCTTGTCTATCGTATTCTTAATGAAGTAAAAAATAACGGCCAAAGCTAACGAAAGTGCGATCACTGTTAAACTAAATTGGCTGGTATCACTGTTTGTTAGATGATAGATACTCACTACCCATAGGTAGCTTTCAAGGTATAGAAATGGTCCATCAACGAGAAAGACCAGCTTATCACGTAGGCTGATCGCTGTTTTAGGTTGTCTGTGGTCACTGTGCTGATACACAAAAGTCTGGGTCGTGAGTGAGCTTAATGTCATGATACAAAATCCGATACCCGCAATAAGGCTTAAGGCAAAAATAACCCAAGGCTGGCTTTGCATAAAATAGCCGCCGAACAAGATCCCCAGTTTTAAACTCAAGCCTAAAATAAGCTGTAAATTACCAAACAAACGCCCGGTATTATCACTGCCACTGATACTGTTAAATAGTATGCGTTGTAACATCCAATAGCTGCAATTGAATAACCCATTGAGTAAACCGAGTATAATTAAGTGAGTACTTGCTACGTGGAATAGCGCGACATAGATTAGCCCGATTTCTAATACGAAGGACAAAACGACTAAGGTGCGCCAGTAACCACGAGTGAATAATTGATGCCAACCGTATAGGGCTATGACAAACCCAGCACCAGTCCAGGCAATAAACTCTGTCAGTGGCGCTAGGTGTTGGTATTGTTGCCAGATAAGGATGGGCAGGTAGAAGGGTAATAAGCCAATCACAAAACTGTGAATGGCCGAGAATAGCGTGAAGTAGCTAGCAGGCGCTAACTTCGTAAACATCGTGGACATTAGAAAATATCTGCTTGCTGATTCGTCGCAACGCTAATCAATCCTAAGTGTTCAGAAAGGTCATCAGCTTCACCATAGCGTGGGTAGTTGTGCATTTTTAGATAGGGGCGCGAATTTACTTCAAGGAAAATAAGTTTTTGTTCACGGGCATCATGTTCAATACCTTGTTCCATAATCACATCAATGCCTAAGATCTCAGCATCAAATAAATCCAATACCTTAGCAAACAATTTATGGTTATACGCAGGGATAAGATCACGTTGAATAGTTTCAACTACGCCACCGGGTGCTAATGAAATGCGATAAAACAATTCAACTTGCTGTTGGTCTCCGGGCACTGAAGATAAGCTTAAACCTTGTTTAGAAAGATAGTTTACCGTTTGCTGACCTTGAGATATCGGGTTGTTACATGGGTACAACCCCATTTTTTCACGAGTTGCATTTTCTGATTCGATTAACGCACTAATGGTATTGACGCCATCGCCTTTAACAAACGCAGGGTAGCGCTGTAATACCGAAATAACACCAGCTTTGGTGATAACGACACGGTAGTTTTTACCTTGCAAATATTGCTCTACTACCGTTGTTGGCCACCACAATTTAGCCAAGAATATGGCACGCCACAGCTCTTTATTGTTACGGATAGGGAAATGGCTACCACGGGAAAAACCGCTTACATTGGGCTTTATGACCAATGGGAAACCATGTTCTTTAGCAAATTTTATCGCGGTAAACGGATTAAAGAAAATAGTGCCTTGTGCATGGGGAATATCACCAGCTGCAAACTTATCACGCGCTTGTTTTTTTGATCGGCAACCGCGGCGGACCTCGAGGCTGTTATAGTTACTACAGCCATCCATGAATTTGTTACTGATCCATTTGTAAATGAGTTGTTTTATTAGTTTCATCTTGATTCAAAATCCTTGTATTTTGACCCCGTCTGGCGGCGATCAACTTATTAAAAAATATACCTTGCGTTACTTTGGTGCTGTTTAGCTGTTGGGCTAAATGAGCAAGAGAATGCGTGGTTTTATACAGTAACTGGTATTTCTGTAAACGGGTCAAATTATCACTTAATAAACTTAAGGGCATTGGTACATATAAATTAACTTCGACGAGTTTAAATTGTCGTTGTAATAGTGCGCCGAGTGAATCTGCTTTTAAGCTATATCGGGCTATTGTGAAGTCGCCCATGCGGTTAAGTTCTTGCCATAACTGCTGTTGTTCAGCAGTTGATAACTGCTCGGTAATATCTTGGTAGCGCGTATCGTTATTATAAATACCATTTACTGGAAATTTATCGGTGCTGGCGTTAATGACTTGCGTTATCGACATCACTGCAAATTGTCCCGTTTTTATCGGGTGCTTAACAACGAATACTTCAAACTCAATCGCACCAATGGCTGCTTGTTGAATTAAATAGCTCTGAACTTGATAGCTCGAGCTTGCTCTTAATGCTTCAAGTTCTGCGTAGTTGTGAATACAACAGACGCCTGTTGAATTTTGCCCCCACTCTGGCTTTGCAAATACCGGATAGTGGCTAGGCGTAATTTCTGGCTTGTCAATATACTGTTTTAAGCGCCACTCTACAGGCGTTATTGCATCTAAATCTTGCTTGGAGAATATCTTTTTCTGACGATTGAAATAACGTGCGTTCAACTGGAAATAGCGCCACGGAATAGTCAAAAATCGTAAGCAAAATACCATGTAGTGTAATATTAATAAGCCGCGTATAAGCATAGGATCACTCTGCTTTTATCTGTTTTAAGTTAATAGCACATAATTTTAAGTTAATAACACATAATACCAAGCCTAAAATAAGGATAGATACCGCAGCCATAAATAATGAACCACCGTCACTCTTACCTTCATGAAGCACTTCAATACCTAATGGGGTAAAGAGATGGAAGAATACTGCCCCTGCCATTATTCCAGATGACGCTAAACCACCTAGTACGTGTATTTTTGCGCGTAAAGGCGCACTGTTTTGACCTGACATTTTATCTTTTAGCAATAACACTAAAGGACTCAGTAACAATAGGCTTGTCGCTAATTCTGCAGTGCCGACCACAATCGCACCGTATTGCGCAAAAAAATTACCTAAATCAACGGATAACGTTGTTGCCATCCATGAGCCAATGGTGGAAAAAATATGCATGGTATCTGGGTGACCAGAAAATTTATATGGGATTGAAGATAAAAATACTTTGGCAATCCAAGCGACGATAACCCAGCTTGCTATCGTGTAAATACGTTTTTTGGTCAGCATATTAAATGTCCTTTTAATGATGATTTTCGATCGCTCTATGACGACTTTCTCAGTTTAATTCACTTTACTTTAATACGTGTGGCCAGTTTTGATCTGCTTTCTGGATAAAGTTTTGTTTGTCAGTTAACCACTGCTGTTTTATATCGGCATTGTAATTTAAGTAAAGTTTTCCATCTTCGATTGTCCACTGTGTTGGATCTGACGATGCGGTATCATTTTTAGCGACAGCAAAAGCACAGTAACCACCGTATTGTGGGGCGTATTTTTCTGGATCTTGTTTGAATAAAGCAAGGTGTTGGCTATTACTAAAGTACCAATCTTCCCCTCTGTATTCATAACTGAATTTTTTTGACCCTTTAATTGCTTTCGATTGGGTGAAATAAGCAACAGTGTCGTAACCACTTACCGCTTCACTGCTAAAATAACCCGTGTAAATAGGCGCCTTCGCGAAACTATTGAACGAGAATATTAGGCTGCTGATAACTAACAATTTAATAATATATTTCATGTTTATTTATCCTACTGCGTTAAGTTGATCTAGTAAGGTATGTACTAGGTGTTGTATATACTATAGCTGCAATTAGATTTATAATTATCACGAAGTTATCACAATTTAATAGCAAAAAAGTGCATTGTGATAATTTTAACGCTGTTAGCATTTATTTTTTATTGTTTGTCGTTTTTACCAAAGGTAATTTTATGGATTTTTATACATTGGCCTTAGGTCTGTTTATGTTGTGTCATGGTAGCTATATTTTATTAACGCGCGCGAAAGCAAAACATCAAAAAGCGCGTTTAGATTTTATGATCAAAGCATTAGGCCGACCATTTGGTTTTACCATCTATTCACTTATATATGTCATCCTACCAATTATCTTTGGTGCATATATTTCGTACGCAGGTATCAATAATGTGCCCCTAAGCGCATTATTTGCTGGTTAATTTCCTGAGGAACAAACATGTCTGATCAAGAAAAAGCTTATAACGTGAATATGTTGAACCTTGTTAGAGAAGGTTTAACGGCGTTATCTGACGCACAAGCTGAAAAACGCAGCTTGCAAAATCCAGTTTCAGAAACCCATTTTCTGGGTAATTGGATCATCACAGCGCTTAAAGAGAAGCGCTTTGATATCATTTTAGCGGGTGATTTAAACATTTGGTTGCAAGAAAGCCGCACATTAGGGAAAAATGCGAACTTTAAACAACGATTTGAGAAGATTGAACGTGTTTACACACAAATTTGTGAATTGGAATATAAAAATTTAACCCAGTTTATTCTTGAAGATATTTTGACTGAGCTAGATACTGAAGGCTGGTTGATTGAAACTGAAAGTAAGGTGACAGATAAATTTAAATTAAGCTCAAGCGGTGAAAATTCACTGGTCATTTGTGCTGAAGTTTATGATCGTGCGTTCTCTGATACCGATGGTGTTTTAGAGAGCCCTCTTTCAGTGTTTATTCGTCACGGTGACCAGGCATTTATTGATAAAATGTATTCACACGGTTATCTGGTATTTGGTTCAACGAACCGTTCGATTGTAAAACGACATAATCGTTATATCTTACGTCCGTTCAACCATGCTAAAAAATTAGCTATTCTACCGACGCTAGTAGACTAACTTAGCTTGTAATACAGGGATGAGATTGGTTATCCCTGTATTAAGCGTGCTGTTTTCCGACTTCTATACGCACACTTCCAGGGGCTTCTTTTACAGTCGCTTTCTCTGATAATACCGACCTAGCTGGAAATTGTTCTGGTAGTGGCTTTAGCAAACTAAATATTTGTGAAAACATCACTAGCACAAAAGTAATAAACAGATAGAAATGTTGGATTTCAGGTAACGGTAATATCACACTAAATAAAATAAAGATCAGTGCAAATTTACACGCATGGCCGAGGATCATAAACGTATTGGCGCGCATGATATTGGCGGACCCTGTATACAAAAATGATAATCGGGTAAAAATATACTGTGGTACTAAGAAGATCATGCCACCTAACGCTGCAGAGCGGGTAGATTTGTGATCGGTACCAAGGTAAGTCGCTGAAACTATAAATATGACTAACAACAACTGACCTAAAATAAGCTTTAGTGCATAACCTCTGATGGCTAATTCATATGCATTATGTGGCATTTACAGCAGATCCTCCAACGATATTAAATGAATTATACGATTCGTATTTTACCGCTTTCTAGCTAGTTATGCATGGGAAAATTTACTGATGAAGTGTAAATATTTTAAATATCTAGCATAACAATTTATATGCCTCTCGTTTTAGCAGAAAAAAAAGACTAATGCATTGATACAACACAACATGTATTCGTTACGCTAAATCCGTTGTAAGCAAGGCCTGTAGCGTAAAAAGGACTGCTGGTCTAAAAGTCCATGCACTATGTATCGCTGTCGTTTGTAGATAAATCATAACTTGTCTTATTAGGATAAATATATGTCCGGTAAAGATAGTGCTGGCAAGAGTGCATTTTGTTAGCATGAAGGTAATAACTCACGACTATCAAGGAACTGATGAGCATGGACATTGCCTCTAGCTATAACACTTTTACATTAACTGTCGAGAACAGCGTCGCGCATTTACAATTTAGCCGCCCCGAGAAATTGAATTCAATGAACTTAGACTTCTGGCGTGAATTCCCAGCCGCGATCGCAGCACTATCTATGAGTGATGATTTACGTGTTTTAGTTATTTCAGCGCAAGGCCCACATTTCTGCGCGGGGATGGATTTAGAAGTATTCCAAAGCCCTGATAAGTTTCCGATGGGTAAAGACAAAGCCCGTGTTAGTGAGGCTATGCGCCGCTTTGTCATGCAATTACAGCAAGTGTTTACCGATATTGAACAGTTACGTGTACCAGTGCTAACCGCAATTCAAGGTGGCTGTATTGGTGGAGCGTTAGATTTAGTTGCGGCATCAGACATGCGCTATTGCACCAAAGATGCGTTCTTTACCATTAAAGAAGTCGCGTTAGGTATCACTGCCGACCTGGGGACATTACAGCGCTTACCGAGTATTTTACCACAGGGTATTGTCCGTGAACTGGCATACACAGGGCGTAACTTTAGCGCTGCCGAAGCGGATAAATTTGGACTGGTTAATCAGGTGTTTGCAACACAAGAGGCGATGTTGGATGGGGTATTGCAGATCGCAAGTCAAATAGCGGCTCATTCACCATTGGCGGTAACGGGCAGTAAAGAAATGCTTAATTATAGCCGTGACCATGGTGTTGATGACAGTTTGAAATACATGGCCACATGGCAGTCTGGGATGTTGTGTTTAGAAGAAACAATGAAGATCATGCAAGCACAACGTCAGCGTAAAGCGCCCGTGTTAGATCCGTTGCGTAAAGTGACAGGCTTGTTTGCGGAATAACACATCTTGCTTGTTCGAAGACCTGCTCGCAACATGTGTAGGTCTTCGTTATGGACTGAATTATTATCGGCAATGACTGGGAACCATCATAGAAGAGGGTTATAACAAACTGTTAAATAAGTAACCTTCACCCGAGATGGTTATAATTCGATTATTACCAATTACGCTTCTGATTTCTGATATCGCTACCACCACTGAAGAATTGCTGACAACTCGACCTGGCCAACCAATCTCTTTAATATCTTTTTTGCTAAAAATGATGCCTGCATTGTTATATAACACATTAATAATGTTACGTTGTGGCCGAGAGATTATTGTTAGCATTAACCCTGTTTCTGCGTCGAGGACGACCTTGGTTTTTGACGATATTATTTTTCCATCGATCTCAACGACAAACTCTTCTAACAAACTTTTTCGCTCTAATGTGTCATTACCTAGCTGCATAACATTCTCTTGTTTTAATCATTTTTAAAGTTCCCTTATGATAATTACATGCGCGTATGCTTAATACAGTAAATTTACTGACTAAATTATTAAATAATTATTAAACGCGCAGCATTGTGCTGAGTTGTGAGACATTAACTGACCATAAACAATAATATAAAAATCAACTTAAACAACAATAATAAAATTCTGATAAAGCCTCAATAAAACACTGATAAAATAAAGACAGAATTCAGAATATGTATCGTGATGAAAGCGACTGAACAGTAGTCATACTTAAACCTTATATTTAGAGAGACTTATGTTAAGCATTAAAAACAAAACATTATTGTCGTGTTTGATTGTGCAATCAAATACCAGCTTATCAATTACCAATCCTGCCACGGCAGCGGTTATAGGGCACATTGCGACGCAAAGTAAGAGTGAAATTAATAGCATTATTGCTGCTGCAGATATAGCACAGCAACAATGGAAAAAAACTACCGCAAAAGAGCGCGCGGTTATTCTATTACGTTGGCATGATCTGATGATGGAAAATCAGGATGATCTTGCGCGACTGATGACATTAGAGCAGGGCAAACCATTGGCTGAATCAAAAGGTGAAGTGGCTTACGGGGCATCATTTTTAGTTTGGTTTGCTGAAGAAGCGAAACGTGCTTATGGTGAAACGATCCCAACCCCTGTTGCGGGAAGAAGATTAGCAACAATCAAGCAGCCAATTGGTATCGCAACGGCGATCACCCCGTGGAACTTTCCGATTGCGATGATCACGCGTAAAGCGGCACCGGCGTTGGCGGCTGGCTGTGCATTCATTGGTAAACCAGCAAACCAAACGCCACTGTCTGCGCTTGCTGTTGCTGAGTTAGCTTATCAAGCAGGTGTACCGAAGGCGCTTTTACAATTAGTTGTGAACGAATCATCAAGTTTAGTTGGTGAAGTCTTTTGTGAACATGATCGTATTAAAAAACTATCATTTACCGGTTCAACACGTGTTGGTCGTATTTTAATGGCGCAGTGTGCTGAAACGATCAAACGTACATCCATGGAACTCGGTGGTAATGCGCCGTTTATTGTATTTGAAGACGCCGATCTAGACCTTGCTGTTGCAGGTGCTATGGTATCTAAATACCGTAATGCAGGGCAGACGTGTGTATGCGCTAACCGATTCTATATTCATGACAGTGTTTATGATCAATTTGTTGCTAAGCTAACCGCTGAAGTTGCGAAACTACGCGTCGGCAATGGCTTAGAAGATGGCGTAACAGTTGGTCCTGTGATTGATGAAAACGCAAAAAATAATATTAATCGTCTTATTCAAGGGGCTGTGGACCAAGGCGCAACAGTCGCATTTGGCGGGCAAGTACTGAGTGGAGCATATGTTGACCCAACAATCCTGACGGATGTGCGCCATGATATGGATATTATCCAAGAAGAAATTTTTGGCCCTGTGGCGCCGATCGTACGATTTTCTTCAGATGAAGAGTTAATTACCATGGCGAATGATACCATTTATGGCTTAGCCTCTTACTTCTATAGCCAAAATATCAATCGTATTTGGTATGTTGCTGAAGCGCTAGAATATGGCATGGTGGGGATTAACGAAGGATTAATATCTACTGAAGTAGCGCCATTTGGCGGGGTTAAGCAGTCAGGTATTGGTAAAGAAGGTGCTAAAGAGGGATTAGATGAATACCTTGTTCAAAAATACCTTTGTTTTGGTGGGTTAAAGCATTAAGTCGATAATGTAGCTCCCTTGCGTAAAAATGAATACTCAAGGGAATACTCAAGGGACTACACTGGTTAATCGAATACTGAATACTAAGCTGATAAATGTTGCTTATAAAACCCGAGAGCCTGTTCTCGCGCAGTTTTATGGTCGACAATTGGCGGGCAATAGAGTGCCGTTTGTCCCGTATCGTGTAAATATGGATGAGGGAAATGAATTTGTTTGCTGGGTAATGCCGCTAATTCCGGCACAAATTTGCGAATAAACACGCCTTCAGCATCGAAGCTCTTACTTTGAGTTATCGGGTTAAAAATCCGGAAGTAGGGTTGTGCATCACAGCCAGTCCCTGCTGCCCATTGCCAACCACCATTGTTAGCAGAGAAGTCACCATCGATAAGGTGTTGCATAAAGAAGCGCTCGCCACGTCGCCAGTCTACTAATAAGTGCTTGGTTAAAAAGCTTGCCACAACCATGCGTAATCTATTGTGCATCCAACCTGTTTGTAGCAATTGACGCATCGCAGCATCCACTAAAGGATAGCCTGTCTGTCCTTGGCACCAAGCATCAAACAAGGCATTGTCGTTAGGCCATTGTAAATGATTATATTTTTGTTGGTAATTTTGATGCTTGCACAGTTCCGGAAAATGAAACAGTAAATGCTTATAAAAATCTCGCCATGCCAACTCATTGAGCCAACAAAATGCGGATGAGGTAATATCATCGAGTAACGTTGGGAATGTCTGTGTCAGGGCATTAACTAGCGAGCGTGGGCTTATTGCGCCGATGGCCAAATAAGGAGATAAGCCAGATGTCCCTTTTACCCCAGGGTAGTCTCTTAATTGCAGGTAATCCTGGCATTTATTGTCAATAAATTCGGGAATAACTTGTTGTAAAATGATGTCGGATAATGGCCACTTTTTTGAACAAACTTTATCTCCGGCTAATTCGATTTGCTCTGCTGGCTGGTGGGCAGCTGTTACAGGAGGGCTAGCTGGTTCAGGCAAAAACGCTAAATTTAAAGGGTGCTGTCTTAATTTTTTTAACCAAGCATTACGAAAAGGGGTAAATACCTTATACATTTCTTGTTGGCCATTAAGTACTGAGCCTTTTGGCACGATGACATCGGCTTCACTGAGTCGTAACGGCAGGCCATTGGCGATGATTTTTTGGTCGCGACGATGTTCATTGAGTTCGACTTCGCTGTTGGCGTAAATATACTTGATCTGTTGTGCTTGGCAGTATGTGGTTAAACAGTCAATTTGCGAGTCAAAATCAGTCACGGTTAAGCACGTTAGTTCCACGCCGAGTTCAGCGAGCTGATCACGTAATAAATTTAAATGGCGCTGGATAAAATCCAGCTGAATAGGCGCCATGTCATGTTGTAGCCATTGCTCAAGCGGCGCCATGAATAAGGCTTTGGTACAACCTTGTCTTAATGCGTTAGCCAAGGCTGGGTTATCTAATATGCGCAAATCGCTACGAAACCAAATGACACTTTCAGCTTTATTTTCCATTCGTTACTTTCCGCTGGTTATGCAACTTCAACTTATGCCCATCAGTGGCTTTCCCACTAATGGCTATATACTCATTACCGAAAGATCAAATGCCGTATCTCAGTTTTAGCGAATCAGGGTAAGGCGATAGGTATACTTGTGAATTTAAATAGTCATTCGAGTGCTGTTTTAAATAATGATTGATCAGCGTTAATGGCACCAATAATGGCGATAAACCAATGCGGTAATCATCGATATGCTGAGTGAGTTCTGATTTTTGTTCTGCGTTTAAATATGTTTTAAAGTAACCCTGTAAATGGTGAAGGGTATTGGTATGGCTTTTACGGTTTGCCATGTGTTTTAGCCCTGTCATTAGCCCAGTGATATATTTATCCGCCATTTCTTCTAAATTCATATCTGCGTTGCCTAACAATTTACCGACGCTTTTGTATGATGGAGTGTGATGGCTCATTAACAGGTACTTTCTTTCACTGTGGAATTTAATCAGTTTATGTTTTGTTAAACCACTGGCGACAAGCTCTTGCCATAATTTGTAGGTATATACGCGGATAATGAAATTTTCACGTAATCCAGCATCGTTCAATCGGCCATTTTCTTCACAAGGAAGTAGTGGATTTAATTCCATTACCTGTCTTGCAAATAGACCAATACCATCATTTTCACAGCCTTTACCGTGTTCGTAATACACTTTTACCCGTTCCATACCGCAACTTGGACTTTTTTGACAGAATATAAAACCACTCAAGCCGTTAATGTTACGACCTACCGATTGACCATAGTCTGTCAACGCTTGCGTTACGTCACCACTACCATCTGGACGACTTACAGCAATGACATCGCCGTGTTTAATTTGACGTATTGTTGGTCGTGGCGTCGGTAATCCGACAGCCATTTCTGGGCAAAATCCTTTAAACGCCATATGTTTGCTTAATTCATTCATACAGAAGTCTGATTTTTTATGACTCTTATCAAAACGAACCGGTTCGCCTTTAACACAAGCACTGATACCGAGCGTAATTGTTGTTTTTGGTATGATCATAGTGGCCGCCGTTTTCAAAAATTAATTTAAAAATCATTCATGCTGGAACGATTTTATGTTTTATAAGTGTTTTATTTTGTTGCTATAAATAACAATACGAGAGTAATTAAAGAATAGATCACACTAGATTAAAATATTTATTATTTAGTTAACTGGTGATGTTAAGTAAAGTGTAAATCTTTATATTTAGGCGGAATGAGAGAGGGTAGATAAGAGATAAGAGAGAAAGCAACGGGTCACATTGCGTTCCCGTTCCTGATTCTATTATGTGTGGTCTTGAGCTTTATTTTGATAAACGATGATGTTTAGTTTCTAAGTTTAATAATCGTTGCTTTATATCTAAGCCACCCGCGTAACCTGTGAGGCTGCCATTTTTACCAATGACGCGGTGACATGGCACAATTATCGATATTGGATTTTTACTGTTTGCGCCACCCACAGCTTGCGATGCTTTTGGATTACCGATTGCGATAGCCAAGTCTTTATAACTCCATGTCTCGCCATAGGGAATAGTCGTGAGTGCCTGCCATACCTTATTTTGAAATTCAGTGCCATTCGCCGCTAACGGAATAGAAAATTCATGACGCTGACCGTTAAAGTATTCTTGCAGCTGCGTGACTGTAAGTTGCAAAATAGGGTGGTCATCGGCTTGCTTACCAAAATCACTCAGCTGTCTGGCATGGCTTTCATACCAGATACCCAGTAAACCATCATCATTGCCATGCACAGTAACGGTACCTAATAGACTTTCAAACTGCGTGTATACGTTCATTGCATTGTTTCTCTTGAGGTGGTTAAAGTGGTCGACTTTATATTAGCTACGGTCGATACTTGGAATTTGCGACGTTTGCTGCGCTAATGAAAATTCAATTAATTCAAGCATCTTGTCTTGGATCATCGGTAGGCTTCTCGCTTCAACACCAGCGGCTAAAGGTGCATTAAGCGCGGTGCTATAACTGCGGTAGCCTTGCTTTACAGGGATTGACATAGACATAGGAATGCCTTGCGCAACACCACCACCAATTAGCTCTATTACTTGTGCTGTGATCAACACGGTTTTAGGATCGCGTATCGGCTGAAAAATAATACCATTTTCGTCAGAACGCAGCATGATGCCTGATATATCAGGACGCCAGCTCTCATCTAACTGCGCCATGAAACGCCATGCACAATGCCAATCTTGGCACACTGACGGTCTTTTGGTGTAGATCTTACAGCCACCTTTTTCCATCAAATTTTCGCAAACTTGATCCGCAGGCTTTTTAAAATTGTCATCATCAATATGAAGTACAACGCAACACGCGGTGCATTCACCACATTCACGACCAGAAACTAAATGTGACTCGCTGTTTTTACTCAATTCTTTCACCTAAAAATTACAATTTAAAAATTAATCGATATAGCTTATCAGCACACATAAATAAGCGCTGATAACTTAACATTCAATAATACTGCGACCGTCATACTCAAGTGTATACCTTCATCGAGTGGGGACGGACAAATTTAGCTGGATTATACAGGTTTCAACGCGAGGTGAATGTTTAAATCCGTAAAATTACCGTATTTCCTATTCTCGTCAATCCTTATAATTTCTCAACACATAGATTTAAGCTAATTGAGAGAAACCGTATTATGAAAAAAAATATACTTATCATTGGTGCCTCTTCAGGTATTGGCTACGACTTAGCGATTAAACTTTTGCAGGATAATCATCATGTTTACTGCGGTGCTCGCCGACTGCATAAACTCGATAATCTTGCTGTTCTGGGCGCGAAAATACATAAAGTCGATGTCTGTTCAGAAAAAGATCTTACCGATATCGTCGATGCCATGACTAAAGAAGTCGGGCATATTGATATTGTCTATGCCAACGCTGGATTTGCTATTGCTGGTCCAGTAGAAGAAACCTGTATCGAAAAAGTACATCAACAGTTTGATACCAATGTCTATGGCGCGGCAAGGTTAGCGCGTTCTGTATTGCCACACATGCGAGAGCAAGGCGCTGGTCGTATTGTCTTTACTACCTCGATTGCGAGTCGTGTTTCGACTAGTATGAACGCTTGGTATTCAGCCACTAAACACGCATTGAATGGCATGGTTAAAGGTTTAGCGCAGGAAGTTGAAGGCTTTAATATTCAAGTTGTCACGGTTGAACCAGGTTGTGTGCAAACAGAGTTTGACGCTATTCAATTAGCGGATATGAAAAACACCAACACATTAGCTTGTTATAAAGAAGTTGTGCATAAATCCCATGACTTTTTAGACAATGCTTACCGAGCTGGTTCGGACACTAGTTCAACGGTGAACACCTTAATAAAAGCAGGTTTTAGCACTTCACCGCGACTCTGCTACCAAAGCACGCTTGATGCGAAATTAATGTTTTGGGCACAGCGTATTTTTGGGGAAAAACTAATTGGTAAACTGTTTGTTTTGTTGATTAAAAAAACCAAAGTGAATCCGTAATATTACTGATTTTTATGCAGTACTTTGTATCTATCATATAGGTATATTTTTATGACCCATATTGATGGATATTCTGATGAAAAAAACACTCTTAGCATTATTGATTTGTTCGACATACGCCAATGCCAGCGGACTGCTGTTACAAGAAGCGGTTGTTGCTAACGCAGGTACAACAGGTGCCGGTGATGGTGTCTATACCGAAACTGCGACTGCATCTTGGACTAACCCAGCGACGATGACGCATATGGGCGAACAGAAAACCACGGTTAATATGATGGTGCTGGATCTGCAAATGGATTATACCGATAGAGATCGCGATCTTGATGATGGTTACCGTATTCCAAACACAGCACCGACAACAGGTGATGCAAATGCAAAAACAGTGATGCCTTCAATCGGTATATTTCATGTAATGCAAGTGAGTGAAGATATCCATTTAGGTATTAACTTTGGTGCGGTTGGTGGTTCGTCTGTTGACTACGGGACGGATTGGGATGCTTCGGAACATCTAGATACAGCGACAATGACAGCTGTACAGTTAAATCCAATCATGAGTTATAAAATTGATAATAATTGGTCGGTTGGCGTTGGCGCGCAAGTTAGCTACGGCATTATCGAAGTGAGTACGACAGGGTTTGAGACTGATGCCGGTACTGACTGGGCGTTTGGCTATAATGCTGGCGCTATGTACAAAGCGGAAAAATGGGCTGTCGGTTTAAGCTACCGTTCAAAAGTAGAATTTGAGTTTGATGATATTAATGCGGATTTAATCGCTGCAGATCCTGACAATTCAAGACCATCATCTTTTACCGTCGGCACTGAGTTACTTGCTCCTGCAATTATAGATTTAAGCGGCAGTTATGATGTTAATGGACAGCTAACGTTACTGTCTTCTGTGCAATTCCACCAGTGGAGTGATTTTAGTGGCACACCAGTTTATAACGAGCAAGTTGAAGGTCTTGAGATTGATCGTGATTGGGATGATGTGTGGAAATTCGCAGTAGGTGCTGACTACCAGTTAAACGCTGAGTGGGCATTAAAAGCTGGTTTCTCTTATGAAACGTCTCCGCAAGATGATCCAACGAAACAGTGGGTTGATTTACCTGTTGGTGAACAGTATCGCTACTCTGTCGGTGCCACTACATACTGGAATGATACCCGTATCGATATGTTCTATGAGTATGCAGACTTAGGTTCTGTTGATATTACGAAAGAAGGTGCCAACGTAACTGGTACGTTCGACGGCAAGATCCACTTTGTCGGTGCTAACGTAACATTCTAAATGCCCTGTAATGTAAGCACTATTATATAAGCAGTTTCATATAGGGAATAGACTATGTTTTTTACTCGTAATTTAAAGCCGTTTCTTGTTATCGGTGGTTTAATCACAATGTTCGCGGGTGTCTATGCGATCAACCCTGAATTAGCATTGCTTAAAATGAATAACCTGCCGTATGACGACAACTATGTGTTCCTATTTAGACATTGGGGCATCATGGTTGGTTTGATGGGGTTCTTTATCACGTTATCTGCGTTTATTGTCGAGTGGCGTGGTTCAATAATGCTTTACTCGTTTATTGAAAAATTATTCATGGTGTATTTATTCATGTCGAATTTTTTCAATCCAGAAACGGCGCATTTAAATGTAGACTTCATTTCTTTTGCTATCACAGATGTGACGATTTGTGTTTATACACTCGGCTATTGGTATGAACAATACCGTAATAAGCAGAAGCTGTAATGGCATGATGAGATAGGTGGGGGATAGTGATGGGGTGTGTTATTGTCACAAAATTTCCCACCTACATTCGAATATTTAGACATATTATATCGGTTGCGCGAATATGAATTATTCTGAAATGTGTGCTAGCAGCGATCAATGACTTTGGTTTACATGACAACATGTAGTATAAAGTTCGTTGATTACTATTTTACACAAGGATGTTTATGTTTAATTCCACGTTGAAGCGTATTTTTATTATCGTAACGATTTTCTTCACCTTGAGTGCTTGCTCGACACGAGAGAGTGCTGATCAATATCGTGGTTCTACTAGCCAGAGACTACTGACCTACAGTATTAACGAATTAGTGTCAGACCTGCCAGATAATAGCTTTGCTGAATTTGGTACACAATCCATCTATGTTCGCACACACTTTATTAGTAAAACTCAAGCCCTTGTTTATGCTGAGCAGCGTTTGAAAATGGAACTAGCTAGTCGTTTCAAGTTGAATCTAGTCGATTCGGCAGCAGACGCTGATATTGAATTTGATTTCTTTTTCACGTCTTTAGGGACTGACCAAGATGTATATGGTTTAAGTGTGCCGGTATTTTGGGTGAGTACTGATGGGGAAATGCCGTCATTGGATATCCTTGCCGTTCGCATGTATCACGGCGTAAGTGAAATGTACTACTTCATTAAAGATAAAAAGACAGGTGTAACCACAGCGCATGATGGTAGCATCGCCCGATCTCGCAGTGATAAATTCTCAACGCCTTTCTTTAGCTTTCCAATTGATAGTTTAGAAGAAAAGTCACTGTTGGATTAAATAATATGAAGGTGTAGATGTGGGTATAGGTATAGGTATAGGGGGCTTGTTATCGTATAAGGTTAGCAAGTAGCTGACATAACTGCCGTGCGATACGGTACATGTTCAGCTCTCCATACGGAGAGTTTTAACTTCTTTTTGTAGCGCTAATAACTCAGATCGCTCATCAGTATTTACGGTTTAATTTATCTGCAAATACACAGCGTTTTAAACAAGCTTACAAAGAATACCAAACAGCCCCATTCGAAGTTGGCCAAGAGAGAGCAAAGGAATTCCTATTCCCACTTTTACACGAATCGCAATTGATCATTTTTGGATAAGAAACTCAGGGAACCCTCGTGGTTTATCTGTAAGCGTGAAGCATTACCTCAGTTTGCAGGTTTAGATCATAGTGCAGTGGTGACTTATTTAAGCAAAAAAGACTAAGAACTAAGAAACAATTTATTATTTTTAAATACGCAACCAACACCATTTAGTTGAGCTAAAGTGGCATTGTCTTCTGCATCAGACCAAATGGATTCGATAGTAGAAAACTTAGTAATCTCCGTAATACCAGCACTGAGTGTCATAAACTCATCATGGTTTCTCATCAAGAAAGGTGCATTTGAAATAGACGCCATTATATCGCTGGTCTGTTGATGTTCATGATAACTAGACTCTGCCATATAGTGAGTAGAAATAAGCATCACAAACCGACCTGAACCTAAGTGGTACAAGCACTCTTTATCTACTGTATTAAACAATCGCTCTGCCATCTCTTTAATCATCTTATCGCTTTCTTGATAGCAATACTTTTTTGTGTAATGACTTAAATCATCGATATTAAACATTACAAATGTACTGTAGCGATCGCTATGTTCATTCATTTCTTTAATTAAAGAGTTTCGGCTTAGTGCGCCAGTTAACGGATCATAAGCACCCAAATATTGAATATAATCTTGAGCGGCTTCTCTTTCCATTTCAAACTTACGACTAATGACGGTTATAACTAAGTAAGTACAAATAAAATTAATTACAGATAATAAAAACTGATTTTTGTCATGGAGAGCAATTTCAAATAATAATGAACCAATCTGGATAAATAAGAACAAAATTGAGTAGATAAAAGCGTTAGAACAACCAAGTAGCAAATAGAATAAAATTGGCGCGGCTGTTGACCAAATATATACCCCTTCATCAATTGGTTTCACTATTTCACCAAAAAACATAATGAAGGTAATAATGAATACGTGAATATAAGTATGAAAGGCGATGTTTTTATCATTACGAATATCATAAAGAGAATACAAAGCGACAATAAAATACAAAGACTCAATGAAAGCCAATAGATAAGACTTATTATCAAAGTAAAAAGCATTACCTACCGCTAATGGAAGGGCAACAATGGCTAAACCAGTACAAAGTCCTTTTAGAACCTGTTTTCTTATTACATCATTTGAGTTCATCATTTTATTAACTTAAACCAACCTTTTTAGTCACCTTATTGTAATCTCCGTGCAAGTCTACATTATGCTTGATGTTTTTCAATACATAAGTCCCTGTTTTACGTTTACACTCTCAACCTGGGGTCTTACGCCAGATTTGCAATACCCGGTATTCTCACTAAAAGATGAAGAGTAATCGATGTCTGCACTATAATTGACAATGCCTTGGTATTAAGTAAATATACATCAAATAAAAAATGGCTTTATTTTCTATACTCAATATATAATTGCCCGAAATTTATTAACGAGGTTAATCATTTGAGCAAAGGTAAAATACTTATTATTGAAGATGACTCTGAGATTTGTCGTCTTACCCAAATGTATTTGGAAGCCGAGCAATATCACTCTTGCATTGTTGAAGATGGCTTAGCTGCAATAGATGCAATAAAAGAATATCAACCTGATTTAATATTATTAGATCTCATGCTGCCGGGAATGAGTGGTGCTGATATTTGCCGTGAAGCTAGATTATTTTATAACGGTATGATCTTAATTCTTACCGCCTCTGATGACGAAATGAGTGAAGTCAGTTTATTTAAGTTTGGGGCCGATGATTATGTCACTAAACCAATTCGAGGTCATGTATTACTCGCTCGCATTGAAGCCTTACTCAGGCGCTCTCGCCTTTCTGCTGAGCCAGTACAAACAGAAACCCGAAACACAGACATTACCATAGATACTCAGACTCAAACTGCCTGGTACAAGCAAGCTGACCTACAACTAACTAACGCTGAGTTTGAGATATTACATGTACTTATCGACAATGTTGGCCAAGTCGTAACAAGAGAAGAATGTTGCAAAGTATTCAGAGGTATTGATTATGAATTCAATGACCGCTCTATTGATATGCGTGTATCTGGATTACGAAAAAAACTCATTTCACATAACTCACCAAACAACCTAATTCGAACCATTCGCAATAAAGGATATGTGCTTGTTTCCCTTTAAATCTCTGCCCTCTATGTTTGCGAGGCTGTATTTTGGCCTCACAGTGTCATTAATTGCTACCTTGTATCTCTTTTTTATTTTCAGCGAAAGCTACATTAGAAAGTATGATGTAGAGATGTTTTTAAGAGACGGTCGGTATTTTTTAGAACAATACGTCGAGCAAAAAGGAACCGAAAATTCACTATATAAAGAATTAGAGACGACACAGAAAGAAACCTTTTATATTTTTAAATTAGAATTGCTGTCTCAGTGGGATGGTTCATTACCTTGTGATAATTGCGAGAAGATATTTACGATTGATTCAATTCCTGTCTACTTAAACAATAATAATTTATATATTGCCGTCTTCCCTATTCCCAACACTAATAACCATTTTGTATTTATAGAGCATGGAGAGTTCTTTTCTCATGATGTCCCTTGGTATCAAAACCCAACGGTTCTTTTTATTTTAGCCCTCACCAGTTGTGTGATTTTCGTTCTTTGTATAGCAATCTACTTACCACTGCGACAATTACAAAAACAAACTAACAGCTTTCAACAAACCCAAATGAAGTTTGGTAATGGAAAGCTGGCAGAAAGAGCAAATGAAAAACTTCCTGCACCTGTGGGTCATCTAGCAAAAAGCTTTAATAAAATGGCTAATGAGATTGAAAATCGTGTTATCCAAAGCCAAATATTTGCTCAAGCTATTCCACATGAGGTTCGTACCCCGCTAAGCAGAATTCAATTGGTAAACGATATTCTGCGTATGAAAAGCCAACCTGCTGAGGCCGATTTACATGATGATATCGATCTATATATTGAAGATATTAATAATCTAACTACCAGCATTATTATGTTATCTAAACTGACTTCGATGGAGTCATCTTTCTATGAAACTCATCGTTCAAACCTTAATCTAACCACTTTCATTCCATTAAGAATTTCAGCTCACCCCCATAAAAAGATCAACATTGTCACTCAAATTGCAGAAAATATAGTCGTTCGATGTGATAGTACAATGGCAAGATTAGTAGTCGATAATTTGATTAAAAATGCCATAAAATACACGCATTCTTCCGTTAAAATAAGCTTAATTGATCATGGCACTTATCTTGAATTGTCTGTTGAAGATGATGGTTCAGGGATCCATGAGTCAAAGCGAAAAGAAGTCTTTATGCCTTTTGCTCGATTAGATAAAAGCAGAAACAGTAAAACTGGTGGATTTGGACTAGGGTTAGCCATTACTCATGCCGCTATCACGCGATTAGAGTGGGCAATAGATATTACACACAGCAATATGAGTGGAGCAAACTTTACCGTAATCATTCCTAAGCCATCGAATATAGATTGATATCATCGTAATACCATTATTAAATAGGAGTACACATTTGGGATGCACTAAAGGTACCACTATGAAACTTTCGTTCAGCAAGGGGATGGGAGTGATTTGTAAGCTCTAATCTAACTGAATGTCGAATGTCGAATGTCGGTTTTTGGCTCGTCCTTGCCCTGTAAATTTACTGCACCACTACAATCTGCTTACTTCTGCTTACCTCTGCTTACAAACAAAATAAATAAATACGTTATATTAGTAGCTTAATATTCCAAGGTGTAGATAGTGCGTTTTATCATGATAAATTCAAATAAAGTAAGAAATAAATTAACTACATCTAATCTACCATTCTCTGTTATTTCGCTATTATTGAGATTTAGTTTTATTTTATTTTTCTTTTTAGTTCATCAAAACGTACTTTCCAAAGAGTACATATCAGAATTTTACTACACTAATAGCGGTGATATTAATACACTTAACGATGCCATTTCATTTTCAAGTTGGAAGGACAACTTTCAGCAAGAAAATGAATTTAAAAAAAATATATGGCTAAAAATAAAAATATCTAGAGCAAGTATCTTCTCAGGTAAAGATGTTGTACTAAAATATAATGATGCTTATATTAACTACATCGATTTTTGGCACACAAATGATAACGGCAGTGTTATCTACAACTATACAAAAGGTGGAGATAACCGTGTTAATGTTCTACATGATGATTTTAGTTCTTATTACTACTGCATACCAATAAAACAAATTTACGATTCTTCCGGTTGGGTTTACATAAAGTTAAAAAGCAGCTTACCACTTAAAACCATCCCTCTATTATTTACATCAAGCTATGAAGTAGAATCTGAGTTCCATCAACAGTCATTTCTAGGTGCTAGCATCCTAGGAGCTATCTTTTTATGTATTTTAATCTCATGCTGTATGACTCGTAGAAAGAATATGATCTCAGCTGTATCCTACTCTATGTTATTAATCAATATAGCGATTGCAACACTTTATCGATTTGGCTTCATTAGTTACCATTTCACCGCAAATTATCCAATAATCAATAAATATATCCACCTAATTAATATTCCTTTAGGGTTTATCACATCCATCATATTTGCTATATGCAGTTGTAATTTATCATCGTCATCAAAGAAAAATCTAAAGGTTATTATATTTAGTTACCTTAGTTTAATCCTCGCCTCTGGTTTTTATAGTCATTCAATGCTTCTTAGTACAGAGCTGCTATTAGGCACAGCAGCAACCCTCTATCTTGTTTATATTTGCTTAAAAGAAGGAATAAGTGGCAATAACAAAGCGCTTTGGTTCTTTGTTTCTTGGTTTGTTTTTACTCTCGTAAATGCAATCGCTAATCTACAAATTATGGGATTGCTTTCTCTCAAGCAAATAGGGTTATCTATACATCAATTTGAAATGCTGTATGCCATTAGTCCGATGTTGAGTATCTGTATTATCTCAATGCTTCATGCTCGAAGTATTAACGACACGATTAATGAACGTAACCGAATGCAAGTTGAGCTATCCAATCAATTAACGCTATATAAAGATCTGTATGACAACTCTAAAGAGGGTCTTTGTACCATGAGTTTGAATGGCCATGTTATTCAGCAGAACACTACATTCGAGCACATCACAACACAAAAACCGATGTTGCTAGACCACCTATCTCAATCAATAATTAACCATACTTCGGATGCAAAAAGAGCCAATTTATATAATGGTATTAAAGATGAATTACAGTTTCAGGGGCTTTATTTAAAGTATTATATTCAACAATCTCAAACAACACACCACCTTGAAGTTACCTTGGAGGATATTACCCAAGAAGCAACACATAGAGAGCATCTTGAGTATTTAGCAACAACCGATTCAACAACGGAACTCTATAATCGACGTTATTTAACCAAACAACTAAATCAACTTTTAGAGAAAGAGGTTCCTCATAACGCTCTCCTATTTTTAGATTTAGACCATTTTAAATTACTGAATGACATTGCAGGACACTCTGCAGGAGATGAGTTATTAAAGCAAATCGCTCAACAACTCAATAGCTGTAAATGCACACTTTCCTCTACTGATATTACCGTTGCTCGAATGGGAGGAGATGAATTTTGTGTATTAATGCCATTTGCTTCTAAATCAGAGGCTGAAGACTTAGCTAACTGCATTCTCACACGTTTGGCTGAGCTAAAAGTAAGTCACTCAGGGCAAATTTTTGATGTGAGCGCCAGTATCGGAATCGTCTTATTTGATACCAAAAATGCGAAAGAATCAGACATTATGTCCATATCCGATCACGCTTGTTACTCAGCAAAAGATCGTGGAAGAAATGGTTTCTATACTATTGATATGAATCAGCGCGATGCTCTAACCTTTCGAAGTGACATGCTAGATTCAGTGCGTCTTAAAAATGCCATAAACAATCAAAAAATCCACCTATTTTGCCAGCAGCTCTTAAAAATTTCAGAGCCTGATAATATTTACTTGGAGATCTTAGCTCGCCTTGAAAATGAAGAAGGTGAATTAATCAGTCCATTTCATTTCATACCAACCGCTGAACGTTATCAATTAATGCCTGACATTGATCTGTATATGGTTAACCAAGTACTCAATTTCTCAAGTGCTAACCCTGCCTTTGTTGAGGAAATTACAATGGTCGGTATTAATCTATCTGGACAATCATTGATTGATAAAAGCTTTAGACAACGCTTACTGCTTATTTTAAAGCAGCAAACGAATATCCCCGCATCAAAACTCTGTTTTGAGATAACCGAAACCATTGCGATTACCAATTTACATGATGTTGCTAATTTCCTCGCTCAGTTAAAACAACTGGGTGTCAATATTTCAATTGATGACTTTGGTTCTGGTTATGCAAATTATCATTACCTACGTAACTTACCTTTTGACTCACTAAAAGTGGATGGCGACATTATTAAATCTTTAAAAGATGATGAAATAGGTGAAACCTGGGTGATGTCGATGATTGAAATAGCTCAAAAATTAAAAGTCTCCGTTGTTGGTGAGTTTATTTCTGACCAAATTCTTTATGATCGCTGTATTGAACTTGGTTTTGATTTCCTGCAGGGATTCTATATCCATGAACCAGAACATTTATCTGAATATAATTTCGCATTACAAAAAAAGAGAACGATAAGTGCATGAGCAACCAGCACAGGGCTAATATGAAATTAAATGACTTATTTTAAAAAATTTGATAATAATTATTCTTAAATGTTGCCACTTGCAACAAATAAAAACAACGTATCAAAAGTTAATGCAAGTTTTTGATTAATATGCTGATAGTGGGCTTGAAGATGATAACGATCCAGATAGCGAACCAGTTCCCAATGGAAAACTTGATCCTAGCGCTCAGAAATCCGCAGGTGAAATAACAACAACCTCAGGTTCATTTACTGCTACTGGCGATGTGGCAGCTGGCGGTTACACGGAATACAACTGGACAGCAGCGTTCACCCCTAATATTTACGATAAGCCATCACAACTCTGTGATGGCTTTTTTATAGCTAAATTTTACGAGGCATAAAAAAGCCTCTAAGGGTAATCAAAAGAGGCAAGTTACACTAAGCATTTACAGGGTTATAGCACTATAATAATGGCTTTTGAATACCCGTTTCAAAGGCTTCACTGGTAATCGAATCACTTAACACTGTGCAGCGTTTATTCAAATCAATAGTCGGAAAACCGTTCATTTTCATAAATAATCCAGAGATTGCACTCTTTCTGGCGATTTCATAACTGGCACAAGCATCCATTAAGCGATTTTGCGAAAGATGGAAATCACGTCTCATCCCTTCAATGTATGAAGATAAATCCAGATAAACTTGAGAGTTTAGTGTTGGATTCATCTCTTTAACCCACTTCATCACCAAACCTGATTCTGATTGGCTTCGTGCACCAATACTCTTCTCCAGTACATCTTTAAAATCTTTTGCATAATTCTGCTGTATCTTTGCTTTATCCAATAGGGCCAATGTTCCATTAGAAAGCATCGATTGGCTGCTTTGGTGTAACTTTTCAATATTAGCTTCGAAACGGACAGCTTTATCATGATATCCAACAAAGCTCGTAAATAAGCTTGCTGCTAATGCACAAAAAACAACAAATATAATAAATACCAATTTATACACGGGAACTCCTAGTAGGGATAACAATTAAGTGGAAATGTAATAGCATAATAATGCTAGGCAATTGACCAAGCAGTAAAGCGAGCAATAGGTGATACCACGGCATACGAAAGGCTTCTTTTTGTGCCTCTTCATTACTCATTTCATAACGAATAAAGTCCTCGTCAATAATAGAAATGGCTTTATCTAGCACGTGATTATTTAGCGGTTGCTCTAAGCTAGTTACTCGCAGTTTACTGTGCATATCATTATTTAAGTAACCATCGAGAAAAGAGGTGGATGAGAACCACTTTACACGTTGATTTTCTACTCCATATACCAAAATCACATCGTTTTTCTTCCCGCCTTTCCATTTCGCTTGTAAAGCATAAAAGAATTCTGGCGGCTGCTGAGTTAATACAACAATAAGATTAACCTGCTTTTTTCTACCTAATTTTTTCAGGGTATTATTTAGTTTCTCATTCCAATCTAGTGCTATAGATTTAAACTCATCATCAGCATAAAGCACGCGATTAATTCGATAGTAATCATATACTTTTGGATAGGATGGTAGGTATTTACCAAAGCGCTTTAATGCACTGCTGTAATGAGAGAAAAGAGAGTCTTCATTAGCCAATAAGTAATTTTTATAATGGTTCTCTATGGATGCAGGCTCATTAATTACCACCTCTCTAAAGCGTCTTGGTTCTTTAAGCCCTTGCTGGTCAATACGGTTAATATAAAGCGTCCCTGCTGTGGTACGAACCGTCCAGTCTATATCAAACTTATGATCATAGTACTTCTGACACGTTTTTACGTTATTTGTCGTGGTACAGACTTCCTGATAATGCTCACACTGTACCTTTTCTTTCGCTTTACTTTTTACATAGCCATTGAGGATCTCAGTATCTGAAATCGCACTGTATTTTATTATATCTGCGTATTTCGTAGGAATTAACACTGATAATACCGCGCAAATAAGCATATTTTTTATATGCGGTTTTTGTTTCTTTATGACAAAAACGATGACAACAATTGCCAGTGATATAATGGAAATAAAAGAATATTGATCAAACATAATAACCTTAATAAAAAAGGCCGAATAATAAATATTCAGCCTTTTCATTTTATCTAATTCATATTATAAGCTAGATTGAAATGCCGCAAACTCTGCTCTTGTAGGGAAGTGGGTTTCAAAAAACGTCACCATCTCAGGTTCATTAACTTGCAGCTCGCTGTAGGTATTTGAACCAAATTCTTGTGCAGAGTAACCTACAGGATTAATATCATAATATGCGTACATAGCATAAGCTAAGTATTCTTGATCATATGACTCAGCATCTAAACCAGGGTCTTGTACATGCGGATCTTTACCGTTTGGAAAGTAGTTACCCAATAAGATTGACTGAAGAGTTAATCTATCAAGTTCTAGCTGCATCTTATGCCATTTTGAACCCGGAGAATTCATCGCCGCACTCATCAAGCCATAATCATGTATAAAGTGGATAATTTCTTCATACGACGCATCGCGCTGATTTGGGTCTGTTGGGTTGGTTTCATTATTGCCTAGATCTTGGTAACGAAGGTGGCCATTAGCGTATTCTCCTGCAGGGCGACTATCAAAATCTAAATCATCAAAAAAGATCATTGCTGCATCGTTATAGCTGATTTCGCTGGCTATTCTTGAGGAGAAATGCTGTAAAAAGAATGCAACCGTTTTTACAACTCGGTTAGCATTCGCTTGGCGCTCTGGTGTGCTGTTATTCTCAACTAATACTGAGATACTTGAGCCATCAATATCCACACATTGAAGTTGTTCAAAATCAGAAAGATGGTGAGGTTTACCACATAGGTTACCATTATCATTAAATGGTCTTACACTTTTATACTGCATATACTCTGGTTGTTCACCATACATTTGAATGCCATTACTAAGCTTATTACCCAACTTAACGTAAATATTAAGGGGCAATCCATTTTCCATATCGATCTTATCGTGATCATTTAATAGTGCCGAATTAAAGTCAAATGATGATCCACGTTTCCAGAACGTCACATTATTAATATCATTTTCAACTTTATAAATTGATAGGTCTGGTTCATTCCAAGCATTGGTTGGTTGATAGAAAATATCAAAGTTCGTTAAGTCATATTCAACATTATTGGCAATAGCTGTAGCGGCTAACTCAACCGTCATCGCTCCCTGTATTTTCATGTTTAATAGTGGTACACCATGATGTTGTGCAAAGGTAGGGTTAACTGTAGGGATTGGTTTTAAAAATACTACCGCATTTGTTGCTAGGCGATCCGTTTCACCACTGGCTGCTTGAGTCGCTTTTTTAATATGAAGCAAGAGTTCAAAAGACTGACCGAGTTTTTGTACATCAGCAGGGTTTCTTGCATCGATAATATTTGCTGCAGGAGGGGTAGGTTTTGAATCATTATCAGAACCACAGGCAGTCAATAATATACCGACAAACACACTTAATATAATCTTCTTCATTGGCTTTCTCAAACAAGTAATAAACAGGAAAAGAAAGCTTACGGACGAATGGCATTTGTCTCAAGTGTATTTTTGTAAGCTGCTCAGTCGTCGACAATAGAGAGTAACTTGACAAGTTTTAATCATTTATGATGGGGGGCTTAAAGGGCATTAAGAACTTTATTAAGAGATGTTTGAAGTGTTTTTAATTCTTCTTCAGTAAACAGTTCATTGTAAAGCTCAACGTTTAATTCAGCGGCTTATTTTAGTAACGACGCTACTTTACCGCCTTCAGGAATCAAGCGTAAAATCTTCGAACGACGATCAATCTCATCATTACTAAGACTTAAATATTCAGCAGTAACAAGACGTTGTACAATACGGCTAATCTTAGATTTGTCACTCGCTCAAAACGTTAAAGACATCAATTCACTTTGATGAAATTCATCTGACTTTGCAACACTCGCAATGATATATGCTGCTCTGGTGTAATAATAACACCTCGTTCTTCTAGCTGTGCATGAAAACGTTTTGTCGATTTCATCGAAATTAATCGACAAAGTGAACCAAGACCTGATTGAATATCCATAAAGAATAAACCCTATAACTTACTTTCTACAGTGTTTATGACGAAACGAGATAGCTTACACTAGCTTACAAAGCCTTACTAGAAATGAAAGCATCAAAAAAAACCACATGCCAATTGGCATGCGGCTCTAATTTCAATAAATAATGCCTCCAACTAAAGGCGTAAGTGCAAAGCCTAAACCGTAAATAGCCGCAGCACCAAAGTAGCTACCACGTAAATGCTTTGGCGCAGCAGCTATTTGTACATTCAAGGTTGGAAATGCATATTTCTGCCAAATTAAATCAAATGCAGAGTAGGGTATTCCATTTTAGCGGCTTTTTAAGCTTACAAAAAATTATTTAAAAGCTTACATTGAGAGTGAAAAATTATAGTTTGTGAATAAAAACACCAGCGAAATCAGCAGGGTTTTTAACACCATTTTCAATATCACTTTTGTTAGTAAGCTTAATGTTTAGTTCACCATCAGTTGATACCAACTCGGTATAAAGCACTTCTTCATTTTGAACTCTGTCAAAAGATATTTTTCGACCTTCAACTTCGATATCGTATTTAGCCGCAGCATTAACATCGAATGATATTCTGTACTTATCACCAACTACCGACTTGAACGATTCCTCAACATAATTCTCAACATATGGAGATGAATGGAAAACTTCTTGTAGTTTGCTTGTCTCAACTTTCCAGTCTTGCAGTGATAAAGATTTGATATAAGCATTATCAGCCATGATCTTTTCAATCTGCTCTAAAAAATAGGATGCACTCATACCTGATTGACCTGTCTTCGAGCCAACTCGGAAGGTCATTGCCATTGCTCCGACTAAATAGATTTTATCCTTATGCTCAACATAGACACCTGAGCCACTATCTCCTCCTGCAATATCAGATTCATATTTGGTATGAGGAAGCCCCGTATAACTCACATCAAGCCAACCCGTTCTAGGCCAAGTTTTATAGTCTTTATCTGCACGATGCGTAAAAGTACCGACAATTTGTTGACTACCGCTTCGGTTCGGTACGTAGCCAAGTTTACCGCCCAGTTCAAAACCAAGCTTTCTGAAATCATAAATCTCAGCGGGCTTGATGATATCAAATGGCTTATTCAGCTTAAATATGGCTAGATCTATGTTCTCGCCATGCTTGTCTTTAATAATCCATTTCACTTTTCCCCAGGGGTCATTTGTCATGTCTAGCTGAGTCTTTTGTTGAGCGACAATCGTGTAATTGCCTTCTGTCTTTTCTTCATATTTATTGACAGACCATTTTGAAGAACTAACGTGATCAGCGGTAATAACCCAATATGGGTCAATCAAAGTACCAGTACAACAACTGCCTTTGACTACAGCGAAACCATTACCTTGCATGCTATGTCGTAAGCTACTGGTATCGTATAAGTCAGCACCACGATCAAGTAAGCCAATAGCGAATGCTGAGGTAGGCAGTAGTGATAAGATGGCGATATTTTTTAATGATTTCATTGTATTTTCTCCAATTTTACCGATTCTAGTACCTGCCAATTAGTCCCTTTATAATCGTACTGACGCGGTTGACGTTTAAAGGTAAATTTAACCGTTTCATTGTCACCAGTTGTCGTGACTTCGGCTTTTACTTTATTTATTGTGAAATATTTACCGCCAGCAATAATCTGTTTTAAAAATTGCTTTTTACACTGAGATTCGGTGCAAACTTCCATCTTGCTAGATGACATCCAGCCGTGATGGAAGAGTGTGACCATATATTTTCCCGGTGCGGGGATTTGCACATCGAAGCCAAAACCATCTCCTTCGCTTTTTAGAAAATGCGCAAGGCCAAGAGTAGTCTGCTCCGCGCTCACTTTCTCGAAAGAAGATGCATGCTCACCGTTTTCATCGATATAACTGAAATCATACGGAGAAATATATGAGGCAGTACACTCACTCGCTGTCGCTGGTGTTGCGCATCGATGAACTGCACCATTAATTAGATAAGGTGCAGATATATAGTCATTACTTCCGGTGAAGCTTTACCCCCATAAAATAAATACCAGTCCATAGAATCCGTTGCTAAATCGACAGTTTCTTCAATCTCTGGCGCCACCTTTACTTTTTTTAGCGTGTTCTCAATCACTATATCATTACTTACAGAACCGCCCGCGGCAGTAAAAAATGAAGTTAGTGCCAATAACGACAATACTTTTTTCATTATTTAGTTTCCTTACTTAGTTGAAGTCTAAAATATACTTCTTATGGGTTTAACTTTAAGTAAGGCAATGTAAGTAACTGTAAGTTAACTGAAGTGGAGGGGGCGCATAATACTGCTGCAATAACTGTACTTGGTGTTGTAAGTTTAATGTTCTTCGGTATAGGCTGGCTTATTGCACTCATATGGGCTTTTATTGGGCAAGCTGTTTCCTCAGGGTTATTTAACCAGCAAGTCATTAACGCAGGTGTCGATATAATCTACGGAACGTCAGAGGTTAAAGGTGACGCGGCATATGTTCCGATTACAGCAGCGCTGTTAAGCCTGCAGCAGATAGAGCCATTAAGAACAGATTTGAATACAGTGGTTGTGCACGAGCGTGTACTTCAATGTGAGGAGTATAAATAGACCAAAAAAACCTCTAACAACAAGTGCTAAAGGTTATTTTATTGCATACATTCATGCATACTTCTTGAATACGTTTTAATTTAACGTCTTGATTTATATAGAAGTAATGGCGGTGACGGAGAGATTCGAACTCTCGAAAGGTTGCCCTTTACACGCTTTCCAGGCGTGCTCCTTCAGCCACTCGGACACGTCACCTAAATACATTGTTATGTTGATAATAACGATTCCTACTTTAGATAATCACTCTGCAAAGGTCAATAAAAAACTCATATTTACAGTTTGACTGCTGCATTACTGAACATACACACCGTATTACATATTATTCCTACCATGACTAATTGGCACATAAATCGCATGTTTATTTGTATATTTTAGGCGGCAAGACGAATTGCCTAAAGTTGTCAGCAGAGCTGACGATATAAATATTATAATTTGTGCGATTAAAGATATATCGCGATTCAAATATCATAAGGATTCATGAGCTGATGAACATTCAACGTCGCCAAGCATTACTGTTACCTCTATCTCTAGGGATTGCATTTACAAGTTGTTCACTATTGGCGACGGAGTTTGATGCACGTTCATATGCAATGGGTGGCGTTGGTGTCACGACGGCAGATTATGTCACCGCTTCGTTTCATAACCCGGCAATGGCGGCAAAACATGACGTACGTGATGACTTTGGCTTACTGGCTCCTGTGCTCGGTTTACAAATTGATGATGAAGATGATTTATTTAATGACCTACCGTCTGATCCATTAGAACTAATTGGTGATAAAGCTTATTACGAAACTGGCTTTGGCCTCGTTGCATCCGTACCTACACGTTATTACTCCACCAATGTCTTTATTAAAGGTTATGCCGATTCATTAGCATTTGCTGATGTTGTTGCCAATGACAGTAATTCTAAAGTAAGCGTATACGCGATCTCAGTTTTAGAAGTCGGAATGACGTTTGCGCGCAAGTTTGATACTCGTTACGGTGGCATGCATTTTGGTTTTTCACCGAAATATAACGTTTTTTCTACTTATAATTATTCTGAAGTTGTGAATGATTTTGATCCTGACAAATATAAAGACGGTGCAAGCAGTGACGAAAAAGGTTTTAACCTTGATTTAGGTATGGAAGTGGGATTGTTGTATGGTTTAAGTGTTGGCGCGGCAGTGAAAAACTTAATACCACAATCAGTCGATTTAAAACCAATGAATGGATCGAGTGCGAGTTATAACTTGCATCCCGTCGTAACGACAGGCATTAGTTGGAGCAGTGATTATGCCACGCTTGCGATGGATGTTGATTTAAATGCCACACAGCGTTATGAAGATATGGATACATTATCTGGGATTGGCGATAGTTTTGACGATTCTCAAATGCTGAAAATTGGTGGTGAAATAGGTTTCGAGTCAGCTATACAATTTCGTGCAGGTTATATGCACGATTTACAAGGCAATAAAAGCCAAGTCTTTACTGCAGGCGTAGGCTTATCGCCGTTTAATGTTTTCCAACTTGACCTTGGTGCAAGCTATGGTGGTGAAAATAAACTTGGTCTTGCAGCACAAACTATGGTGTGGTTTTAAGTAAAACTTATAGTAGCCACTATAGTTGAACCTAAGTATGGTATTTCAATAAAATTCGGGCAATTACTCTAAGAGTATGAAAGCTTGAGATATGTCATGAACTAAAGGGGTTCTTTACTCTACTATCTTGTTATATGGTTTATTATTGAATCTAATACAAGGAGTGTTAAGAGATGCCAAAGAATCAAACTACAAAAAATCAATCTACAGCAAAGCAATCTACAGCAAAGCAATCTACAGCAAAGCAATCTACAGCAAAGCAACCTACAGTAAAGCAGCCACGCGTAACCGTGAAAATCATCGATGAAGTGGCGATAGTCACCCTCAATCGAGGCGCTAAATATAATGCACTCGACATGGATATGTTCCATGCATTAGATAATACCGCGACAGAACTTGCTGATAACAAAGCCATCCGAGCAGTGATCGTTCGCGGTGATGGTAAGGTGTTCTGCGCTGGTCTTGATGTTAAAAGTATTATCAAAAATCCCCTCAATCCCGGCAAACTATTAAAACGTGAAGAAGGCGAACTCGCTAATCTGGCTCAAAAAGTCGGTTATCTGTGGCGTCAAATTCCAGTACCTGTCATTGCGGTGACGCACGGTGTGTGTTTTGGTGGCGGATTACAAATAGCACTCGGCGCTGATTTTCGATACAGCACTGCAGATTGCGAATTTTCAGTGATGGAAATTAAATGGGGATTAATCCCAGATATGAGCGGTATGGTGACGATGCGTGAACTTACCCGTATTGATATTGCCAAAGAACTCACCATGACAGGACGTAAATTTAGCGGTTCTGAAGCGGAAAAATATGGATTAGTGACACATGTTTGTGACGATCCAATGGCGGCCGCTATGACCTTTGTTGATAGTATTAAAACACGTTCTCCAGACGCCATTGTCGCAGCTAAATCATTATTGAATGAGACCTGGGTGGCATCAGAGCAAGCGGCCCTTGTAATAGAAACGCAAACACAGAAAAAAGTCATGGGAAAGTGGAATCAAATTGCGGCAGTAACTCGTAATTTTATCAAAAAATCATTACCCTATAGAAAACGTAGTATTTAACAGGCGATCTTATAACTATGTCCCAATTGAATATAAAAGCATTATTAGAACCTTCGTCAATAGCCGTTATTGGTGCTAAAAATAGCACCGAGAGTATTGGTTATTGGGTCGTTAAAAATTTAATAGCCAGTCAGTACGATGGTCCGATTATGCCGGTATCATTAAAGGCTAATAATGTCTGTGGGATTTTAGCGTACGAGAAACCAAGTGATTTACCGATAGCGCCCGATCTTGGCGCTATCTGTACGCCGATCCGCTTTGCACCGAAAATAATCAAAGAACTCGGTGAGATTGGCTGTAAAGCGGTTATTTTATTTAGTGATGAACCCTATGAAGGCAATGCCGATATCTGGGAAAAGGTGGGCTTAATTGCGGCAAAGTATAATATCCGTGTATTAGGGCCAAGCAGCTTAGGGATATTAAACCCAAGGTTAAAATTAAATGTCAGTGTCGCTCACGTCGCGCCACCTGCCGGTGATGTTGCGGTGATCTCTCAATCTGCGGCATTTGCTACCTCGATGATCGATTGGGCCGAAACTCGTGGTGTGGGCTTCTCTTGCTTCATTTCCATTGGTACCCGTATTGATGTGAATTTTGCCGATTTAATCGATTATTTAAGCCGTGACCGTTTTACTAAATCGATAGCTTTGTATGTTGATAATATTATCGATACACGCCGCTTTATGTCTGCAGCCAGAGCCGCGGCATTTAAAAAACCAATTGTGGTGGTACGTTCAAGTTCAAACATTGGTGGGGCAACCGAGCAATTACAAGATCGCAGAAACAAAGTTTCTTATAACACAGCTTATACTGCGGCATTTCAACGTTCGGGTATGCTACGCGTAAATGATACGTTTGAATTATTGTCGGCTATCAAAACGGTTGCCACGATCAAACGCTCTGTACGTGGCGATAAAATGCTGATCATTTCCAACGGTGGTTCGCCTGCCTATATGGCTATCGATGTGCTTATCAAATCAGGTTGTAAGTTAGCAGAACTGAGTTATGAAACAGAACAGAAATTGTTAAAAGCATTTCCGGGTAAAATCACGGCAATGAACCCGATCAATATTCTGGGCGGTGTTGATGCGCAGGCCTACAGTAAAGTAATTGATATTGTTCTTGAAGATGCACAATACGATGCGTTACTGATTATCCATGCGCCGCAAGTCACTGAGTCATGCCAGGCGACGGCTGAAAAGTTGATCCCACAGTTAGTTAAAAACAATAAAAAAGGGCCGATTATATTCACCTCATGGATGGGTGAAACGAGTGGTCGCATTGCCCGCCAGACGTTAATTAAAGCGGGTATTCCATCTTATGGCACGCCTGAAGTCGCGGTTAATGCGTTTAACTACATCGTTAAATTTAGACGTCACCAAAAGCAACTGATTCAAACACCTGAAACTTTAGCAGACTTAAATCCAGATGCGATGACTGACGCGAAAATGATGATTGATAAAGCGATGCGCAAGGGCGTCAAAGAACTGAATGAAAAGGGCATCAACTTACTGCTTAGCGCTTATGGTATTACCTCTGATACGACATTATCGCGCGATGAAATCAATAAGTTCCGCATTGAAGTGATTGATGATGCGGCGTTTGGACCGATTATTTGTTTGGGTGAAGCTGGTGGTGATTGGGACATAGATCAAGATGCAGGCGTAGCCCTGCCACCGTTAAACATGGCGTTGTCTCGTTATCTTGTCGTGGGTACGATCAAGCAAGGGATTATTCGTGAACGCAGTTTATCAGTGCGTTTAAACATGGACGGTTTGTGTGAAATATTAACCCGAATTTCGCAAATGATTATTGACTTCCCGATGATCAAATCGCTGTTGTTAGAGCCATTAGCATTAGGTCGAACAGCGTATAACATCAAAACTGAAAACGTTAAAATTGGTTTACGTGGTCGTCGTTCACAGCAAAAATTAGCCATCTTACCTTATCCAAAAGAGCTGGAAAGTATCTACACCATGAAAAATGGTAAAGGGGTACTGCTAAGACCGATTCGTCATGAAGATGAACCGCAGCATCAAGTCTTTGATTCTTCACTTACCGCTGATGATCGTTATTTACGTTACTTTGGCGCCCGTTCTAAGTTCAGTCATTTCGAAATGGCGATGTTAACGCAAATTGATTACGAGCGTGAGATGGCGTTTATTGCCAGTGCGAAGAATCCGATGGGACAGTCTGAAACCTTAGGTGTTGTACGGGCTATTTTTGATTGGGATAGCGGTGAAGCGGAATTCGCTATTTCAGTGCGTTCTGATTTGAAAGGTCAGGGCTTAGGGAAAGCGCTGATGTTGAAAATAATTGAATTTTGCCGTCAATTAGGCCTAAAAACCATGGTGGGTTTCACTATGCCAACCAATTCCGGCATGATTAAATTAGCAAAATATTGTGGCTTTAAAGTGACAATGGATTATCGTGAAGGCAACGCAGATTTAAAATTAAAGCTAAATGATTAATTTACAACGTATCAACCTTAATTTATTACTTAGTTTGCAGTACTTGTTGCAAGAACAGCAAGTCACAGCGGCGGCACAGCGGCAATTTATTACCCAGTCGGCAATGAGCAAAAACTTGGCTAAATTACGCGAGATATTTGCCGATCCCTTGCTGATCAAAATTGATAATAAAAGTCAATTGACTGAAAAAGCCAAACAGTTAAAACCAGTACTAGCGCAGATCTTAAATAACATTGATGGTCTGTTAGTGACGGGCGGCTTTGATCCTGTGCAATCGCAACGTGAATTCACGATCGCTTCAACCGACTATGTGACCGATTATATTCTGCCGGTTGCGGTGGCGCACCTGTACCAACAAGCCCCTAATATTAAACTTAACCTGACCTATTGGGATAAGTTTACCTTGGCAGCGATGGAGCGTGGCGAGATAGATTTAGGGGCGACGATTATTCGCCCTGAACATAAACACTTGTCGTACTTACCACTAGAACAAGACAGTTATGTGTGTATTATGCGTCAAGGCCATCCGTTAGAGCAGGTACCGTTAACACTGTCTAATTACACTCAGTATCCACACGGTATTATTACCTCGGGCGCAGACAAATCCAGTGATATTGACGTGGCGCTGTCGGCACAAGGGCTATTTAGAGACGTGGCATTACGGATCCCATCTTATTCTTCGGCCTTTAGTATTATTGCTAAAACAGACCATTTATTAACCATTCCTAATTCGATAGCTGATAAACTCATTATTGGTGAGCAGTTCACACGGAAAAAATTACCGATTAAATTACCGATCTTACAGGCTGCAATCATCTGGCACCCGCGTTTTGACCATGATCTGGCACATAAATGGCTGCGCGACGAACTACATGCTCAATTAAGTAGCAATATTCCAAATGGGACTACAGAGGAGTAAAAGAAGTCATTTTATTCATTTCAATATGGGGTCTATTATCACTGTAACGCAATGGAATGGTGAACCTCATGTACGAAATTATAGTGTCTTTATTAATTATTAACTTCTTTGGTATGCTCAGCCCTGGGCCTGACATGATGTTAGTTCTAAAATACGGTAGCCTCAATGCTAAACGTGCTGCTTGGTACTGTGTTGGTGGCATTATTAGCGGTCTCGCTGTGCACATGATGTTAGGTTTGTTCGGTATTTCATTATTGATTTCAAGCAACCCAATGTTGTTTAATGTTGTACGTTGGTTAGGTGCTGCTTACCTTATTTATATTGGTATTAAATCACTGCGTGCTGGTAAAAGCGAAATTGAAGTGGATGCGGGTACGTTAAATTACCGTCCATTGAAAGCGTATTTAGATGGCTTGTTGTGTAATTTGTTAAACCCTAAAATATTGATGTTTATGGTGGCTGCATTTAGTCAAGTTATCGCGCCTGAAACACCAACATCAGATAAATTATTAATCAGCTTATCTATTTTTGTAGAAACAGCCGTATTGTGGTCGTGTTTCATTATCTTGCTAAATCGCGGTACGCTAAAGCAAATGTTGAACCGCTATCAAGACAAAATTAATAAAGCGACAGGTGGTCTATTGATCACGCTGGGTGGCTTCATCGGTCTAAGCAGCTAAGCAGTTAATAAGTGAATAGCTAAGTCGCTAACTAGGTTAATGATAAAGTGATAAAAGAAAGGCGCTGTGGGAGGATACCGACAGCGCCTTTTTTCATTTAGCGTTTAAAGCTCAAAGATATTACTCTGTTGTTGGAAGGTTTCTACATCCGTTATGTAGGAACCTTCAAACTTGTCTACAGGATGTTCTTCATCTCTATTTATGTCTGCATCCGGTGCCTGTGTTGGGTGCGCTGTTGCCATGATTAAGCGATCTGAGGTGCGAGACTTTAATTCCACCATGAAGCGAATAAGGTCGACCCGCTCGATTTTTTCTAACGCTTCAGCAATTCTCTCTGACTTATCAAAGCTGCTATCTTTAATACCGATTGAATGCCACAGGCGCTTACTTTTACCGTTTATATTGCTATCTGGTTCACGTAGCTTTGAAATTAAGCCTTGTTTGCTTGATTGCCATTGTTGTTCGGTAAACGAGATCATCCCGAACGGGAAGAAATCAATAAAGTCATTGATTGCATCGAGTAACTTGGTTGGCGCGGTATGCGGCGATTGCACATAGAACATCAACCCTGCATGGCGGTTAAGTGGGATGTTACCTGTACCGACGACATAACCGAGCTGTTGCTGGGTGCGCAATTCATAGAAGAACTTCGATGACATCACATGATTGGCTAAGCTGTAGTAGGCTAACTCTTTCGGTGATATTTTCGGTGCCTGGTAATAGACAATCAGCGCAGCATCGTTATGTTCCACGGCTACTTCATGCACCAAAGAACCGGTATCACGAATATCCACCAGTTTACGTATTGTTTCTTTACCTGGTGTGCTTATCGGGTGCAGTTTGTCTTTGACGTATTGGCCTATTTCTAAGGCTTGTGACTTATGCCAGTCACCGTGAACAAGTACCTCAACACTGATGTTTTGATATACCTTTTCCAGATATTCAGGTAACTGCTCCTGTTTAATACTCGTTAAGGCTTTAGCTAAGCGCTCACTCGATGGATTATTAGGTTGTAGTACCGAAGTTAATTCGGAAAATAAGCGGTTGATCGGTTTTGCTTGTTTGTGGTTTTCCCACGAGATCAGTAATTGATTACGAATACTGGTAAACGTCTCGTTGTCCACAGTTTGTAAGTGGCGATGACCAATGAGTAATTTTAGCAACTCAAGCTGTTTCTGAGCAAAACCAGCAAGGTGTAAGGTAAAGCCGCCTTGGTGGGCATAAATATGGTAATTAATACCTGCAATTTCAGCTTGGTACGTGAGGCTATTTAATTGTTCCATTAATAGTTCGACCGCTAAGCGAGTCATGGCAATGTTATGGGCATTCGCGATGGCATATTCACTGTCAATGGAAATGAAGATATTGCCTTTTGGCAAGTGGAACTCATGCTCTTGCATAAACCAAGTTTTAAAACCGTTACTTTTATCAATTAAGGTCGGTTTGTCAGTGAGGTTAGCTTTATCCAGTGCCAGTGCCTCGAGTGATGAACTCATGAACAGATTTTTAATCGGTAGTGCAAAGTGTTCATTCAATTCGACATCAGCCCAGTGTTGTTTTTGGCTTTCAGAAAATGCATCGACACGATAAGGGGTGTCATACCAAGCTGCCTTTTTATCTGTGTCTAAATTTGGCGCTGACACCATTAAACGCATATTGCTGGCATTGAGCTGCTGTAAGAAGAAACGACAAGCTTCGATATCAAAGCCTGTCATCATGTAATCACCGTAAATGACATGTTCAGGCTGATAGATGTGTAGGTTTTGCGACAGGTGTGAAACATTTTTAATTGCTGGTATTTTTTCTTGATAGCGAAATGCTTGTTCTAGGAAGTTTTTCTTCTCGTCATAACGCCAAGCCTGCAGGCCTTGTTCTGCGATCAGCTTGATATATTGTAAACAACATTCAACAATATCGGAAATGTGTTGAAATCCCTCACTGGTTAAGCCAACGATGACATTATAATCTTTGAAATTAGCGCCTGTTTGACCGCTACCAGCCGATAGTGCAGTGACCCAACCTTTATTTTTTAGTAATGACAGTAAGCTACCTTCGGTTTCATCACCGATTAATTGACTGATATAGCTTAATGGCTTGATTTGGTAATATGGCAAGATATTACCCAAGGGAAAACAGATATATAATTTCTTGTGGCCACTCAGGGATTCAACCCAAATGGTCTGCTGTAACTGTGTTTCAGTATAGAGCGGAGTCGCTAAAGCCACGGCATTGATGCCTCGATTTGGAACTGCTGAAAACATCTCTCTGAGCATGTACTCTTGCTTGTCTAATGACAGTTCAGATTGGATCACAAGCTTCATTAAAGACGCACAGTAATGCTGCTGGTAAAAACGCAGTAACTCTTCACGTAGCGTGTAATCTGCGGTGTCTGCTAATGTCGTGAGGTTACCCACTGAAAATTTACTGAAGGGGTGGGTAGGGTTAACGGTTTCTTTATGCGCTTGATAGAAGCGACGTACATCATCTTTAAGCTTGAGCTTGTATTCAGAATCAACAGCATGGCGTTCGCGCTCTAATAAGTCGGCATTAAAGCTGGGCGCGATAAAAAATTGCGCGAAACGATCCAGTGCGTTATGGAAATAGTTGTTGTTAATGTCAAAATAATAATTGGTATATTCGGTACCCGTCCAAGCGTTGTTGCTGCCACCATGCATGGAAATAAACGATTGGTATTCCCCAGGGGTAGGGTATTTGTCGGTACCCAGAAATAACATATGTTCGAGTAAATGCGCGAGTCCTTCATGTTGCAGAGGATCATCAAAATGACCGACGGCAACGGACATAGACGCGGCTGATTTTTTACAATGTTCATCTTGGATCAGTAATACGACTAAACCATTTGGGAGCGTGACGTGGCGGTATTGTTTGTAATCATTAGGGCTAGTTATCAAGGCGAGTGCTCCATGTGATGACTGCATTAGTGTGAGAATTAAAATCAGATCGACTTCAAAGTATAGCCAATCGCAAATGCAGTAATGAATGCTGAGGTTTAAGCTTCTTAATATAGATACTGAAATAGACGATACCGAAATAGACGATACCGTTACATATAATATAAATCAGTATGGCGCTAAAATCGCGGTAAGTAATTATTTTTTGAAAACTTTTTAAAAGAAATGTTGAAAAATATAAGCGTGACGAGGTTTTTAATATTTTTGTCATCAAGTGGCGCTACTATACAAACGTTTTTTGGGGGTGTGTTAAGATCTAAGTCTTATTCAGTAGATAACCCAATTGATAATATAGTGTGGTGATATGAAGATTTATATTATGCGTCATGGCCAAGCAGGTTTGTATGCGAATAGCGATGCGGAACGAGAATTAACGGGTACAGGACGCCAGCAATCTGCTGATATGGCTGATTGGTTAAGTGCGATTGAACCGACGTTAGATTGTGTATTACACAGCCCTTATATTCGCGCTGCACAAACTTGGGATGTTATCGGGAACTTTTTCACGGTAAATAAGGTCGAAGTATGTGAAGACATTACGCCTTATGGAGATGCCGAATTTATAGCTGATTATGTTAAGGCGTTAGTCGCACAACATAATCATGAAACAATCTTACTGGTTTCCCATTTACCTGTGGTGAGTTATTTAACCTCAGCGATGACAGCCGGTAAGCATATGCCAGCATTCGCAACATCAGCGATAGCTTGCTTAGAGATGAATGGAAATGATTGTCATTTAAAGTGGTTAGAAACACCAGCGAGTATAAAGTAGTTAACTGATTTTTTATTTATTTTATGATTAGTGCTTACACTTTATACAAAGGATGATGCAGTGTTAAAAGCCTTTGCATTACCCAATTGTTAGTATATTATGCCGCTTCTGTTTGGGTACTTGGATGGTACCTATATAAGCGTATAAAGGAGTGCTAAATGCGTAGTTTTAAACAGTTTAACTCGTTACGTATCGCAAGATATGTAAAAAGTTTTTTTCGTGGAACTCTGTATGTCACAGGTTTGGGATTATTAGAGTTTCAGCAAGGTATGTTAGTCATGCCGAGCAACGCAGGTAACAATGTTAAAATGCGTATCTCGGAAGTGAATCGTGAAATTAAACGATTTGCGGTTTAACAGACTGAGCTTGAAAGGTTAGTGTCGCCACTAACCTTTTTTTGTGCCTGTTTTTTGGTGTCAGACCATTTTCGGGACGCGCAAATAGGCTTAGCTTCATTCAAGAAACATCGCAGCATTAAATCCTGCCGTAACGCATACACTCAACAGCATCATAATGATGACATTGTAACGCTTTAAAAAGCTCAGTTTTGGGTGCTTGGCGTGAAACGCTGCCGCTTTTTCAGCCTTTACCTGTATCTTCGCTGATTTTATAACGTGTAGTCTATCTTCTTCCTGCATTGCTGCTTCAAGTTCAGCCATACGTTCGTTATTTTCTTTTTCGAGTTCTGCAAACCACTGGTCTTGTTTATCTGCCATCATTAACTTATTTCCTTAACTCGCGACCTTAACAAATAGGCTACCTTAAAAAGTCTTCTTTGTTCGTCAATTCCACGAGAATAGAGATAGCGGCACTGCCACCCCACATTTTAGTCGCTTGATGAAAAGCTTCGATATCTGGGTGTTGTGCTAACCACATCGGCAATTGGTGTTTCAGAATGTTTTTACCATGACCGTGCATTACATTGCAGCAGCGAATGTGTTGCTTACGGCACTCTGCGATTAACGCGGATATTTCTACCTTGGCCACTTCTTGTGTTAGGCCATGTAAATCCAACATCAGTTCTGGCTCGTAATCACCACGACGTAATTTTTTTAATTCATACGGAGAAACGCCGTCACGTATATAACGGGTAGGCCCTTCGTCGGCAATATGCGGTTGAAATTGATCGGAGAAAAAATGTTCACGTTGCGCTGATTCTTGTCTGATTGAATCATTTGGTTGTATTTTCGGTTTTTTAGCCCTGATTTTTTGTGTGCGTATGCTATCCTGTTGCAAAGGTTTTATACCTTTCATACTATCAGAGAAAAGAGCGTGTGCATCTGGTTCAGGCGTGGCTTGTGATACTTTCATCGCAGCTGCTTTGGTCTGTTCTTTGGCTGTGTCTAATTGCAGCAGCATCTTTTTTTTCATTTGTTTATTAAACATAATGTGGGTACCTAATTTCAACTGCGAAACCAGTTGATTAAACATTTTGTTATTTTACCAAAATTGGAGTCAATTGTGGACAGGATTTTTATTGACGAAGCAGTCAAAGAGTTAACTACTATACAAGATATCATCCGTTGGGCAGTTAGCCGCTTTAATGATGCGAATATTTTCTATGGTCACGGTACTGATAACGCATGGGATGAAGCTGTTCAGCTGATTTTACCAACGTTACACCTGCCATTAGATATTGATCCGCAAATTCGTCATGCGAAACTGCTTACATCAGAACGCCAAAAACTGGTTGAGCTAATTGTTCGCCGCGTTAATGAACGTATTCCTGCAGCTTACCTGACTAACAAAGCTTGGTTTGCTGGTTTAGAGTTCTTCGTGGATGAGCGCGTTCTTGTGCCTCGTTCACCGTTTGCAGAACTTATCATGAATGGTTTCCAACCTTGGTTAACACACGAACCGATGCGCGTACTTGATATGTGTACGGGCAGTGGTTGTATCGCAATTGCATTATCTCACGCATTCCCAGATTCAGAAATTGATGCTGTTGATATTGAACACGGCGCGATTGAAGTTGCCGAAATTAATATTCAAGATCACGGTGTAGAGCATCACGTTACGCCAATTCAATCTGACTTGTTCTCAAACCTAACTGGTTTACGTTACGACATGATCGTATCTAACCCTCCTTATGTTGATCAAGAAGATATTGATAACCTACCTGAAGAGTTCAAACATGAACCTGAGATTGGTTTACAGTCAGGCTTTGATGGTCTTGAACTTACGCTGAAGATGATTGCTCAAGCACCTGATATGCTAAACGATGGTGGTTTACTGTTCGTTGAGATCGGTAACAGCATGGTACACATGCAAGAGAAATTCCCAGAAGTACCATTTACATGGTTAGAAATGCAAAATGGCGGCCACGGTATCTTCGTGATCAGCAAAGAGCAGATCGAAGATTCAATGGCAGAGTTCGCACCATTTAAATAGTTCGGTAGTCACGCTATTTCTGAGTGTTAAAACTCACGATAAACCTGTGTTCATCTTTGATGGGCACAGGTTTTTTTATTGTTTTTTTTAACGATTTGCTATTGTCGCTAAGCCGTAGGTCTTGTATTCTCAAGGGTATTAGTCAGTATTTTATAAAGGAAACGCTGTTATGGCAGGGAATAGTATTGGGCAATTATTTAAGATCTCCACATTCGGAGAAAGCCATGGACCAGCACTTGGGTGCATCATTGATGGCTGCCCTCCAGGACTCGAAATTTCACTAGAAGATCTACAGTTTGATCTTGACCGTCGTAAGCCTGGCACATCTCGCTATACTACTCAGCGCCGTGAAGCTGATGAAGTACAGATCCTGTCTGGTATTTTTGAAGGTAAAACCACAGGTTGTTCAATTGGCCTGATGATCAAAAATACTGATCAACGTTCACAAGATTATTCAAATATTAAAGATACCTTCCGTCCGGGTCATGCTGATTACACTTATCATCAGAAATTTGGTCATCGCGATTACCGTGGAGGCGGTCGTTCATCGGCTCGCGAAACGGCAATGCGCGTAGCGGCTGGTGCAATTGCGAAGAAATACCTAAAAGAACAACACGGTATTGTTATTCGCGGTTATTTATCACAACTGGGTCCAATTAAAGCTGAAGCACTGCAATGGGATCAAGTTGAAGAAAACCCGTTCTTCTTTCCTGATCCAAGCAAATTAGAAGCGCTTGATGAATACATGCGTGGTCTGAAAAAATCAGGTGATTCAGTGGGCGCTAAAGTAACGGTTGTTGCCCAAGGCGTACCTGTTGGTTTAGGTGAACCGGTATTTGATCGTTTAGATGCTGAAATTGCCCATTCACTAATGAGTATTAACGCTGTTAAAGGTGTTGAAATCGGTGATGGTTTTGGCGTTGTAGAACAGCTTGGTAGCGAACACCGTGATGAGATGACACCAGAAGATGGTTTCCTTTCTAATCATTCAGGTGGCGTGTTAGGTGGTATTTCAAGTGGCCAAGACATTATTGCTCACATTGCGATGAAACCGACTTCAAGTATTACTATTCCAGGTAAATCAATTGATAAGTTTGGTAACGCCATTGAAGTGGTTACTAAAGGTCGTCACGATCCATGCGTTGGTATCCGCGCAGTGCCAATTGCTGAAGCACAACTTGCTATCACGCTAATGGACCACTTGCTAAGACACCGTGCGCAGAATCTACATGTGGTAACAGATACACCGAATATGTAAGACCCCCTCCCAGCTCCCCCTTAAAGCAAAGGGGAGGAGCAAAGACATTATTATCAATTACCCATCAGCTTAGGTTGATGGGTATTTTTTTGTCTGTTTAAGGACCCCCTCCCAACCTCCCCCTTAAAAAGAAAAGGGGAGGGGAAAGACTTCATTACCAATTAACATTTGTGACGATATGTTGTGTCTGTAGTTGTACTTGTGGGTGCTGTTTAGTCCCCTCCCTTTTCTTAAGGGGAGGGCTAGGGTGGGGTCATGTTTTATCTTGTGTCTTTCTTCAAAATAACAAAAAAGGCACTGATACTATTTATTTCTATATAGTATCAGTGCCTTAACGCTTATTTTAGAAACTATCTATTTCTAATATAGGTTTACTTAGCTGAAGCTAATGTCTGCTTCGCTGCAGTGTCACCTTGTGCTTGCTTCTTTTCAAAGCGAGAGATCCACCACCATGCAAGGGCAGAGAACACCATCGTCATGAATACGTTAATGAAGAATGCATTAACTAGATCAACACCTGTTGGGAATGCAGACGCTGTCATACTTACCACAAAGATAACGATAAGTACTGAAACAACACTCATACCCACTTTACGAGAACCCATGCGGAAATCACGCGGTGTATCATCGTATTTAAGACGGAAGATGAAGTAAGCAACCATGATGAAGATAGGTGGTAACATTGCTGTACCAGCCGTTAAATTAATCGCTGTACTCATCATCTCTTGTACTGATTCAGAACCAAAGCCATTCACTACTAACATGATCACTACGAACGCAAACTGCCACCAAGCTGCGCGTACTGGTACGCCGTGCTCGTTAAGTTCAGTTGTCTTCTCACCGTAAACACCTTTTGGAATTTCTGAGAAGTGAATTTTAACCGGAGCAGCAGTCCACATCATCATCGAACCGAACATGGCGATGAATAGGATCACACCAACAAAACGACCTACTAAGTTTTCAGAAAAGTTGAAGTATTGCGCCATACCAGTAAAGATTTCAACCATGCCGCCAGCATAAGTTAATGCCTCACGTGGTACGAATACGTTGACAAGTAGTGAACCAACAGCGTACATAGCACCAATCAAAATACCTGCTGAAATGATCACGCGGATGAATGTTTTCTGGCCGCCTTTCACATCTTTCAAGTAGGCTGCTGCTGTTTCTGCACCACCTGCTGCCTGGAAGATCCAACACATGATACCAATCGTTGCCCAACTGATCGTTGGTGTCATCGCTTCGACAGTAATCGGTTGTGCTGGTACGTGGTCACCGCTAAGTGCCATAATCGCCCCGATCACATAGATACCGAAGAGAGCGAATACACCGTAAGCCACCATTTCAGAAATTTTACCTAACCAAGACGCACCTTTTGTCGAAATGTGCGTTGCAGCTGCAAATAACACAATCGAGATAACAGAGGTCACCACTGGAGAGAAGTTATATTCATAACCCAGCATTGCATAAGATGCATAAGCGATTACGTTCGGTAGTAGTGAAACGAACCAAAACAGGTTCACGAACCAATACAAGAACGAACCGAGGTAAGCATTTTTAGTACCTAATGGTTTTTTAAGCCAGTCATACATACCGGATTCAGAGTCTTTATTTGCTGATACAAATTCAGAAATAATAAACACGAATGGAATGAAGTAGATCAGCGTTGCAAGTAAGAAAATAGGTGCGGAGCTTAATCCTAATTCGATGTTGTTATTCACGATATTACGGACATTAAAGACCGCGGCTAGCGTCATAGACAACAAGGCAAACTTGCCAATGGTACCACGTGCAGATTGAGACATAGAGCCCTCCAAGGCTTTATACTATTTAGTGTAGGGGGAGCTGGAGGCTTCAACAAGTCGTTTTTAAAATGAATTGTTGAAGCACATTTCCCTGTCTTTCGTTAGATCTGATTTTTATAATTATTAGTATTTATTCAGTGTTGTTTTTAGCTATTTATTCAAAAAATAGCCATCTTCAATAGTTACTTTCAGTACCACTTTTCGCACGCGGTTATCACCGTGGAATCGATACGCTTTGCTATTATCAAATACAGCCATTTGGCCTTCACAAAGTTGTTTTGTCTCACCGTGACCAGTCAGGTATTCACGGTCAGTTTCATCGGTGTAAGGGCGTACTAATTCAAGTTCAGCCTTATCTGCGACTTCGACAGTTTCACGGCCTTCGAGATAATAGTGCACATCAAAGTAACGACGGTTGCCTTCAAAGTGCTCGGTATTCGCTGCTACACCGTCTGCAATCATGTAAACCAATGAATCACCAATGGAATACATCACGCCATCTTTGAGATTGCCGATATTTTCAATAGCTTCAATACAACGATTCCATTTACGCCCATCGCGATACATTGATTTGAAGTGGTCTAGGTTGTCTAAAATGATCATTACTTATCTCCGCCAGCAGTTTGGCTTGTTGACATGAATGTGTGATTAGCTAACGCGCTTGGCTTACAGCCACCTTGATGAAAAGGCACTAGCGTTAATGCGTAGTTAAACTTCTCCATGTATACACGGTATGAATCTAAGACTTCTGAACCCCAAGAGTTAGAGCCTAGACCCATTAATTTGTGGTCAAGATTCACGGTGATGTAACCGCTCTTCTCAAGCTCAATCGTATGTTGCGCTTCATGGATGTTTTGGTTGGTGTAGAACCATGCACTGAAGTTAATCTCTTGTGCTGGTTTCACTAATAAACCAGAGCCTTGGCGATTCGATAATGATGCCCAGCGTACGTGTTGGCGGTTACCGTTGTTTTGTGGGAATGGGTAATTCTCAAACATATCGGCAACGTTAGTTTTATACACATCAATCAAGTTAGCTTGCTGGCTGTCTTGGTAGTTTTCTTCAGGACCACGGCCATAGTATTGCACTTGGTCGAAGTCATTATTGATACCAAGATCCAACCCAAGCACTGGGATCACGTGGGGATAATCACCGTATTTCTCGCCTGATAATTGAATGTTTACCTGACCTTCTTTATTGATTTCATACACGTAAGTACAGCGCATACCAAAATCAAATACCGGCGGTGCAATAATGCTGGTTACGGTGAAAATTGCTTTGCCGTCGATTTGTTCAAGATTAATTGAACGGAAGTGCTCTTGCATAATGTGCAAGTGTGCAGGCTCCCACAGGCCATCGTGTTCTTGCTTGTGGTTATCAACCATCGGCTTGAAGAAGTTCAGTTTCGGGGCGCTGGCAATAAGCTCTTCGCCATTAACTAACCATGAATTCAGTTTTCCGTTCACTTTAGAGAAGCTAAGTGCAAAGTTTAACCCTTTAACGACATAATCTAAGCGAGATTCAACAATGTCTAACGCAATTGCGTTGCGGTTAGTGAATACGGGTAACTGCTGAGTATCTTCTTTTAGTTGTACTTGGTAAACGGCGATATCATGATTCGCTTCGCTGTAACGAGTACGAGAATCTTTACGTACAGTGAAGTTAATGAACGCTTCACGGCCATCTAATTCAGGCAGAGTGATCTCGATATCACGGCTGCTGTTTTCTGCTAAACCTGTGACCTTCAGTGTCGTGCTTTGTAATGTTTCACCAGCCACGCGTACTTCTGCGGTAATGGTGTAATCATCAAGGTTAGAGAACCACAGTTTGTTGTCTACCGTAAAAATACCCTTAGCTGCATCTTTAGCGTGGATTTTCACTGGCGCAATGACTTGCTTGTATTCTTTTAGACCGGGTCCCGGTGTTTGATCTGAATAAATGAGGCCATCCATACAGAAATTATAGTTATTTGGGTAATCACCGTAATCGCCACCGTATTTTAAGAACTCAGTGCCGTTTTCATCTTTTGCGAGAATACCGTGGTCACACCATTCCCAAACAAAGTGACCTTGAATAGAATCATGTTTGTAGAATACGTTTTGGTATTCGGTTAAACCACCAGGGCCGTTACCCATTGCATGGGCATATTCACAGATGATGCGTGGTTTGTTATGTGGGTGTTCACCAAAGGCATTCATTAATTGTGCGCGTGAATACATGGTACTGATGATATCAACCACTTCAGCATCACGATCTTCTTCATAATGGACTAGGCGAGTATCATCAATGGCTTTAGCTGCTGCGTACATTGCTTTGATGTTACAGCCATAACCCGATTCGTTACCGAGTGACCACATGATGATAGAAGCATGGTTTTTCTGTGCGTGAATGTGGCGTTCGATACGCTCTACAAATACTTGTTCCCATGCTGGATCATTGGTAATACGGCTTAAGTCATCAACGTTAGCAAAACCGTGGGTTTCTACATCTGTTTCGCCCATGACGAATAGACCATAAACATCACACAGTTCATAAAAACGTGGATCATTTGGGTAATGCGCAGTACGGACTGAGTTGATGTTGTGTTGCTTCATCAAGATGATGTCTTTCTCAACACGATCCATGCCCACTGCACGACCTTTTAGGTGATCATTATCGTGGCGGTTAACACCGTGTAGCATCACGTAGTTGTTGTTGATGTAGAAGAGACCATCACGGACTTTTATATCACGGAAACCAATACGCTGCGGAATGACTTCTAGTACGTTACCTTGTTCGTCTTTTAACGTCAGTACGAGTTGATACAAGTATGGGTTTTCAGCAGTCCAGTGGATTGGGTTTACCACATCAATGGTAACGTTTACATCTTCAGTCGAAGTAAAATTCAGTGACTCGATATTGCCTGCTGCCAGTGCGGTTGTACCGTCGAATAAAGTATATTCAAGTGAATAGTTAACCACAGGATCAGCAGTTAAATTCTCAATCACTGTTTGACAAGAAAGTGTCGCACTTTGATAAGTCTCATCAAAGTCAGTGCGCACGGTAAGGTCTTGCACATGTACTTGTTCTTTACCAATTAAGTAAACATCACGGAAGATCCCGCCTGTCCACCACATGTCTTGATCTTCGATGTAGGTTGAATCAGCCCATTGCATCACACGTACAGACAATAAGTTTTCACCTTGCTGTGCGTATGCCGAGATATCGAACTCAGCGGTTAAGCGACTGCCTTTACTAAAGCCAACATAGTGACCGTTCACGTAAACTTCAAAATATGTTTCAACACCATCAAATTTAATAATGGTTTGTTTGTCGTTCCAGGTATCACCCAGTGTAAATGTACGTTGGTAAGCACCGGTTGGATTATCACTTGGCACGAAAGGTACATCAATTGGGAATGGGAAACCTTCATCAGTATATTGAAGATCGCCGTGGCCTTCCATTTGCCACATATTTGGAACGGTGATCTTGTCCCAGTTATTTATGTATTGAGCATAGAATTCGTCAGGTACTAACAGCGGGTTAGTGAAGAAGTTAAAGTTCCATTGACCACTTAATAGCTGGTAGTGGCTGCTTAATTCACGTTGAAACGTCGTTGCTGTTGATATTGAGTCATATGAGAAAAAGTAAGCACGTGGTGCCATTCTGTTTTCATTAAGGCGGAAGAAGTTTTCCCAATTGTTCACGTGTAGCCTCCAAGTCGAATAAATAATACGAATTAATTTTAGCGGATTGTTTTCTGGTAAAAGATATTAACTAAAGTTTTAGTAAAACAAATGGAAATGTTGTTTTAGTTTTAACTTGATCACACTTGATGGTGAGGTTTGTGAGCTGGCTAACGTTAACGAGAGGTTTCGATGTAACGAGCTTGTGGTGCTAATGTGATGTAGATCTAGTGATGTTAATGCGTGATTTTAAATGTTAATAACGCATTGATCGATAAATAAAGGCGAATGAAAGTTAAAGGCAGAGTTAAAGGAGGCTTGAAGGAAAATAGCAGCGTAGTAATACACTGCTTTCATTTCATTATTGAGGGGATTAAAGCTTATTTTTTGGTGGTACCACGTAAGCGTAAATTACTTGGGATGTAAGCATTAATAGGGATCACACGTTGATCACGGCGACGTTCCATTAATAAGTTAACCCCTTGACTGCCCATCAGTTCTGAATGAATACGTACGGTGGACAAAGACGGGAAAGTAAATTTAGCCGTGGGGATATCATTCACACTGATCAAGGCAATATCATCTGGTATTGATAAACCTTGTTCATGAATAGCGCGTAATACACCAATGGCAATCGAATCTGAGGCGATGAAAAATGCACTTGGGTGATCGCTTTCTAGCATTTTCTTAGCCAGCTTATAGCCTGATGAACTTGAGAAATCACCGCGGTATAAATCCGATTCTGACACGACGCCTTTTAACTGCCCATATTCAGTAAAGACTTGTTCACGAATATCTGGCGTGGCTTCATCATCTTGACCACCAATAAACCCGATACGACTATATCCCTGATTAGTAAAGAAATTAATAACTTCCTTACTGATCCTGACAAGGTCAATATCCACCGAATCAAACTCTTGGTCGTGATCGGTGTAATCAATATAAACAATATTCTTAGTGATTTTTTTAATTGCGATTAACTGTTCGGCAGTTTGACGACCAATTAATAAAATGCCGTCTATTTTGGGATTCTTAATATCGAGGCTGTTTTCGTAACTGTTCGTCAGCACGATATCAAACTTATCACATTGCGTTTCTATGCCGTGACGGATCGCGAGATAATAAGGATCATTAATCTCGGTGTCTTGCTTGTAATTATACAGTGCTAAGAAATGCAGATGCTCTTTTGCTTTAGCCGGTAGAGCACTCGCAAGTTTACGAGTTGAACTGGTTTTGTATTCCAGCTTTTCTGCTATTTCAAAAATACGTCGTTTGGTCTCTTCCTTCACACTTAATGTCGGATCTTCATTTAATACCCGCGACACAGTTGCTAATGAAACCTTAGCTTCGTTGGCGATTTCCTTTAATGTTGCCATTCATCCTCCAGCCCAGTCATTATTATTCTTTTAGGGGGGTATTTTACGGAAAAAATAGGAGTTTTGATACCTAAATCTCACTTTTAGTAAAATGTTTACTAATTGGTAGTTGTTTTTGTGGAAACGTTTACATTTGATCGGTAGGGTACTCAAATATCTTATAGATTTACCTATTTTGTATTCAAGATCACGGGAGAATTCATTGTGAAAGTACTGGTAACAGGCGGGATGGGCTATATCGGTAGTCATACATGTGTACAGATGATAGCAGCAGGCATCGAGCCTATCATTATCGATAACTTAGATAATAGTAAACTAGCTGTACTCGATCGTATTGAAGCATTAGCGCAGGTACGTCCTGTTTTTTATCTGGGAGATGTGCGTGATGAAGCTTTCCTCGACCGTATTTTCACTGAGCATACTATTTCTTCTGTGATCCATTTTGCTGGGTTAAAAGCGGTTGGCGAGTCAGTGCTAAAACCACTGGAATACTACGATAACAATGTGAACGGCTCATTGGTACTGGCGCGTTCAATGCGTAAAGCCAATGTCAAAAGCATTGTATTTAGTTCTTCTGCAACTGTGTATGGCGATCCAGAGATAGTACCGATTACTGAAAATTCACCAACAGGTGCAACAACCAATCCTTATGGGCGCAGTAAATACATCATTGAAGGATGTTATTCAGATCTGTTTGCTGCCGATAATGATTGGAGCATTACGTTACTACGTTACTTCAACCCGGTTGGCGCGCATCCGTCTGGCACCATGGGGGAAGATCCACAAGGGATCCCAAATAATTTAATGCCGTTTATTGCCCAGGTGGCTGTCGGTCGTCGTGAGTCGCTGTCGGTATTTGGCGATGATTATCCAACTCCTGATGGTACTGGCGTTCGTGATTATATTCACGTGATGGATTTAGCCGATGGCCACATTGCTGCATTAACCACTGTGGGTGCCAAGTCCGGTTTACATATTTACAACCTCGGCACTGGCACTGGCTCAAGTGTATTAGAAATGGTCAATGCGTTTGCACAAGCCTCTGGTCAGCCTATCCCATATCAAGTATGTCCACGTCGCGCTGGTGATATCGCTGAATGTTGGGCTGATACCCAAAAAGCAGAAAAAGATTTAGGTTGGAAAGCCAGCCGCAATGTCATGGAAATGAGTGCCGATACATGGCGCTGGCAGTCAACTAATCCACAAGGATATTAAGCTTATGTCTAGTTTAGAGTCTACCCAAGAATGTAATGAAGATTGTAACAAAGAGTTTAACCCAATTGATCATCCGCATCGTCGTTATAACCCGTTAACGGGACTGTGGATCTTGGTATCACCGCACCGCGCAAAGCGCCCGTGGAGTGGTCAAGATGAAGAACCTGATACGGCGGAATTGTCGACGTATGACAAGGACTGTTTTTTATGTCCAACCAACAAACGTATTTCCGGTGATGAAAATCCAAATTACGACGGTACTTATGTATTCAGTAATGACTTTGCTGCACTAATGCCCGATTCACCTGCAGCGCCTAAATCAGCTAATCCGTTGTTTAAAACTGAAGGTGTACGTGGATTAAGTCGCGTTATTTGTTTTTCACCGGATCACAGCAAGACGTTACCAGAGCTGCCAGTGGCAAAGATCCGCGGTGTGATTGATACCTGGAATGAACAAATTGAAGAATTAGGTAAAGAATATCTGTGGGTACAAGCGTTCGAGAATAAAGGCGCGGCAATGGGCTGTTCACAACCGCATCCACACGGACAAGTATGGGCGAATAGTTTTTTACCTAACGAAATTGAACGTAAAGAAAAGCTACTGAAAGCGTATCAGCAAGAACACGGTTCGAACTTATTAGTCGATTACGTGGAATCAGAATTACAAGACGGTGAACGTACAGTCGTTGAAACAGAGCATTGGCTTGCTGTTGTGCCGTATTGGGCGGCGTGGCCGTTCGAAACTATGTTGTTGCCCAAAACCCATATCCGCCGCATGAGCGAATTAACTGAAGCGCAGCGCGATGACTTAGCGTTAGCGATTAAGAAACTGACTTGCCGTTATGACAATCTGTTTCAATGTTCATTCCCTTATTCAATGGGCTGGCATTACGCACCGTTTTTTGCAGAAGGTACGGATGTAGAACATTGGCAATTACACGCATTATTCTATCCGCCATTACTGCGTTCTGCATCAGTACGTAAATTCATGGTTGGTTATGAAATGTTAGCCGAAAGCCAGCGCGATTTAACCGCCGAGCAAGCTGCGCAAAAACTGCGTGATGTCAGCGACGTACATTATAAAGCATAGTGAAAATAGGAAACAACAGATGACCAATTTAATTGAAAACGTAAAAAATGCATTCAACGCAGTACTTAACGATTCACCTAACTCAGTACTTAATTATGCACCTACTCATATTGTGCAAGCGCCAGGTCGTGTGAACCTAATTGGTGAGCATACCGATTATAACGATGGTTTTGTATTGCCTTGTGCAATTAACTATCAAACCGTGGTGGCAGCAGCAACCCGTGATGACAATATCGTGCGTGTGGTTGCCGTTGATTATGATAATGCCACGGATGAATTTGATATTACCCAGCCTATTACGTTTCAAGACAATAAAATGTGGGCGAATTACATTCGTGGTGTGGTGAAGTGCTTGCTTGAACGTGGTTTTGAATTTAACGGTGCTGACATTGCAGTAACAGGTAATGTACCACAAGGTGCTGGATTGAGTTCATCGGCAGCGTTAGAAGTGGTTATCGGGCAAACATTTAAAGAGTTATATAAATTAAATATCAGCCAAGCGGAAGTCGCTTTAAACGGTCAGCAAGCTGAAAACGAATTTGTCGGTTGTAACTGCGGCATTATGGATCAGATGGTGTCAGCACAAGGCAATGAAAATCATGCCATGTTACTCGATTGCCGTAGTCTTGAAACAACAGCCGTATCCATGCCAGAAAACATGTCTGTCGTGATTATCAATTCGAATAAAAAGCGCGGACTAGTGGATTCTGAATACAATACTCGCCGTGAACAATGTGAAGAAGCTGCGCGTATCTTTGGTGTGAAAGCATTACGCGATGTCTCTATCGAAACATTCAATGCCAAAGAACATGAGTTGGATAAGATGGTCGCAAAACGTGCTCGTCACGTGATCAGCGAAAATGACCGTACCGTTGAAGCGGCAAGTATGCTGGCTGCAGGTGACATTAAACGTATTGCTGAGCTGATGGCAGAATCCCATGCGTCAATGCGTGATGATTTTGAAATTACTGTACCGGAAGTGGATACCTTGGTTAATATCGTCAAAAATGTTATCGGCGTTGAAGGTGGCGTGCGCATGACTGGTGGTGGCTTTGGTGGTTGTATCGTTGCATTAGTACCACCGGCATTAGTCGATTCAGTACGTAGTGCGGTGGAAGAATTGTATGAGCCTGCGACGGGGTTAAAAGAATCTATCTATGTGTGCCAAGCTAAAAATGGTGCTGGATTAGTATCAGCTGTATAGGCTTAATCTCTATGGTATAGGTATAGGTATAGGTATAGGTATAGGTATAGGAATGATGATTGAACAATCAAGTTTGTTCGACAGCATGACAGCTGAGGTGGCCTTTGATGGTCGCCCAGCTCAGTTGTTTGAACTGCAGAATAATAATGGCATGACAATCATGTTGATGGACATAGGCGCTGCATGGTTAAGCTGTAAACTACCGGTCTCAGGTGTCGGTAGTCATATAGGTGAATTGCGCGAAGTATTACTTGGGCAAGCGACTATGGCTGATTTTAAGCAGCAGCAAAGTTACATGGGTGTAACGGTTGGGCGTGTGGCTAATCGTATCGCTAAAGGCCAGTTCTCTATTGCTGGGGTTGCATATCAAGTTGATATCAACCAAGCAGGTAATACCTTGCATGGTGGCACTGTAGGATTTGATAAACGCCGTTGGACTGCGACGGATAATCGTGTCGAAAATAGTATTGAGTTTGAATTAGTTTCACCCGATGGCGACCAAGGTTTTCCGGGTGAATTAACCGTCAGGGTCAAATATCAGCTTACTGATGATAATGCAGTGGTGATCAGTTATAGCGGTAATACCACCCAAGCAACCCCGATCAACTTAACCAATCATGCCTATTTTAATTTGTTAGGCGCGGACAGTGGTCAATTAGCACTAACACACAGCTTAAGCATTAATAGTGATGTGTTTGTACCGACCGATGAAGTCGGGATCCCGACTGGTGAGTGGTTGAGCGTACAGGGTGGCAACTTTGATTTCACCATTGAAAAACGTATTGAACAAGACTTTATGCTCGATATGCAACAGCAAGCGGCGAAAGGTTACGACCATGCTTTTGTGTTAGATAAACGTTGTCTAGCAGGTGCGTTAGCCGCGAGATTAACATCGCCAGATAATCGAGTGAGTTTGGATGTGTTTACCAGCAAACCTGCCATGCAACTTTATAGTGGTAATTGGCTAGCAGGCACGGCTGATCGTATGGGGGGCGAGTATCAAGACTATGCGGGGATCGCGTTAGAAACTCAGTTTGTACCAGATGCGTTAAACCATCCTGATTGGGAGCACCCAAGCAGCATATTGCAACCTGGAACGATTTATCAACAACAAACTCGATATCAGTTTAATCTGTCGTTCGATTAGTGCTTACACGATTCATCGTATTAAGTATTAACCAGTTTATGATGTTATTCTTCAAATTATTGCTATCGTCCTCCCGCTATTATTTTCTAGAATAAGCCCTTGCCAATTGGGAGGGCTTATTAAGGGATCTGTTAGTAAAAATAAATGCGGCTTAGATCATAGTTAAGCTAATTTTTTAATGCAAAAGACTGGGATTACTTATACTACTAGACAAGTTATTCGTTTTTACGGTGGTTGAATGTATTTAAAGAAAAAAAGTATTATAGCACTGGGTTTTTATACTTGTTTACTCATTACCATCATTGCCAGCATTACCTATTATGTCGTCGAACCACCTATCCGTGATAATCTTGAAAATAACCTTAATTTAAGAACTCAGTTACTCGCCCACGAGATTGAAGAACCTTTAGATCGTTCAGTCGCCACTTTGCATGGACTAGTCGGCATAGCGGTAAGTGATTATCCTATCGACGTACTCGAGAACATGATTTTTTCGGTATTTAATCAGAGCAATGACATCATTATCAGTGGTGGTATCTGGCCTGAACCCAACACCTTAATTCCAACAAAAAAATTAGCGAGTTTATTCTTTTCCCGTGATAAAAAGGGCAATGTTGAATTCATTAATGATTATAATAACCCTGCTGCAGCACCTTATCAGCTAGAGCCTTGGTATACCTCTGTCGCCCACGAAAATAGCCATCTTAAAATATCCTGGTCAGCGGTATATGTTGACCCTTTCACCAAGCAAAAAATGATCACTGCATCACAACCGTATTTTAATAATGGTCAATTTGCGGGTGTAGCAACGATAGATATTTCGTTAAAAGGCATGGTCGGTCTGATTGAATCTCATGCCGAAGAACATCAATTAGGTGTGCGTATTTACAGCGAAAATATTGCCATCGCAGACTATAAATTTAATGTACTCGAAGGGATGTACGTTGTTAATAGTAGCTTGGATCAATTTAATTGGCAGCTTGAAGTGATTAACTCTCAGCATACCGTAGCTGATGCTGTTTATACGCAAATTGTTAATATTGAAATGGGCATTATACCGTTGTTATTAGTCTGTGTTATTTTTGGCTATTACATTATAAATCATTGGTTAATCAATCCTATTACGAGAATATCCAAGCAAATTAATGAAAGTGATGTCGGTGAACTTATCGATATTAATTATCGTTATAAAGATGAAATTGCGCATTTGATTAGTTCCTTTAATAAGAAGACTGAATACCTCGAGATAGAAAAAATAAAAGCGGAATCATCAACCAAAGCGAAAACCTCTTTTTTAGCGAATATGTCCCATGAAATTCGCACGCCATTAAATGGCATTATTGGTATGTCGGATATTCTTGCTAGCACAGAGTTAACCCCTGTGCAGGTGGAATATTTACAAACCATAGACACCTCATCGAAAATATTATTATTACTGATTAACGATATTTTAGATCTATCGAAAATAGAATCAGGTCATCTTGTGCTGGTGGCTCAAGAATCGAATGTCGCGGAAGTGGTGTATGACACGGTCACTATAGTACAGAGTAAAGCGGCTGAAAAAGGTTTATCATTACAGGTTGAACTATCACCTGCACTGCCGGAATTAGTGATGATAGATGCACACCGTTTACATCAAATATTGATGAATTTGATGTCGAATGCGGTGAAGTTTACCCTGCAGGGGTCGGTGACGCTATCGGTGGGTTATGAACCGCAAGGCTGTCAGTCGCAAGATAATGCCCTTCGAGCTAGGGGCAGAGGACGATTGCTATTTACAGTGCAGGATACTGGGATTGGGATCGGTGAGGATAAATTAGATCAGGTCTTTGCGCCTTTTACACAGGAAGATGGTTCTATCACCCGCCAGTTTGGTGGTACCGGACTTGGGTTAGCTATTTGTCGTCAATTAGTGGTACTGCTCGGCGGTAAAATTAAGCTTAGATCTGTAAAGGGGGTAGGCAGCCAATTTTATTTCTCTCTGGATGTCGCTGTCGTTGAATCAAAAATCGACTCAAGCGTTGTAGCCAAAGACGAATCAAACAGTATTGTATCCAACCCCTTGAAAGGTATGCCATGCTTAATTATCAGTGAGCAAAATAAGGACGCACAGCAATTACAATTGGAGTGTTTAAAATGGGGACTTAATCCGACATTAATAACACCAAATACTCATTTAATGACGCTTTCGAAGCAATATGCGCTGATTATTTATTGCCAAAATAGTGCCGAAGTGACACTTGTTGATATCGAAAAATTGCATGCGTTAGAGCACAACCCAGCTTTAGTGCTTTGCACAAAACAGAATGAGTATATTGATTTGAATCATGCGGTCTTTAAGCACAGTCTGGATGGGCTGATCACCCTGCCAGTATTAGGAAAACGTTTTGCTAAAGTCGTGCGCAAAGCGCTAGATAAATCACCTAACAATAGCTTACTTCAAGGTTGCTCACTTCAAGATAGTTCACTGTTATCAAGTAGTACGGACAAATTAATTATTGAGAAATTAAAAGTCAGCAAGGAAGATGGCAATATAACAAATGATGGAGCCTTTAATGATGACAGTGCCGAGAAAATTATTTTAGTTGTCGAAGATAACCTTATTAATCAAAAAGTGGCGACGCTATTACTTAAAAAAGAAGGTTTTATTGTCGCTTTAGCAAATAACGGAAAAGAAGCGTTAGAAATGATCCAAGCTGAGTCGATCACATATTCTTTGGTATTAATGGATTGTATGATGCCGGTGATGGATGGTTTCACTGCCACAGGCGCTATTCGTGAATGGGAGCAACAGCAAACGAAAAAACGGCTGCCTATTATCGCCTTAACCGCCAGTGTATTTGCCGAAGATATTGAAAAATGCTACCAATCTGGCATGGATGATTATGTGGCGAAACCTTTTAATAAAGATATCGTGTTTGAAAAAATTGCCGCTTATACTTGATATGACAAGCTTAAACGCGTTTAGCCACGGATAATCGTTCCACCAATATAGCTTCAAATACCTTGCCGTGAATGGCACTGTTATTGCCTTTTGCTAATGCTAAAGATAATTCAGCAGCTTGCTCGGCCATGGTCTGAATTGGATAGTGCATCGTCGTCAGTTTAGGATGTAAGTACTTGGCAATCAAACCATTATCAAATCCCATCAAAGAGATATCATTCGGTACAGCAATATGCTGTTTTTCAAGTGCTGCTAATGCCCCTGCAGCGACATAATCGTTATAACAAACCACGGCTGTAATCGGTAGTTTACGCGCTAATAGCTCTGTCATTGCTACTTCACCGCCTTCATCCGTCGGTTGTCCTGCGACAATGTAGTCCAGGTTTAGGCTGAGATCCTGTTCAGTTAATGCTTGTAAGTAACCAGCTTGGCGATGATGGGCATCGTCAATATCCTGGTAAGAATTAATATAACCAATATGTTGATGTCCTTTGGTGAGTAAATGCTGGGTGGCGTTATACGCACCTTGTTGATTATCTAAGGCGATACAGCGTTCGGCAATCTCTGGAATATGACGGTTGATGAGTACTAAGCCCGGGACTTCCTTGGCAAACTGGATCAGTTCTTGATCACTTAGTCCTTTGGAGTGGATGACAAGAGAGTCACAGCGATTGTTGATCAGCAGTTCAATAGCTTCTCTTTCGACTTTGGCATCATGGTAACCATTGCCAATTAATAAGTGCTTATTATGGCTACGAGCAACATTATCAACGGCTTTGATAAGTGCGCCAAAGAAAGGGTCAGATACATCGCTAACCATGACGCCAATAGTATTGGTACTTTGGTTGACGAGCGCTCGGGCATTGGCGTTAGGGCGATAAGCTAAGGTTTTCATCGCTGCATTAACTGCTGCTATCGCTGATTTACTGGCTTTAGGTGATTTATTGACGACTCTAGAAACCGTGGCAACAGATACGCCTGCTGCTTTTGCTACATCTTTGATTGTTGCCATAATACGACTTTTAATCCTTTAATTTGATCGATCTTAGAGTGACAAGTGTAAACGTTAACACTCGTTTTCTTAAGGATAAAATAAAATTATTAAAATTGCATAGGTTTGTGTCATGTTTTGAGGGGGAGAGATGTCATGTCTTTATCAAATTGCAGATACAAAAAAACCGACGAGGTGAGTCGCCGGTTTCGTTCGTACTAATCTTAAGTGCTGTTATTTCCAGTACTTTAATTCAGTTAGGTGCGGTTTAGAATGCGCCGTAGATAACTGAAGTGATAGCCATTAGACCACAGATAGTAACGAAGATGTTTGCTGCTTTAGAGCTACCATATTTTTGCATAGAAGGTACTTTCTTGATTGCGTACATTGGCATTAGGAACAAGATAGCGGCAATCATTGGTGCGCCAATTGTTTCGATAAGACCTAGTACACTTGGGTTGATAATTGCTACAACCCATGTAGTTAGTACGATGAATACGATAGAGAATTTATTAATGTTCTGTTCTGATGCTTTTGGTGCAACTTGCTTAACTAGACCGTTTAGACCTTCTTGAGCACCTAAGTAGTGACCGAAGTAGCTAGACGTAATCGCTGCGAATGCTACGAAAGGACCAAAGTATTGAATTAATACTGAATCATGTACGTTTGCAAGGTAAGACAGGATTGAGATGTTTTGTGCCTTCGCTTCTGCTAGTTGCTCTGGTGATAGTGATAACACACAAGAGAATACGAATAGCATTACGAAACCAAGTAGCATTTGACCAGCACGTTTACAGATAAGATCCGTTTTTTGTACTGCGTTGTCACCGTAAGTTTCACGTTGTGCTTTAGCAAACTGGCTGATTACTGGAGAGTGGTTGAATGAGAACACAATCAGTGGAATCGATAACCAGATAACAGGTAAGAACGAAGATGCTTCAGGAACAACTGTTAACATCGTTGTGTTCCAGCTCGGGATTAAGAATAAAGATAAACCGAACAGGATGAATACTAATGGGTAAACTAATGCAGATGTCGCTTTAAGCATTAAATCTTTACCGAATAGAATCAGCGCAGTCATTACTAAAATTAGACCACCAGATAGTAACCAACGTGGGATACCGCTTACTTTATCCATTAATTGAACACCAGCTTCGTTAAGCATCGGTGCGCCATCAGCCGCTAGGCGTGGGATTTCAGTGAAGATATCAAGTTGGTTAACAATGAAACTTTCAAATGTATTTGTAATACCAACACCGTAGATTAATACGATAGGGTAGATAGCAAAGAAGTAAGCAAATGTAATTAATTTTGCAGCGCCTTTACCAAAATGTTCTTCAACAACATCAGTGATGTCTGAATTAGGATTTTTTGATGATAATACGAAGCGAGCAAGAGATCTATGTGCTAACCAAGTCATAGGACCTGCAAGCAATGCTAGAACTACTAATGGCCAAAAACCACCTAAGCCAGCTTTAATCGGTAGGAATAAAACACCAGCACCTACTGCTGTGCCGAATAAACTTAGTACCCATGTTGTGTCTGCTTTGTTCCATTTAGCAGCGTTCATAGTGCTTCCTGCGCCTGTTTTAGTAGCTTGCTCTGACATTACTTTCTCACTTGTTTTTTTATACTCAATCTCAACTGCTGCATAGGATAATGATTTGAATTTTATTTAAAGTGATGTAGATCGCTTTTTTGATTCGAAGCTAAAAAAATACCCGTATTTATCAAAATAATTTGATGTTTTACGTATTTTTTATTAACAACCTTTTTATTTGTGTGTTTATTGTACTTGCTGTGGTATTTATGCTGATTATTACTATTTAATTATCCTTTAGTAGAGTTTTACACTGGCTTACGCCTTGTATGCAGGACTAAACTTGTTCCTATAAAATATGATAAAGCACAGGTATAGCCAATAAGGGGTATTTTTATCATTTTTAACAAGTTGGTAGCAATTGATTTGTATACACAGATCACACTAATGATTACAGGCCTCAACTTTATTTGAACACTACTTTTAACTGTTTCGAGGTAAAAGTAGTGTAACCACCTAGTTTTGAGTATTCATCTAGTAGTAATGTCGAGTTTTAAGCCGATATTTCAGTATCTAAAGAGAATTGATGCTGAAACCGTTATCTGTAGTTTATTATGCTGCTATAGTGCCTTTGGGTAGATAAAATGGCCGCGAGCAGCATAATGGTCAGATAGGTCCCAAATTCCCCACAGTGATTCCGTTAAAACCCGTGGTGCGAATATTTCTTGGCCTGCAGTGATAGGCTGTAGATTGTCATTTCCTGTTAAGGTGTAATCAAGATATTCTAAATAAGGCTTCTCAGCCCAATAGTTGGTGTCAGAATCAAAAGAAAGAGGGTGGCCTTTATTTTCTGGTTCACTGGCATTCAGAATATATTCCATTTGGTCTCTATCTGCTGGTAAACCTATTTTATTGATATTGAAATCTCCGGCTAAAATGACCGCTTCATCCGCTGGGATATTTTGTTGTCTAATAAACTCGCCCATTTCTTCTAATTGCGCTAAACGTGCTGAACGGTTTTGATCATCATCTGACGATTGTGTATGGGTGGCAAATACATGATAAATGTAACCTTGCTTATTAATACGGGTATAAATAACCCCGCGAGTTGCTGCGCACTGGATACCATCACAATTTGTGTATTTTAGATTTTTCTCTTCTTCGACTGGCCATCGGGTCAAAATACGTGTGCCAGATTGCATGATCTTACCGAGTTTGAATATTTCACTGCTCGTAAAGCTGTATTCTGCACTTAATTGTTTCAGTAATTTATTGGTTCGAATAAGGTCAAAGACTTCAGTTAATACTAAAACGTCATAACCAGACATGATTGCTGGCATTTCAGTGAGGCGTGTATCGACTTTTTTAGAGCCGAATATCGTCGTTGCCCAAATGTTGTAGCTTAATAGGCTCAATTCATTACCAGGCCCGAGATCAGGCTTTTGGTCGTGCTGTTGTAATACGTAATTAATCTTGCCGCCCTTGTGTAGTTTCTCACTATTGAAGGCGATGGTATTTTGGCTCGCTGCGAGTTGAATCTCGAATCGCTGAATGGCACTGTCTGTTTGTGGATCGATGGTCAATTCATCACTGTCGATACCGAAAGCAAGTGTATCCTTGGTGATGCTTTGTGTGAGGCTAAAGCTATAGTCAGCATTACTTAATGAAATTGCAATATCATCGTTCTTATTCGTTCGGGTGATAATAGCGAGCTCTGCGGTACTTAATGGCATGATCTCTGTCGTTAATAATTCAACATTATCGCCTGCTTCAATATACGCATAGAGTGTCTGTTGTGTGCTATTGGTGAATTGAATCATGGTATGGCGTTCAGTTGGCACTTGGCTCATCGCCATGAGTGCTGGTGTGACTGTGCATAGCCAAAATAAGGCAGTTATTTTCCTTAACATAAATATCCCTGTGTTTTTATTATGTGTGAACTGATTGATTAACCAAGAGCCAGTATAAAATATTATTCGATATATTAAGTACGCATAGTAAGCAGTTTTCATGACGTTTTAATTAAACGATGAATTTTGATATGTTAATCCGCTTGGTCACAGTTGCTATACCAAGGATTGATTTTGATTTTTTGCGCAATTAAAAGAGCATATACTTTATTTTTATGGCTAATTATTGCTTTAATGTTGTTTTTTTTAGGTTTTAAATCTATTCAATGTGCATTTTTATAGATTTTAATTGTTGCCTTTGTGGTTTATTTAGGTATAAATCCTTTATTAATCTAATTTAGCAAATATGGTACGGATAAATGGCTGCAATACAGAATAATGACGGAGCATCTCGAGGACACTTTGGTTCGCGTTTTGGTTTTATAATGGCGGCGGCAGGTTCTGCTGTTGGTGTTGGTAATATTTGGGGATTCCCAACGCAAGCTGCGAGTAATGGTGGTGGCGCCTTTTTAATGGTGTACATGTTCCTGATCTTCTTATTGGGCTACCCAATGCTAGTTGCCGAGCTAATGGTAGGTCGTCATGGTCAAACTAATCCAGCTGACGCGATGGCTAAATTAGGCCGTTCACCCGTGACTAAAATGATTGGTAGCTTGATTGGTCTTGCTTCGATTATCTGTGCGGCAATGATCTTTAGCTTCTACGCTGTGCTTTCTGGTTGGTTCGTGAGTAACACGCTAGCACCGATTGCAACTATGGTTGGCGCAGACGAAGTAAGCCGTTGGTTAATTGATTTCTCATTTTCTCGTAATGCTGTGTTTACCTTAGTGTTTGCGTTGATGTGCATTTACGTTATTCAAAAAGGTGTACAAGACGGTATTGAAAAATGGTCTAAGCGTTTAATGCCATTGTTGTTCGCTATCTTGATCGCGAGTGTTATCTACATCTTGTTCCAACCAGGCGCAATGGAAGGCGTTAGTGCGTTATTCACTGTCGATTTTGAAAAAGTTATGCATCCAGATGTCATTATTGGTGCACTTGGTCAGACATTCTTCTCGTTATCGATTGGTACGGGCGCAATGATGATCTACGGTTCATACCTTAAAGCAAATGAAAACATCAGTAAGTTAGCGGTACATGTCACCTTTATGGATACAGGTGTGGCTTTCTTAGCGGCGATGCTAATTCTACCTGCTATGTATGTGGCTAAGCATAATGGCGTCACTATCTTTGATGGCAGTGGTAACTTATTAAGCTCTGATACGCTGGTATTTACAGTGCTACCTGCGTTGTTTGCAACGATGGGCGCTGCAGAGCATATTGTTGCGATCATCTTCTTTGCATTGATGTCTGTTGCGGCATTAACATCGGCGATGTCGGTAGTGGAAGTCCCAACGAGCTATATTGTTGATAAAACAGCTATGTCACGTAAGAAAGTAACGTGGATTGTGGGCGCTGCACTGACAGCATTAGCGATGGCGGTAGTGAGTAACTTCGACTTTATGTTTGGCTTCATGATTAAACTAGCCACTGAGATCACACAGCCACTCGTCTGTTTAGGTCTTGCTATCTTTGTTGGTTGGCTATGGCATCGTAATAGCCTATTGACTGAAATTAAAGGTCAAGATGGCGCTGATGAAAATGGTATTTTCTGGAAAGTATGGCCATTGTATGTGAAGTTTGTTTGTCCTGCTTTAATCATTGTATTAATCAGTACAACACTTTAATGGCAATCTAGGCCTTAATAGGTTAAGAAGTGAAGCTCAGTAGCGCGATCTACTGGGCTTTTTGTTTATTATCTCCTTGGTTGCTTTCTACATTACTCATCATTCCTCCTCTGAAATACCGATATTTCAATCACATTTTGGCATAAAGCATATCGCTACAACTTCACTTTCATAGAAAAGAGCTAACCTTGATTAGTAGCCTGCTGCTTGGCCGTACTCACTTATCTTGAATATAAGAATACTTTGGCTACATAAAATAAGCGTTAGATAACAAGGAATAATCATGAAAAAGACATTATTAGTCACGGTAATACTAATCAGTCTTGTTCCTGCAGCACAAGCCACAGTGAATGTGTATAAAGATGATGTTAATCAAGTTGATTTGTATGGTCGCGCTTACGCGGCTTATCTTTACCAAGATCGTGAAGGTACAGAGAGTGATGGTCGTTCAGATAGTTATTTTCGTACTGGTTTTAAAGCATTTTCGAATTTAGCAGGTGATTTAACGGCGCTTGGGCATATTGAAATGCAATTCGAATCTCGCGATAACAGTGATGCTAACTCAGAATCTAAAACACGTTTGATGTATGCTGGATTGAAAAATGATAAGGGGCAACTGACTTTTGGTCGAAACTATGCCGCAGATGAAATTATTGCTGATTGGGCTGATGCCGGTACCACGAATTATTCGGGTAATCCTGCACTCGGTAACTTAGGCCGACAAGCTAATATTTTAAAATTAGAAACGAAGGTACTCGATGATAATCTTAACTTGGTGGCACATGTACAGCCGGAGTCTAGCGTTGATACTCGAACTGGCAAAAATAGCCAATCAAGTTATGCGTTTGGTGGCGTCTATGGTTTTGATTTTGGTCTGGAATTAGGGGCAACTTATACCGGTGTGATGACGGAGAATTACACGCTTAATTCAGATTATGATCGATCTACAATTTTTGTCGCTGCACGTTATAAACTGAAGGGCTTAACCGCTTCTATTGTAGGTGATAGTACTTCCGTGGCCACGCCTAATACAGTGACTGAAGATAAAGATTCAAATGATTGGTTCGCCTATGAATTATCGCTCGCTTACCACTTAGATAAGCTAACGGGCACGGTGACCTATAAACAGCGTGATACGGATAGTTTCAATGATAATACGGTTGATCAAACCGCACTGGGTTTTGCTTATAAGTTTAATAGCAACTTCCGATTGGTGACTGAGTATGTTATTGATGGCGTTGATGGTGAAGAAAATCAGTGGCATATGGCTGCGCGATATGATTTTTAGTTATCTCCTATTATTTATTCTTAAGTGCGCATCATAAAGCCCTGTAGTGCGACCTACTGGGCTTTCGTTTTATATGTTGCGAGTTTAGCTCGTCTTTACTCGTTACTATTCATTACTAATAGCTGCAAAATCGGCATTGGTAAGCTGTTTTAAATCTAGTGGGTTAAGTTCTATTTCTAAACCGCGGCGACCTGCGCTGACATAGATAGTCTTATGATCTTGCGCTGAGCTATCAATAACTGTTAATAGCCGTTTCTTTTGTCCCAATGGACTCACTCCACCAAGTACGTAGCCTGTCGAACGCATGACATCCTCTTTATCAGCCATCACTGCTTTTTTGGCTTTAGCGGCCTTAGCAATGGCTTTTAAATTGAGCATGGCGGTGACGGGTACGACAGCTACGACGAGCTTTTTATCTCCCACATCGACGACTAAGGTTTTAAATATCCGCTCTGCAGCGACAGCCATTTTTTCTGCCGCTTCTAAACCATAAGATCCAGCATTAGAATCATGTTTATACTCATGGGTCTTGTGGAGGACCTTTGCTTTTTTAGCTAATTTTACCGCTGGAGTCATGTTATTTATTCACCCTTGTTCCTGTCATTTTGCTTAATGTCACTGTCTTATTAACGATCACTGTATTATTAAATATCAAAAGTGATTGGTTTTTTCGATTTATCTTTATTTTTCATTACCTCAGCTAAGCTGTCTTCAAGCTGTAGATACAGGTCTCGATAAGCGGTATTAAACTTATCGTCTTCACTATTATTGAGCCAAGTTTGATACAAGGTCTCTTTACTGTGTTTTTCAATATCTTTGAAAGTGAGTTTAACATCTTTTGCTTGTTCTTCATTAAAGCCTAGGTTTGTCAGTGCGTGTGAACCGAGTATTAAGGCTGAATGATAAGTTTCACTCACCACATGATCCGCACCCGCGTGACGCAGTGAATAACCATGACCACGGTCATAAGCACGAGCGAGTACTTTAACTTGTGGGTAATGTTGTTTGATGTAACGCACGAGATCAACCGCCCTGGCTTTATCGTCAATGGCAACGATAAATAAGCTGGCATTGGCGATGCCAGCTGTTTCAAGCAAACTTGGTTGTGTTGCATCACCAAAGTAACTTGTCATTTTAAATGAGCGCACTCTTTCGATCATATTCACATCATGATCTAGTACCACGGTTTTGACGCCGTTGGCGACTAATAGACGGTTAACAATCTGGCCGAAACGACCAATACCCGCCACGATAACATCGCCATGCTCTTCGATATCATCACTTTCTTGTTGATTGGTCTTATCCATATAGCGCGGTAAGATCACGCGATCATAAAAGATAAATAACGCCGGTGTTAAGAACATAGATAGGGCAACAGATAAGGACAAGGTTTGCGCTAAATCAACGGGTAATACGTGGTTGTTGACGGTAAATCCAAGTAATACAAAACCAAATTCACCGGCTTGGGCTAAACTCAGCGCCAATAACCAGCGATCACTGCCTTTGATCTTGAAGATCAAGGTTAAGATCAACAGTACAGAACCTTTCACTAGCATTAATGCGAGCGTGATTGATAAGATTGTCGCTGTTTCGTTAAATAAGATATTAAAATCAATCCCAGCGCCTACAGTCATAAAGAATAACCCCAGTAGTAGCCCTTTAAATGGTTCGATAGTGGCTTCTAATTGATGCCTAAATTCACTGGTAGCCAATACCACACCCGCTAAAAATGCACCTAGAGCAGGGGATAGTCCCACTAAATTCATGATCGCGGCGATACCGATCACCAACATTAATGAGGTGGCAGTAAAGATCTCATTAACTTTAGAGCTGGCAACAAATTTAAACAAGGGACGGCTAAGGTAATGACCGCCAACAATGACGCCTGTGATTGCCACGACAATAACTAAGGCATAATAAATACCAGAGATATTAGCGACGAGGGACAATTCTTCATGTTGTGCACTCGCAGCTTGCACGGCGTTTTGTGCTTGCTCAACCAATTCTGGGATGGCGAGTAATGGAATTAACGCTAACATTGGGATCACGGCAATATCTTGAAACAATAATACCGAGAATGCAGAGCGTGCGCCTTCTGTTTTGCTCAGACCTTTTTCGTTAAAGGTTTGTAATACGATGGCGGTTGACGACAATGAAAACACCAAACCAATGGTCAATGCAAGTCCCCAATCTAAGCCAAGCGCGAGGGCTATCCCCATCACAGCGGCAATCGTTAAGCTAACTTGCAAGCCACCTAAGCCTATGAGACGGTGACGCATATCCCAGAGCATTCGGGGCTCAAGTTCCAGTCCGACCAGAAATAACATCATGACTACACCGAATTCGGCAAAATGCTGAATAGTCGCGGTTTCACTACCGACTAAACCAATCACTGGGCCAATAATAACCCCGGCAATTAAATAACCGAGCACGGAACCGAGCCCGAGTCGTTTCGCAATAGGTACCGTGATCACTGCGGCAAACAGATAAATAAATGCTTGGATGAAATAACCTGTCATGGTGCGTCCTTGTTCCTTAGGGGGAAAGCTGAAAAATAACCAGCATTAATGAATCGAGTGTACTAAAAAGCCCTTAGCACTATTTTATCTGACTATCGTGTGGTGATAATCATAATAATAGGCACTAAGGGCTTAATTGGTAAAGCGTTATATTGTTTTTATAAGTGCTTAAGCGCGTGTCGCGGCTTTCATTGGCGTCACAAATTCAGCTAATTCTTGTAGCATTTGTGTATTATCACCTAGATTTTTCTCAATGATATTTACAATTGCTGAACCAGAAATAGCGCCAGCTGCACCCGCTTCAATGGCTTTTTTAACTTGCTCTGGTGATGAAATACCAAAACCAAGCAGACAAGGCGCGGCATTAAACGACTTCAGTTTTGCCAATAACGGACCCACTGGCATCTCTGCTTTAGTCTCTGCGCCAGTAACACCCGCGCGGCTTAACAGATAAGTATAACCAGAACCTTGCTCTGCAACTTGCTTCAGAGTTTCGTCATTGGCATTTGGCGGTGCGATGTAGATACTTTCGATACCGACTTTATCGCCGGCTTCTTTAAACTGCTGACCGTATTGTACTGGCACATCGGCAATCAATAATGAATCAACGCCTGCCGCAGCTGCTTTCGTCATAAATGCATCAGTGCCATTGCCATATACAAGGTTGGCATACAATAATAGACCGATTGGCATTTGTGGGTATTTAGCGCGGATCTCACTGAGCATTTCAAAACAGATATCAGGGTTGATACCGGCGTTTAGTGCGCGAGATGTGGCTTTTTGAATTGTTGGACCATCGGCCACTGGATCTGAGAAAGGAATACCCAGTTCCAAGGCATCGGCGCCAGCAGCAACCAGTGTATCTATGATTGCCATTGATTGTTCGCGGTTTGGATCGCCAATCGTTACGAAAGGAACAAAAGCACCTTCATTTTTTTCTGCTAGCGCTGTAAAAGCTTGTTGATAACGTCCCGTTACATTACTCATTATAATGCTCCTTCACCTTCAAGAATATCTGCAACAGTGAAGATATCTTTATCGCCACGTCCTGATAAGTTAACCACTAAAATTTGTTCTTTATCCATGTCTTTTTCCATCATTTGCAGTGCAAACGCTAATGCATGTGATGATTCAAGCGCAGGGATAATACCTTCTTGCGATGATAATAACTGGAATGACGCCAGTGCTTCTTCATCGGTTACAGATGGGTATTGCGCACGACCTGATGTGTATAAATGTGCGTGCTGTGGGCCTACAGAAGGGAAATCTAAGCCTGCTGATACCGAGTATGACTCTTGGATCTGACCGTAAGTGTCTTGCATTAATAATGAATGCATACCAAAGAATATACCATTGGTACCTTCGGCAATTGGCGCACCATGCTCACCACTTGCAATGCCTTTACCTGCTGGTTCTACGCCGTAGAGTTTCACGCCTTCTTCTTCTATGAAGTCGTTGAACATACCAATCGCGTTTGAACCACCGCCAACACAAGCAATAACAGCATCGGGTAGACGACCTTCAGCTTTTAAGATCTGTTGTTTGGCTTCTTCACCAATCATTTTTTGGAATTCACGCACAATCGTTGGGAATGGGTGAGGACCTGCCGCAGTACCCAGTAGATAATGGGCATTTTCATAGTTTGCAGACCAGTCACGTAATGCTTCATTACAGGCATCTTTTAGTGTGCCAGCGCCGGAATCAACGCCGATAACTTCAGCGCCCATTAACTTCATGCGGAATACGTTAGGCTTTTGGCGTTCCATGTCTTTCACACCCATGTAGATGCGACATTTAAGGCCTAATAACGCACACGCTAGGGCAGATGCAGTACCGTGTTGACCAGCGCCTGTTTCAGCGATGATCTCTGTTTTACCCATGCGTTTAGCGAGCAGTGCTTGACCCAATACTTGGTTAGTTTTGTGCGCGCCACCATGCAGTAGATCTTCACGCTTTAGGTAGATCTTGGTTTTTGAACCTTTGGTAATGTTACGGCATAGCGTCAACGGTGTTGGACGGCCAGCGTATTCATTTAGTAGCTGTTGAAATTCAGCTTCAAATGCAGGATCGTTTTGTGAATCGATAAATGCATCTTCTAGTTCATCTAATGCAGGTATTAAAATTTGCGATACGTATTGGCCGCCGAATTCGCCAAAAAAGGCATTAAGTTTTGCCATGATAAGTTCCTTTAATAATGTCTAAGCGCGCTAAATGCCGCAATAATTTTGTTTGTATCTTTAATACCGGGTGCTGATTCTAACCCTGAGTTTAGATCCAGTCCTAAGCAACCGAGTTTTGCTGCGGCTGCGACGTTGTCAGGCGTTAAGCCACCTGCCAACATAGTTTGACTGCAAGTTTCAGGTGTTAGCAGTGACCAATCAAATGCTTGTCCTGTGCCGCCTGATTGTCCTGCTACCTTGCTATCGACTAAATGACGATCAACTTTAGTTTGAGTTAAGTCGGGAGCTTGTTCATTAACGCCGTGTGCTTTCCAAACCTGAATACCGTCGTCGAGTAACACTTTTAACATCTCGATGTAACTTGCGTCTTCGCTACCGTGTAATTGTACCGCGGCTAAACCCAAATGGTTTGCTAGCTGAGCCACAAGGTGCATTTGTTCATCCACAAATACACCAACATACGCTAACGGTGCTGCTGCAATAACGTTTTGTGCTGTTGCTAAATTAACACAACGCGGTGACTTTGGCGCAAAGATAAGGCCGCCATAAATGGCACCTTGTTCATAGACTGTTTTGGCATCTTCAGGACGCGTGAGACCGCAGACTTTATTGTCGCCTAAAATCAAACGACGGCAAGCTAAATCGACATTGTCTTGTGACATCAATGAACTGCCCACCAAGAAGCCATTTGCGTAATTGGCTAAATCGCGAACTTGTTGGTTATTATAAATCCCCGATTCTGAAATGATAATGCGATCGCTTGGTATTTGGGGAGCTATCACTTTCGTTCTGTTCAAGTCAATTGATAGATCACGTAGGTCACGGTTATTAATACCGATCACTTTTGCATCTAAGGCGATTGCACGTACTAGCTCAGCTTCGTTGCTGACTTCTGTCAGTACGCCCATATTAAGGCTGTGCGCTACTTTCGCTAAGGCTATGTATTCAGCGTCATCTAATACTGACAGCATTAACAGCGTTGCATCTGCTTGGTGTAAACGCGCTAAGTAGATCTGATATTCGTCAATGATGAAGTCTTTACAAATCACCGGTTGCGTCACGATACTACGTACTTTCGTTACGTATTCAAAGTCACCCTGGAAGTATTTTTCATCGGTTAATACCGAGACTGCAGCAGCATAGTTTTTGTAAACACCGGCGATTAAATCTAAATCAAATTCGGGGCGGATCAAACCTTTTGATGGCGATGCTTTCTTACATTCCAAAATAAACTTGGTCGGCTTACCAGATAACGCGGCATAAAAATCACGATCTGTTGGTTCCAGTTCAGCAATAAAACTTGCTAGAGGTTGGCTGGCTTTACGCGCAGCAACCCAAGTTACTTTATCGTCGACAATATTACCGAGAATGGTTTGCTGTAACTCTTTCGTTAACATCTATGCTTCCTTCCTGTTAGATTCGGTTATTAACGCTATGACTAAGCTTGCTGACTTTTTGCTGCGAGCTGGTTAATCAAGGCTAATGCGCTGCCATTATCAATCGCAGCCATTGCTAATTCAGTGCCGTGTTTAAAGTCTGTTGCTATCTCTGCAACCATTAGCAATGCTGATACGTTGATTGCCACAGCGGCTTTTTGTGCATCAGTGCCGTGACCTGATAATAGGCGCTCGATAATCACTTTATTCTCAGCTGCATCACCGCCACGCAGTTCTGCTACGTCATAACGTGCGACGCCAAAGTCTTCAGGGCTGATGGTATATTCCGTGATCATGCCGTTATTTAATTCTGCGACTTTGGTTTCACCGTGCAGTGCAACTTCATCTAAGCCGCTACCGTGAACGACCAACGCACGTTGTACACCGAGTTTATCCATGGTTTCAGCAATCGGTAGAATTAAACTTTCGTCATACACACCCATTAATTGTACTTGTGGGCGAGTTGGGTTTAACAATGGGCCAAGCAGGTTAAAGATGGTACGGGTTTTTAGAGTTTGGCGCACAGGCATCGCATGGCGAATACCAGCGTGGTATTGCGGCGCGAATAAAAAGCAAATGCCTAATTCATCAAGACAGGCTTTCGCTTGTTCTGGGGTTTGCGTTAAATTAATGCCAAATGCTTCTAATAAATCTGAAGAACCTGATTTGCTCGATACACTACGATTACCATGCTTCGTCATTTTTAGCCCACAAGCAGCAGCGACAAATGCGGCTGTTGTGGAGATATTAATGGTATTCATGTTATCACCGCCTGTACCGCAGCAATCGGCATGCAGTTCATCGACTGCTGGAAAAGGTGTTGCTGCCGCTAATAGTGCTTGTGCAGCCCCCGCGATCTCGTCGGGCTGTTCACCACGTATTTTCAATGCTGTTAACACAGATGAAAGCACGATAGGGTCCATTTCACCTTGCACCACTGCAGTAAATACCGTTTCTGACTCTGCTATCGTCAGTACTTGGTTTGCGTATAGCTTTTCGAGGATCTCGGCGATTGTTGTTGCCGCTGGTGTTGTGTGTGTGTGTTCCATGACCTACTCCTTAGGACTTGTCGTTGATGCTGTAGCCCATGCTAGGGTATTTTTTAACAGCGCAGCGCCTTCACTGGTTAATATTGATTCTGGATGAAATTGGAAGCCTATCACTTTGTCTTCTGGCTGAATAATGGCCATTGGCATACCGTTAAATTCGGCATTAACCGTTAAGCTGCTTGGTACTTCGGTTGCCACTAATGAGTGATAACGGGCAACCGGTAGTGGCTGGCTTAAACCGGCAAACATCAACTGACCATCATGGTTAATTGAAGATGCCTTTCCGTGCATGATTTCTTCGGCACGACCGACGACACCACCATATTGTTGTACCAGAGCTTGGTGACCTAAGCAAATGCCAATCATAGGATATTGACCACGGCATAAGCTGATTAGTTCCAATAAGCAACCCGCTTCAGATGGATTACCTGGACCCGGTGAAAGTACCACAATTGGGTCATTTTCACATGCATCAATTTGTTGCTTAATCGCTTCTGCACTAATGCTATTACGATAAATTTTAACGTCATGGCCTAGGCTGCGAAACTGGTCCACTAGGTTGTAAGTAAAAGAGTCAAAGTTGTCTAATAAAAATAAGGTGTTGCTCATGTTGCCTCCGTTACTTAGCGTTGCTTGCTGGTGAGTTGGTTTGTTGTGCAGTCATACTTTCTGCCTTCATGATCGCTGCCAGTGATGAACCTTGTGCGAGTGCCACGGCGTTTAATACGGCGGCTGCTTTGCTGCGAGTTTCATCTGCTTCAGCTTGTGGGTTGGAATCGTAAACCACACCTGCGCCTGCCTGCACATAAGCCATTTCATCTTTTACAAATGCAGAGCGAATGACAATACAAGTATCCATGGTGCCGTCACCAGTAAGGTAACCTACCGCACCACCATAACTACCACGACGTTGTTGTTCTACTTGGCGAACTAATTCTGCTGCGCGGATCTTCGGTGCGCCAACTAACGTCCCCATGTTCATGCAAGCTTGATAAGCGTGTAGGGCATCAAGGTCGTGACGCAGTTTCCCTTTTACGCGCGAAACCAAATGCATTACGTAGCTGTAACGGTCCACGTTTAATAGATTGGCGACATAGCGAGTGCCAGGCTGACTGATACGCGCCACATCGTTACGGGCTAAATCAACTAGCATAATATGTTCAGCGGTTTCTTTTTTATCTTGGCGAAGTTCTAATTCAATACGACCATCTAAGTCAGGACAAATAGAACCGTCGGCGCGGAAACCACGGCGGCGTGTACCGGCAATCGGGTAAATTTCGACGTCATTACTTTGTGCATCATATTTCAATGCACTTTCGGGTGATGCACCAAATAATACAAAATCGGAATCGTTCAGATAGAACATATACGGGCTGGCGTTCGTTTGCTTGAGCTTTTCATAAGCAGCGAGTGAATCAGGGCAAGGCAAGTTAAAGCAGCGTGATGGGACAACTTGGAAAATATCACCTTTACGAATGTAATCTTTTAAATCTTCTACAGTGCTACAAAACTCACTATCACTGATATCAACCTTTAACGTTAACTCTGCCGCTTTCGATGCGGGTGTTGTCGTTAATACTGTTGCACATTCGGTTTGAATACGCGCTAGTTTAGCTTCAGTCTCGTTTAACGCAGTGACAAAGTGCTCACCACCAAATACGCTACCGATTAATTTTGATTGCTGGGTTTGACGATCAATGACAATTAACGTTTCGGCGACATAGAATACAAAATCAGGACAGATATTAGCGCCATCTGGTACTTTTGGCAGAGATTCGACACTGGCAATCATGTCATAGGCAAAGCAGCCGCCTAAGAATAACGCCTCGTGAAACGGGGTTTCTGGAATAACGCGGTTGATAATCGTGCGCAGCGCATCAAACGGTGATGATGACTGCAGGCGTGAATCTTCATCAAGGCTGTCATCAGTAGGCGCAAAGCTTAATGCTAATTGGTGATCCTCCTGAGATGTCACGGTATCGGCACCAAACTGAGCGGTAAATTCGTCAGCTAAAAATGGCAGTAAATTTTCACCATTCTTGGTTAATGCATTGAATTGAACCGTGCGGCCAAAACAAGATATTTTAACCGCAGCATCTAGCAAGATTAAACTTTGCAGTGCGGTTTTGGTAACGATGTCAGCAGATTCTAATAATAAGCTGTTACCGCTGGGACGGTACATGTGACGGTAGAATGCAAGGGGATCATCAATGTGCGGACAATCTTGCTGAATTGAATGTAATTTACCTGGCGCTAATCGCTGCGTCATAGTACTTTCCTTGCTTTAAAGTGACTAAATTTCCAATAAAAAAGCCCGTTTCAATGAAACGGGCTTTAATGTTTGTTATTTTTGTAGATTTACATTTACTGCAGATATCACAAAATCACATGCCCGTTTAAAGAGGAATGTGCCACCACCAACTGATTGTTTGGTTTGTAATATTTTGCATTGATTCTAAGCCATAAAGTTATCTAATTAGGTTAAACTTATGCGTTTTGGGCTATTACTGTCAATACATTTATTAATATTTGTGTGAAATTGTTAAATAAAACTTATAATAGGGTCTTATTGTTCCTTTTCTGACTTTTTATCGCTGGATACGCTCTATTTTTATGATATACGATTTACATTCTCATACTACAGCCTCTGACGGCTCTCTTAGTCCAGCTGAATTAGTGCAACGTGCGGTTGAACATCGTGTTGATGTATTAGCGATCACAGATCATGACACCACCGATGGTTTGCAAGAAGGCCATGACACGATTGCTGAAAAGCAGTTGCCGCTGACGTTAATTAACGGTGTTGAAGTGTCGACTAATTGGCAAAATCATGAAATTCATGTCGTTGGCTTAAACGTCGATTTGGCTAACCCTGAGTTACAGGCATTTTTAGCAGAACAACGTAACAAACGTGAAGAGCGTGCTGTTGAAATGGGCAACCGTTTAGCTAAAGCGCGTATTCCTAATGCATATGAAGGTGCAAAAGCTTTGGCGGGAGATGCCAGTATCACCCGCAGCCACTTTGCTAAATACTTGGTTGAGCAAGGTGTTGAAAATACCTTTCAGAATGTTTTTAAACGCTTCTTAGCGAAAGGTAAAACCGGTTACGTGCCACCTAACTGGGCAACAATTGAACAAACGATAGAAATAATACAGCAATCAGGTGGCCAAGCTGTACTGGCTCATCCGCTGCAGTATAAACTGTCAACTAAATGGTTTAAAAGATTATTAGCAGCCTTTGAAGAAGCGGGTGGTGATGCATTGGAAGTGGGACAACCACAACAAGGCATTACTGAACGTACTCAGCTGGCGACTTATGGTCGTGATTATAATTTAGCTGGTTCTGTTGGTTCTGATTTTCATCGACCAAGTAGCTGGACTGAATTAGGACGTAATTTATATATCCCTAAAGATTGCACCCCCGTATGGTCATCTTGGCCTGAAGCAGTGAAGGAATCATTATTATGAGTCAATTTTTTTATGTGCATCCTGATAACCCGCAAGCGCGTTTAATCAGTCAAGCCGTTACTATATTACGTGACGGTGGGGTGATCATCTATCCGACCGATTCGGGTTATGCGTTGGGTTGTCATACTGGTGACAAAGCCGCACTAGAGCGAATTTGTAAAATTCGTAAGTTAGATAAAGACCATAACTTTACTTTGTTATGTCGCGATCTATCAGAATTGTCGTCGTATGCACGTGTTGATAACAGTGCTTACCGCGCGCTTAAAAATAATACCCCAGGCCCGTATACCTTTATTTTTAAAGGGACTAAAGAAGTGCCGCGCCGTTTAATGAATCCAAAGCGTAAAACCATTGGTATTCGTGTGCCAGACAACGCTATCGCATTGGCATTGTTGGAAAGCTTAGGTGAACCTATGATGTCGACGTCATTAATCTTACCGGGTAACGAAGGGACTGAGTTTGATCCGGAAGCTATTCGCGACCAACTTGAAAACCACGTTGACCTGATTATTAATGGTGGTTATTTAGGTGAACAAGCAACCACGGTAATTGATTATTCTGAAGGTAATGCAGTGCTCCTTCGTCAAGGTGCCGGTGATGCATCTGCTTTTGTGTAACCAGTGGTAGAGTCTAGCACTGCGATTGCCAAGGTTAATGGCGAATTATTACGTAAAGTACCAAAGGATTTGTTTATACCGCCAGATGCGCTGAGTGTATTCTTAGACGCATTTGAAGGCCCATTAGATTTATTATTGTATTTAATTAAAAAGCAAAAACTCGATATTTTGCAGTTACCAATGCAAAAAATCACTGCGCAATACATGGAATATGTGGAGTTAATGACCACGTTGAAAATTGAATTGGCCGGTGAGTATTTGGTGATGGCTGCCTTGCTAGCGGAAATTAAATCACGTTTGCTATTACCTAAATTAGTCGTGGCAGAAGAAGAACTAGATGACCCTCGTTTAGTGCTGATCAGACAGTTACAAGAATACGAAATATTTAAAAATGCAGCTGAAGAATTAGACAAGCAACCGCGTATCTTGCGTGATATTTTTGTTGCTAGTGCAGATCTACCTGATAATATTACCGCCGCACCGTTATTAGCTGAAGTATCTCTGCGAGACTTGGCGTATAATCTGCAAAAATTACTCAAGAAAGCGGAACACTTCGAGCATCATCAGATCCAACGTGAGGTTTTAACCACGCGCGAAAAGATGACGCACATATTAGCATTACTGCAAGATGGTAAAGTACGCACTTTCCATCAAGTACTCGATCTTGAAGAAGGCCGACGCGGTATTGTGGTGAGTTTTCTGGCGCTCCTTGAATTACTTAAAGAGTCTTTAATCAGCCTGATCCAGAATAATCCGTTAGGTGAGATATACTTAAGCTTAGCCGAATAGGTATGAGACCGACTGTGAATACAACACCTTATAAACAGATCATCGAAGCGGCTATTTTTGTGGCCAAGAAACCGTTATCATTAGCGGCTTTGTGCCGAGATGTACTTGCCGAAGAAGAGGTAAGCCGTCAGCAAGTAGTGGCTTACATTGCCGAGATAACGCAGGATTATCAAGGTAAAGGTATCGAGCTGGTGGAAGTGGCCAGCGGTTATCGTTTTCAAGCGCGCTCGCATTTAACGCCTTGGCTGCAACGTATGTTGCAAGATAAACCAGCGAAATACTCGCGCGCTACATTAGAAACATTAGCACTGATTGCTTATCGTCAACCCGTTAGTCGGGGTGATATTGAAGCAGTTCGTGGGGTTGCAGTTAGCAGCCAAACGATCCACACCCTTGAAGAACGGGAGTGGATCAAAGTGATTGGCCGTAAAGAAGTACCGGGACGACCGGCTTTGTATGCGACAACCACGCAATTTTTAGATTACTTTGGTATTAAAAGTATTCAAGAATTGCCCCCATTGGATGAAGCTCTATTGGCTAAATTAGCCGCCATGGATGATGAAATTGTATTGGATATCTAATGGTATCAAATAAAAATAACGAAGAATTTAACTTAATATTTAGGAAAACTGATGAGTGAAAAGCTACAGAAAGTACTAGCACGTGCTGGTTTAGGTTCCCGTCGTGAGATGGAAGCTGTGATCGCAGAAGGCCGTGTCAGCGTTAATGGTGATATTGTGACCTTGGGTACCCGTGTTGAAGAGACGGACAAAGTTCGCCTTGATGGACATCCGGTACAGGTGATCACAGAAGAAGAAAACGTTTGTCGTATTCTTGCATACCATAAACCTGAAGGTGAGTTATGTACACGTAAAGATCCAGAAGGTCGTAAGACTGTATTCGATCGTCTACCACCACTAAAAAGCGGTCGTTGGATCGCGATTGGTCGTCTAGATATCAATACATCGGGTCTATTATTATTTACTACAGATGGTGAGCTAGCAAACCGTCTAATGCACCCAAGCCACGAAGTAGAGCGTGAATACTCTTGTCGTATCTTTGGTGAAGTAACACCGAAAATTATTCAAAACCTACGTATGGGGGTTGAATTGGAAGATGGCCCTGCTAAATTCCAAAAAATTAAAGGTGTTGCAGAGGGAACTGGCGGCGAAGGTCTTAACCAATGGTACAACGTATTATTGAGTGAAGGTCGTAACCGTGAAGTACGTCGTTTATGGGAATCTCAGGGTATTCAGGTAAGTCGTCTTATCCGTATCCGTTATGGTTCATTAGTACTTGATCGCCGTTTACCACGTGGCGGTTGGTCAGAACTCGCGCTTGATGAGATTAACTATTTACGCGCAATTGTTTCATTACCACCTGAAACAACAGCACGTAACTTAGATCGTAAAGAAACGCGTATTCGTCAAGGCCGTATCCGTCGCTCATTGAAAAACAATGAATCACGCCAGAAATCGAAAAAAGACGGCAGACTGGGTAAAGAAGTGGAAGAAACCAATGAACCTCGCGGTAAAGGGCAACGTACTAAGCCTACTGGCTCAGGTATCCCGCTTCATGGTAAGAAAGCACCAACAAGACAGCGTAGTCCTAAAAAAGGTGTAGCGAAGAAACGTTCTCGTATCTAAGCACATACCTTAACTATATAACGCGTTATCCCGCTGCGAATCAGCCTCGGGATAACGCGTTTTTTTTTGATAAATACTGGTTAGCTTCGCTAATGGCAGTGGTCGATCAAAATAATAGCCTTGTACTAAATCGCAGCCATAATGACGAAGGCGGGCATATTGTTCTTCCGTTTCTACGCCTTCGGCGATAACGGTTAAATCACATAGCTGACCAATCGCGATGATGGTTTTGACTAAGGATTCACTTTGACTATTTGTCAGGAATTTATCAATAAATGTGCGATCAATTTTGATTTCAGTGATCGGCATATTACTCAAATAACTTAATGATGAGTAGCCCGTTCCAAAATCATCAAGCGATAATTTAAAGCCATAATCTCGGATTGCTTGCAAAATAGGCTGCACTTTCGCTAAATCATTAATTAACACATTTTCAGTAATTTCCAACGTCACCAGAGTATGATCCGCTGCCATATCAGTTGTTACCTTTATCAAGTGACTGATAAAATCGGGTTCCATTAATTGCTTAGGCGAAATATTTATTGATAACTGCAGCTGAATATCACTGTCGCGATTAAAGCGTAAAATATCAGTTAATGATTTTTCAATTACAAAGCGGCCAATTTCATTGATCATCCCCACGTCTTCAGCGACTTTAATGAACTCTACTGGTGAGATATGTCCAAGTTTGGGGTTATACCAACGTACTAATGCCTCAACCCCGTAAATAAGTCCTGTCGCGACATCAATTTGTGGCTGATACAGCACGTCGAGTTCATTTTTTTCTATCGCTAAATGTAATTTAGATTCCAGTAACAGATCGTGTTGAACCTGAGTGTTGATAGCATCATTAAAGAATAAATAATTGCCCTTTTGCAGTGACTTGGATTTATATAAGACAATATCTGCCTTACTAATCAGTTGCTCGCTAGCATTACCGTCATCGGGATACATCGCCACGCCGATACTGCAACTTGAATGAATCGACTTACCTTTAATGACAAAATGGTTTTTGAATATCTCACATATGTGCTTGGCTTTTGTCTCGGCCTCGGCTAAATCTTCAAGCATCGGAAAGCAAAAAATAAATTCATCACCACCGAATCGAGCCACACTGTCGCTAGGAGATAACATTTGGTTGAATATACTGCCGAGTCTTGTAAGTAGTTGATCGCCAACAGAATGGCCATACAAGTCATTTATTTTCTTAAAGTCATCGAGATCGACAAACATCAGCGCTAATTTTTTATCATTTTGCTTTGATAAGGCGATGCCATCTTTGATGCAGGTATCGAACAAGACTCTGTTAGGTAATTTGGTTAATGAATCGTGTAACGCTTGAAATTGCAGTTGTTCTTTAATGAGGTTTAATTCAGCAAAATCGTCACTTATTTTATTTTCATACGAGGCGAATCGACGACCTAAATAATTAGCGAAAATAAGTGATAACGCCACAAAAAAAACGGTAACAAATGAGCTCAGCCATAAAATCTTGCTGAGGTCTTGCCTATTTTGCAGGCCAATCGCATTTTCACGGGTGGTCAGGTAATCTTCAATTTCACTGACATATACACCAGAACCGATTGCCCATTGCCAATCTGGAAAACCCATTATATAACTGATTTTTTCTGCCGGTAGGTTGGTGCTTGGCATCATGCTGCTCATATATTTTAGGAACCCAGCGCCTTGCTCCGCTGTGCCGATAATCTGCCTCGCGTTGGAAACATCTTGTTCATTGAGGGTATTGTATCTGTTGGTATCTTTAAATTTTTCGTTGTAATGGGATAAATAATTACCCTGATAGTCGATGATAAAAATATAGCCATTACTGCCGTAACGGATATTGGAAATGCGGTGTAATAGTCGCTGCTTAATGTCATTTTCGACATCAATAACATATTCACCCGTCCCTATAAACCAATCGTAAGGTGCAAATCGTTTACTAAAACCAATCTTTTCAAATTCTTGATCTTTATCCTGTGGTTTCACAAACCACCATCGTGTAAAGCCTTCACCTTCAGTGGTAACGACTTTGGCGATATCGCGAAGAATGTAATTGCCTCTTTCATCTTGGATATCAGATTTATAGGTACCCTCAAAATTTGGTAGGGTGGGGTGCATGACACTCAGGCCATTAGTTTTATAAATGAAATAATAACCGCGCCCTTGGTTAAAGCGAATACTTCTTAAGGCGTCTGTAATTAACGTGGTGACTTGTACTTCAGGCTTATCCTTGTTTGCAGCATAAATCGTCGTGGCAATGCGATGAGCTTGATGAACACGTGCTTTAATGGATTCTTTTAATAATCTTTCGGTGTTATTTTTTTCGTAATTAATTTGTTGAACAACTTGTTGAACTTGATATTTAGCCTGTTCTTGTTCTTTTTTTATAAAGTCTTGGCGCAAGGACACGATATCTTTGCTCAGCTTGGTTTGGTTATTGTTAATGACAATAACGTTAACCAAAATCGCGAAAATAATGACTATGATAGGAGGGATTATTTTTATCAACCGCAGTATTTTTAGATCATGAGTCATTTGTATTTAATAGCTTACGGTTGATTAGCAGAAGTTAGCAATATAATAAAAACAATCGGAGAAATAAAGGAGTACAGGCTCAAAAATACTTGAAAGCTGTATTTATTTTACTTATTTCGTTTTTATTATTAGAAACACCCTTTAAATTATGATCACGATTGGGCTAATGCTACGCTTCCTTCGTCATAAGCGCTTGTAAATTATTGCCGCTAGGCTGCTGAAAAGCCTGTAAGCCAAACGTTGGTAATACCGATAAAATATGATCGAAGATGTCGGCTTGAATGTCTTCATAAAAAGCCCAGCGGATCTCATCGGTAAAGATATAGATTTCGATCGGCATGCCTTGTGTTGTTGGTGCTAACTGCCTTACCAATAACATCATATCTTTACGCACTTGGGGATGTTGTTGCAGGTAAGCTAATAAATAAGCTCTAAAGGTGCCAATATTGGTTAGGCCTCGGCTATTTACAGCGCGTTCATCATCATTAAAAGGCAAATTGAAGGTCTTTATAGCTAGGTTTTTGTCAGCAAGGTGGTTCTTGAGTAAATGCACATGACTAAGGCGCCTGACATCTTCTTCACTTAAAAAACCAATACTTTGTATATCGATAAAAACACTACGTTTGATCCGGCGACCACCAGATTCGGTCATACCTCGCCAGTTTTTAAAAGCATCAGATACCAAAGCATAAGCCGGTATCATGGTAATTGTTTTATCAAAGTTACGTACTTTTACTGTCGTCAGAGATACTTCTTCAACAGTGCCATCCGCGCCGTATTTATCCATTTGGATCCAGTCACCTCTGGTCACCATTTGATTGGTGGCTAGCTGGATACCAGCGACAAAACCTAAAATAGTATCCTTGAAGATCAGCATAATGAAACCTGTCGCCACACCTAAGCCGCTTAAGAAGTAAATTGGCGAACGGTCAGATAAAATGGATACGGTGATGATGGCTGCTACACAGAATAAAAACAATTTAAGTAACTGATTGAAACTGGTGATAGGCAATCTGTGGGTAGCTGTGTGTTCATCGGCAATTTGGGCTATGGCATTAAGCACCGCATAGATACCGCGTATCAATAAGATCACTAATAGGGCACTGAGAATACGGCCAAATACTTCGGTGATAAAGGATGAAAGCACCGTAAATAATGGCAGTAATAAGTCTATGACTAATAGCGGTACTAATAAAGCGAATTTCTCTAATACACCGTGCGCTACAAAGGTGTCATCCCAAGTCACTTTAGAGCGTACTGACATGATTTTCATGGCTCTAACGACTACACGTTTGACCACCCAATAAGATATGCCTGCCAAACTCAAACAAAGTACAATTAATATTAAATTATAAGTGTTTGAATCTACTTTATTTAATACATCGCTGTCGGCGAGCCATTGGGAAACCATTAATCTTAATTCTTGATCCAATGTGGATATCCTTGTGAATGTAAAGTGGTAATAAATGTGAGTCATCAATAGTAGTCATTAATATTAATGACTGTGGGATGTTAGGTAATCGTTAATCTAAGTTCAAGCGCTTATCTTATTATTATTGTTAATCGCAGTCACAGGTAAATATCCTGGAGATGTATTTAACGTGACCGATTGATGAAGATTTTTTGATAAAAAACATAAAAATAGCTATTACCTCACTAAAAAGGATTTTGCCAATGGCAGAAAACAATTTTATAACATACATTAAACAGGTTTTTATCATTTTGAGAGGGAAGGCACATAACATGGCAATGAAGCTTATTTTAATTATTTTGTTTGGACTCGCGCCTGCAACGTTTGCATTTGCGTCAGGTGGTGGGGACGTTATTGATCTCACCACATCCAGAATAGGCTATTTTGCTATCATTATTTTTACCTGCGCATACTTGCTGGTAATGGCGGAAGAGCATTTACATTTACGAAAATCAAAACCTGTACTGGTCGCGGCTGGTGTCATTTGGGCTCTGATCGGTTGGCACTATGCCAGCCTAGGTATGTCCGATGTCGCAGAGGCTGCGTTTAGGCATAACCTGCTCGAGTATGCAGAGTTATTACTGTTCTTACTGGTAGCGATGACTTACATCAACGCGATGGAAGAGCGTCAATTGTTTGATGCATTGCGCAGTTGGATGTTAAGTAAAGGCTTGGATTTAAGAGGACTGTTTTGGTTAACGGGTATTCTGGCATTCTTCATCTCGCCGATTGCCGATAACTTAACAACAGCGCTACTGATGTGTGCTGTAGTATTAAAAGTAGCTGGGGAAAATAAGAAATTTATTAACCTTGCTTGTATTAATATTGTTGTCGCAGCTAATGCCGGTGGTGCGTTCAGTCCATTTGGTGATATTACAACGCTAATGGTTTGGCAAAAAGGTATGGTTGAATTTAATGAATTCGCGGCATTATTTTTACCATCTGTGGTGAACTTCATTATTCCAGCGGCGATCATGACATTATTCATTCCCAAGGGTGAAAAGCTGTCTGGCGTACAAGAAACGGTTCACACTAAACGTGGTGCTAAGCGTATTGTGTTGCTATTCCTACTGACTGTTGCATCCGCAGTTGCTGCGCACAGTGTACTCCATATGCCGCCAGTACTGGGTATGATGACAGGTTTAGGTTATCTACAATTCTTCGGTTATTTCTTACGTAAAACATTACCAATTTCGTTAGAACGTAAACGCGCGAAAGCGGAACTTGCTCAGGATGAAAAAACCTTACAACAGCTTGGTGGCGTAGTGCCGTTTGACGTATTCCACAAAGTGGCTAAAGCGGAATGGGATACCTTGCTATTCTTTTACGGCGTTATTATGTGTGTGGGTGGTTTAGGCTTTATGGGTTACCTAAGTTTGGCATCTGGCATCATGTATGGCACGTGGGATACTACTATGGCGAACGTGGCGGTAGGTGTACTGTCGGCGATTGTTGATAATATTCCGGTGATGTTTGCGGTATTGAGCATGCAACCTGATATGTCATTAGGCCAATGGTTATTAGTGACGCTAACAGCAGGCGTGGGCGGTAGTTTACTGTCTATCGGCTCTGCCGCTGGTGTAGCGCTAATGGGTCAGGCACGTGGTCTGTATACGTTTGCTGGTCACTTACGTTGGGCTCCTGTAATTGCACTGGGTTACATCGCTTCAATTCTTTGTCATCTATGGCTGAACTCAGCCATTATGTAATAGTGAAAAAATAAACGGATTAGCTGTGATAAACAAACAGACTAATCCTTTATCGATAAAAGAACTAATCACATTAACTTGCTGGTTAGTTCTTTTTTTATCTGTTAACTATGCTTATCTATCTCATCAGCCTGCGTTTGTACGGCATATTGTAGCTGTTCTTCAAGTTCATCATGCTCAGGTTTGTCTTTAATTGAGGTGCTTAGTTCGCTGTCATCAAACACATCTGAGTCTTGTAAAATCTCAACCATATCAGAGGCAATATCAGGCACAGAATCAATCATAGTGCTGGCGATATCGGCAGCGTATTCAGGGATAGTCTCAGCAACTTGCGTGACGTAATCATTTACCGCACTTTCAATGTTCGCAGTGGCATCGCCTGGTGTCGCTTGCTCGCTTTCAATCAGATTACTTACATAAGCTTCGGCAACGACATTTGATGACTCTGGGTATGCTTCAGATACTGCGAGAGCGAAGTCGGCTGATTGCGTCGGTGATACGTCGGTTAAACGGTTATATAGCTCGGTTGCTGTTTGTTCTGATGCGGCAGCTGTACGATCGACGGGACGCATATCATCTAATGAATCGGAAAGACTGGTCATATACTGGTCGGTCATTTCGAGTAATTCATCTTGGTGATCTTCAACCATATTCTCTGCGGCAACTTCCATCACATCAATCCCGTTATCTGGCATTGAATTGGCGATGGCAACAATTATATTAGTAAATTGATCGGGACGCTCAGTAGTGATCCACTCGACTAATTCTTCAGCCTGTTCTGGCGAGGCATTGGTTAACGCTTCGGCAATATGAATACTCATTTCGGGTGCTGCTGCTGTGATGGCACGGTACAAACGGCTGATATCAATTTCGTCAATGGTACTGAGTGCCGCCGCTAAGTTTGAGGCATCATTGGGATCGCGCATCGCTAAGGTTTTGGCCATGTTCACGGCAGCGGCAGGGTTGTTCGCTGCTAAACTAATCGCCACTTCAACTTCTGATGTTTGTTCAAAAGAAGGTTGTGCATATTGGGTTCGAGGATCCAGTTCCGATGCGACACCAGAAGGCGTTTGCATAATGAAGTTTTCTTGCTCATCACGTGGCAGTGCTGTCTGATTAAGCATATTCCCTAAGATAAATACCAATAGTGTCAGCGCCGTGATACTCATGAATGAAAATAATGCGGCACTGCCAAATATGTTCATCACGATAGAGGCGAGGTTGGGGCCAAGAATACTGCCTAATGCATAAATGAGGAGTAAAGATCCCATCGCTGCGAGGATTTGTTCCCGCAATACTTTATCGAAGGTTTCAGACATGCTCATCGGATAGAGGCAAGCGGTTAAGCCCATTACGATGGCAATCGTTAACAAGGTGATATTAAATTGTGATGAATTGATCAGCAACGGTACTAATAAAGATAAAGCGGCTATCGTGAGAACCATGCCTATCATGGTTTTACGGCGGTCGAAACGGTCGGATAAATAGGCTATTGGATATTGAAAAATGATGGCGCCAAAGATCGATGCTCCCATAAATATCGACAAGCTAAAACCTTGAATACCATTATCACTGGCAAAAATAGGGAGCATGTTGACTAAGCCAGCATAAAGAAACCCACCATAAAAACAGCAGATAACACCGAGTGGTGACAGCTTCATAATGGTCATTAAGGACATGGATTGACTGTCTTCAATCAGCGGTCCTTGGTGTTTGCTGATCACCATAGGTGTAATAGAAAGACTAAAGAGAATCCCGGAGATAACAAACAAGGTGACGTCGGTGACGGGGGCTACGTTTAACAAAAATTGACCAGAGAACAGCGCAGACATGATCACCATTTGGTTAATCGATAATATGCGCCCACGGCTTTCTTCTGTAGCACTATGACTTAACCAGCTATCGAGTGTGGCATTGGCACACGCCATACAAAATCCTGTCAGCATACGCATTGCAGCTAACATTAATGGCTCTGGGTATAGGCCTGAAAGCAAGATAGCCACTGACGTTAAGCTACCGCACATGGCAAATATACGAATATGGCCAACCCGCTGTAATAGCGTACGGCTATAGATTGCACCCAATAAGAAACCGACAGATAGCATAGATAAGATGATACCTATGTTATCGACACTGATACCGTCATTTTGCATGCGAACAGGCAAGAGGATGTTACTCAAGCCGTAGCCAAGCATGAGTAAAAAGCCACTGACAAGTAGCAATATAAAAGGTTTCAGAGTCGTGGTCACAAGCGTGGTCTCTTCTTTATTAAGTCTAAAATTGTTAATTCATTATTTATGTAAACTTTATAACATATTTTAAACAAATCAGGACATCGGATTACATGTTTGTGTGTAGTTAGGCGTAGTTAGGCGTAGTTAGGTATAGTTAGGTATGATTTAGATATAACGTTGATCGGATTTCGTTATATGCTGAAATAAAAAACGCCCGATGCAGTGCATGAGGCGTTTTTTATAACTTAAAAAGACTTATTGATTGAGCGGGTTAATTATTGAACACTAACCAATAAATACATACATAGCGCCAGCCCAAACGACAAACATAGACAACAAGAAGTAAGCAACAGTTTTTGTTACATTCTTATAGTTGAATAACAAGCTTGCTGCTACTGCACCTGTGATACCCACGATAGACCAACGTAATAACGTAAGGCTTTCATCTTGTACTAAAGGTAGTTGTTCGACACCGTTGATCATGAACCAAGCTAATAGTGGTAAAGCAAATGCAACAGTCGTGTCGAACGTGTTAGATGCTAACGGGTTCGCAACAGCATCTTCATACTCACCTTTTTGAGCATCTTTCACTGATAACATCAGATCAGGTACTGACGAAGCGGCAGAACCGAAGATTAGACCAGCAAAGAATTGAGGAACACCCATTACGCTTGCGCTGCCTAATACACCTTCAACTAATAAATGTGAAGAACCAGAAATAATCGCGATCGCCAGCACTAACACAACAAGTGCAGATACTAAGGTGAAGGGCCTGTTTGAAAAGAACAGCGTATTAAAGTTGAATGTCATTAAATTTAAGAATTTGCCACGATCTTCAATTTCTTCATATTCATACTCATCTTCAACTTCTTGATGACTTCTTGCATCAATATACAAATGTATTGCGTAACCTAAGTATATAACGTTCAATACAACGGCCATCCAAAGCGTAAATGCGTTGAAACCTAGGAAGATAATCAAGGCGATTTCAGCGAATAATACCCAGAAAACATCACGTACTAACACACGCTTTGTGAGTTTTATTGAATTCACGGCTTTACCGTCTTCGTCTTTCGCCATGATGATCGAAAGTGCAGGGATCACACAACCATTAAATATAGCAGAACCTGCAGTTACACCTAGTGCAACCATCACTAATGATGGATCGTCGAACCAAAATAAACAAGCAATCACAACACACATTTCAGGCATACTTGACCCGATAGCATTTACGGTGGCGCCTTTAACACCAGGTGGAAATTTGCGGCCAAGGTAAGAAGCAGCTTGTTCAAAAGTATCACATGCATATTTTAATAAATAACATGAGAGTAGAATTAATAAAAAGGGCCATACATTATCAATCAAGTTCATTTTTTACATTCCAGTATTATAATTTATTAGTGTTAAAAACTGTCGATTTTAACGGTTACAGTAACATGCTAATACGCACATAGCCTACAATAGATTTTGTGTCGTTAAAGCGCTAAAAAGAGCAAACCTTATTCAGATTTTTCATAGGGCTTCACGATACTGTCTAATACATAAAATCTTTTCTTAGCCATTTTTAACATTGGGATATCTACAGGTAAGTTCCCAAAGGCTTGTTCAACCTGAAAGGTAATACTGCTGTCATTAAAAATGGCATCTAAGCGGCGTACTTTTTCTTGCTCTTGGCATTCGCTGTCAATATCACCGGTAAAACAGCCATTTTTTTCCAAAATAGTCGTGCCGATAACACGTTCAATTGGCCATCCTAATTGTTTGACGATACCTGCAATATATTGCTCTGGTGATGCTGTCACAATCCACACTTGCATGCCGCTATCATGTAACGCTGTCATCATATTCACGACTTCATCAATTGGCGTTACTTTTTGAAACAGTGATTCGCCTGCGGCAAAAACCTCTGCGGATGTTTTACCATTCAATGATTGCTTATAAAAATGCGTCTTAATGGATGTTTTAACCGGCTGTTTATAGGTAGACGGTTTTAGTAATAAAGGTAATAATTGCAGTGGTAATGGCGTTTTCCCTAAAAAATGCTTAAACAAAAAACCTAATGAGTTTTCTTCTACTAATGTTTCATCAAAATCAAATAATGCTATTTTCATTTTATCCTGCTTATGATCGAAAAATTATTTTACGTCTTTAATCAAAGCACAAGCGCCAAATGGCATCTCAGGCATTTCGATTATCTCAATTGATTTTTCACTTGCTAGTTTGAGTAAGTGCACTGTACTTGGATCTACTTTGCTTTGAACAATCAATAAATCAGGTACTCTTCTTAACATAACACGCGTCGCTTCAGCTATACCTGGCTTGATGCGGTTATAATTAGACACGTTAAATTGCTGCATGATTTTTTGTAAAAAATCATGGGTGTTTTTTTGGCGCAATGCAGCTGGGATAGCTGCTTGTGGTAATGGCGTATCAAAGCTGTTTGCGGTAAAACAGGCTGAAACCTGATCGACAAACCAATTTGAGTGATCATGACTTTCTAAATGTGAATAAGAAATACAACCATGGAAATCATCTTCACCAATCTGATGATTAAGAATAGAACGACTTACTAGCCCGCTCACGGTCGAATTCATCAATGCACTGGGAATAACATAGTCATCAAATGTCGCAGAGTAGTCAGCTGTACCGCCGATATCTGAAATAACAAATAACTGGTCAGGAATATTTACATTACGACTGCTATTATATTGACCAATCGCTGCTTTCAGTTCTTGGGTAATAACGCCTTTCGCTGTCCAGCCATCAACAAAAACAATGCTCTCAGGCTTTATTTTTTCATGCTTGATGAGGTAGTCGAGGGCATTTTCGTCAATGCCTTTGTCACGTATGATACTAACAGAGTAGTGTGACGTATTTACATTGCTGTATGTTTTGAGCGCTCGGTTCAATAACACGCCGATAGGCGTACCAGCGCGAACTAAAGACACGATACAAACATCATTCAAGCGATTATCTATAATCATTTTGCTCAGTTGTAACACTTCATCAGCAAGGCGTTGCTTGTATTGTGCCGTCAGACTGACAAATAATTCAGCATATTCGGGTGATGGCGCTGATTCTTGATTCACCATTTCTGAATAATGCATTGCCCCAGTTTGAATGAGGCGTTCTTTATCTTCAATCGTATAAAATTCTGGTTCAACTTTTGTTAATAAAAATAAACAATCGTCGGCACGGTAGCTGCCTAGTAAAGGGGCTTTAGTTGTGTTTATCATTTCAATCATAGTCAGCAACTTTTATCATTTAGTTGAATATCGGAAAATAGCCTGCTTACATCTAGCGTTAAGATCATCTAAGCCACTTCAACACAGCGCAATGGATACTCTCTTGCAAAATCATGCTTATCTCTGGCACTTTCGCTCTCGAGTAGCACATATACATCCCTATTTTCTGGATAGAAGTTATAGATATAGTGTTCAAGTTCACTGCCATTAAATGAGAAAGCTAATTTGTTATCAATCGATTCGCCTACTAATAACGGTGATCGATTAATTGATTGGTACAATACATGACAACCCTGGTTTTCATGCTGCTCTGCAACTAAAAACGGGATGTATTGATGCTCACCATTCGCCACTATAGTCATTTTATTGGATGATTTTATGTTTGGTAAATCACCCGTATATGGCATTAGCATACCGCATCGGCCCAAATCTGCTGATGAATGCGATTCACATAGTCCTGCGTCTACATTTTGAGGTAATTCAGGTCTGAAATCGTCTTTTGGGTCGATAGATATTTGCGCATCCATTAATGAAAAGTAATTAATTTTAATACCGAAATCGTCTTCCTTTAGTCTCAAGTCCTCATCTAACAGGTTAACTAAAGACAGAATTTTAATTTCATCAATATTGTCTAATTTCTTTAATAGACTGGTAATCAATAATTTAATTGTACGACCCGTCGTGATCTCATCATCAATAACCACTAAGCGATTCGATTGACGAATGCCATCAAGCAATTCTGCTTTCGGTGCATAAAACATATGATTAACGGCGTGGCTATGTGCTTCATCGACTGTAAACCACAGCGGAACATCTAATCTATGGCGTGTCGTATGTTGAAAATAAACCTTAGATTGTTGTTTTCTTGCTAGACTATCTGCAACACCAGCGCCTAATCCGGTTGCCGCTTCTGCCAAGCTAACAACGTAAGTTAATTTATCACCTTCAACCGCCTGTGATAAATAGTTATAAACTTCTCTCATCACGTTCGGTTTTGTCGGTGTGTATCGGCCAAGCACTTTACTTACCAGCATAAAACTACGTTTAGGGTTTTGACGACAGGCGAATGTTAATAAATCGTCCACCGGCTTTTTCGTGTTTAATACTTTAAGAGAAATGAGCCCTGCTTGGGTATCGAAATTGTAATTCATTGTTTATTCACTTAATTGAGTTTTAAATATATCAGTCGCAAGCTGGCTTCTTAACGGTGCAATAGCATAAGTACCTGTCTGCATCATAGGTAAATCACTAATGCTATCACCGACAGTTAAAACCAAATCATCTGGTTGTACGTTTAACTGTTTTAAAATAAATTCAGCCGCATTTTTCTTGCAGAATATCGCGGGAATATAGGCCATGTTACGGCCGTTACGATGAAATCTTAATGTTTCATGTTGATTGTATTCTGGTAATGCCTTGTAAATCTCATTGAGGTCGGAATCCATGCCTTTTATCGACACGTATGCGGGAATACCCTGATCTACAATCACGCGACTGCGGGCATCTAATGACTGGGTATGAATAATGGTTTGCACGCGATCATTGATATTATCAAGCAAGTTGGCAAATGTGGCAGTATCAATATTTAGCCACTGTAACCACTCGGCACAAACTTGGTTATTGTCATCAAGTACGATAGCACCATGGGATACTGAGCTATATTTACCAAAAGGTAAACTGACCCTTTCTAATGCATCGGTATTACGACCGGTAATCGGAATTATTTCGGCACCTGAATTGACCAACATATCAAAAAATATGCGTTGTGGATTGGTCATGTATGATAAAGGGTTATTATCTCTATCAGTCGCTACAGGCAGTGATGATACGCCTTCAGGGATTTTTTTTAATGTTTGGAATAAGCTATCATCAAGATCTGTTAATACAATAATTCGTTGTGATTTAGTCGTCATAAGTCATCACCTTCAACGCTGAAGTAAAACAGCATGATGTTTAATTTTAGATTTTTAATTTTAAATATAAAAAATCCGATATCATATTCGATTATCGGATTTTATAATTACTGATTAAATCAATTTTTAAGAATTAACCTAAGTTAACGCCGTACTGTCGCGCCATTGGTGCTAAACCGCCAGCAAAACCTTGTCCGATCGCTTTAAATTTCCAAGCACCGTTATGCTTGTATAACTCACCAAACAATAATGCAGTTTCTGTCGAATAATCTTCAGAAAGGTCATAACGGATCACTTCTGTTTTACTTTCTTCGTTTACAACACGCATGAATGCATTTGAAACTTGACCAAAATTTTGGTTTCTTGCTTCAGCATCATGGATCGTAACACCAATAACAATCTTAACTACATCTGCAGGTACTAATGATAAATTTACTTTAATTGCTTCATCATCGCCGTCACCTTCACCAGTTTGGTTATCACCAGTATGCTCAACAGAGCCACAAACTGATTTAAGGTTATTATAAAAGATAAAATCTGTGTCTTGACGGATTTTACCTTCAGCATTAATTAAAAATACTGATGCGTCTAAATCAAAATCAACGCCATCTGTAGCGCGTGTATCCCAGCCAAGTCCTAAAATGCATTTGCTCATTCCTGGTGCTGCTTTCTCTAGCGAAACGTTGCCGCCTTTTTGTAATGATACTGACATATTTCTTCCTTAATAATATAAGATAATATTTAATTTAAACGGGTAAGCATTACACATCATATATAGACCGTAATTGCTCTCGCTTATTATGACAATTAAAGTTCAAAGTCTGCTGGGTTTAAACCTAATTCTTTTGCAATTTTAATTGCTACGATTTTTTCATCTTGGTCAAAAACACCATCTGAAGCGGCAATGGCTAAAATTAAGCGCATCACAGTTCTTGCTTCGACATTGTTATCTTTGATACGGTTTAATGCTTCACAGGCTTTAGATTCACCAACATCTTTATCAAAATCAAAGTTGTTTAAAAACTCAGTGAAAGAACTGATCACATCAGATGTTTTAAATACTTTTAAGGCATCATTGTTTTCAATTAGTTTCAGCATTTTTTGTTTTTCAGCTGAATCAATTGAACCATCTGCCATTGCAATCAGTGCAGAACCTGCCGTTGCAGCATGTAAGAAGTTTTTATTCTTAAATTTCAAAACTTCATCTTTTAATTCATTGGTCTTTTCTTTCAGTCCAGATAAAAAATTTGAAAAACTCATGTTATTAACCTCTACTATTTTTATTAATTAGTATTTCAATTATAGGTAACTAGTTGCCACTGTTTTTACTAATTGCTCTAGTTTTTTGTCTTGTGTCGGTTCACCAATTGCTTTGAACTTCCATGCGCCATTGTGGCGATAAAAAGAACCTAAAACCATAGATACTGCACCACTAAATTTAGCATCATTAGCGATGTTATAATTCGCGACTACTTGATCAACACGTGTTGGGGTACCTTCGTACAAGCGAACACTTGCGAATGGGATTGTTGCAAAGTCTTGACCTTTATAGCTATTTAAAATAATCGCCACAAAGTTTACGTTTGCTGGTACTTGCGCTAGATTCACGGTGATAACTTCGTTATCTAAACCATCATCGCCATCAAGATCACCGGTTGTATCATCACCACTGTGAACAATAGAACCGTCTTTACTTACTAGTTGTCCAAAATAGATCAGGTCTTGCAAATCTTTACTTGCTGAATACAGGGACACACTTGCATCTAAATCAACAGCTACTTTCTTAATGCCACCAAAGAGGCCTTTCTTTTCAATCGCGCCCCAGTTAACACCAACACATACTTTATTCAGCTGTTGACCATTTTTTTCTAAGCTAATTCGTTGACCTTTTTCGAGCGATATAGACATAAACTATTCCTAAATAATATGTTGTAGGTGAAAATGTAATAGTGGCAAAAATCATATCACTATTACATTGATTAATTTGATAACAGATGCATATTTTTAGATCCCAAAGACAACTGGCACATTTGGTATAGATTAAAGCAGCTCGTTGTTTGTGTCTCACACAATCAATCAAGCGAACCAAATGGGACGCGAATATAAACAGCTGGAACGAAAGAAAATATACCAGATTGAAAAATTTAGTAAACTAAGATTTTCAGTGAGAAAAAAAGGTGTGAACTTAACCTGTTTTATGCAACTTTTTGTAGGTAGTGTTGTCTGCTCCATAGTCTGTTTACAGTGCTTTGGGTTATATATTCATCGTTTTTTAAACATGCTTAATATGTTTGTTAGCGTCGGTATTTTATCGTGCTGTCACAGCCATTTTCACATTTCTAAATATGCTGTACACTTAACCAGTCTTAAACTATTTTTTCTGGTTAATTTTGTCTGCTACATATCTGGGTTTTTTATTATCGCGCCATAGCCGTGATCGTAATGGTAACAACGAATTAAGTTACTGGTTAGCGTCTGAAATGGGGGCGGTTAAATTGATCCCGGCAACTCAGCCGCTCGTCATGTTCATTCCTCAAGATCAACTGACCACGGCATTAGCGTGTTTAAGTGAGCTTAATCCACGCTTTAATTATAAAAATTTACAGCTACGTAGTTTTGATTTAGAACTGATGAGCGCGTTTTATTTCCAGACGTCCCATGACTATCATCGCGCACAAGAATTATTAAGACGTAAGCTGGTTACGGTATTAGAAGCGGATATTCGTCCGGCAGAGCGTTATCTCATGGAGCGTTTTGTGAAAGGTGCTGTCGAATTCACTGGCATACCAGTACAACGTAAAGGCTATGTTGAATTTCAACAAGCACAGCTTAAACCAGCTGAATTACCAGATAACTTAGTCGACAAAATTAAACAGATCTCGCTGGATATCGAGTGTTCAGAACATGGCGAACTTTACTCTATTGGTTTGTATTCATTAAGCCCAGCCTATTGCCCTAACGGTAAGCCTTTTAAACGGGTTTACATGATAGGCGAGCAACTTGATAAAGGTTTAGCGCAGGCACAAATACAAGCGGATAACAATTTAGCGCAAGATCCTGACGATGAGCCATTGATCCACTGGGTTGCTGACGAGAAAAGCCTATTATTGGCACTGCAAGCATTCGTGATCAGCTATGATCCGGACATCTTTATTGGTTGGAATGTCATTAATTTTGATTTTCGATTATTGGCGGTGCGCGCCACATTCCATAATCTTAAATTAGCATTGGGTCGTGGTGGCCAAAACCTGCATTGGCGCGATGGTCGCACGCCGCAACAGCAAGGCTTTTTAACCTTGCATGGTCGTGTGGTGGTTGATGGTATTGATAGTCTTAAAACTGCGACTTATAGCTTCCCAAGTTTTAGTCTCGAAAACATCGCGCAAGAAATACTCGGCGTTGGTAAAGATACCGAAGATGTTGATAACCGTTTAGAGCAGATCACCCATGACTTTCATTTCAACAAACCTAAGTTAGCCAAGTACAACCTGCAAGACTGCGTCTTAGTGTGGGATATCTTCGTTAAAACGCGCTTGTTGGATTTCTTATTATTACGCTCGCAGTTAACGGGGTTAGAATTAGATCGTAACGGTGGCTCTGTGCTGGCGTTTACGAATGTATACCTGCCGAAGTTACATCGTGCTGGTTATATTGCGCCAAACCTGCGTGAGAGTGGGGTAATGGCCAGTCCCGGCGGTTATGTCATGGATTCATTCCCGGGGTTATATGATCACGTGATCGTGTTGGATTTTAAGAGTCTGTACCCGTCGATTATTCGCACCTTCAAAATTGATCCGGTTGGGTTGTTAGAAGGGGTACAAAACCCGACAGAGGCAATCCCTGGTTTTCGTGGTGGTTTGTTTGATCGTGATAAGCATTATTTGCCCGATATTATTACCGAACTGTGGTCGCAGCGTGATCAAGCCAAGCTTGAGAAAGATGCCGCGCGTTCGCAAGCCATTAAGATTTTAATGAATTCGTTTTATGGGGTGCTAGGCTCTGGTGGTTGTCGTTTTTATGATACCCGTTTAGCTTCATCAATCACTATGCGTGGTCAAGAGATCATGCAGACAACGGCGACCTGGATTGAAGCCAAAGGCTATAAGGTTATTTATGGTGATACTGATTCTACCTTTGTATTACTTGATGCCGCTAAATTTACTGATGGTGATGGTTCGCCTGCTGAACGCGGTTTACAAGCTGATCGTATGGGCGCTGAACTGTCGGAATACATTAACCAACAATGGCAACGCCACTTACGTGAAGATTACGACATTGATTGCTTTTTAGATATTGAATATGAAGTGCATTATCACAAGTTTTTAATGCCAACCATTCGTGGTTTAGATAAAGGCAGTAAAAAACGTTATGCCGGTTTAGTTAATACCAAAGAGGGTGAAAAGCTGATCTTTAAAGGACTAGAAACTGTGCGCACCGATTGGACTGATCTGGCGAAAATGTTCCAAATGGAGTTATACCATAGAGTGTTCCATGGTTTGGCTGTTAAAGATTATGTGTTAGAAATTGTCGAGAAGACCTTGGCCGGTGAATTCAATGATAAGCTCGTTTATCGTAAACGCTTGCGCCAAGAATTGGCTTTATATGTGAAGAATGTACCACCCCATGTAAAAGCAGCACGTGCAGCGGATGAAAAAAACCGTCAATTAGGCCAACCTTTGCGTTATCAGCATAAAGCGTGGATCAGTTATGTACTCACCTTGAGTGGTCCTGAAGCGGTTGAACATCAATATTCTGTCTTGGATTTCGAGCACTATATTGAAAAACAATTAAAACCAATTGCTGATGGTATCTTGCCATTTATTGGCTTGAGTTTTGATTTGATAACCGATCAACAAATGGGATTGTTTTAATTATCGCGCTAAAACAATCCTCCTGACAATTCTTTACCTGCATTTGTGAAACCAATCCTGACAACGCCAAGCAAAGTGGTTTATCTTAATCAGTTACACATTTATCGCTTATCATCGCTCATAACAGCCAGTTAGTTTGGCGCGTTATACATAGTCGCTAATTGCTTTGACATGATGTCAGCTATTTTAGGCTGGGCGAACCGGTTTGGGTGGATACCATCGTTTTGCATTAAGCTTGGATCAACGGCTATCTGCTCCATGAAAAATGGCAGTACGGTAATGTCTTTTTCATTGCCTACTTGAGCAAATACATCGGTGAACATTTTACTGTAGCGTGGGCCATAATTAGGTGGAATACGAATATTCATGACGTAGACTGGAATATTTTTGGCGTGGGCTAAATCAACCATTTTTGCTAAATTGCTTTTGATTAATTTCGGTGGAAAGCCACGTAAACCGTCATTACCACCGAGTTCGATGATGAGTGTGTCAATAGATTGCTTAGCTAAAATGCCTGGTAAGCGCGATAGACCGCCTGCGGTAGTCTCGCCACTGATACTGGCATTGATGATGTTGTATGGTGCATTTTGCTCGGATAACTGTTGATTAAGCAGGGTTACCCAGCCTTCACTTTGTGTCATACCGTAACTCGCGCTGAGGCTGTCACCCAATAACAAAATTTTATGGTTAGCTGTAGCATGTGCTGCAGGTAACAAGATAACCATCAATAATAATACTTTAAAGGCATTTTTAAACATGAAGCTACATTCCGACGTTATATTAAAAGTAAGTGCCTTAACTAAATCAGTCAAAACAGAGGCTAAGACCTTGGATATTTTACATCCGATGGACTTAGCAGTAACCGCTGGTGACTCATTGGCGATTGTTGGCGCGTCTGGCTCAGGTAAGTCTACCCTATTGTCTATTATAGCGGGATTAGATTTACCTTCGAGCGGTGAAGTTTTTCTTAAAAACCAACCATTGCACCAATTTAATGAAGAGCAGCGCAGTGCCGTTCGTGCTCAACATGTTGGTTTTATCTTTCAACAATTCTTATTGATCAACAGTTTAACTGCATTGGAAAATATCATGTTACCGGCTGAGTTAGCGGGTATGGATAATCCAGAGCAATTAGCACGTGAATTGTTAGCCAAGGTTGATTTAGCTGATAGATCTGAACATTTCCCTTCACAACTCTCGGGTGGCGAGCAGCAGCGTGTGGCTATTGCCCGTGCTTTCATTTCTAAACCTGCGATTTTATTTGCTGATGAACCAACTGGTAACTTAGACACTAAAACGGGTTCACACATTGCAGATCTGTTGTTTGAAATTAATAAACAGCAAGGCACTACCTTGATATTGGTAACGCACGACCCGAAATTAGCCGCGCGTTGTCAGCGTCAAGTGACAATGGAAAGTGGTCAGTTAACAGAAACCAGTGCGATTGCTGAATCTATTGTCACGGACGTTATAGCAGAGAAAATTATAGCAAAGTCATCTACAGCCGAGCAATCTATAGTAAAACAGGTGAGTGAATAGCAATGAGTTATTGGCATAAACATTCTCTACGTTTATTGAAGCATGAGTTAAAGCGCGGTGAGCTGACGATTATCTTGTTGGCTATCGTATTGGCTGTCTCTGCGGTATTCGCCTTGTCGGGCTTTTCGAGTCGGGTTAAACAAGCATTAACCGCCGAGAGCAGTACCTTTATTGCTGCCGATAGGGTGTTAGATACGGGCAGCGTCATCGATCCTGCCGTATTAGCCAAAGCCAGCAGTTTAGAACTTATTCAAGCCCAGCAAATCCAAATGTCATCCATGGTTTTCACGGATGAAAAAATGGCGTTATCGGCGTTGTCTGCGGTATCGGATACTTATCCATTACGTGGTGAGTTATTGGTAAGCCCATCATTAGATGCCACGCAAGCCGTCCCGTCGAATGCCCCCAAATCAGGTGAAGCTTGGTTAGAAGCGAAAGGGTTAAGGCAATTAGAACTCACGCTGGGTGACAGTATTGAAGTTGGCGTCATGCGTTTTAAAATCACCGGGGTTATCACCCAAATACCGGATGCGTCGTTTAGTGTATTTAGTTCTGGTCCTGTGGTGTTTATTAACAACGAGGATATACAGAAAACTGAATTAATCCAACCGGGTAGCCGATTAAGTTATAAATACCTGTTCGCAGGAGAAGCCGACAATATCGCTGCTTTTGAGCAATGGTTCAAACCACAGTTAAGTGATAACCAACGTTGGTATGACATTAAATCACAGAACTCACCGTTAGCCAGAGCCCTAAGTAAAGCGGATAAATACTTATCACTCGCCAGTATGTTGGGCATTGTTTTAGCCTCTGTTGCGGTCGCTGTAGCAAGTCGTCGTTATAGTCAACGTCATCAATCCGTTGTTGCCGTGTTTAAAGCCATGGGCGCTTCTAAGCGTTACGTGTCGAAACTGTATTGCCTACATTGGTCGTTATTAAGTGTTCTCAGTATTAGTTTAGGTTTGGTGGTTGGTTATCTGATTTTAAACCTTGGTTTGTATGCCATGCGTGATTACCTTGATACCTCGACCACAGGTGATGTGGCGTATCCTTTCGTTGTCGCGATTATCACGGGCATTATCTGCGCCTTTGCGTTTGCTATTACACCATTAAGGGAGTTAGTACAGACTTCGCCTATGACGCTTTTACGTGGCCGTGGTAGTCATGCTGAAAACAGTTTGTTGAGTAAACTAATGAGTCAGCTGCCATCAATCGTTGCTATTTTTACTTTATTGTATTTATTTAGCCAAGATGCCGTACTCAGTGCGGCGTTATTAATTGGTGGAATACTGGTCGCGCTAGTGCTGCTGGTTATTGGACGTTTATTTATGCTTGTCGGGCGTTCGGCGGGTAGCAAAGCGGGTAAATCTTGGCATTTAGCGTTAGCGAATTTAAAACGTCGTGCTAATGAAAATGCGGTGCAGTTGATTAGTTTCACGATTGCCATTCAATTACTGCTTATTATCGTGGTGATGAAGAATGGTTTGATTGATGATTGGCAGCAGCAATTACCCGATAACAGCGCTAACCGCTTTTTAGTCAATATTACTGCCGCTCAAGTTGAACCGGTGAATAACTTTGTTGATTCGTTGGGCATTGAGTCTAGTGGGTTATTTCCTGTGGTACGTGGTCGTTTAACCAGAATTAATGATGATCAAGTAACCAAACGTGTTAGCAAAGAAGAGACTAAATCAGCGGATAATGGCCGCCGTGGTGTTGGCCGTGAGCTAAACATGACTTGGCGTGATGCCTTGCCTTATGAAAACAGCTTAATGGCGGGTAGTTGGTGGCAACCTGAAGATACCCGCGCATTGGTATCGATTGAATCTACCTTAGCTGAAAAGCTCGATGTTGAGATTGGTGATAACTTAACGTTCCAGCTCGGCAGTGAAGAAGTTTTGGTGATGGTCAGTAATATTCGTAAGGTGAACTGGCAAACGTTGCAACCTAACTTTTACATGATCTTTAACCAACATGTACTGGCTGATTTCCCTGCGACGTATATTGCATCATTATACGTGCCAGATGATGCAACAGATGCATTACAGGATTTCTTAACGCAGTACCCTACTATTACCTTAATTGATGTTGATGCCATTATCACTCAACTGCGCAGTGTGATAGGGCAAGTGTCTATCGCTATTGAGTTCATTTTATTGCTGGTGGTGCTCGCGGGTAGCTTAGTATTAGTCGCTCAAGTACAAGCGAGTATGGAAGAACGTGAGCGTGAACTGGCTATTTTACGCACGCTAGGTGCAAGTGGACGCTTACTGCGAAATAGTGTGTTGTTTGAATTTGTGGCTTTGGGCGCGCTGGCGGGACTGATGGCCAGTATTGCTATGGAGCTGGGCGTGTATATTTTACAAAGCCGTATTTTTGATATGCCCGGTGCATTTCACTTTCAATATTGGTTGCTAGGGATAGGTGCTGGTGCGAGTTTTGTCGGACTGATAGGTTTGCTAAGCTGTTGGCGCTTATTGAATATGTCGAGTGTGACGCTAATCAGGCGGACGATGTAACTTATCCTGAAAAGCAGCGCTATGAGCTTTATCATAGCGCTGCTTCATTACTGAATGTGATGAAATATGATCCTTGCCGCAAAACAAAATTAAATAACCGCTATTCTTGCATAACGCCTATTAAACTAACCAATTGTTGGTAGTCTTGTTTATTGTTGAAGGATTCAACATTATTTCTATGCGAGCTAAAAGAGGACTGTATGGCTTTCTATTATTATGCGTTATTGGTTGTTTTTATAATGATTTTGCCGTGCTGGTTTTTTGTTAGCAGTATTGTTAGCTATAGCCGTCATTCAACGAAACTGGTCAAAACTAAGCTAGTTAAAACGAATATTGTCAAAAATAGCATTATAAAAAAATAGTATCGTTATTGCTATTTATATCCCCCCCATACTTAGCTCGGTTTAACGCCATATACTACATTTAAACTCGTCCAAAAATGTATATTTCAAACGTCTCTATTTCCGCCAATTCAGTGGTATTTTATAAAGCTATCTGTCAATAAGGGGCCCGCGCAGATTAATATGTGGTTTTTGATGAGATTATTGTTGTGATCGTGACTAAATTTTAAAGAGAGTTATAAATAAGATTGGATTTTATGGCTTATATTGTTGTCGTAAACCAAGAGTTTATATCAAATTTACTAAGGAGATCATAATGAATAGCAAGGTAATCAAATTCGGCCTTATATTAGCAGCTTTGGTTAATATTGCTGGTGTACTGACATTCTCGCAATTATTCAGTAATACCGCCATTAATGAAGCAGACCCGATTGTTATGTCTAATTTTGGTTTAGTGATGATTATGGTATGGGGGCTCGCTTATTTTGCGGCAGCGATGACGAAAGGCAGTATTCGCTTATTAGTATCAGCTTTTGCTGTCGAAAAGTTGGTGTATGTATGCGCGTGGGTATACTGGTTAGCAACAAATAACTTATTCACCCTGTACGAAATAGATTTACTTGCTGGTATTTTCTATACTATTTATGGTTTAAACGATTTAGTGTTTATGGTGTTCTTTATTAAAGTTGCGATGCATAAAACGGGCAATGCTGAAACTAAAATTAATGTCGATACTAAGACTAAAATCGAGGCTAAAGCTGATAGTAAGATACCGAGCGCAACTAGCTAATTAAATGTTTAGCTTATTGTTTGAGTTAATACCTAGAATAACGATTCAAAAGGCACTGCTGGTTAACCGACAGTGCCTTTTTATGTATTAGCTTACTTGTTCTAACAGTGCATTACGATAAGTGACGATATCTTCAATCGTTAATACCGGTAAGTCATGCGTTTCACCAAAGGTAATGATTTCAGGTAAACGCGCCATCGTACCATCAGGGTTCGTGACTTCACATAATACGCCTGCTGGTTTTAACCCTGCTAGTTTCATTAAATCGATAGTACCTTCGGTATGACCGCGACGTGTTAATACACCACCGGGTTGTGCGCGTAGTGGATAAACATGTCCTGGGCGAGCAAGATCGCTTGGCATTGCGTTATCAGCAATAGCTGCTTTAATCGTGGTAACACGATCTGCAGCAGATACACCTGTTGTCACACCGACAGCCGCCTCAATACTAACTGTAAACGCAGTGCCGTATTGGCTCGAGTTATTCTCCACCATCGGCGCTAACTCTAAATGTTTAACACGTTCATCTGGTAAGCAAACACACACAATACCACTGCCTTCACGGATCAGTAATGCCATCTGTTCATTGGTTAGCGACTCTGCCGCATAGACCATATCGCCTTCATTTTCGCGGTCTTCATCATCAACAACTAAAACCCCTTTGCCTAAACGTAATGCAGTTAGTGCGGTTTCAACACGTGTGATTGCGTCGCCAAAAGGGGAAAGTAAAGACTGATTCATGGTTTTAATCCTTAATATACAACTATAAAAATATGGGGTTCCAGAATCAGGGCGTGCAGAATTAGAGATACGTTATTAGCCATCTACCAAGGCAGACGTTAACGTATCTTATATTCTCTCTCATCCGGACTTAGACACATTCGATGAATATGTTCATTACCGTCGGCTCTGGACTAGGCTATATGGCATAGCGTTCACCAGATCTGCTGACCCTAAATGGAAATTTATACATCAACAGATACTATAAATAAGAAGCCACTTAGGCGCTCGCGGGCTGAAATAGGCTACGACAGGATCGTATACCTGATTATTACCGCCGGTGGGGAATTACACCCCGCCCTGAGAATTATGTCGTACAGTGGATCATCCGATCACTACCGACAAGGTCATGGTGCCTTGATTTGATAAAAATGACAAGTGTTTAAAGGTGTATAGAAGGGGCTGTTAAGGTGACGGCTATCGTTGTTGGGGCTATAGTTAATTTATAATTGATTCATCGTTAGTTGTATTCGCAATAAAATGAGGAGTGAATGATGAAACTTATTATGATAACCATTGTGATGTTTGGATTTTTGGCTGGTTGCAGTAATACTGGTGAGGAACCGGATCATTCTGACTGGCCTGATAATAACAGGGGCGGGGGGCATTATTTTGATGGCAGGATAGATAATAATGCAATGCCATTTTTATATCCTCAGCCATTAGGCAATACGAATACCTATATAGAATGGACTGATAATATAGAGGTATCTAGAGATAGTCATACTGCGTTGAACTATAGCTACAATGATAACTCTGATATTCAGCTTCATGATTAGAGATAAGTACGTACGAGCATTATCAATGCGCTTCCATTTACACTCGCGCATTGATAACGATAGTAAGCTTAGCCACCTGCAAGTTTTACTGTGTAGCCTTTTTTTTCTAAGAATGCTTTAGCCATGTCACGTTGATCACCTTGTATTTCGATGATGAAGTCCTTAACGCTGCCGCCTACGCCACTCTTCTTTTTCAATTCTTTCGCCAGTGCTTTTAAATCTTTTTCAGGTAAATCGATGCCACTAATTGTCGTCGCGCCTTTGCCTTTACGACCTTTTGTTTCACGGCGAATACGCACGATACCGTCACCTTCAGGTGCCACTTCAACTTGTTTTTCTTCTTTAATACGGCCAGTTTCAGTCGAGAAAACCATGCGGATATTGTCATCAAAATGCATATTGATACTCATTAACAGTCAATAAAGGGAATGTTCCAGCAGTGCTGAATAAAGTGGATTATAACAAATAAAAGTAATAATGATAAGCAATGGAAGAAGGGATAACCCAAACGAACGGATGTCATTTGGGTTGTGGTATTTACGCGTTATGAGCGATACAGAACTGGACTAGACTAGGCGTCTTGCTCATTGATGATATGGCTTAGTAATGCCCCTTCTAATAGTGATTTGCGTACTAGCGCTACTCCAGCCATTGATGGTTCATTTTGAAACTCTGCTTCACTTATTACGAGGTTCGGTACGAAACTGCCTAAAGCATGTTGTTGTACGCTGTGTTCAATAATCGGGAAGATAAGTGCTTTTGCTGCGACGATCTCGCCTTTAATTAACACCTTCTGTGGGTTAAATAAATTGACTATAATCGCGATGGCTTGGCCGAGCAATTTACTGACACGTTGCAATACTTGCACTGCTAATTCATCACCGTTGTTTGCTGCGCTGCAAATAGTTTCAATGCTTAGATTTTCAAGTGTTAATGCAGTCTCATGACCTTGCTTAATTAAGCCTGTGACCTGTTTTAGAATTGCTTCATTAGAGGCGATGTTTCTAAGCAGCCATGGCTACCACAGTGACAAGGCAAACCAAGAGGGTCAATGCGGATATGTCCGATTTCACCGACTTGGTTATTGTAATTAGTAAAGATTTTACCGTTATTGATAATACCAGAGCCAACACCATCATGTACCGACAGTAAGACGCTGTCTTCACAATCTTGCGCTGCACCAAAATATAGTTCAGCCAAAGATAACGACTGGGTATGATTGGCAATAAAAGCGGGTACATTAAATGCTTTAGTGATCATTTTCCCAAGTGGGATATCTTTTAAGTTATGTTTCGGTAAGTACACTATGGTGCCAGACTCACGGTCGATTAAACCTGGAGATGTCACCGCAATGGCGATTAGCGTTTGTTTCGCTGAATCGATATTGGCGCTAATAAAATCAGCTATGTGTGTTAATAAAAACGGGATCACATCGTTGTTTGGCGCAGTGCTTAACGCAACACGATAGCTGCTGAGCTTAATCCCTGCAATATCATGCAAGGCGATCGTTAAATTATTACGACCAAGCTTACAACTCAGAAAGACAAATGGATCTATCTCGCAAGTGAGTGAGATAGCAGGTCGACCACCTGTAGAGGCTTGTTGTGCGACTTCTTTAATTAACCCAGACGCCATTAATTGGCGTGTCATTTTAGTAATACTAGCAGGCGCGAGCTCACTAAGTTTTGCTAAATCAACACGTGAAATTTGCTTTTGTTCATCGATAAGGCGATAAACAGAGGCGGTATTCACTTGTTTTATAAATTCAATATTTGCGACTGGGCTATGTTTCATAATTAGAAGCTTTTCACTTGTCCGTTGACGATCGTTTTGATTACAGTGAAGTCTGCATCAAAGGCGGTTAAATTGGCTACTTTGCCTTTAGCAATGCTACCAAGCTTATCCTCTACACCGATTGCTTTTGCTGGGTATAGATTTGCCATGCGCAGTGTTTCATCTAGCGGTATGCCTACGTGTTTCACTGTGTTTTCAACCGCTTCGATCATAGTTAATGCTGAGCCGCCTAGTGTACCATCGGCACCAACGCATTTACCATCACGATAGAACACTTCTGTGCCAACGAAGTCAAAAGATTCGATGTTAGCACCGGCAGGGGCAACTGCATCAGTCACTAAGACTAATTTTTCACCCATTAGCTTATGACTCATACGCACATTGGCGTAATCGACATGGTGGCCATCAACGATAATACCGGCGTAAACGTCTTGATGATCGTAAATCGCCCCAACCACCCCCGGATCACGACCAGTAATAGACGTCATCGCGTTAAACAGGTGAGTAGCAAAACGAGCACCCGCATCAAAGCCTTGCATACATTCGGTATACGTAGCATTGGTGTGGCCAACGGATACTAAAACATCTGCTGCGGTTAATTGGCTAATATGTGCCGCGTCAGTATTTTCTGGTGCTAAGGTTACTTTGCTAATCACGGCACTGTTACTGCTGATGTGGTCGATCATTGCTTGTTCACTACGGCGAATAAGGTCACTGCTATGAATACCTTTTTTCGCAACAGAAAGGTAAGGCCCTTCTAAATGCAAACCCAGCGCTTGGTTACTGTGCTTAGCTAAATAAGCTGTCATGGTATCGATTGCAGATTTCATTGCATCATCGGTAGCCGTGATTAGCGTAGGCAAGTAACTGGTACAACCAAAGCGTTCATTGGTTTCTTGCATGATCTCAAGCGTTTTAACACTGATATCCGTGTTAAATAGGACACCACCACAGCCATTAAGCTGCAGGTCAATGAAACCAGCGGTTAAGCTGGCGCCAGCAAGGTCAATCTTTTTAATATCAGCAGGGCAATTAGCAAGCGTAACAAGATCATGAATGTATTCACCATCGACAATTACACAGTGCTCAGTTAACACACTGTCGTTTGTGTAGATAGTACAATTAGTGAGTGCATACATAGACTTACTCCGCAATAAAGCTTTGAATGTTTTGTGCTTCTAGCTGAGTAAAGTAACGTACTGTTTTAACTTTTAATTCCATCGTTGCAGGTTCATCACAAGCAATGATTGATTTTGCGTGTAATTGCAGTGCAGTGACAGTCCAAAGGTGGTTAACAGAACCTTCAACAGCAGCTTGTAGTGCTTGCGCTTTGTTATGACCTGTAATTAGGATAAGTACTTCTTCAGCGTCTAGTAATGTACCCACACCAACAGTTAATGCTAATTTAGGTACTTGGTTAATGTCATTGTCGAAGAAACGTGAGTTAACAATGCGTGTATCTTCAGTCAGTGTTTTAACACGTGTACGTGAAGCCAGTGATGATGCTGGTTCGTTAAATGCGATATGACCATCAACACCTACGCCACCCATGAATAGGTTGATTTTACCGTAGCTTTTGATTTTGTCTTCGTAGCGTTGACATTCAGCTTCTAAATTTTCAGCTTGGCCGTTTAGTAGATTAATGTTGTCTGCTTGAATATCTACGTGATCGAAAAAGTTGCTGTGCATAAATGTGTAATAGCTTTCTGCGTGGTGCTTATCAATACCAACATATTCATCCATATTGAAAGTAACTACGTGTTTAAAACTAACGTCACCAGCTTGGTATAATTTGATTAGTTCTTTATATGTAGTAAGTGGAGTACCGCCAGTTGGTAAACCTAAAACGAATGGTTTATCTGCAGTTGGATTAAACGCGTTAATTTTATTAACGATATGTGCAGCGCTCCAGCGACCGACTTGAGCAGGGGTAGTTAAAGGGATTAATCTCATGCGATACTCTCTATAGTTTTTAAAGGATAATTGATACTTTTTTTTAATTGTAAATTAAGTTTTCAGATCCAGCCATCAAAACTTGTCTTTTTCTGCTCAAATGGTTGAAATAGATCACAGTGCAGGGAATTAAAGGTGAATTTGGTTTGTCATTAACGCGTTCTTACTTTACATTACGAAATAAGTTGTGAAGTAAGTACAAAGTCTGTTCTTGTAATGGAACTGCTACAGTTTCATAACAAGAACAAAACATTTAATTGGATTTTAAACTTAAGATAAGGATGATGGCTGTTATGTTTAGCTATTTACAAAAAATTGGTCGTGCACTGATGGTTCCAGTAGCAGTTCTACCTGCTGCTGCTGTATTAATGGGTATTGGTTATTGGATTGATCCGGTTGCATGGGGCGGCGAAAGCATGCTTGCTGCATTCTTCATCAAATCTGGTGCTGCAATCATTGATAACATGTCTCTGCTATTTGCTGTTGGTGTTGCTTATGGTATGTCAAAAGACAAAGACGGTTCAGCCGCGCTTGCTGGTCTTGTTGGCTTCCTCGTTGTGACAACGCTACTTTCACCGGGTGCAGTTGCTGCTATCCAAGGTGTTGGCGCTGACCAAGTATCGGCTGCATTTGGTAAAATCAACAACCAATTCGTTGGTATCCTAGTTGGTGTTATCTCTGCTGAACTTTACAACCGCTTCAGTGAAGTTGAGCTGCCTAAAGCACTTACATTCTTCAGTGGTCGTCGTCTTGTTCCAATCGTAACGTCTTTCGTTATGATGGGCGTATCGTTTGTACTTATGTACATCTGGCCAATGATTTTTGATGGTCTAGTATCTTTCGGTACTAGCATTAAAGATATGGGTCCTACAGGCGCTGGTATCTACGCATTCTTTAACCGTATGCTTATCCCTGTTGGTCTTCACCATGCACTTAACTCAGTATTCTGGTTTGACGTTGCTGGTATTAATGATATTCCTAACTTCCTTGGTGGCGCACAATCACTAGAAAACGGCAACGCAACTGTTGGTGTTACTGGTATGTACCAAGCTGGTTTCTTCCCAATCATGATGTTTGGTCTATTAGGTGCAGCGTTAGCGTTCATCCATACTGCTAAACCTGAAAACAAAGCCAAAGTAACATCTATCATGATGGCTGCTGGTTTCGCAACATTCTTCACTGGTGTTACAGAGCCACTAGAATTCTCATTCATGTTCGTTGCACCAGTGCTATTCGTACTACATGCATTTTTAACGGGTGTATCTGTATTCATCGCTGCATCAATGCAGTGGATTGCAGGTTTCGGTTTCAGTGCAGGTCTAGTTGATTTAGTATTGTCTTCACGTAACCCACTTGCTACACAGTGGTACATGTTGCTTGTTCAAGGTGCTGCATTCTTCGTAATCTACTACGTTGCATTCCGCGCTATCATCGTTAAGTTTGACCTTAAAACACCTGGTCGTGAAGATGCTGGTGAAGAAGCTACAGCTCCGGCTAAAGCAGGTAAAGCATCACACGTTGACGTTGCTGCTAAAGTTTTCGAACTTGTTGGTGGTAAAGACAACTTAGTACACGTTGATAACTGTGCAACACGTCTACGTCTTGATGTTAAAGATTCATCTTTAGTAAATGACGCTGAACTTAAGCGCCACGTACCTGGTGTAATCAAGCCAAGTAAAACTGCTGTTCAAGTCGTGATTGGTCCACAAGTTGAATTCGTTGCTAACGCACTTAAAAAACTGGTGTAATATCTTTACCCTGAAGTTAGCTACTGAGTAGTTAACCGCGAGGTACAAAAAGGGCGATGCAGTTAATGCATCGCCCTTTTTTTATAACCATTTTAATTTAAGCTCGAATGATTAACAGGTATGACCTGACAATTTCTTACATATTAGGCGTATACATGGCTTGCACAAGCATATATATTTCATCTCAATTTGTTGATCTAGATCAATTTAAGCGGTTTGTATTAATCGTATTCAGTTAATAAAAAGGATAAAAATATGACTCAAGTTACTTTTCAAGGCGACGCAGTAAACATTTCAGGCACAATCCCAGCAGTTGGTTCATTAGCACCGGCATTTTCATTAACAGCTGGCGACTTGTCTGATTTAACACTTGTTAGCTTACAAGGTAAGAAAGTTGTACTAAATATTTTCCCAAGTATCGATACGCCAGTATGTGCTGCTGGTGTGCGCGCTTTCAATGAAGCTGCTGCAACGCTAGAAAATACTGTAGTAGTATGTGTCTCTGCAGATCTACCATTTGCGACAGGTCGTTTTTGTGAAGTTGAAGGCATTGCAAACGTGCAGCACGCATCAACATTCCGTAGCTCTGAGTTTGCACAAGCTTACGGCGTTGCAATCCCTGATGGCGCATTACGTGGTTTAACAACGCGTGCTGTTGTATGTATCAATGCTGAAGGTGTTGTTACACATAGCGAATTAGTAGCTGAAATCACTGATGAAGCTAACTATGAATTAGCGCTTCAAGCACTATAATTAGTTGTTACGAATAAATCGTGTGAGCCGTTTCAAGCTTAGTTTGGAATGATGAACTGAAAATAGCGCTGCAGCATCTGCAGCGCTATTTTTTTGTGCGGAAGTAACGTTATTGCTGGTTAGTGAGTAGCGTTAATATTTGTTGATAAGGGTAAGCTTGCAAGGCTGCAAAGTTACTGATTTTTTTGGCTTTCATCTTCATGAATAAAGGTGTGCTGATGCCACATAAGAAACGTGTGGTTAATACAGGCGTAGGGCGTTTATCACAAGCACTGATAAACGCTTGGCTTAGCTCTGCCACTTGTTCAGCTGATAACGCTGGCATACTTGCTGGTTGTGGTAGTTGTGCAATACGGCCCTGACAGACAGAGCATGTGCCACATTGCACCGGTGCTTTATCATCACCAAAGTAAGTTGATAAGCCTTTACTCAAACATTGTGTACTTTGAATGTAGTGACCAACTGCATGCACACGCTTAATTTCACTTTGTTCTTTGTGGGCAAATTGCTTATGCAGGTTAGTGGCTAATTGCTGGCTATCAAAACGCGAATTTAATATTTGATATACATCGGTCATCAATTTACTTTCTAGCACGATGCTATTACGTTCATGCAAAAACTCTAGCGCGGTGATCACGCGACTGCGTTGTTCTTGATAGCCTTCGCTCATGCGTTCAAAGTTAACCGTTGCCCAAGTGCGTTTCGCTGGCGATGCGTTAAATATTTCTTCAATAAAGACACGTTTTTCATCGGTAAATTGGTTCAGTATTTGCGCTGGATCTTTTAAGAACTTAAAGCGATATTCCGCAAAATAAGAATACAGAGGTTTGATAATGCCCTGCATTTCTAAATACACCAGTAAAGTTTTTAACGGTGCTTGGCGCAGGTTACTACTCATGGATAATCCGTATAAAGTATGTTCCCACTCAGTGCCCGCAGATTGGATTTCGCTCAGTACCGCTTCAATCCCATTTAGTTCAGGAGTATCACCATAAACAAAGTTTTCGAGGATGCTTTGGTTGTCTAAATTAGCTAATACCAGACATTGTGAGTCGTTGCCATCACGGCCGGCACGACCAATTTCTTGGCTGTAGTTTTCAATGGATTTTGGTAAATCAAAATGCACGACGTTACGGATATTACTTTTATCAATGCCCATGCCAAAAGCGATAGTGGCAACAATGCAATCTATGCCATTGTGCATAAATTTTTGTTGTACTTCTTCACGTATATCTGTGGACATACCGGCATGATAAGCGACCGCTTCAATCCCAAACTCTTGTAAGGCTGCCGCCAGTTCTTCTGCGGTTCTTTGCAGAGTGACATAGACAATAGAGGCTTGTCCCGATTTCTTACCTAGCCAGCGGGTGAGTGCGTGGAGTTTTTTCTCTTGAGCAATTGGGTGCATTAACAAGCTAAGGTTAGCGCGATAGAAACCGGTTTTAATAATATTATCAGGGGCGATATTAAACTTGGTTTCCATGTCTTTGATAACCGATGGGGTTGCTGTTGCGGTTAATAACAAGGCTTGCTTAATGTTCAGTTCTTTTTGATATTGCGGTAGTTTCAGGTAATCGGGACGAAAGTTATGTCCCCATTCTGAAATACAATGGGCTTCATCCACCACTAATAACGAGATTGGTACTTGTTTGATGAATTTTCGGAAGCGTTCGTTCTTTAAACGTTCGACCGAAATCATTAAGATCTTCACTTCGCCTTCGCGTACTTTTGACATGGTATCGCGTACTTCATCGACAGACATGCTCGAATCAATTTTAGCGGCGGCGATATTATGCTTTTTTAAAAATAATAGCTGATCTTGGATCAAGGCTAATAGGGGGGAAATAACTAAGGTCAAATTAGGCAGGTGTAATGCCGATACTTGATAACATAACGACTTTCCTGATCCCGTTGGAAAGATGGCTGCACTTGAATCGCCTCTGACGATATTGTTAATGACAGCTTCTTGGCCTTCTCTGAATTGATCATAACCAAAGTAGTGTTGTAACGTCTGATGCAGCATATCTGTCTCTCGAATGATGAAACCAAGGGTGATTAAGCAGGGGAGTATATCGTTTTTTGTTAAAAAGTGATCCCGTTTATGCCGTTAAACTTGTAGTAGTGCTATATTTTTAACAGTCAATCACGTTATTACAGGATGTATGATGAAGTATAAGCAAAGACTTGGCGTTAGCATGTTGGCGATGAGTGTGTTGATGCACACAGGGAACGTGGCCGCAGAATCATTTGTCGCGCCGTTTGGTGGTTACGCTTTTGGAACCAGTGATTTTTCCACCGTAGACAGCACTAGCCAAGCTGAAAGCTCGGTTAAGATTGCTGAGTCCGAGCATTGGGGTGTGATGGCTGGAATTACAACGCCAGACCCAGGCAGTATTTATTTACTTTATAGTCATCAATCGACAGAATTTAGTATTGGCGATAACCTAAATCAACCTGAGATAACCAAGTTAGACATTGACTACTTACATTTAGGCGGCGCATTGTACTTCCCTCAAGGTAAATTTAGACCTTATATTACCACCAGTGCTGGCTTAACGCAGATGCGCCCAGATAATGGTTTCTCTAATGAAACTAATTTTTCGATGAGTATTGGCGGCGGCGCTGAGTATCAATTCACTACCAATTTTGCGTTGTTTGCGGATGTGCGTGGGTATGCCACGTTTATTAGTAGTTCGCAGTCGTTATTTTGTAATAGCGGCAACTGTAAGTGGCTAGTTGATGCGGATTTAATGTGGCAAGGACAAGTTAGCGTGGGCGCCAAACTGACGTTTTGAGCTATTTTAAACTATGCTAAGTTAATATTTAAACGTTTGGTAAGCATTGGTTATTTTATATTTAGCCTAAGTTTATTTATGTATTTCAAATAGATGTGAACACTCACTTGACCAATTACACGCTGAAATGCTAGTTTCGAATGAAACGACTTTCAACGATGATAAGTGGTTATGAAAATATATAAGGGAATAAATAATGACATTAACAAAAAAGCTCGGTGCTGAGTTTATTGGTACATTTTGGTTGGTTCTTGGGGGTTGTGGTAGTGCGGTATTAGCGGCTGCATTTCCTGATGTCGGCATTGGCTTATTAGGTGTGTCACTGGCTTTTGGTTTGACGGTATTAACGATGGCATTCGCGATTGGCCACATTTCAGGTTGTCATTTAAATCCAGCCGTTTCAATTGGACTTTGGTCTGGTGGTCGTTTTTCAGCAGCTGAACTTGGACCTTATATTTTAGCTCAGGTACTCGGTGGTATTGCCGGTGCTGCAACCTTATATGTGATTGCTAGTGGTCAAGCTGGATTTGATGCTAGCGCTGGTTTTGCTTCGAATGGTTATGGCGAACACTCTCCTGGTGGTTATAGCTTAGTTGCGGCATTAGTAACTGAAATCGTCATGACGTTTATGTTCTTGATTATTATCTTAGGCGCAACGGACAAACGTGCTCCAGCTGGTTTTGCACCGATAGCCATTGGTCTTGGTTTAACCTTGATCCATTTAATTAGTATCCCAGTGACCAATACGTCGGTTAACCCTGCACGTAGTACTGGTGTAGCGATTTTCCAAGGTGATTGGGCGTTGTCGCAACTGTGGTTATTCTGGATTGCGCCAATTGTCGGTGCGATATTAGCAGGTCTTGTTTACCGCTGGTTTGAGTCTGATGAGCAAGAACAACAAGCTTAATCATACTCGAATGTATAATTAAATTAATAAACAAGAAAGGGGGAAGTAATTGTAATCGCAATTACGGCCCCTTTTTTGTTGTAATCAATGTTGTTACTGAGATAGTGATTAATCCCGCCACAACTCCCCATAATGCAGAGCCTATATTCCATAAAGTAAAGTCAGAGGCGGTGACTAAAAAGGTCATCAATGCGGCTTCTTTATAAGGTGATTCAATAAAGGCATGCTGCAAACTACCACCAATGGTGGAAAAGAGCGCAATACCGGCCAGCGCCATGATTAAGGCCGTAGGCATAGCCTGAAACAAGGTCATTAGGCTTAACGCGCATAAGCCCATTAATAGATAAAAACCCCCTGCGCTGACTGCTGCCCAATAACGTTTTTGGGGATCTTTATCGGCATCTTCTGACATACATATTGCGGCTGTGATCGCGGCTAAATTAATACCAAAACCACCAAAAGGCGCGATGAGTATATTCGTTATGCCTGTTACCGTCATTAATTTGGATACCGGAGCATGATAACCGTGAGCTTTTAAAATGGCGATACCGGGCATATTTTGCGTTGCCATGGTGACTAAAAATAGCGGTAAACCGATGTTGATGAGTGCAGTTATTTTCCACTCTGGTTCGACATAGACCAATTGCCCTAAGGTCCACGTCAATTCAGGCACGACAAACAATCCTTGTAACCATGCCGAGGCGATCCCGGCAATTAAAATAGTCAGCATAGCAAAACGAGGCGCGAGTGCTTTACTGATTAAAAAGCTGACAAACATCAGTCCAACCAACAGCGGAGACTGGTTCATGACATTGAATACTTCAATACCAAAAGACAGTAAGATCCCTGCTAACATGGCGCTGGCGATTTGTAGTGGCACACGGTTCATTAATTTTTCAAATAGCCCTGAAACACCTGATAGGGTAATGAGGCAAGCCGAGAAGATAAAAGCGGCCACGGCTTCGTTAATACTAAAACCTTGGGTACTGGTGATGAGCAATGCCGCTCCCGGTGTTGACCAAGCGATTAATAACGGCGTGCGATAATATATAGATAAACCAATAGACGTGATACCCATCCCCAGTCCTAGCGCAAACACCCAACTTGAAACCATGACTAAGTCAGCACCGAGATTGCTGGCGGCTTGGTATATCAGGGCAATTGAACTGGTAAAACCGACCAAGGCTGCAATAAACCCCATATTTACACGGTTTAAAATGACACTATCCATTCGTTCTATTCCTTGTAATGCAATCCCTGTCGTGTTTGGATTGGTCATTTGTCGTGCGCTATAACGCACGGGGTGTATCTTTAAAATAACACTGTATGTTATAACGCACAAGCGCTATTATCATTATCGCTATTTCGCTTACAAGAGGCATTATTATTAATATTCATACATCGATCGGTTCTCGTCTTAAAGCAGCACGCAGTCATAAAGGTTGGAGTTTAGATAAAACCAGTCAGCATACTGGGGTATCTAAAGCGATGCTTGGACAAATCGAACGGGGTGAATCGAGTCCTACGGTGGTGCGATTATGGAATATAGCCAATGGTTTTGAGTTGCCACTGTCTTATTTTTTAACTGACTTGGAACTAGCTAAAACGCAAAGCTCTGTTTTTATAAATACATTAGAAAATAACGAACATGATATTAAGGTTGTGACGCTATTTCCTTATGATGCAGTGACTAAAATGGAAGTGTTCCAAATAACATTAGATCCACAACGTCAGCATATCTCGGCGCCACACAATGCGGGCGTCATAGAGCACATTATTGCTGTTGATGGTTCGATGGAATACTTTTTGGCACTAACCGCTGATGGTATTACACAGCAGTGGCATACTTTAAAGCAAGGTGAGAGCGTTAAATTTGATGCTAACCAAGCACATGGCTATCGTAATGTGACGGATAAGTCTGTGACTATTCACAATATCATTAGTTATACCTAGGTCTAATCTGCTTGGTTTTGAATCTGTAGAGGTGATGGTGTTGATTATTTTATTCTACATCTGTGATCAGTTACCTTGTTTGAGGTAGTGATAAGATCTAGTATCAAATATGGATATTCTATGGGAAAGCCTATGTTTACACTCAATATCGGACCAGATTTACAATTAGCTATTGTGCAGCCGTCATTCGCGAACTGCTATTTAGAGATAGTGACAGTTGAGCGTGCCTATTTATCAAAATGGCTACCTTGGGCGGCAGAGGCGAATGATGAAGCTTTCTTTCTTGAATTTATCCGTAAATCATTGCTTGGGTATGCAGAAGGTAAATCAATGACGTGTGCGATTATTTATCAGCATACAGTAGTGGGTAACGTCAGTTTTAACAGTATCGTTCAGGAATTAAAAAAAGTTGAAGTGGGCTATTGGTTAAGTGAAAAATATCAAGGTTCAGGTATCGTTACTAAGGCTGTGAGCTTTTTAATCGAATACGCTTTTTCTGAGTTGAATATGAAGAAAGTAGAGATATGTGCAGCCGTTGATAATAGCTCAAGCCGTCGGGTGTGTGAGCGTTTGAATATGACGCTAGAAGGTATTATCAGCAATCGGGAAAACGTCAATGGCGAAATAATCGATCACGCGGTTTATGGCATACACAGAACGGATTTACGTTAAAATTAGGCACTGCTATATCAGCACTGTTATAGGGATAAATATACATGGAAGTGATCGCATATTCACCTGAATATCTACCGGACTTACGTGCGCTGTATATGGTAACAAGAACGTCAACGTTTACTTGGCTAGATAGCAGTGGCTATCAGATAAAAGATTTTGATGAACATATTACCGATGACACGGTTTATTTAGCCGTTGCAGATGGTAAGTTGCTTGGTTTTATCGCGGTTTATGAGCCGGATAATTTCATTCATCATTTATTTACAGCTGAAGATTCACAAGGTATGGGTGTTGGCTCTAGATTGTTAACTATGTTGAGTGAATTAAACGACAGACCGCAAATATTGAAATGCATGGTTAAGAATGAAAAGGCGCTGCAGTTTTATCTGCGAAAAGGCTTTGTTGAAGTGGGTAAAGGCACGGCTGAAGTGGGTGATTACTTAGTACTGAAAAAGGATTAAGGTAGGCCATCGACCTACCTTAGCTTCACGAAGTACTAAGCATCTCGTTTTTCACTGACCTTATCTACTAGGTACAAGATCGAACGATATTCAATACCACTGTGCTCGGACAAACCTATCTCGCAAGTTCGGCTATTGGAATAACCTTCACTGCAATTACTCGGTACTTGGCGTGCTAACGGCGATAATGCCGAGGCATTTAACTCGGGTGTCGTAAAGCCTTTGTCACCAGCAAAACCACAGCATTGAATGTCGTCTGGAATAATAACCTCGGTTGCACAGGCGCGACTGACTTTCTCCATTACTCCGGCTAAACCTTGCTTACGTGAAGTACAAGTCACGTGCAACATGATAGGCTCTGCTTGTGGAGTAATATTCACATGGTCCATCACGAACTCTGCGACAAAACGAAACGGTTCATAGATGGCGATGTCTTTGGTCATCAACTCAATACTGGTGCTCGCACACGGACTGGTATCCATTAATACGGGTAATTTACCTTGTTCTGATGCTTCCCAAAGTGCTGCTTCTAACTGTTGTGATTTACTCAGTGCTGTATCGACAAAACCTTTACTCTTATACGGCATACCACAGCATTTTTCTGATAACTTGCCTGGCATAATGACTTCAATTCCCGCCTTTTGTAGCACAGCTTGAGTCACGTCTGCCAGTGGACGGTTATCCATGGCATTTTTGGCTGTACCCATATTACGCGCGGCGCAACTTGGGAAATAAACTACTTTTTTATGTGCCAGGCTTAAACCATCACTTGGACTCGCTAATCGCTTCACCTTACCCGCCGCTTTCGGCATGCTTGGCGTCCATAATGGCACCGCACCACCACTAAGCTTGTGGGTTGCTTTGGTTACAGTACGCATGGCTTTGGTGCCTAAGACACTATGAACACCGTTAGCGACAGTTAAACCAGCTTGGGTGGCGCTTGTTAGTCCGGCGAAATGATCACTACTCCAACGCGCTATCACGTTAGCGATAGGAGAATGCTGTTGGCGTAATTTACGGATCAAATCGCCAGTATTAATATCAACTGGGCAACGCTCTGCGCATAACCCGGTTGCGGCGCAGGTATCAATGCCGAGGTATTTAAATGATTTTTCTAACTCGGCAAGGCGCGCAGGCTCTTCTTGGCTGCGTTGCAAACGACTGATTTCACGATAAACAGTATTACGTTGGCGTGGTGTTAGTGATAATTCTCGTGATGGACAAACCGGTTCACAAAAACCACACTCGATACATTTATCAATAAGTTCATCTGCTGCAGGCATGACTTTTAAATCAGTAATGTGGCTGTCTTTGTTATCATTTAAGATCACGCCGGGATTTAAAATACCGGTTTTATCAAAGATGCGTTTGATGTCTTGCATCAAGGCGTAACCTTCGCTGCCCCATTCCAGTTCAACGTAGGGCGCCATATTACGACCAGTACCGTGCTCGGCTTTTAACGAACCTTGATAATCAACTGCGACTAATTGCGCTACATCATCCATGAAACCACTATAACGATTGATCTCTTCTTCTGTTTCAAACGCCTGGGTGAAAACAAAGTGTAAGTTACCCGCAAGAGCATGGCCGAAAATGATCGCTTCATCGTAATGGTATTTCTTAAATAAAACTTCTAAGTCACGTACTGCAGGCGCGAGTTGCTCGATAGGGAAGGCCACATCTTCGATGATCACTGTTGTCCCCACTTCTCGCACGGCACCAACGGCAGGGAATAGCTCCTTACGGATCGCCCATAGCTGATTGTAGACCTTGGTATCAGTACTGAACTCGACTGCTTCTGTAGGGTTCAGTTCATCGATCAGGGTATTTATTTGGATCACTTGTTGATTTAAATCTGCTTCACTCTCGGCGTGGATCTCAACAAGTAATGCAGCGGCTTCAGTATTATTTTCTGCTGTAAGCTGAGTGATGAAATCTGGCATGCCTGGTTTATTGGCGACTGAGCTTAAAGCGCGGTTATCCATTAATTCCACAGCGGCAACACTGGTATTAGCGAGTTCACTCACTGCTAAACAGGTTTGTTCAATATCTGCGAATAAATACAGACCCGTGGCTTTGAAGCTATGGTCGATCACTGTATTGTAAGTAACGTCGGCAATGAAGCCTAAAGTGCCTTCCGAACCAATGAATAAATGCTGTAATACCTCAATCGGATCGCTGTAATCAGTTAATGAATTAAGGCTATAACCTGTGGTGTTTTTAAGGCGGTATTTATGGCGGATCTTATCGGCTAAGGCAGTATTGTCTTTACAGGCTTGGGCAAGTTTGGTCAGATCTTTCAGCATGTCTTTATGACTGATTTTAAATTGCGCTACGCTATAGCTGTCTAAAGTATTTAATACAGTGCCGTCAGCCAGTACCACGGTCATGCCAGCTAAGGTTTGATAACTGTTCTGCGCTGTACCGCAACACATCCCTGATGAATTATTTGCCGCGATCCCACCGATTTTACAGGTATTGATTGATGCTGGATCCGGACCGATCTTACGTTGATAAGGAGCTAAAATCTTATTCGCTTCAGCACCGATAATACCCGGTTGTAACCAGATCTGTTCGCCGTTGTTGAGTACTTTATGCTGGCGCCAATCTGAAGTGAGCATGATAAGCACGGAATCTGACAATGCTTGACCTGATAAGCTGGTGCCTGCGGCACGGAATGTCACTGGAATAGCAAGTTCATAACAAGCCTTGATGACCAGTACCACTTCGTCTAAATTAGCCAGTTGTAAGATCAGCTTGGGTATTAAACGATAGAAGCTGGCGTCAGTTCCATAAGCTAAAGTAAGCGTAGGGTCGGTGATAATACGTTTGTCATCGATGGACTGGCGTAATTTGCTAATCAGAACGTGATACGGGTCAGACATTGTAGGCTCCTAGCCATGTGGCTATATTATTTTTATTTTGTCGTTAATGTGCCACATTATGTTTATTTAAATTTTGTAATGATGCGGTTTCAGACGTAGTATTTATACGGGCTATATACAGGGCTAGCTATGTACCGTAGTTATGTATAGTAGCGATCTATATATAGTAGTGATCTATATATAGTACCGATCTAGCACTGTTTGATATACTAGCTCGATTACACATGACTGTTTCATAAAGTGGACCAATAATGCGAAGTACCGATGATTTTTTAATTTTTTATCACCTAATTGAACAAGGTTCTTTTAGTAAAGCAGCTGATATTGTTGGTTTAACTAAGTCAGTGGTGAGTAAACACATTACCCGTTTAGAAAAAGAGATGGGTGTACAGTTGATCTTCCGTACCACGCGTAAGTTAACGCTAACGGAAGCGGGCAAAGTATTTTTTGAACATGCCAGAACCATTTATCAGTCGGTGCAAGGCGCAGTTGATGCCATGAATGGGTTAGGGGATAGCTTATCAGGTTCAATCCGCTTAACCGTGCCAACCGTCTCTGGTGAAATTATTTTAGCGGAAGCGATTGCTGATTTTAGTGCCAGCTATCCCGATATTCATATCCACATGGATCTTGATAATAGCTTTGTTGATTTGATTGATAACAACTTTGACTTGGCGATCCGCACTGGTGCGCTGCAAGATTCGAGTTATATTGCGCGACGTCTAGTGCAAGCGCAATGGGTGATCTGCGCATCACCAACCTATTTAGCTAAAAACGGCACACCAAAACGTCCTCAAGATTTAGATAAATACAATTGCCTCGCTTACAGCCAGCAGGAAAGCGGTGCTAATGAATGGTTATTTAAAGGCCGCGAAGCAGATTACAGTGTTAAGATCTCCGGTAATTTTAGTGCTAATAACTCGGCGGCATTACGTAAAGCGGCGCTGTTTAATTTAGGCCTGATTTATGTTCCGAAAGTGCTGGTGGCGGATGATTTACAAGCGGGTACTTTAGTTGAAGTGCTACCGCAGCAAGTGGCTAAGTCATTGGGTATTTATGCTATTTATCCGTATACCAAGTTGCAGCCATTAAAAGTGAAACTGTTCATCGAACATATCTATCAGTTTTACCAACGCCAAGCAGGTAACTTTAGTTAAGTTGCGGTTCATGGACAATAAAACAAAAAAAGACAAGCAAGGAAGAGAATAATGCTTAAATATACTGAGATGTTACTCGACCGTGCATCGAATCAACGTAAAAGTCCTGAGTGGCTAGCAACCCAAAAGAATAATGATAGCCGTTGGGTATTAACTCATACAGACCAAAACTATTTTAGCCAAGCTGATAGTTCAGCATTATTTTTAACGCTTGCTGCAGTGCAACACCTTGATTTAGCTGACGCAGTATTTTTAGGTCTGGATGAGAATAATGCTAATACGCCTTACTTTGCGTTGGACTTAACGCATGTGGATGAAGCGTTAGCCGGTGCATTTTTACTTGAAGGTGAGTTTCGCGATCTGCGTAAAATGACCGTGATGTTAGATAATCCATCAGCGTCATTAATGGCATTGGCTCGAGGTTTAGCTTTCTGGCATCGTTCGCATTGTTTTTGTGGTCGCTGTGGCACGGTGAATCAATCGGTGTCGGCAGGACATGCGCGGTTATGTACCAATCCTGATTGTCAGCATCAAACTTTTCCGCGTACCGATCCTGCCGTGATAATGGTGGTGCGCAAGTTGTTTGCAGATGGTATCGAGCGTTGCTTATTAGGTCGCCAAGTCGAATGGCCTGAAGGCGTGTATTCGACCTTGGCGGGCTTTGTTGATCCCGGTGAAACATTAGAAACAGCTGTCGCGCGTGAAGTGATGGAAGAGTCGGGGATTAGCGTTACTAATGTGCAGTATTTAGCGTCGCAACCTTGGCCGTTCCCATCTTCTATCATGCTGGGTTTTATTGCCGATGCGAGCAGTAATGATATCCAAGTTGATAAACAAGAAATTGATGATGCTCGTTGGTTCTCGCGGGCTGAGATTCTTGCGTTTGGAGACTGGGGGGATGATGGGCCGGGTTTCAAAGTGCCAAGAGTTGATTCCGTTTCCCGTTACTTAATTGATCACTGGGTTAGTTTGGGCGACTAAGTAAAATAATTAGCCGTTGTTTTTTTTTGATGGTATTTGTCAGTCAACACGGTGCTATCAGGTATTTTTACGAGTTACGCGCTATTAGCTTAGCTAATATAATGGCGACGTATTAGCAAGATACACCTGCCAAGCAGACGAAAGTCTAAATCATAAAAGAAATTCATTATCTTTTGTGTGAGATCCCACTTATTTGCAGTAAGTGGGATTTTTTTGATCATGTAATTAAAAGTCCCCATTTCTTAATTTTTCATTTTCTCGTATTTCTACCAGTTATGTTGCTCGACATTTATCCATATACTAGCTGGAATGCATTAATATAGCTGAATGGATCACAGTATTATGAAAACATTTTTATTGAACTTCTTTAAAAAATCAAAGCCGATAGATTTAGCTGAAAAACTTGAGTATGCAATGCTTGAGAACCCTAAAAGGTAATAATCGCCCTTCAATCTTACGGATATTACGTATCACTTAATGTTACATCCAAGCTGGTGTCAAAGAATTGGAAATTATTACGGCCACAATTTTTGGCTTTATAGAGGGCAAGGTCGGCATATTTCAGTAATACTTTCGATTCATACGCATGTAAGGGAGCGATACTAATCCCGATGCTACAGGTGATGTGAAAGTTATATTGTTCAATGTTGATACCACGACGAAGAGATTTCAGGATCTTTTGTGCAATAAGTTGAACAGCCGCTGGCGCAGATACATCCTGGAGTAAGATCGTGAATTCGTCCCCACCAAGGCGAGAAACGGTATCCTCTGAACGCACACAATTAATGAGCCTATGCGAAACTTCTTTTAATAACTCATCACCGATGTCATGACCATAGGTATCGTTAATGGTTTTAAAGTGATCTAAATCAAGCATGATAACCCCGATACCAGCGTCTTTTTGGCGGTGTAAGATCTCTGTCGATTGATTCAAGCGATCATATAACAAGCGTCGATTCGCTAAGCCAGTTAGTGGGTCGTAAAGGGCTATTTTCTCTATTTTAATTTGTTGATCTTTTTGTGTGGTTATGTCTTCGCTGACACTAATAAAGTGGCTTATCTCACCTCGATCATCCATCACCGGAGAGATAGACATCAGAGACCAATAATACGCGCCGTGTTTCGTCCTATTAAAGGTTTCACCATGCCAGTTTTTACCTGCAAGTATGGTGCTCCATAATTCTTCATGACATGCTGGTGGCGTTTCTTTGGTACTAATAATACTCGGGGTTTGACCTATAGCCTCAGACTCACTGTAGCCAGTTACTTCGCAGAACCGAGGATTAATGTATTCAATTATGCCGTGTTTATCTGTGATCATAATCGAACTGGCGCTGTGTTCGACAGCTCTTGAGAGTTTTTGCAGTTGTACTTCAGTCTTTTTATGGTCGGTAATATTGCTAATGAAAGCAAAGAAACCTGTGCCGTCATTCATGGCGGTTGCAGTCAACCGCACATTTAGCGACAGGCCATTTTTATGCCTAATAATCAAATCTTCACGCCAGTATTGCTGAACACCTTGACGGTTTAATGCTGGTGTAAAAATATGTTTGAATTCAGAATTGATATAATCAAGAACAGAGTGAGCTTTTAATTCACGAAGTTCATATCCAGTTAGCTGGCACAGAGCATGATTGGCAAAGGTAATATTGAAATTGTTGTCGACAATCAAAAAACCTTCCGATGTCGTTTCAATCGCGGTTCTAAATTGCTGTTCACTTTTGACTAAGGTTACCTCGGCTTGGCGCTGTAGGGTTTTATCATGGACGATAGAATACAATACAGTGTGGTCTCCAGGTTTAAGAACACCGGAATAAACGCATACATCTCGGATTTCGCCACTATGGGTGATAATGCTATAATCTTGTTGAAATGATTCTGTATTGGCAGTTAAGAAGGCTCTGCTCTCGGCAGCAATGCGTTCTCTATCATCAGGATGGATAATGTCGGTAAATAAATGTAATTTTGACTGGAATGATGCTGCGGTATAGCCAAACTGGTCAATGTTTTTAGTGACAGATAAAACTGGCCATTCAGCTTCAAAGCGCCAAGTAAAACATATCGGCTGACTTTGTATCGTTAATCCTTTACCTGATAATCCCATCAGTTATTCCTTTTCAACATAATATCGTTTGCCCATTGTTGCGCTATGGTAGAATTGTTATCTATCACAAAGCCACTTTACCAGTCGGCGAACGTAACTAAATTGACTAATGTCAGTTAGTTACAATTATATTTCTAGGTTATTATGAAGGTAATACCGATATCGTTATGTAATGATACTTAAATTACGATGTCTATTGTTGTTTGTGTTGCCAACTGAAACATATTTCTGGTTTTTTGACTTACACTCAAATTTTGATATTGAGACATTAACTCTACAGCTTCCAATTGTAAGGTCGCTTGTTTTAACTGCTGTGCCATCATATTTGTTTTATGTATTTCTAAGCGTAATTCTTCTTCTCGGCGATATTCACGCATTCTCATGATTTCTTTTGTTTTATTTTCGGCATTTGAATTGAATAAATCTATTAATGACCTAGTCATAGTAACCTCACTTTTAGTTTGTATAATTAATGCTTAATCGAGTTCTGACAAAATTTATTGGTGAGGTCAGTCTTCAATGCCAAACACTTCGCCATTATCCATTATGACTGAGTGAATATTGTGGCTCTTCAATACATTGATTATTTCCTGCGGTAATTCGACTGTATCGCCAAGTTCGAAAGAATTGAATTCCAGCAGTAAAGCGTTAAGCTCTTCTTTTGTTAATATATTATTCATATCCCATCCCTGTATTTATGCTGTTAACTTTATGGGTGAGGCACCTTATGTAGCGCCCCACTAGTTCTAATGGGATAATCATAACGTGGTAGTTGACGACGGAACACGTGAATCATCTGGCGGTTTTCACATTCGAGTTTCATGAGATAGGTTGAAGAATACAGAGGGATGTAATAGCTTGATTAATGAATGGGCGACTCTAACCCATGCATTTTAAAATAGGACAAAAACAACATTACTTTATGAGTTCATTGGTACTGCTTGCTTTGATTAATATGGCTTTTAATTTGACTAGAGCATCAATTTCATCATCTATTTCTTTCTTAATTTTTATTATTTCAGTAGGGCTGATTTTATTGTTTTTTAAAGCTTCATGTATTTCATTTGATACATCACCATGCTCTTTACTTGTTCCTACCAATGCATTTGAGATTGATTTATACGTTATATCGACATTAGGCTCTACGTAGTGTTTATCACATTTCAAGCTAAAAACGTCTAACATTTCTGTAAATACACTGACATGTCGGCCGCTGTCGTCTAATTCTAAAACCTTCATTACAGACATAAACTCTGTCAGCGTTAATTTATGTTCTTTAGACGTGGGGGTGAATTTATTACTGAATGTACCTGCTGAAACTTTAGTTCCATTCATTTTTAATACTTGACTGTAAATCTTAGTGATCCCTATATCTTTTGAATGTGAATGTAGCGTGGTCAAAAAGTTTTCCATCAAATTATTGTCCATTCCGAACGTCCTTTTAATATGTAAGTTTCAATATTCAACTTTATTGTCAGACGTTAACGGATATTACAGTTGATTTAAAGTATCTAGACGTTTTGAGTTATATAATATTTTCAAATAGTTAAATGCGTCACCTTTAGTGTTGTTCCCTAAATGGGAGTACAAAAAAACCAACAGCTTTCACTGTTGGTTTGTCAGATGGTTAGTTTAACGTATTTAAATGGTGCCGCAGGAAATGTCGATGACAAACAATGACAAGTTCACGACAAAGCCCTGACAAACTCATACCTATGCTTACCCTAAATAACTTATTTTTCAGGATAATAGTGTCATCAAACCATTCACTATTAAATAGGAAGTTAATTATGAAAAAAATCACTTTATTGATGTTAACAGCGATATTAGGATTGCAAGGCTGCAATAATTCAAGTAATGAATCAAAGAAAGGTGTTAAGTCAACAATACCGGCTGTACATCAGATCCAGCCAAGTGAGATTACTGATTATATTGCAGAGTTTAAATCGCAGCAGTTACGTCTAAAGTTGGTTTTTGATGGTGTAGAGTCGAAGATAAGTCATGCCTATAATGTGAAACCTACAAATACATGGGTATTGAATTATGGTAAGGGTCTAGCTGAGGTTGGATATGATTTTGACAATGACGAGCCACTAGCTTCTCTAACCTTACATGATGGAGATACTTCCGATATATATGATTTTAATCCAACGCGTACTTTAGTTGGCGTTGATATTGAAATCAAGGAAGTCGATGAGGAAACTATGCTTTATAGTGGTTCTGTTCAGGATGTAGTGACCGGAAATGTATACCCAGTAGAGCTATACATTAACCAATCATTAAAAGGTGCAGGTGATACTAAACTTGTTGTGAACGGTAATAAGGCGACATTATCTGGGACGTTAGGTACATCTACGTACATTCAAATACAAGACATGATCCACACTACGAGCGCGGATACATTAATCTTGAGTAATGTACCCGGTTCAGAAAATGATGGTATAAATATGCATACAGGTCGATTAATTCGAAATGCACATCTTACGACTATTATGCCGAAAGATGGCGAAGCATATTCTGGTGGTGTTGATTTATTTGCGGCAGGTACGCAGCGTATTTATGAAGTTGGCGGTAAAATTGGTGTTCATTCTTGGTGTTGCACCGATGATGGCAAAGATGCTGGTCAATTAAGTAAGGATGATAAAGCCCATGGCGCACAATTGACTTACTTTAGGGAAATGCTAGGTGATGAAAAAGGCCCTGAGTTTTACTTCTACACGATTGATGCTGCGCCTGCTAATGACATACATTTAATGAGTGTGGTGGATATGGTCAAATATACATTAACTACACCTTAAATAACGTTCTGATTACCACCTGAATAGAGACATAAAAAAACCAACAGCTTTCACTGTTGGTTTGTCATTTCAAACAATAATCAAGCAGGGTAATGCACCCCACTAATTACCCCACTAATCACTCCACAAGCGATTCCACAATCAGCCGTTAGATTAGCGTACTCATTATCGCTGCAATTAGGCCGTAGATAATCATCGGAATAACCGTACGTTTAATGATGTAACCTTCTTTATTCGAAATACCCAAGATAGTCGATACCGCGATAATATTGTTAATACACACCATGTTACCCATCGCGGCGCCAACAGATTGCAGTGCCAAGATAGTCGTTTCTGGTAAACCAACAGTGGTTGCAATCGTTTGCTGAATACCACCAAATGTCAGATTTGATACCGTCGCCGAGCCCGAGAAGAATGCACCCAACGCGCCAAGGTAAGCGGCAGCAAACTGCCAGTTAGTACCCATCAAATCAGAGAACGCCATACCGATGATCAGGATAGGCGAGTTTTCACCGCCAGCCATCATCAGTTTAACCATAATTAACGCGCCAATTAAGGTAATGAATGGCATTTTAATACGGCTACCAGTCTCGCTAAATACTTGCTTAACCATGCTGCCTTTAAGCTTAAACAGTGGGATAGAAATCAGTACCACTAATAAGAAGGGCACCAATGCTGGAACGTAAAGCGCTTTATAAGCCCACGCTACGTTAGTACCAAGGATGTTACTTAACTTGAAGATTAACGCTTGGCTAATACTAAAGTCACCAAAGCTACCAAATGATACCGAGAATGCTTCAGTTGCATCCGTCAGCATTGATTTAATACCCAGCTGTTTAATACGCGTCACGATTAAGATAGTAATTAACAGAATAGTCGGGGTCATGGCTTTGAAGATCTCGCCACGGCTAATGGTTGATAACGATACTGTTTTATCGTTATCAGTGGCGGCTACTTTAGCCAGACCGACATTTAATTTTGCTAAGCCAATTGAGATAGTCAGGCCAATCGCGCCGCCAACTAATGCTGGGAATTCATAGTTCCATTGTGCGAACAAGAAATAAGGCACAGTACAAGATAAAGTACTTAATAGAATGAAGAAGTAGTTACGACGAATATCAGTCCAAGACGCGACAAAACGCAGGGCTAATACAGGGATGACAAAGGCAGCTACAAAATGGATCAACGCCGTTTGCTGACCAATTTCAAGTAATGCTGAATCCGTTAAACCTAAGTTTGATAAACCAAACCAAGTCGGCGTACCCACTGCACCAAAGGATACGGGTACCGAGTTCATTACTAGCGCTAACATCGCCACTTGTAATGGTGGGAAGCCTAAGCCGACCAAGATAGGCGCGGCAATTGCAGCGGGTGTACCAAAGCCTGACGCACCTTCGATCATGAAGGCAAACGCCCAACCAATGATCATTAACTGAGCAACTTTATTACGACTAATGCCTTCTAACCAGCGACTGATGGTATTTTCAGCCCCTGATAAGCACATCATGCGGTTCATCAAAATTGCCCCGGCAATAATCGATATTGGGGTAATAGCTGACAAACTTCCGGCAATCACGTTTGCCCAGATAAGTGTTAGGTCGGTTTGGAAGTAAAACATCTGTAGTGCTGCTACAAACAATGCTGTCACTGGTAGTGCAATGTACGAAGGTACACCATTCTTTTTCGTCATCATCCATATAAGGACGAGGATTGGCATCATTGCCAAGATTAGGGATGTCATTGCTACCCACTCCATGTGTGCTCAGGCTATAGTCTATCGGGTTTACGCAGATAGTTATGCATGAGTCTATTTATAATATTGTTTGAATGTATTGTTGATAAAGTACAGTTAACTAAAATCCTGTGTTTATCGAATACCCGTGTCTTGTGGGGGATGGATTGTAAGAGCTTGAGCGGTAAACTCCACCCCTCTTATTGGGTATGTAATTAGGTGTATAGGCGACAAATGTGACATAAACAATGAAGTGTAAAAAACTGTAAATCATCAAGTTATATATAATCAATGACTTATCTTGGTTACAATAATGATGAATAAATGATTGTAGCTGTATTAGAAACAGTGATTGTCATAATACACGGTAATAAAACGGCGCGGTATTATCGATAAATTAAGCGATTCATGGATTTATTGCAATTAGGTAAAAAACTTTGATGAAATTCAACTACAAAAAATAGGGTTTATTATTAAATAAGCATTAATACGTTATTTTATTACCACATCATGCACTCCTTAAATTCCTTGTTCTATCTATTACGAAGCCTATAACTAAACCTATAGTACTAATTCCGAAAACTAAGTGATCAAAATGATATTACTCCTGCAAACCGCTCAAGACATCCCTGTTCGCTTAGACAAGGCCATCCATGGCCATGTCTATTTGCGATAAGTTTGCGATAGTTATAGCATTTTTCTGTACAGTTATTTCTAGGAATTGCTATAACTAAGTCTATAGCTAAGTCTATAACTATGCCTATCGTTAACCGATTACCAAGCGCGAGTAACTGCTGACTAATTGCACTAAACTAAAAATAGCGGCATTACCATTAATGTCGAACTTCATTGTTTCCATATTTGATCTAATGGTGCTTCACTTTATAGTCACGCAATAATTTAACTCATTGTTTTAAATTGAGTTATTATTTTTAACCAAAAGTTAAGATCACATAGCACCGTTAATTTACATATTTATGGGTGCTAATCACGTTCGTTTTTTGCCATGCTTACTTATATCATGCCCCAAAAAATAAGCTCGGTGAGCAAGGTGAGATGATGAAAGTTAATTTTTTTGTAACCTGTCTATGTGACGTCGTTAAGTCGAACGTAGCTAAAAAAACAGTGCTATTACTGGAACAGTTAGGCTGCGAGGTATTATTCCCTAAAGAGCAAGGCTGTTGCGGTCAACCGTCATTGAATAGCGGGTATATTGAATCAAGCAAGCCAGCGATGAAATCACTAATCCGTGCTTTTGAAGGCAATGATTACCCAATCGTGACGCCAGCGGGTTCATGTGCAGCAGCGGTAAAGAAATACCCTGAGTACTTAGCCGATGAGCCTGAGTGGGCGGTGCGTGCGCAAGCGATATCGGATCGCTTGTTCGAATTAACTCAGTTTATTGTTAACGAACTGAAGGTAGAAAACGTCGGCGCTAAGCTACCTGGGCGCGGCGTTTATCATCCTTCTTGTAGTCTTATTCGTAAATTAGGTGTGCGTGAAGAACCGCTTAAATTACTGGGTAATGTCGAAGGGCTAGAATTAGTCGGTATTAAGAATCAAGAAACCTGTTGTGGTTTTGGCGGTACCTTCTCAATCAAAATGGCCGAGATATCTGGCGAAATGGTCAAAGAGAAAGCCGCTAATATTACTGCTGTCACCCCTGATTATTTAATTGGTGCAGATGTGAGTTGTCTAATGAACATCGCCGGACGTTTATCGCGTGAAGGTAAAACAGTCAAAGTGTTACATATTGTGGATGTGCTAATGAGCAACATTGTTGATGATCTGAGCCAGTCAACGATTACCAATAATGATAGCCTTACCGTGGAGGTTAACTAACATGTCGATGAAAACCAGTGATGTGATCTTTAAACAGCGTATTAAAGATCAAATGCAAGATAGCTTTATGCGTAAATCGGTGGCCAATGCCCAAGAGCGTATGTTCACTAATCGTCAATTAGCCGCGGACAAACTCGGTAACTGGGATGAGTGGCGCGAAAACGGTAAGCAGATCCGTGAGCATGTATTAGACAACCTTGACTACTACTTACATCAATTAAGTGAAAACGTGCAGAAAGCCGGTGGCCATGTGTTTTTTGCTGAAACATCACAGCAAGCCACAGACTACATTGAAAACATAATCAAAGAAAAAGACGCTAAAAAAGTCGTCAAATCTAAATCCATGGTGACTGAAGAAATTGGTTTGAACGCAGTAATTCAACGTAACAACTGCGAAGTGATTGAAACCGATTTAGGTGAATACATTTTACAAGTTGATGATTGCGATCCACCGTCACATATCGTAGTACCAGCGCTGCATAAAAACCGTGAACAGATCCGTGATGTATTTGAAGACAAAATTGGCTATAAAGGCAGTTCTGATCCGGAAGAAATGACACGTTTTGTGCGTGAACACATTCGCCATGACTTTATCGAAGCGGATATTGGCATTACTGGCTGTAACTTTGCAGTTGCCGAGTCCGGCTCAATTAGCTTAGTAACCAACGAAGGTAATGCCCGATTAGCCACTTCATTACCAAAAGTACATATCGCGGTGATGGGTATGGAGCGTATTGTTCCAACCTTTGAAGAGCTGGATATCATGGTTAGCTTGTTATGTCGTAGTGCGGTTGGCCTGCCGTTAACGGGTTATGTCACCGCGATTACTGGTCCACGAGAATCCAATGATATGGACGGCGCTGAAGAGTTCCATTTAGTGATCTTAGATAACGGTCGTTCAGACATTCTAGCCTCAGAGTTTAAAGACATTTTACGTTGTATCCGTTGCGCTGCCTGTGTAAATACGTGTCCTGCTTATCGCCACATTGGTGGTCAATCTTATGGTTCTATCTACTCTGGACCGATTGGCGCGGTATTGTCACCATTGCTGGGTGGTTATGATGATTTCCAAGATTTACCGTATGCCTGTTCGTTATGCCAAGCGTGTAATGACGTCTGTCCGGTTAAGATCCCATTATCAGATTTGTTATTAAAGCACCGTGAAAAAATGGTGATTAAAAAGATCACACCATTGACGGAACGCATGACGGTATCGGCATTTAACTACCTTAATGCCAGTCCTAAGTTGTGGAACATGGCAATGAAGGTAAGCGGTAAAGTTGCGCCGAAAGTGATTAAAGATGGCAAGTTACCGATTAACGTTGGCGCTGTTGCTGAATGGACAGAAGCCCGCGACCTACCACAGCCAGATGGCGAGTCATTCCGCAGTTGGTTTGCTAATCGTGATGCTGCTGATGCAGGTAAAGAGTTGGCAGCTGTGACAGGTATCGTTAATCCTAAACCTAACCTTTACACTAACACTGACAAGGTTGAGAAATAATCATGCAAGCTAAGATACATAATCGCGATAGTTTTTTGGGTTCATTGGCCGCTAAACTGGGCCGTGAACTTAATACCCAAGGCGTTGTTCGTCCGCCATTGCCGCATAACCCGCATCATGATGTGATGGCAGGCTTTAGCCAGCAACAACTTACTGATGCACTTTTAGAGTTTACTAAGACTAATTTAAACTCGTTAGGCGTGAGCTGCACTAAAGCTGAATTACATGAAACCTTAATCAGTATTTGTACTGGTTTTCGCGCCGGCAAAATCGTCGTGTCAGGTGATAACCGCTTAGCTGAACTCGGCGTTGCTAATAGCTTAAAATTGCAGTTTGATGATGTCTATATTTGGGATGTTGATCAACATAATGTGGTTAACATCAAACAAGCAGAGCAAGCTAAAGTGGGCATTGTATTTGCGGATCAAGCATTAGCAGAGTCGGGGACCATGGTATTGCACAGCGCGGCATCGCATGGCCGTTCGGTCAGTCTATTGCCTGAAACGTCGGTATTTTTGATCCCACAAAGCCAAATTGTGCCGCGTATAACTCAAGCTGCGAAAGTGCTGCATGATAAAGCGCAAGCGGGCGAACGTTTACCGTCTTGCGTTAACTTTATCTCAGGCCCTAGCTCAACGGCTGATATCGAGTTAATCAAGGTTGTAGGTGTGCATGGCCCCATTCATGCCGCGTATGTTGTGATTGCCGATATGTAACGCGCATACCCACTGAACAGAGATGAGATCTATCACCCTCGCGTGTTACTGGATCTCGTTATCTTCAGTGGTTTACGTGTATAATTACTGTTATCCACTTCCTTCTTTTTAGTAAACCGAGAATTGCATGCCGCAAATTGATGATTTAGTGTTATTTACCCAAGTGATAGAACTTGGTTCATTTAGCAAAGTAGCTGAAGCGAACAAGGTCACTAAGTCTGTGGTGAGTAAACGTATCAGCCGTTTAGAAGAAGACTTGGGCGTGCAACTCATCTTTCGTACTACCCGTAAGCTGACGTTAACTGAAGCCGGTGAAATGTTGTTTTATCGTGCTAAAGGTATCGCCCAAACGGCGAAGAATGCCTTTGATACCGTGACCAGTTACAGTGAAACCTTAGCGGGTCATATTAAAATGTCAGTACCGACTATCTCGGGGGAGTTGTTATTAGCTCGAGCTGTGTCTGAATTTTGTGAAAAACATCCGGGACTAACCGTGGATATGTCGATGAACAATGATTTTGTCGATTTGGTTGCCGATGGTTATGACTTGGTGATCCGTACCGGCCATTTAGAAGATTCCAGTTTGATTGCTCGTCATATCTTTAATTCACGTTGGATGATTTGCGCTAGCCCTGAATACTTAGCCCTGCAAGGTGAACCGCAATTCCCCGAACAACTAGCGCCGTATAATTGTTTGGGTTATACCTGCCAAACTAGCGGTGCATTCAATTGGTTATTCACCCATGATGACGCGCCTTACAATGTTAAAGTATCGGGTAACTTTAGTTCTAACAATGCCGTGGCGTTAAAGCAAGCCGCATTGGCAGGGAAGGGCTTAGCCTACCTACCAAAATGTTTGGTTTATAACGAACTCGATAGTGGCAAGCTGGTGGAAGTATTATCACAGCAAACGGCCAAGGTGATCGGTATTTATGCCGTATATCCGTATACCCGTAAACCAGCGAAAAAAGTACAGCTATTGATTGAGCATATCCGTGCTTGTTATCTGGACATGAAAGAGAATTTTTAGAATTTTTTGGTTATTGATTTCACCTACAGCTTAAAAAGTAGGTGAAAATATCGCTAATTGTATTACAATCCAGTTCCTTTTTTTGTAATGCGAACTCTTCATGATTGATTTCTCTATTTTACCCGTCTATTTAACTGCTGTTGTAGCGTTATTACTTATTCCAGGTCCTGACATGTTGTTGATTGCCAGCTCAAGCTTAAGTTATGGCCGCAAGGTAGGATTATTTGCCAGCTTAGGTAACGCAACATCAGGTATTATCTTGACGTTATTAGCGGCGATGGGTGTTTCTGCGATGATCGCGATGAGTCCGATAGCCCTTAAAGCGCTGCATTTCTTGGGTGGTTTGTATTTATTGAAAATGGGTTGGGATTGTTTACGCACGAGTTCGGTAGTGGCACCTGAAGTGAATCAAACCAGTAAAATGGCGCGTTCGTTGTATCGTAAAGCGGTATTCAGCAATCTATTAAACCCAAAAGCATTATTGTTCTTTGTGTTGTTTTTACCGCAATTTGTGTCATCAAACATTGCAACTTCGTCTGGCGAGCAAATGTTAGCGCTAGGTTTATTGCTGAATGTATTAGGTTTGTTGTTTAACTTATTGCTAGTCGTTACTGTCGGTACATTAGGTAAATCACTGCTAACTAACGAACGCTTCCACATTTATCAACATAAGATCATGGGTTCGGTGTTTGTATTACTTGGCGCTTGGTTATTATTCTCGCAAGTACCAGCTGCGGTTGGTTAGTTTCATCATATCTGTTTCCTTGTATAAATAGCCACTCGCTAAAAACAGCTTAAAACACCGCTTAAAAGCCTAGCTGGATTGCAAGGATGCAGTCAGTTCATTCACCAAATAAGCTCCAAAGTAATATTTTCAGTTATTCACTTCTTTTTACTAATCAGACTACGTGATTTACGTCACATTAGGTGATATACTCCGCCAACTTAAAATTCAGTAATCTATATTTTAGTCCATTTTCTGGACAGGAGCGTTCCCTATCATTAGCACAGCAAATATTACAATGCAGTTCGGTGCCAAGCCACTTTTTGAAAATATCTCAGTAAAATTTGGTGGCGGTAACCGTTACGGTTTAATCGGTGCTAACGGTTGTGGTAAATCAACATTCATGAAAATCCTAGGTGGCGATTTAGATCAAAGCTCTGGTAACGTGAAACTTGATGAAAACGAACGCCTTGGTAAATTACGTCAGGATCAATTCGCATTCGAAACTAACACGGTAATTGATACTGTGATCATGGGCCACGCAGAAATGTGGACTGTGAAGGAAGAGCGTGACGCAATTTATGCTAACCCAGATATGTCTGAAGCAGATGGTATGCGTGTTGGCGATCTAGAAAGTGAATTTGCAGAGATGGACGGCTACACAGCTGAATCTCGTGCAGGTGAACTACTCATCGGTGTTGGTATCCCAGTAGAACTACATTACGGCCTAATGAGTGAAGTTGCTCCTGGTTGGAAACTGCGTGTACTACTAGCACAAGCACTATTCTCTGATCCAGATATCTTACTACTTGACGAACCAACGAATAACTTGGATATCGCAACGATTGACTGGTTAGAAGAAACACTAAACGCACGTCAAAGCACAATGGTAATCATCTCGCATGATCGTCATTTCTTAAACAGTGTTTGTACTCACATGGCTGATCTAGATTTTGGTGAACTGCGCGTTTACCCAGGTAACTATGATGACTACATGTTTGCTGCTGCACTAGCACGTGAACAACTACTAACAAGTAACTCGAAAAAAGAAGCGCAAATCACCGAGCTTAAAGCATTCGTTGCGCGTTTCTCTGCAAACGCATCAAAAGCAAAACAAGCATCATCACGTGCTAAACGTCTTGATAAAATTGAGCTTGATGAAGTTAAAGTGTCTAGCCGTCAAACGCCATTCATTCGTTTCGAGCAAGAAAAACAGCTTTACCGAAATGCACTAGAAGTTCAAGGTCTTACAAAAGGCTTTGATGAAGGTCCGTTATTCTCTAATTTCAAGAGCATGGTTGAAGTTGGCGAACGTATCGCAATTATCGGTACCAATGGTGTTGGTAAAACAACATTAATGCGTATGTTAGCAGACGAACTTACGCCTGATGCGGGTGAGTACAAATGGTCTGAAAACGTAAACATCGCTTATTATGCACAGGATCACGAATCATACTTCGAAGAAGATCTAACGCTAATGGAGTGGATGAACCAATGGAAAGAAAAAGGCGATGACGATCAAACTGTTCGTGGTTTCCTAGGTCGTTTACTATTCTCTAATGATGACATTAGCAAGAAAGTAAGTGTACTGTCTGGTGGTGAAAAAGGTCGTATGCTTTACGGTAAATTGATGATGCAACGTCCTAATGTATTATTAATGGATGAACCAACAAACCACATGGATATGGAATCAATCGAAGCATTGAACATGTCTCTTGAGAAGTATGAAGGTACATTACTGTTCATCTCTCATGACCGTGAGTTTGTATCTACAGTTGCTACACGTATCTGGGATATTACACCAAACGGCATCGTTGATTTTGACGGTACTTATGAAGAATACCTTGCAAGTAAATAATAGCCATTAACCGAGTAACTCGTTACTTGGTTTAATGTTTATTGCTTGTAAAAAAGGCCATCACATTGAAGTGTGAACTGACCCCCAATAGTTGGACAACCAATTATTAGGGGTCTTTTTTTATGTCAAAATATAGCCGTGAGTTTAAACTTATCACTGCACAACAGTGTCTAGATGGTAAGTCATCTAGAATATTAGCGAATGAACTATCAATACCCTCTCAGTTAATTCGATATTGGACTCAAGTCTTTGCAATTCATGGCACAAATGCATTCCTGCCAAATTTGCATGCCAGTAATGCAAAAACAAAGCTACAAGCATTAAAATTAATGTGGACAAATGAATGGTCTCTCAATCACACTAGTGCCATATTAAATCAGTCTTCTCCCGGTACGCTCTCTGTATGGTTAAAAAAATATAACGAGTTTGGCTTAAGAGGACTTGAACGCTCCTCAATAAGTAGGCTTACAATGAAGCAATCTAATACGACCACAAAACCAGATAGTGAAATGACAACAGAAGAGCTGAAAGAAGAGCTTGCTTATCTACGAGCAGAGAATGCTGTGTTAAAAAAGTTGGAAGAGCTAGAGCAGGCAAAGCGCCGGCAAACAAAGAAAAAACGGTAACGGTTTTAGCTCTCAAAAATAAACATGCTCTAAAGCACCTTCTTCAAGCCATTCAGTTGGCTAAAAGTGTGTTCTATTATCAAGTAAAAGTAAGTGAAAAACCGAATGTTTATGAGCGTGAGTTAGCGCTTATCAAAGAAATTTATCATGAACATAAAGGTCGCTACGGCTATCGCAGAATTCACTTAACACTGAAAAGGCAAGGCTTTATGCTAAACCATAAAACGGTGCAAAGACTGATGGCTCAATTAAATCTAAAATCGACAGTAAGACCTAAAAAATACAGTTCTTATAAGGGCGGAGCTGGAAAAACGGCACCTAATGTACTTGAACGAAACTTTAATGCTACTAAGCCAAATGAAAAGTGGGCAACCGATGTCACTGAATTTAAGGTGAGGGATCAGAGAGTTTATTTATCACCAGTTATAGATCTATTTACTAAAGAGATTGTCGCTTATAAGATAGCTAAAGATGCCCGTTTGCCACTGGTTACTGATATGTTAAGAGATGCTATCAATAATTTAGATGAGCATTCAAAGCCAATAGTACATAGCGATCAGGGATGGCAATATCGCCATAGGGGATATCAAAAACAACTAGCTGCGCATGGACTGACACAAAGCATGTCGAGAAAAGGGAACTGCTTAGATAACGCAGTGGCAGAAAATTTTTTTGGCTTATTAAAAACAGAAATGTATCATAGGCAGAAATTCAAAGATGCCGATGAATTGATAGAAAAGCTTGATGAATACATCGAGTATTACAACACGAAACGGATTAAGGTCAAATTAAAAGGCCTGACTCCGATAGAATATCGAAACCAGGCCTTACAAGCCGCTTAACTAAAATGTCCAACTTAATGGGGTCACTTCAGTGACGGCCTTTTTTTTAGGTTCTGTCGCAAACTCAGATTGTGGGTTCTAAATTAAAGAGGCACTTTTCCTCAGATACAATTATGCAGATAAAGAATAAAACTGCTCCCAGGACGTCATTCCTTCTGAGTTAATCATCTGTCCTTGCTTAATCATGGAGCAGACTTCAACACCTGCCAAGGTTGATTCTGCACCAATCCAAGACTTCCATCCTAAACATTGATGCATTTTACCTTTCACTTTTCGATGACTTTGTTCAACAATATTGTTGAGGTATTTAACTGCCAATACTTCGATCATACGCAACATGTATCCACCTAACCAAAGGCTAATATTGATGGTATCTAACGCTGCTGCATTCGCGCCACTTTTATCGATAACAACTTTACTTGGCAATCCACTACTGCCTATCGCTTTATCAAAGAAGGCCCGTGCATCCTGTTCATTAGGCGTCTCACTCAAATAGAAATCAATAATAGCGCCATACTTATCGACGGCTCTATAGTAGTAGACCCAATTACCTTTGACCTTAATATAGGTCTCATCCATGCGCCATGAATCAACTATTTTACGTTTTCTTTTTCTGAAATTGGCTTCAAGTAATGGCGCATATTTTATCACCCAACGATTTAATGTTGAGTGGTCAAAATGAATGTTACGCTCAGCAAAAATCTCTTCTATTTCACGGTAACTTAATTTGTACGCTAAGTAATAACGAAGTGCTTGCATGATGATCTCTTGCGGGAAATGGCATCCTTAAAAGTTAAGTTTCATGTTAATAATACTCGGTTATCGTGACGTTGCATTATCAATATATCGCTTCACTTCGTCAACTTTGCGACAGAACCCAAATACGTACATACGAATAAGAATTCATTTAGTGCGCACTACCTTGCATGACTTCAACCTTCCTTAAGCACCCAAGCCAGAACAAAGAATAAAAGCACAAAAAGAAAGTCCACTTAAGCCTTGATTGGCAGTAATTAAAAATATCAATATCTTACATTCACTTAAACACGCTTACGTAAGCTTAATTGTACGGAGTAAATTAGGTTGATAACATTGGTGAAAAATCACCCATGACTAGGTATCTATATATGGGTTGATATATCTATTTGTTCTATGGGTTTTAATTGACCTGAACGATTAATGGTATCAAACCTGTCTCTTAGTCACAAAAAAAGGAACCTTTTTGGAAAACCATGTTCGCTAAAACTCAATGACTATGGTCGTAGAATTCCGCTGAATTTTGTAAAAATAGGAAAGAAACTGTTGGCGGATATTAAGTAAAATATTACGGTAATTTCAGATAAAATACTAAATATAACAATATCTTAAATTTAGGAGTTTGATTAAGTGATAAAAATAATTGCACTAATAATGATTGGGTTGTTAGCCCCTGTGAGCAGCGTGTTGGCCAATGGTGGCCCTCCTGATTCTGGGATTAAGTCAGTGAAAGTATATACCCATTCTGGTATAAGTAGCTCCGCAATCTATAACAACGGTCTTATGCAGGCCGCAATTAATGTCGTATACGAACTTGCCGATGGGTATACGCTAGGCGAAGTGGAGCTAAAGCATCTATATACAGGAGCGGCGCTGGATAATTGGGCTGTAACTGAAAAAGGAAATGACTTCTTACATGACATAAACGCCGTTCGCAGTCCCCGCTCCGCCGCTTCCCCCTCTTCTGCCTCATACAAGACGTTGTATTTATCGACAAAATCAAATCATGATGCGTCAATTTGCGTTGAACTTACCGCAAGTAAGGATGGCTCAACCTCCAAATTCTCCACTTGCGAAGGTGATACGAGCTATGGTTCGGTTTATTTGAATGTCCATGTTAAAAAGACTTACACATTGATGGACGACTTTGTAGTGACCAAAAAAGATTCAGGTTGGGTGAACTCAACTTTCAATATCTCGAAGCGATACACAGCGCAAGGCTTCAATTTACACAGCGTTGATTATAACGGCGCGCACCGTCAGCCTGGAAGTAATAAGAAGTACCTTATAGGTTCAAGTTCTCTTGCGAAGGGCACACTTGGAAATGATGCCATTAACAGTGCGTTTTACCTTTACGCTCCTAATCAAGGCGGAATTACAGATTCTTTTCCTCTCTACAATCATCACCAAACTCCAACTAGCTGGAGTGAAGGCAGAAGTGAAATCTATAATATTAACACGACTAATTCATTAGTATTCTCCTTGTTAGTCGGAAGAGGTAATAGTTATATTGATGGAGATGGGAAGGAACGTATGCATGATGGAGTTTTTTTATATCGCCAGTTAAAACCCGATCATCTAAATAAGGACATTTATTTCTATGACTCATATGGAAATAAAGGCGAGATTAGTATCGCTAGGAAGACAAGTTGGGGCTATCGATATGGTGACTATTCCATCTTTTAGGCTGTAAGTATGATGTATCTATTGAATTCAAATACTACCTACCATGACGTGATGATTGAGGAAAGAGATAACTTTCATCGTCACTTTCATTGTACCGATAGTTATTGATAGGTGGTTACATCTCAACAACTTCCAGAATTCAACTATAATCGGAAGGGGTTTTATTGACTCCTTTCTTCTCTTTAATTAAATCTTAACGAAGATAGTAATCATGATTGAAAGTAATGCATCTAATTTTTCTGAACACATTAATACCGGCGTTGACCCACGGACGGGAAGCTATTCTTTTTCTGTTAACCTAGGTGAATTCCTATCCCATAAAACATCAGGACCTCCTTTTTCCTTATTGCTGAGCTATAACGCTGCAAGTTCACTGGATATGGGGTTTGGTCGGGGGTGGGGGATTTCATTAAGTAGATTCAGTAAGTCGAGCAATACATTATCGTTATCCACTGGGCAAAGTTTTAAGATTGAATGGAACGCCAGCGAAAATGAATATGATATTCCTTACCGAAAGCTAAAGGATATGAGGGTATTTTATCTGAATGCCAGCAAAGAAATAAAAGTGGTCTATAAAGATGGCCGGCAGGATTTTATCAGTTATCAAGAGGGAACGCTTAGTCGGTTGGTCTCACCACAAGGCCTTGTTATTCAATTTGAGTACGGTCAGTTTAAGAATGAGTCTGTGCTGTGGCGTATATACGACAGTGCCGGACGTGAGTTAACTATTGATTGGTGGACAAACAAGTGGCAGGCGGTAGTGAGGCACAGTGTAAATGCTACTGTTTATCAGCAGATGATATTCGATAAGTTGGGGGGGGGAAGAGACATTCATCTGTCTTCCATTACGATGCCAGAGCAACCTTCACCCATCGAGATAGAATACCGCTTTGTGAAGAGCAGTGGTTACGATGTGATAGAAAAAGTGACTCATGCATCAGGTATGATTGAGGAAATGACCTACCTTGATAATGGTCACTCCTTACCCAACGGTGCCCCCCTTTCCAAAGTCCCTTATATTACCGAGTATCGTAACGCGCCCGGTAAAAATCAGCCTGAGCAGGTTATAACGTACTCGTATTCAGATAAAAACTACCTGGGGTTTGCCAGTGACCAAGCCTGGATATCGGGTGAAGACACCTTGTTTCGGGCGCGCAGGGAGTACCAATACAGCAGCACCGAAACCATCAATGGCAGTCAGTCGGTGGTGCGCGTTTACAACAAGTATCATTTGCTCGCGCACGCTGAATATCGACAAAATGGTACGATGTATAAAAAAGAAGAGAATGACTATTTTGCCAACCTAGATATTGGTATTGAATACCAGCCAGCGACGTACAGTTTTGTCAACGAGCAACGAACCACCTATTACCAGGGTGGGAAGCAGAAAACGTTCAGCATAACGTACAATTACGATGACTATGGTAACCAGACCTACATTAAGCAGGTAGGCAGGAGTAAAATAACCCGCACCTTCTACCCTGCTTCAGGGGAAGGTAGCCATTGTCCAGCCGAGCCTAACGGTATGGTGTCGTTGCTCAAACGAGAATCTTTTATTCCGGCCAGTAGCGCTCATGGCGAAGTTCCTCGTCATACAGATATGACCTATCTGTCACTTCCCAAGCTCAATAGCAGTAACGAGTACTTTGTGCTGATTAAGAGGCAAACCTATCATGACCACAGCGTGCAGATGGCTTATTGCACCAACAAGAGTAACCACTATGAATATGGCCGTCTGGCAACACAAAAAGTTACGGTTAACGGAAAGGTAAGCACGGTCACCTATGGTTATGACTTCAGTACTGACGCAGTGAAGACAACCCTACAGCTTAGAACCCATGACGGGCTTACTGCCAACACGTCAAGTACCATGACCTACTTGGACGGGCAAGGTACTGAAAGTGTCAATGCTGAAGGCATTGCAATGACGTCTACCTATGACGCTATCGGTCGAAAAATGACTGATACGGTGGCTCCCGGTACCGCTTATGCGGCAACGGTTCGCTTTAGTTATGAGCTTGGCAGCGGAATCAATGCGCTAACCACAACGGACGCAAAAGGAAATAAGCTGGTTCAGCACTTTAACAACGCTGGTAAGGAAATTAAAGTGCAGCAAAGTGATGCTAGCGGCTCACTAAAAACTATTCGTCAGCTTTTTTATAATAACTTCGGCCTGCTGGTAACCCAAATTGACAGTGACTGGCTTGAGGGGAAGCAGCTGAGTTTAACCACAACGTATGAATACGATACCAATGGGCAGGTTAATAGAGTCACTCATCCTGATGGCAGAATAGAGTTAATTACCCAGAATTTGGCGACACTGACAATTGTTAATGAACTCCCAGGGCTATCGAAAGAAATTACGGTTTATAATAATGCCGGGTTGGAGGTGTCTAAAGAAACATTAGATGCGGCAAGTAATCGTCTGGCCTACACCCAATACAATTACGATGGCTATTCCAACCTGATTAGCACCACCGACACCAATCAACATGTAACTACGCAAAGCTACGACAACAGTGACCGGGTAGTAGCGACCAACAAGACAATTAATGGTAAAACCGTGGCGCAGTCAGTTGAGTATGCCAGTTTTACCACCGACGCATTACCTACTAACATTGCGGTCGATGATATCAACCTGGGCCAGTGTCAATACGATGGTTTGTCACGCATGACGGAAGGTGAGGTCGCAGGGGTAAATAGAAGTGCCAGCTACACCGGCTCCTCAATGATGCCATCAGCGCAAACCACGCCACACGGTGATACGCTACGATTCAATAACAATAAATATCACCAGTCCCCTCTCTCAGTCGATATCGCAGGGCAATTAGACTTAGCCAAAGTGTTTGATTATGATGCCGTCACCGGTGATATAACGCGCGCGCAGAACCTAAGTGGTCAGCAGGACTTCAGTTATAATCAACTTGGCCAGCTGCTATCAGAGTCGGTGCAGTTAAATGATGGTACCAAGCGTAGTGCCACGTACAGCTATTCATTGCAGGGAAAGTTGCTCTCAAAGGCAGACTTCTTTGGTAATAACACAACCTATCACTATGATGAACATGCCCGATTACAGACCGTGACTTCAACAGAAGGTAGTCAGACTACGACCACCACTTTAACTTATGACGCTTATAGTCGCCCGGTGAGCTATGACACCCGCAATGGTGACGATGTGGTGTCGATTAATCTGGCGTTTAATACAACAGGGCTGGAGACCAGTCGAACCGTCACGATAAATGACGTTGAAGAGTTTACCTTAACGCAAGCTTTTAACAGTGATTTACAAATCAGTGAGAAGGTGTACCGGGAGGGGGGTAACGTAACAACTGAAACCATGACCTATGATGACCTTCATCGATTAGTAACTTATGTTTGCACTGGTCCGAATGCGCCAAAAGATGAATACGGCAATATCATCAAAGCCCAACGCTTTAATTATGACGTGTATAGCAATGTCACCCAGGCAGAAAGTAACTTTACCGACGGCACAACCAATATTGCCACTTTCACCTATGCCAGCGATAACCCTGTTCAGTTACAGGACATGAGCAATACCCATTCCAGCTACCCAAGTAGGAGCTCCTTTAATTACGACGCAGCTGGGAATTTACTCGCCGACGAGCAAGGTAGGACCTACCATTATAACGTACTGGAGCAGATGGAAAGCGTTACAGAGGATGGGCAGGAATTGTCGCGTTATCATTATGACGCAATGGGTCAGGTGGTATCACAAACCCATGAAGACCACCTTATTTACCTATATTACCAGGGGGAGAAATTGGCGAATGAATTATCGGAAGGTGTACACACCAGCTACCAGCGAGTAGGCGGGGCGGCAGGAAGTCGTACGGTTCAGTCAGGGAACTCGAATCAACACCAGTTTCTCATTCCCAATAGCCAGGGCAGTATTCTGTCCACCCTGAGTACATCTGAAACCACTGACGAACGAGTGCAGGCTAATCGCCAATACACGCCATACGGAGAAGGGTAATTAACGTGAAAGACAACAGAAAACTATATCGACCAAAAGCACCATTCCATCAACACGTCAATGCGTCACGGCGACAGTTTATCAAACGTTCATCGGCATTAGTGGCGGCTTACCCACTGGCGAGCTTAACACCAGTCATGGCGGCAGCGAGTCAGGCAGCACAACCAAATGCTGCGTCAAGCCGACTGGCTGAAAATTCCATGGGCTTTAACGGGGAGCGCAAGGACCCGGTGACCGGCTTGTATCACCTGGGCAACGGTTACCGTGTCTATAACCCCAGACTGATGCGCTTTCATGCCATGGATTCGATGAGCCCGTTTGGTAAAGGGGGCATCAACTCCTACGCCTACTGCCTGGGAGACCCGGTAAATTTAAGGGACCCAAGCGGTCACTTTGCGATAATGAGCCTGATAATCGGCGCCGTCATTGGCGCCGTCATTGGCGCTAGCGTTTCAGCAGCCGTGGAAGGTATTCGAGCTGCCACCACTGGAACCAGCTTCGACTGGAAACAAGTCGGGATAGGGGCAGCTCTAGGCTTTCTCAGTGGTGGCTTTGGTGCGGCTGCGGTCGGAGCAAAAACCGGCGTGCAAGTTGGCCTTGCTGTAGCGGATGCAGTGGTGTCGGGGGCGGCGGACTTTGGAATTAATGTTGCAGCAGGCGCAAGCCCTAAAGACGCAGCGATAAACGCCGGTATCGGGGCGGTGATTGGGCTTGCTACATTTGGGGTGGGTAAGGGAGTAGGCAAAGTTCTAGGTCAGCGTACTATAAACAATGCGATGAAGAGTGCTAATAGGGCAAAAGGCACTCTAATAGCTCGCTCAAAGTCGTTTGCAAGTTTGGCCAATGAAAGTTATTTTCTTAGCAACGCCGGAAGTGTTACCATTCGTGCGCATGGTGATACAGGTATTGTTGGTTTAAAGGAAGGGCTTCTTTCTGGGCGAGAACTTTCAGATGTTATTTCTAAAAATGGATATGATCATTATCCGCGTATTAATCTAGAAGTGTGTCATAGTGCAGATGGTGGAACTTTATGGTCTATAGGGCAGGAACTGTCAAATCGTACGGGAAAAATAGTAAAAGGGTTTAAAGGCGAGGTAAATATGTCAGTCTTCCGAGATCTTCATAGCCCGCGCTCAAGCGTATTTACCCCACAGTCGCGGCCAAGACAAAGAATTACTTCTTTACTTAACCGTATAGCTGTAAATGATAGTCGTGAATATTATTATCATAGACATCCTAATTGGCGATAATAATTATACCTCCTTAGAACATAGGCCGCCTGCGGCGGCCTATGTTTATTCTGTGACAACAGAATAAATACCCCAACACTTGCAATAAACGCAAAAAAGGTATATTTTTTATACCATGAATAATTTTGAATATGATCCAAATAAAAGCCAAGCCAATTTCGATAAACATGGTATCGATTTTGACGATGCAAAATCGCTATGGAATGATCCTAATTTAATAGAGATCCCAGCAAACACAAGTGATGAAGCTCGCTTTGTAATTATTGCATTCCATAATGGCAAACACTGGTCAGCTGTAATAACGTATAGAAATAATAATATTCGTATAATTTCAGTTAGACGTTCAAGAAAAAATGAGGTGACATTTTATGAAAGCTTCTAATTTTGATAAGAAATTTGATGAAGGGAATGATGTACTCGCTGATCTAGATTTATCACAAGCAAAGCGAACGACACAAATAACAAAAAGAGTTAATGTTGATTTCCCTGAGTGGATGATCGATTCACTAGATCGCGAAGCAAGTCGAGTTGGCGTAACGAGGCAATCAATTATAAAAGTTTGGCTAGCAGAGCGTATAGAAAACCTGAATCACCATAATTTTTAATATCTCCGCATTAAGAGCTGTTCGCTTCGTGAAATATAGCTAACTAACTCCCAGCAAAAATTATTCTAGGCGCGTAGTTAGTCGAAATAGATATTACTAGGTAATATCTATTTCATACCCCGATCATGCGTTGTTAAACTTCTCTGCGCATAACGCATGTTATGTGAAACCTAAATAAGTAAGTAGTTCGCGAGGTCAATCTAGCGAACGACTTACTCTATATAGATTCAACATACAGTAAGATAATCCCACCAACTAAATTTCATCAATTCAGACCCTATTTAATATATAGTACGCTATGCCACTTGCTCTCTAAATTTTATCAATTAGGGTGCTATTTAACATATTGTACCTAACACGCATAACTAATGTAGGTCCTCAGTAGAGATGTCATGTTTGGCACCATCAGAAATGTCATGTTGAACTATCTTCAAAGCATCTTTTTAGATGCTTTGGACTCACATGATGTTACTCACTATGACTGATAATGAAATACACAAAATTAGCACCATCAAAAACGTTATTGATAAACTCATTTCGGGTGTCGAAGCCGCTTCTATTCTTGATCTCTGCCCGCGGCAAATATATCGACTGACTAAAGCATATTTAAAACATGGTCCAGAAGGTTTAATATCGCATAAACGTGGCAGGCCAAGTAATAACCAGCACAAATATCAATTCAAACGAACTGTCTTGGATCTGATTACCGCTAACTATCGTGATTTTGGTCCTACGTTGGCTCATGAGAAGCTTGTTGAATTACATGATATCTCTCTTGGCTTAGAGACATTACGCCGCTGGATGATTGCTGATGGCCTCTGGAAACCTCATTTTCAACGCAAACCTCAAGTCTATCAACCTCGCTATCGTCGTGACTGTCTAGGTGAACTGATACAAATTGACGGCCCTCATCATGATTGGTTTGAAGGACGCAGCGATAAGTGCTGCTTACTTGTTTATATTGATGACGCGACGAGTAAATTGATGAGTTTGAAATTTACAAATTCAGAAACAAGCCGTATTTAAAGTGAATAGTCGAGATGCTAAAACCGCTAAAACCGCTAAAATAACGCAATTTGGTCGTGCGCTTAAAGATTTAAACATCGAATTAATATGTGCAAACAGTTCGCAAGCTAAAGGCCGCGTTGAACGAGCTAATAAAACGTTACAAGACCGGTTGATTAAAGAAATGCGGCTTAAAGGCATTGATAATATGACCGATGCAAACCGATGGTTACCCGAATTTATTGATGATTTTAATCGTCGATTTGCCAAGCCCCCTATTTGCACTAAAGATATGCATCGACCTATTCATGAAGACGAATACGATGAATTAGATGACATTTTTTCTTGGCAAGACACAAGGAAGCTATCAAATTCACTGACGATCCAATACGATAAAGTACTTTATATGATTGAGTCTACCGAGGAAAATAACAGGTTAACACGTGAAACGGTTCAAGTTCTTGATTATCCAGATGGTACAATTGCTATTCGTTATGGTGACCGCGTTTTGCGTTACCAGATATTTGATAAGCTTCAAAAAATAGATCAAGGTCAAGTCGTTGATAACAAAAGGCTTGGAGCCGTACTTAAATTAGCTCAGGTAGAACATCAAAAATTAGATGCTGAAGATAAACGTTCTCGTAGTAAGAAAGCGCCGAAGCGCTCAGCACAACAGCGAGCTCTGGAGCAGCTGAGAGCAATCAACCCGGTGCTTGCTAACCCTCATGAGCTTAGAGCCTGCACTTCAAGTAAGGCATGAATAATTTGATTTATTGCTAAGTATTATCTATTTTAAAATAACACCAAAAGCGACATTTCTACTGGTGGCAAGACATGACATTTCAACTGGGGTTTAACAACTAATGTAGGTGTTAACCCAATATAGTAATGTCACATATCCCCAACTTAGAGATGTCACATTCTGATAGGATCTGTTCCATTAATAATCCTCTTCAGAGCTATGTGTCATGCTATTTGCTATGAGCCAAAAAGAATTAAATCGTGTTGATGTTATTCGTGACGTTTGTGAAAAGCGTTTAACCCAAGTAAATGGGGTTTTGTGCCCATCAATGGCATTCCAAGCGGAAAAGGTCATGGTCATGACAATACCGGCAAGGGCGAGAAACATAAATGGACTTTCTTGAGAAGGTAGTTTAGATCGTGCTTTAGAGAATACTGTGGATTGCGCTTTCATTACATCGACTGCTAATTAACTGAGGGACAGTTAGACTAGCATTGTTAGCGGGTAAATAAAAAGGCCATCACCTTGTAGTGATGACCTTTATTATTGTAATAGCCTAGGGTAACCAACTGTTAATAAAACGCTATTTTAGCTTGTTAGTTATGTACCTGTGCTTTATCTACTTTACTTTGTTTACGTTATTAAGTTAGTTTCCTCGTTATTTCGTTTCTTCAGTAAAGAAGTCGTTATACAACATGTATAGGTGCGCGGCACTCCACGAGAAGTTTGGCGCGCCTTGTTGTTCACCTGTTAGCGGATTGTAGTTCTCACGAATTGGACCGTCTTGCACTAGGCCATCGGCGTTATCAAAGAAAGCCGTTGCCATTTCGACAGCATCTTCACGGTAACCATATTGCTCCATGCCTTTTAGGCCGAAGTAGAATTGGTCAACCCATACACGTCCACGCCAGTAAATGTCAGGACCAAAAGCAGGGCTTGAGATCGCGGCAGTACCAAGGGGTACGTAAGTATTGAACTCGCTGGTATCCTTCATTACTTTAACGACAGCATCTGCGTTGTCTTGTGTTGCAGCGCCATTGAATAGTGGTGACCAACCTTCAGGGCCTTTACCACGTTCAACGATAGGGCTACCTGCACAACCGTTCGCCAGTTGCTTGTCTTCAATACGAATATCGTAGAAGAAACCAGTGCTTTCATCAAACATACAAGTATTGATATAAGTCGCTAAGTTATCCGCTTTGCCACGGAATTCTTTCGCTTCATCATCTTTACCTAACATGTCAGCCATTTGTGCTAAGTATTTATTGTCGCTATACATGTAGCTTGCTTGGTCAACAGACTCTTGTAATAACGAGTAACCAAGTAAGGTGCCATCTTCAGCGCGGTTTTGTGCAAATGCCACATCCCAGTCACTGCGTTTACCACCGTTAGCGACGTAAGAATCTAGCTGGTCTTTATCGATAAAACCGAATGCGGCAGCGTCATCACGACCGGATTCCCAAGACACCGCTGTTTGCGCTGGTACTTCGATATGATCAAAGTTACCTTCAGCCAGGATCTTGTTGTACTTCTCGATACCCGCATAAGTCGTTTCTTTGCCATCACGTTTAACCGTGAATAACATGTTACCGTCTACATCATTGTGAGCTTTATCGCGCGCTGCACCGTATTCAGGTACACCATTGCCATTGTTATCACGGTTGCGTAACCACCAGTTATGATAAGCGACTAATTTAGGATACATTTCTTCTATCCATGCTTTGTCTTCAGTGGTTTTATACACTTCCATCACAGCCCAAGCCGCTAGACTTGGTTTGGTATTACGTTCGTTCCAGTTACCACCGTCACCGCCACGTTCAGGGCTAGTGTTATAAGCCAGTAAATCTGGTACATAACCCGCATCCCATGGACGCACTGAATCGTTAGCTTGGATTTGATAAGCGAACATCGCACGGATGTTATCTTTCGCTACGTCAGGGTTAAAGTGTGCCATTGCATAGGCTTGTTTCCACGTATCCCACGGCCAAGTTTGGTTGCCCGAGAACCAACGTGCAGTTACTGATGGAGTAACCGAGTCAAACTTCATTGCACCAGCGACACCACGCCAGTTACCGTTTAAGGTTTCCATCGCTTTTACTGCTACACGCTCTTGTGCTGGCGTTGCGTGCGTATTGGTTAAACCGCTGTCTAAATAACCTTCCCAACGTTGTTCTGACGCATTTAAGTATTCGGTCGGGTTAGCGAGTATTGCTTTAATATTTGCTTGTTCAGCCTGATTTTCTTCAGCTGTTAGCACATGCGAATAAGTTGTATAGAAGGTTGTTGAACCTGCAATACTCGCTTTAGAGGTAAACTTATGCTCATCAATCACAGTCTCCATCGGAATTGATTTATGGATCTGATATTCAGAATCACCCGATGTCAGTAATGACCATGTCGCACGTACTTTACCAAAGGTAACCGTTAAGCCGTCGTCTGTTGCGACAAGCGCACGGTCGTAATCAGGATAGGCTTGGTCGATAGTTTTATCTGATTGTGATTTACCTTCTTTCGCGTGGTTCTTCTCAAGTAATTCACCATCCCAAACTAATTCAACCGGTGATGCTGACGTTACTTTTGTTTCTAGTAATGATGTTCTGTTTGATGCAAAACGTAATGTTAGCTCAACTGTTACATCAGCAGATGTTAACTTCTGTACCAGAGCGCCCGGTAAGCTGTAGGCTTCCATAGTGAAGGCTACTTTTTTACCGTCTTTGAACACGCTTAAGCGGTCAAAGTTGTTCGACATAAAGTTAATGTACTCTTCCGTTAACAGCGCCGTGCCAGGGAAACCACCCATGCCTTCGTCGTTGTCTGGTAGCAAATGGCCATGCCACGCGCCAAGGTCGAAGAATGGGTTAAAGCGTTGGTGGTCATCAAAATCGTAATCGCGCATGTATTCTGGTGAGCCAGAGCGGTCGATAACGTTTTTGAACTCTGTGGCTTTTAACTCATTCGTTGTTGAAAAAATTGATGACGGCGTTGTGGTGCAACCTGTCGTTAATACTGCAGCGCCAATCGCTAGCGCAATAAGTGATTTATTCAGTGTCATTATCTTAATTCCTTATTACCAGTAGAAGTACTGCATGATAAATACTTGGTTGTCTGAGTCTGAAGTGTCGTTACTTAAGTAAAATTTGCTGTCCATTGCGGTTGCGAATTTACCACCGCCATATTCCCACCATACGCCTGCATTGACGTAAGAAGTCACTTCATCTTCCGCTGTTTCTAGTTCGTTATTAGCATAGTTGTAACCAGCAGATAGGTATACGCCTTGGCTTGCTTCATACCAAGTACTGGCCATGAAACCTGTTTCAGTGCCTTCGCTTGTGTCAGTACCTTGGTCGGTGTGATGCCATACACGCGCGGCAACATTTTTGTATTCCGCACCCACTAATACCATTTCACCCGCACCATCAGTGACTTCTGCGCCACCTAATAATGTGAGGTCTTCTAATAGATCATATTGCACATAACCATTGGCCATTGCGGCGTAAGTATATTTGTCGGCGTAGCGGTCGTATTTACCAAAATTAACCAGTGCATCATCTTCATCAAACTTGCCTTCTGGCGCAGCAGAGACGCTATAGCGTAATTTACCTTCGAGGTTTTGTACTTTAACGGCTAAGTTGAGATCACGTGTATTTGGTACGGTATAACCATACTCAACTGTCGCATCGCCCCACCATTGAACATCATCTAAAGAGGAATCGTTACGACCGACAATGATTTCTGTTTTGTCATCTGTACGGTAACCAACGTAAGCACGGTTAACACCGCCTTCGAAACCGCCCCAACCATGTCCTGTAGCCCATGGATTACCCTCGCCATCGACTTGTACAGTCCAACCTTCTGCGTATAGCAAACCAAACCAGTTGCCCATTTCCATTTCTAGGCCAGCTTCAATATAAGTACCATCGCTGTAGCGGCCTTTGTCATCACCTTCTAGTGCTGAGTGGCCACCGACACCGAGTTCACCGTAAAAGTTAAAACTTGGTTCATTTGTTGTGGTCGGTTCATTTATTGCAGCTGCTTTACTTATTTCAGCAGGCTGATTTTGACTATGTGCTGGCGAAGTGATTTCTTCTGCATTGGCATATAGCGCTGTAAAAATGCAACTAGTAACAATCGTTAGTTTAGTAAAAATTGTTTTCATTTTATTTGTCTCTGTTTATTGGCAAGGGGGGAATAAACACAGGGCTGCTAAGTTGATTACCTTGTGAATTCAAATGCAGTCTACAGTCAATCTTGGGTTTTACTAATAAAGTTTTACTAAAGTGTGATCTGTTTTAGTAAAGTTACACTAGGTTACAATTGGGCTAAATGAAGGGGGTTTTAGAGTCGTGCGAAGGTTATATCGGTTGATCGATAAGCGACTAGAATGATCAAAAGGCGTGTTTATCTGCAGACGAAGCGATCTGGTAAGCTACATATTAATAGCTAAGATATTGGTCTTTAAAGGAATGTAATAGGGCCGGAAAGTAAAACTGGAGAGGGTATTAAGATAAAACACCAAACCGAGCAAGCGTACTTGTGTCTCTGGTGCTTATCTTAATGTTGATATCCGCTTTTTATGTTTTATAACTTTTTTATAAAGGTGCTTTATAAAAAGCCATCTATAAAAAGTTATTTAGGCGCGAATTATCGTGTAGGTGTATAGCGTTCGATTTCTTTTTATATTCTAATCTTTGATTCAATTGAATGAATTATTTTGTGCTAACCGCTTTCGTGATCGCTTTAATTTTTTTGCTGATTTCACGGCGTTCTTTAGATAATTCAGCACCTGTGATGATGTGGTCATCAACACGATCTTCATAATCAGATTTCATGTTCGCAATGATTTCAACAATTTCTGCTTGAGTCATTTCTGGAGAAAGGTAATCAAGTAGATTATCAAGTAGATCAACACGTTTTTGGTTATCACGGATCTTCTTCGCGTTATCTAGGATTTCACGTTTTAGCTTGTTTTTACGACGAGCACTTTTTACTGCATCAAAAGCATTATTCATTAGTACACCCATATAGTCTGAAAGTTAAGAGATGTTATTCAAAGAAATCCTCTTTAATTTAGCAGGATAATGTCCTAAAAGCTCTGTGTTTTTGAGCTAATAAGCGTTGAGTTGCAAATTTTTGCACTAAATCAACAATGGTTATTTTATAAACCACGGAGTAAAAATAACCATTGTGGTATCATTAACAGACTTAGATTCAAATATTAATTGAAGGAATTACCATGCAATATCAACACTTAACTCAACAGTGGTCAAGCTTCTCTAATGCGATCTTAGCCTTTGCTGAGCAGCTTGGATTACGCCAACAAGCAAATTTAAAATCGGATGTGTTATGGTGCGATCATGTGGCGTTACGCGTGAATGATATTGTCCTTGCGGAGTCGTTATTAGCTGAATTTAAACAACGTGGTGAAGTGATTTCTGACAGTATCGTCAACGGTCGGGCTATTTATATTATCGTCTTAGATGAGCCGTTAACCTTAGGTGATTGGCAAATTGATTGTGTGGAACTGCCGTTACCAGCGAAACACTACCCACAACAGGGTTGGGAACATATTGAACTGGTGTTACCAGGTAATGCCACGAGTATGGACGAATTAGACTACGCATTGCGTTTAATTAATCCTAACATTGATACAGTACTAACGAATGACAGCAGTATTCAAGTTAAGCGTTCAGCGCCACACGTGGAAGGTGAGCAATTAGCCAATCCGACTATCGCTTTTAAACAGGGTGATATCTGCATTAAGCTGCACAGTGCAGGCATTAAAGCTGTTGTTGCGAGTGAATCTACGGCATAATATTGTAATTGATAATCATTCGTAACAACTTAAGGGTGACGTGGTTTTAGAGCATTATGATAAAAACAACTTCTCAATCTCAACAGCAAGACGATCTAAAAGATCCGCAACAAGCGCAATCATCAACACGCGCGTCTGACCAAGATACTTCACCGCGTAATCTAAGACATCGAGGCAATAGGATTAGCTGGAAGTTGATCCGTGAACGGGTATTACGCCACAAGAAACCTTTGATCAGCGCGTATATTATTGCGGTATTTGCCACTTTAGTCAGTGTGCCAATTCCGTTGATGATGCCTTTACTGGTGGATGAGGTGTTGTTGGAGAAACCCGGCGCTGCAGTGCAAGCAATGCAGAATATGTTTCCAGAATCATGGTGGGGACCACAGTTATATATTTTAGCTATTCTTGGTTTTGTGGTGTGTTTGCGTCTATCCAGCCTTGTTTTGTCAGTTTGGCAAGCAAGGCAATTTACCATTATCGGTAAGCATTTAAGTTTCTACATTCGTGATAAATTGATGCACCATTTACCCTTGGTATCATTAACTGAATATGAAACTCAGGGGTCTGGTGCGATCAGCTCCCGTTGTATCACTGATGTGGAAACAATCGACAAATTCCTGGCCGAAACCTTGTCTAAGTTTCTGGTGAGTATGTTGACGATCCTTGGTACTGCGGCTATTTTGTTATGGATTGATTGGCAGTTAGGGCTGATTATCTTATTGCTGAATCCAGCAGTTATTTACTTTTCTCGCTCATTCGGCAAGCGAGTTAAAAACTTAAAAACCCGTGAAAATGCGGCGTTTGAAGCCTTCCAAGAAGCCTTGATTGATACCTTAGATGCAATCCAGCAGTTACGTACAGCGCAACGTGAAAAACAATATTTTAGTCGTGTTATTGATGCTGCTGGTGAATTACGTGATAGCGCGATCCAGTCACAATGGAAAACCGATGCGGTTAATCGTCTAAGCTTTACGATCTTTTTGATTGGTTTTGAAGTGTTCCGTGCGATTGCCATGTTAATGGTGGTGTTTGCTGATTTAACGATTGGTCAGATCTTCGCGGTATTTGGTTATCTGTGGTTTATGATGGGACCAGTGCAGGAACTGTTAAGCATTCAATATACTTATTTTGCCGCATCAGCAGCATTGAAACGTTTAAACAGTGTATTTGAATTAACCCAAGAGCCACAACATCCGTGTGTCGTAGATCCGTTTGCGAGTCAAGACGGCGTCAGTGTTGAGTTTAAAGATGTGTGTTTCGCGTATAATGCAGAAAACAAAGTCATCCGTAATGTAAACTTAACCATACCGAAAGGTAAAAAAGTAGCCATTGTGGCCGTCAGTGGTGGTGGTAAATCAACATTAGTGCAGCTGTTATTAGGGCTATATGAGAAACAGCAAGGCGAGATCTTAATTAATGATGTACCGCTGAATCAAGTTGGTTATGATAAAATACGTGAGAACATTGCCACGGTATTACAGCAGCCTATCTTGTTTAATACTTCCATTCGTGAGAATTTGTCTATGGGTCATCAATTTAGCGATGATGAACTGTGGAAAGCGCTGCAAGTTGCCGAAATGGCTGACACAATTCAACAACTGGGCCATGGATTAGAGACCTTAGTCGGACGTAATGGTGTACGTCTTTCTGGTGGTCAACGTCAGCGTTTAGCGATTGCTAGAATGGTATTAAGTAAACCACAAATGGTGGTGTTTGATGAAGCGACATCGGCACTCGATACCGAAACTGAAAGTCGTTTACATCATAATCTGAGTGAATTTTTACAAGACAGAACGACATTAATTATTGCCCATAGACTCAGCGCTATTAAACAGGCCGATTTGATCTATGTGCTCGACGATGGCGAAATTAGCCAGTCAGGACAACATCATGAATTATTACAGGTTGAAGGGCTTTATCAAACGTTGTACGGCCGCTTACAATCAACTCATTAACCGTGAGGAGTATCAGCTTATGGACAAAAACAGTATGAACAAAGACATGACTAAAACAGACGCCGAGTGGCAAGCACAATTAACCGATGAAGAGTTTTACGTATGCCGTAAAAAAGGTACTGAACATCCGTACACGGGCACGTTACTGAACAATAACGCTGTTGGCGTATACAAGTGTAAGTGCTGCGGTAGCGAGTTATTTACTAGCGACAGTAAGTTTAATTCGGGTTGCGGTTGGCCAAGTTTTGATAAAGAGATCAAAGATGGCGCGGTTATCTATACCGAAGACAACAGCTTAGCGATGCAACGCATTGAAGTGACGTGCAGTCACTGTGATTCGCATTTAGGCCATGTATTTCCTGATGGCCCAACAGAAACAGGTCAGCGTTTTTGTATTAACTCTATTTCGATGGAATTTGATGAAAAATAATAATCGGCTAAGCAGTATCGATGCACTTGTATGCGATAACCATTATACGAGCTTACCTGCGCATTTTTATAATAAACAAATGCCAGATGGGATCTGTGATCCGAAAATGGTCAGCCTCAATCCACACGTTATGGCGTTATTGGGATTAGCGGACGTAGTTGCTGACAGTGATGCATTGCTGCAATTATGTTCGGGTAATTATCTGCCGAACGGTTTTGAACCACTGGCAATGAAATACACGGGTCATCAGTTTGGTCACTATAACCCTGATTTAGGCGATGGTCGTGGGTTATTGTTAGCACAGGTAAAAACGGCTGAACATGTCGATATTAATGGCAGCAATAGCCATACTTGGGATCTGCATTTAAAAGGTGCTGGCCGTACGCCTTACAGCCGTCAAGGTGATGGTCGTGCGGTATTACGTTCAAGTATTCGAGAGTATCTCTGTAGCGCTGCAATGCAAGGTCTTGGTATTCCAACGACGCAAGCATTAAGCGTGGTGGTCGGCAGTGATACTGTGATGCGTGAGCAAGTTGAACAAGCGGCGATGGTCGTTCGTGTGGCTGAATCTCATGTGCGCTTTGGTCACTTCGAGCACTTTTATTATAGCCAGCGTTTAGACGATTTAAAGTTGATGCTGGATTACACGTTGACGAATCATTTCCCAGAGGCGCTCGATGCCGAAGTACCTTACCTCGCGTTTTATAAACAAGTGGTGACGACAACAGCAGAGTTGATGGCACATTGGCAAGCCGTTGGTTTTGTGCACGGGGTGATGAATACCGATAACATGTCGATCTTAGGTCAAACCTTTGATTATGGTCCGTTTGCGTTTCAGGATAATTTCGATCCTGGCTATGTTTGTAACCACACCGACTATTCAGGCCGTTATGCCTTTAATCAGCAGCCACAGGTAGGTTATTGGAACTTAATGGCGTTAGGTCGTTCGTTAACACCGTTTATAGATATCGCGCCGTTGAATGAAATATTGAAAACCTATGATGATATTTTCTTGGCTAAGTTACGTCAGTTAATGCGCGCTAAATTGGGCTTACAGCAAGTGCAAGATGGCGATGGTGAGTTGATTAAAAACCTATTAGAAATATTAGCCGGTAGCAGTGTGGATTACAGCCACTTCTTCCGTATGTTAGGTGATTTTGATAGCTCTGAGGCTGCTGTAAAGAGTGCTGAAGGCGTGGTAAATACAGCGATACGTGATCAGTTTATCGACCGTGAAGCGTTTGATGGCTGGGCTGTGCAATATCAACAGCGTTTAGCGTTAGAATCAAGTGCTGATGAGGCACGTAAAATACGTATGAATCAAACGAACCCTAAGTATATTTTACGCAATTACTTAGCCCAGCAAGCAATTGAACAAGCAACTGATTATGATTACAGCTTAGTTAATGAATTAATGGCTGTGTTAGCTGACCCGTTTGCCGAACATTCTGAATTTGAAAAGCTCGCTGCATTACCACCTGAGTGGGGACGTAAAATGGTACTGAGCTGTTCTTCATAGTTGTAATAATGACTGCCGATATGCTCGTATTGGCAGTACTAACCTCACTGTACTTCCCCGGTATTGCGTTATTATTGTCCACATAGCTTTCGTTTAAATTATGAAACGAAAGAAAAGAGCCCTACATTACTAGGTGGTTGTCACAACTCAACCTTCGCTTTCATTGCATAAACAAAATCTAAGGTAATATTCCGCTATGCGCATCATGCCTATCACACGGTCTACGAGACCCAATGATAGACGCCTGATTACTGTTAGTTAATAACAGGTGTGGAATTCCTGTTTGTCTATAATTTGGAACGTAAAATGAAAAAAATAACATTGAAGGCTCGATTAGTATTAACCGCATCGATTGCTGTATTTATCGGGGCTGGAGTCGTCGGAACAACGGGTTACTTTTCTTCTAAAAACAGAATTGAACATGAGACGTTATCAAGAATAGAAAGCACCGCAAATTCATACAATAAATCGTTAACTGATTGGTTAAGTTCTAAATCTGATACCTTAAGTAGTATGCCTGACAAAACGCCTTTAATGATGATCCGCAGTACCTTAAAAATAATTAAAAATGCAGGTCGTTTTGAAAATGTATTTTTTGCTTATCCTGATGGTCAGCAAAAGAACGCGGATGATGTTGACCTGCCAGAAGGTAATAACGACCCAAGAAAATGGGGCTGGTATAAAAATGCTTCGGTCGATAAGGTTTTCATGGATACGCCGACCGTTGCTGCGGCAACTGGGCATAGAGTTGTTTCTATCAGTCGAGCCATGAATTTTTACAGCACCTATATGGTGATTGGTGCTGACGTTAAAATTGATATTTTAATTTCCAATTTAGCGCAAACCCTTATTCCTGGTGATGGTAAAATATTCGTGGTATCGAATGAAGGTAAAATTTTTGCAGATGTAAATACCGCGCTTATTAATAAGACATTAACGGATATATCTTTAGATAATAAATATTTAAAGAACGATCAGCCTGCGCTTTATCATGACACGATTAATGGTATAGAAAGTGCTATCTATGTTGCTCCAATTGCTGGCACTAATTTAAGAACAATTATCGTCATCGATAGCGCCCGTATTACGCAAGATATTCGCGACAATGCATTTTTACAATTATTTGCGACCTTGGCAGTTAGTTTAATTGTGTCTTTGTTGATGTTCTTCTTTATCAAAAAATTATTAACTCCGTTACAGGACGTGACTACATCGTTAAAAGAAATAGCCGCTGGGGATGGTGATCTTACCCATCGTCTTGATGCGAATAATGAAGATGAAATTAGCGAGTTGAGTCAGGCCTTTAATGATGTCGCAGAAAGTCAGCGATCGTTAGTTGAAGAAATTAAAAATCAAGCCACAACACTAAAATCGATGGCAGAAATAAGCCAATCAAAATCGCATGAAAGCAGTAACATCATCAAAGAGCAGCAGGTTGAAGTATCGATGGTCGCCACGGCTGTTCACGAAATGACAAGTGCTACCGTCGAAATTGCTCGCAATGCGGAAGAGGCTGCAAGTTCTGCGCAAGCATCTTCTGAAAGTGCAAAAAAAGGAATGGCTATTATCTCTGGTTCAATTAAATCTATTGGTGATCTGTCGTCTGGCATTAAAGAAACATCAGATGTGGTAGAAGAGTTGAATACGCACGTACTGGAAATCAACAGTATCCTTGTGGCGATTCAAACCATCGCCGATCAGACTAACTTACTGGCTCTGAATGCCGCTATCGAAGCGGCCCGCGCAGGCGATGCTGGGCGTGGTTTTGCGGTGGTTGCTGATGAAGTCAGGACATTGTCTCAAAAAACCCACCGTTCTACTGGCGAAATTCAAACAACCATTCAAACGTTGCAAGACATTGTTGGTAAGGCCACCGTATTGATGCAATCAAGTGAGAAACTGGCACTATCTACCGTCTCAGAATCAGATCTAGTGGCTGAATCGTTCAGTGATATTAATGTGTCTATTCAGAAAATTTCTGATATGTCGACGCAAATAGCGACTGCTGTTGAGCAACAAACCGCGGTAACTGGTGAGATATCTGAAAATGTGAACAACATTCATAATGTTGCCGATATTTTATCCGAGAACTCTATTGATGCTAACGAACAGTCTAACGTACTGCATACCGAGGCGAATAAGCTTTATGATAGCGTATCGATATATACGGTTTAATTGCTGAATATAATTAAGATAATAAGCAGATATCTTGTATTATATAGCTTCAGGTTTCATGCCCACTAGGATCTAGATAAATGAATGTAGATAAAGCAAAAAAACGTATTGAAAAGCTCGCTAAAAGAGGCTTTAAAGGCTATCCACTGGTATCAATAGAGTATTTTGGTGTAACTGCGGATACGGCAACGGAAGTGGTGATGACATTTACATTAGAAGAAGGCGCTGAACCACAATCGCAAAAATTCTTAAGCAAAAGTGATGCCCGTGAAGATGAAACGATTCAATCAGTGTTAGTTAAAACAATTGAACGTACTGATGCGAGCACTGTGGCTCAAATTGACGGCGTGTCGATTCTCAGCAAGTAGTAAGAAAGTAGTCAGTGTAAATAGAAAGCACATATATTGAGGCGAACTGACAAGATAAAGTCCGTTCGCCCATTTCCACTCATTCCCGTCAATATGTCTTCACCTAGCCTAGCTTACTTTCTGGCATATCCATTTTATAAAATAACGCTTTACCTTTACCAGCTAACTTCGCTTGATACATGGCAGAGTCTGCATGTTTGAGGATCGCGGCTATATCCCGTTGGCCATTATTAACCAGGTGTATACCAATGCTTACGCCAATGTGTAGTGTTTGCTCTTTATAAATGATGTCTTGTTTAAGCGTGGTTAACAGCCGCTCTGCTAGTATGGTTATTTTGTCTTTACTGGTGGGGCTAATCAGCAGTACAAATTCGTCACCTGATAGTCTAGCAACCAGATCGGACTCTCGCACTTGCGATTGTAATCGTTTTGCGACTTGTTTAAGTACTTCATCACCGGCATCGTGGCCATAGGTATCATTGACTAACTTAAAACCATCGAGATCTAAATAAATGACACCAAACTCAGCTAATGAATCGTGGTAGTAAGTTGCGACCTCGTTGAGTTCGCCGTAAAGTTTAGTGCGATTGGCAAGACCTGTTAATTCATCATGATGCGCTAAGTGATCTAGGCGTTCGATTTCTTTGATATGAGAGATGTCAGATAAAATAATGAAAGTATCAAATACATCTTGTTTTTCGTTGTTTATAATACGATTTATCTTCACTTGCAGTGGGATCAATCGGCCATCTTTGTGACGCTCCCAAACTTCACCTTGCCAGTGGCCATACTCTTCCATTGATTTGAATACGACAGGTGTTAATTCATTAAACTCAGACCACATGCTATGTTCATTTTCTGAACGTGTTATCAGTTCTTCATTGCTAAAGCCGAGTAGGGTTGTTACGGCTGGGTTTGCGATACTGATCACACCGCTATGGCCAATAACAATAATACCATCTTGGCTATTTTCAAACACGCTTGCAGCGAGACGTTGTTTGCTTATCGACGCTTCGTGGAGTGTGACATCTTGGATCGCAAACAGTGTTTTAGTTGATTTTGATAGTTTGCGACTACTGACTTGTAAAAACTGTTCTTGTTGGCATCGGTCTTGGCTTTTGAATTGTTTATCGTTTAAATCAATGCCTTCATTAAGTGCTGAGTCTATCAAGTGGGAATCTGACGTATAAATGAGTTGTTGAATAACAGTATTTTTCAGTATTTCATTATCACACTGAAACACCACTTTCGCTGCTGCATTAAAGTGAACGATTCTACCCGTTTTGTCTGTCACCACAAGCGCGTGTTGCACCGTTTCGATAACCTCATTAGCAAATGACTTTTCTTGTTCTAGTTTATCCATCGTGAGTAAAATTTGTTGTTCACGTTGCTCTAACCTATTCAACATGGTACTGAATGCATTGACTAAATCACCAATTTCATCATCAGCAGAGGCATTCAATTGTTGGGTTATTTTTTGGCCGTCAACAAATACCTGCATCGACTTATTAAGTGCGAATACCGGTTTGATGATCACTCGCTGAATATTAAAGTAGAGCATGCAGCCAGCCGCTGAAAGCAAGAACAGGAAGATGATGCCATTTTTGATTACTGAGACCAAAATGAGCTTAAACGAGGCCGTTGAGATCGTTATTCTGAGCATGGCAATTTGCTCTTGCTCTAAGATCACAGGCACTAATAGAAAAACATATTGATCTGAAATGACCATATTATTTTCTTTAATCATGGCTAGTTGAGCCTTATTCGGGGTGTTGATGTCTTCATCTTCAACTTGATAAGTGGCAAAAAATTCATGATTATCTTGATCATAAAGTTTCACTCTAACGACTTCTTTATCGGCACTAAATGCGGATAAAATTTCATTCGCGGACAATGCATCGTCAAATAGGATCGCAGCCTGCAGGTTATAAGCAACGCCATTAGCCAATACGTGAACACGGTCGATTAAGTTTTGTTTTGCTTTTTCATAAGTCACACTGTAGTTAATCGCTTGGGAAATAATGAAAGTGATCGAAATGAATAACAAAATAGGTGTTAGTAATTTATGTTTGATCGACCTAGCTTTAAATTGAGTCATTATTTAACCCCTTCTAGTTTTGCTATACGCATTAAGCTAGAACCAATAACATAATCAGCTTTACTGGTATTGGTGAGGTTGATTAATGGCTTTATTCTCTTACCTTTAGTTTGTAATTGGATCGCGCCACCTAGACTTGTAAAGTCTGCGCTATCGCCTATGGTTAATGTCGACGGCCCATATTTAGCCAATGGTGATACAGAATCGATTGCTGAAATAAACGCAACATCACAGTTGGCATTAAGTTCATTGCTAACCTGTAAGGCTAACCCTCTGATCTCTTTTCCCACAAGCAGACTTAACAAGGTTTTTTTCACTTGCTCATTACCTTCAACACAAAAACGTAATGTCTGCATGTCAGCTTCATTTTGCCAATGCACAAAGTTAGCGATACGAAATACATATACCGCTTTAACTTGGTAACTCTTGAACTTAGGTTTATCGGCCGCACTCGCAAGGTTCAGGCTCATTATTAAACTAGCAAGAACAAGCAGGTACAAGGGCAGTTTAAAAGTCATGTGACACCCTTAGATATACTAACTCTTCATTTGAGTACTCACCCCAATAATCCGCGTAACCAGTTTCATTCATATCCTGAACTATTAACTCAAACAAAGGCGCTTGTTTATGCTTTTGCCAAGCGAGTCTGATATCCATAGAAAAGTACGGATCTATTTGGCGGTAAATTTCGTTATATTCTGTGTCTTGGTATTTCGCGACCAGATCAAATTGCAGGCTGTCGGTAATATCCCACTGCATTTGTAATGACGTTAATTGTTGCTGCATTTCAAACCAAGGTTCAGAAGACCCATCTGAGTTTTCGCCTCCGTCCCACGTTGCGTCTAAGTCAATATAACTAAAGCTTAAGTTGTAGCGTAAATTTCGACTAACCTCTAATGCTGACGTTATTTCTAGACCCTGTGAGATTGCAGAGTAATCGGCATTATTTTGGGCCAGGTATACATAGTCGGGTTCAATGTACGGGGTATCATCGTTAGATATATAGTCAACACCCCTCACATTGTCGTGGGCTGAGTAATAGAACGTCGAATCAATGCTAAAGTAGTCGGTTGGTATAAAGCGATAGCCAATCTCCGCTGTAGTCACGGATTCGTTATCAATATCGGCGGTAGGCAACATAAGTAGAACATCTCTGCCATTACTCTCGACATAATATGAATGGGTATCTAAATAAGACGGCGCTGCGACAGCACGTCCGATACCAGTCCAAACGCTATGAACGGGAGAATATTGATATAGCGCTCTCAGTTGCGGTGAGAACTCAATTGAATCGTTGATTTCAAAGTATTCAGCTTTTACCCCAGCGACGAGACTGACTTGTTCCGTTATCTGTAGCTCAGACTGGTAGAACGCATTGATGATGACATCATCAGCGCTGGTTATTGAATAATATCGCGCATACATATCAACGTCTGCGGGTGATAACTGATCATCGTAATCGGATAAATTGAGATGGATATAGCGGAGTCCGCCACCGATAATAGCCTTGTGCTGGGTATTATATTCAAAATTATAGTTAGTATCAGCATCGACAGTGGTGATTTTTCCCGGAGCATCCTTCGCTTCGTCGGCATTATGCTCGGCCCATAAAGAATACTTTAATAATCCACCTGACGTTGTTTCTTGCTCATAATTAAATTGTGCATAAGCAGAGTAACTTTCAATATCGAGTAATGAGTAGCTATAACCGGGATTATTTGGAGCTGTGTAATCGTCAACATACCAAGGGGTTGAATAAGTGGTGCGTTCACCGCCCACACGTATATCCCATTTTCTTGTTTCAAGGGACTTACTTAATACGAACCCTGCGGTATCACTAGTCCAGATCTGCGCTTCGTTAGACACTGTTTGCGCTTGGTCTTTGTGTTTATAAAAAGCACGAGCATAAATATTGTTACCTAATTGCGTACCGTGTCTGAGACTGACTTCCTGTGTACCGTATTTACCGGCAGTGACTGACACGTGAGAGCCTAAGGTATCTTGGGCTTTTTTGGTGATAATATTAATCACCCCGTTTACCGCATTTCCGCCCCAAATAGTGCCTCCTGGGCCTTTTAGTACCTCAATGCGATCGATATCAGCCAGTACATAATCGACATCACTCCAATAAACGCCGCCATACAATGGACTATATAACGAACGTCCGTCCATCATCACTAGCAGTTTATTGAACAGACCATCATGAAAACCGCGTGCAGAGACGAACCATTCTGTTTCTGAATGTTTTGTGACTGTTAGACCCGGTACTAATGCCAGTGCTTCAGTGATAGTGCGGGCGCCGCTACGCTGAATGCGTTCATTTGTTAATACGTAAACAGAGGCCGGAATATCGACCAGTTTTTTACTGGATTTAGAGGCGGTATCCATTTCAATATCTAACATCGATAAATCTTCCAGGCTCATATCCATGAGATGGTCGAGTGATGTTTGATCTGCCATTACATAACAAGGTGCTAGCAATGAAAAATAGGCGATTGTAGGGGATAGCTTCATGCCGAGATACCGATAATAAATGTGCATACTTATTTTGACTGTCGATCATATCGAAAATAATATTTAATTCAGTCTAAATGATCTGAAAACTACATCTAATCTATTTATGCTTAATATCTGTACTAACCCATTACATTATAATAATACATTATGCGGAATTATAATGAACAGGTCTGGTCAATAATGAAGTCGAGCTTTAACTCTATTATTATTGAGACTGTAATGGCTGCTGGAATGTAACGCAGTTAAAAACTAAAGATAACGCCAGTTGAAATCATAGCAGTAAGGTCATAAGGTAAAAACGTTTTATCGCGATCAATATAGTTAAGGTCCGTTCCCGCTCTGAAGGCAATATTATCTGTCACTGAAATAACCCAATGAGCCGAGATACTGGCACCAGTCGCTTCTGAATATCTGATATCATTACTCCACAACCCACTTTGCTTACCCTCATATTCGACCCAACCCGCTTCTAGTTGTAGTGACATTTTAGGCTTATTTACGAGCTGCTTTTGTGCCCCGATTCGATATGTTTTTAATCTGTCGTTATCAAGATATAAAAACTGTGCTGAAGTATGGCTGTAAGATAAATAAACGGCATCCAAGCCGAAGGTGTCAGTCAAACCTAACTGTAGACCCGCACCAGAAATACCAGAACCCACATAAGGGCCAATTTTCATTTCTGGTGAAATATGTACCGTATTAGCCAGCACAGATGTTGAACTGATCAGTAGGAACGGAATAAGTATCTTATGCATAGGATGCGCCTGTATTAAAAGAGTAATAATTTTTAGTGAATACTATTTTAATACTCGGCGCGGGGCTAAACGTTATACCTTATCTGGCTGATAAGCGTTACTTATGATTGAGCTGTAATTGTGTTTGAATTACATCTGATATTAATTCATATAACCAGTTAAATAGCGCACTATTACGGTGTCTGGTATGGCAATAACTGTAAACGTCAATATAGAAAGCTTCACCTTGTATTTCTACATCGAGCGCGCGCAGGTTGGGATATTGCTGAATAGGGAAAAGATTAGAGTGGGGCAGGTACATGTCGGTATGTTGAATAATATCCAGTAATACCATGATAAATTCAGAGCGAAAGCCTATTTTATATTCCAGACCATGGGCTTTCATAGTCTCTGCTGCTAGGCTAAAACTCTCATTCCAACCGGGCGATATCATCGATGCAATCTCATAACCAGCATAATCATCAGGGGTGGTCAGTGTGCTCTTGATTGGGTGGGTATCTCTGACCAGCACTTGGCCGCGTAAGGCTGCTAATTGTTTACTATAAACTTCTGCCGGTGCGGGAATATCATAATTAATGCCAAGGTATACATCGTCTTTTTGAATATCTTCAAGCGTAGAACGAGACCAACTCACCAATTCAATACTAGCATTGGGCGCTGATGCTTTAAGTGCTTGATAAAGCGAACCTGACAGGCATGACAATACGACGGGAGATAGCGCTATTCTTAGCGATGTATCGAGTGTTGTAGGATCAAAATGTAAGCTGTGATTAATGCTGTTTGCTAAGCCATTTAAATGCGGTGCGATGGACGTCGCGAGGATCTCTGAAAATGGCGTTGCTTTGAGTCCGGTTGGCACTTTTACAAACAATTCATCATCAAAGTGATGGCGTAACTTGGTTAATGACTGACTAATCGCAGGCTGAGACACAAACAATCGCTCAGATGCCTTTCTCATGTTGAGTTCTTGAGAAAGGATCAGAAAGACCTTTAATAAATTCAGATCTAATGTGTTATAGAGATCTTTTTTCATGCCTGTCTTGCCGTTAAAAAGGGAATGATTTCCAGTCTATCAAATTTGTATTAATAAGACAGTTATTAAGGCGTCAATATGTCTCTACAGTCGTTAGCATGATGTTAATTAACTAATTATGAGGGTGCGGCTACGTACTTGCTCTAGTTTATCTTCAATCACTTTTTTGACTATATCTGCGCTAAATTTATATAAAGGTACATGGTGGTTTTTTTCAAGATAATAGAAGGCATGATTGATTTTGTTCGGCAGCTTGTCATTAAGCCATTGCGGTTGGATGCATACCATGTCGTCGTCGCAAACTGATGCGGATAATGTTTCTGTGAGCGCCAGAATATCAGAATGCTTTGCCAAGCAGTTAAGCACTGACATACTTGCTGAACGATATTTTAAATCGAATGACTTAAAATCACGAGACTGGAACAAGGATTCACTTTCAAGGGTATCAGGTAATAGACAGCCGCCCAGTGGATATTGATTAAATTCAGATTGTTGCATACCGCCTGTAACCCAGGGGTGATCTTTTCGGGCCACGATCATGCTTTGGCTTTGGGTTAATGGAATGCAGCGTATTGATTTTGGTGTGCTGATCGGATCGAAGTTCATCGCCATATGTACACGCCCCTCAATCATGTCTTTCATGGTGTTTTCTGTCCATGTCGTGACATTTATTTTGGCATTAGGCAAAGATTCAAACATGATTGAGGTAGTGAACTCGGTGGCAAAACTTTCTAAAAATACACTTGATACCGCCACCGTAAGCTCACCATTGAAATGCTCAGGATCAAAAAAACTCACCGGTAATAATAAGTCGTCAATCGCTTGAATACTCTCGTTTAAACCTTCATTGATGATGATCGCACGTTGTGTCGGTGCTAACTCATTGTTGGCTGAATAAAATAAACGGTCACCAGTGAATGCGCGCAATTTTGCTAATGTTTGGCTGACAGCAGATTGGGTAACACCTAATTTTTTAGCTGCAATGGTGGTGCTTCTTGCCTGATAAATAGCATTAAATATACGCAGGTAATTGAGGTTTATTTTTTCATTATAAGTTTTATGCATAAGTCTTTTCCATCACGGTGCTCGTGGTTTTATTAGCATCGCTAATAGCGGCTATAAGTGGTATTAAATGCCTGCTTCATTCATATTCCCCACCAAGTTAATCGACTCGTTATATCGTTATTTGGAGAAAGTCATGGGTATGAATAAAACGTTATTATCTTTAATCGCAGCTAGTGTGATCAGCGCTGCATGTAGTTCAAGTGTGTTGGCTAATGAGTCTCAGGAATACCATGATGCCGACCCAAGAAACAGTAATTTCAGAGCCGCGGTATTTGCCAGTGACGCCGGTGAATTAAAGCTACTTGCTGGTGGTGGTGCTAGTGGCTTAACCAGTGATATATCGCAAACAATCGGTTTCGCTGAATATTACACTCAGTCTAACAATGCCCGTATTCGCGCAGCTCATTTCGACCGCTTTGGTGGTGCATACATGGACCTTTATCGTTTAGACGATGCTGCCGGTATGTACACCGCAGGTTATATGCTGCCGTTAGAAAGTGACGATGGCACATTGTTTTTTCCTTCATTAAATTATACTTACATCGATTTTAAAACCGCAGACCTGTCAGAACTCGCTAACTCTGCTATCGCGGGTTCACCTTTAGGCGGCTTATCTGTGACAAAGAATGATATTCAGCAAACACTGCAAGGTAATGACGCCCACCTTGGTTCTGTAAACCTGTATGCGGTACATCCTTGGAACGAGACTCATTTCTCTGTATTCAATGTTAATCTAGGTTCATCATATTCAGGCGTTGATATGCAAGTGGCTAATATTATGTGGGTACAAGGTATTAAAACTCACGTTGCCGATAAGACCATTAACATCATGCTTGAAGTCAAATACGATGCGATGAAGATCCAAACAGATAAAAATACTAATTTATCATCTGATGGTGAAGAAAGATCAGAAGAAGTCACAGTCTCTGTCGGTGTTGATTATCGATTTTAATCGCTGGTACATTTG